>NZ_RCNR01000001.1 GCF_009725985.1 Zobellia amurskyensis
AATAAGAATTCGCTTAAAATTTGCCCTTAATAAATTTATTACCTCAAATTATAATCACATATAAAAAAAGAACATCATGAAAAAATTATTTATAACATCTGTATTTGCATTAGGAAGTTTAACTGCTTTCGCTCAAGAAGAGCAAGCTACTGAAGCTCAAGATACTGCCACTGAAGCTGTTGCTCAAGAAGAGTTTTCTGAAGTTGCATTGGAAGAAGTTCCGGAAGCGGTAACTGCAATGGTAGAAACTAACTACCCAGGTGCTACAATCAACGCTGCACACAAAAATGAAGCTAACCAGTACAAATTGGAAGTTTCTCTAGAAGACGGTACTTCTGGTGCCCTTATCGTTGATGAGGAAGGAAATGCTATTGAGCAATAAGAATTGCTTTATCAGTTTCCCCTAAAGAAATATTTTACCATTAATTATTTACATATATAAAATAAGAACATTATGAAAAAATTATTTATCACATCTGTATTCGCATTAGGAAGTTTAACTGCATTTGCTCAAGAAGAGCAAGCTACTGAAGCTGTTGACGCAGCAGCTACTGAAGCTGTAGCACAAGATGCTTTTGCTGAAGTTGCATTGGAAGAAGTTCCAGAAGCAGTAACTGCAATGGTTGAAACTAACTACCCAGGAGCTACAATCAACAAGGCTAGCAAAAACGAAGCTAACCAGTACAAATTGGAAGTTTCTTTAGAAGATGGTACTTCTGGTGCCCTTATCCTTGATGAGGAAGGGAATGCAATCGAGCAATAAGAAGAGTTGAATTGTAGGAAGAAATTCCGAACCAATTTTGAGAAAGGAACCGTGATATAACGGTTCCTTTTTTGCGTTTCAGTACTTTTCTAAAAGTATCTTTTATGATAAATTTAGAGGAGAAACAGCTTTCTTGTGCTATTTTTACGTAGATAGATACAGAACACTAGAATGCTTTTATGCCAAACCTTTTAATCATTGAAGATGATGCCGCATTTTGTCAAATGCTTCAAAAGTTTTTGACAAGACACGGTTACGAAGTAGAGACCAGCTTCACTGCCCCAGATGCCAAAGAAAAATTCGGGAAAACCAAATTTGATTTGATATTGACCGATTTACGTTTGCCCGATTATGACGGAATACAATTGTTGACCGATATAAAAGAGGTAAGCCCAAAGACCCAAGTGGTTGTTATGACAGGTTATGCGGAAGTGGGCACGGCAGTTAATGCCATGAAAAAAGGAGCTTTCGATTATATTTCTAAGCCTTTTACCCCAGATGAAATCGTAATGATTTTAGATAATGCCTTAAAGGTAGAGGCTAAAACAGCTCAAGTTACTACATCTGTCAAAGAGCAGTCTGGAGATGATTCTAAACAAAAGAACAGTAAGCCGGTTGCTCAAAAAGTAGGCTCAAGCACTATAGTAAAAGGAGTGAGTGAAGCTTCTAAAAAATTGGAAGATTATATTAAGTTGGTTGCCCCTACAGATATGTCCGTTTTAATAACCGGTGAAAGCGGTACGGGTAAAGAGGTTACTGCAAAAGCCATTCATGACAATAGCAAGCGAAAAGGTTTTAATTTCATTGCTGTAGATTGTGGTGCTATACCCAAAGAATTGGCTACAAGCGAATTTTTTGGTCATATAAAGGGAAGCTTTACCGGAGCGGTAGAAGATAAAATAGGAAATTTTGAAGCTGCCAATAAAGGTACTTTGTTCTTGGATGAGGTAGGTAACCTATCTTATGAGAATCAAATACAATTACTTCGTGCTCTTCAGGAAAGAAAAATCAAAAGGGTAGGTAGTACAAAAGAGGTTGATGTTGATGTTCGTATCATTACGGCTACGAACGAAGATTTGACTGAAGCCGTAGAAAAAGGAACTTTTAGAGAAGACCTTTTTCATAGATTGAATGAATTTTCAATTCAAATACCTTCTTTGGAAGAACGTTTTGAAGATTTAATGCTATTCGCAGAGAATTTCCTTAACAAGGCAAATGCCAGTTTGGATAAAAATGTAGACGGATTTTCATCGGAAGTGTGGGGTGCTTTTCAGCAATACCATTGGCCGGGTAACTTGCGGGAGTTACAGAATGTAGTAAAAAGAGCTGTGCTGTTAACTACTGGTGATGAAGTTCAATTAGATGCTTTGCCTCGCGAAGTTCTTCAGCCTCAAGAGAAGGAAACTACTATAGAGAACTTTTCAAAATCTGAATTTGAAAAAGACCGAATTATAAAAGCATTAAAGAAAACCAATTTTAATAAATCAAAAGCGGCAAAATTACTTCAAGTTACACGTAAGACGCTTTACAATAAAATCAATCATTATAATCTGGATCTGTAGCTAAACGCTCCTCAAGTTCCATTACCAAGTCATGAACATCTGACTTCAGATTTTCAAAAGAACTAGAAAGTGTATCGTGGTTCAACGTTTCGGGCGTCCCAAGTTCCATTTTTTCTAAAATTGCTACGCAACTCAAAACTTTAAGCTGTCTGAACATAGGCAGCATACGATGTGCAACTTGGTTTACCTGTGGGTAATCTTTTGCAGTAACCGTTTCTTCAAGAAGTTTCATATTAGTTTCCGTATCGCTCAAAAATGTGCTTAGTACATCTTGAATGGCATCTTCGTTTTCCCCCAAAAAGGAATGAATAATATCTAGATTGTACAGTTTTGGTTCTTGTTCTGCTACGTGCGTCTTTTCTTCTTTAGCCTCCTGTTTTTGGGTTGTTATTCCTAATAATTTAAGTGTAGCAATTAGCTCCCCTTTCGAAAAGGGTTTTTGTAGCACTTGGGAAAATCCAACTCCAATATAAGCTTCGGGGCCCAAATCTCTTCTACCCGTCATAGCAACAATGGGTTGATTTGTGTAATGCTTGTATTTGCCCGATTGTAATTTTTTGAGAACTTCAAAGCCTGTTACTTGCGGCATTTGAATATCCGTTAGGACAATATCATACGCTAAATGTGAATCTTTCTCAATGGAGAGAAAATTAGTGAACGTATGCGCCGTAATTCCCATACTTTCCGCTAGTTCACGTAACATATGCAATAGAGCAGTATCATCATCTATAATGAGCATACGTAGTTTGGGAGCCATATATGGCAATTCTTTACTGGGTTTTTCAACAGCATCGGTAATTTCAAGAGGTAATTGCAGTGTAAAAGTACTTCCAGAACCTAATTTACTTTCAAGAGTCAAGTTGCCTCTAAGTAATTCTGCCAATTTTTTGGAAATAGTAAGGCCTAATCCGTGCCCCCCAAATTTCTTGTCAATATTATTATCGGCCTGGGTGAATTCTTTAAAGATTAAATGTTGTTTTTCTTTAGCGATCCCAATGCCCGTATCGGCTACTTGAATTCTTGCTACTATGGCTTTTTCTTTCCCTTTTTCTGCAGTGGCCGTAATTTTAATTTGGCCCTCTTCGGTAAACTTAAAAGCATTCCCCATAAGGTTGGTGAGGATTTGCCTAATTCTAAATGGATCGCCCAAAACCGTTTGTTGTAGTTGAGGTGCAATTTCCAAAACCAGTTTTAATTTCTTGTTGACGTGAAGGGCTTGTAGGTTCTCGGCAGTTTCTTGAATAAGATGTGCTGGAATAAAAGGTACTTTTTCAATTTTGAGCTTGCCGGCTTCAAGTTTCGAAAAGTCTAATAGGTCGTTTACTAAATTCCCCACGTATTCCGAAGCCGATTTTACGTTTTTTATATAGCCCGACTGTTTGCGAGAGAGTTCTGTACTTTCCAGCAGCTCGGAGTAACCACTAATGGTGTTTAACGGGGTACGAAGATCATGACTAACTGTGGAAATAAGTTGCTCTCTACTTTTTAAGAGCGATTCCGAAAATTTCTTTTCTTTCTCCAATCGCACTCGGTAGGTCTGTACTTTCCAATAATCCCTAGTAATCAAAAAAGAGAATATACCAACGATCAAGAAGCCAAGAAGTGCGGCCATGCCTGCAATTCGCGTGGTTCTTTTTAAGGTTTCACGTTTTACGATGCTGGTATTATAGCTGCTGGAAATAATTTCCTTTTCAAAAGCTGCAATAATATTCTGAAGCTGCCGCGATAATTCAAGATCGTTTCGGTTTACTTCAATTTCCTTTTGTGCCAATGAACGTTGTGATCTAGAATCGGATAATTTTGCTTTTCTCAGCATTGCCTTGGAAACATTCAAAATAGAATCTACATAAGCGGCATTTTTGGTGATGTCATTTGAATTAGGGACATTTTTACTAATTAAAATAGCATACTCTCTGAGTGATTGCTGAACCTTAGGGGATAATTGGTCAAAATTGGTAAATAGGTTTTCAGCAGAAAATTTGCCGAAAGATTCTTCTATTTTTTCAAATTCTTTAAGCGCCTTGTCCAAAGAGTTCGCTGAATTATTTTTGATTTTCAGACTGCGTAGCTCGTTGTTGTTGCTTACTTTTTGACTGAGTAAAACCTGTAGACTGTCTAAAAGACCTTTTTGTTCTTCACCTAACATTAACTGTTTTAAGGTGTCTATTTCTACCTGTATGGAATCAATTTTAAGGGCGTACGCATCAAAGTTGACTTTTTCATCACTTTGTAATGCAAGCTTAGATAAGCTTTCAGCTTCATAAAGGTTTGTCATTAAAGAGCTGGTGCGCAACAGTTTTTCATCGTTCACCTCGGCCGTTTCAGTAGAAATATAAGTTTGTATTTCGGTGTATACAAAATAACCGACACCTGCCGCCAACAATGCCAAAATCAAGTAGCTGGTGACAATTTTTAAGGTGAACTTATTTTTTGACTTTTTAGAGGCGTTTACCATGTTCTTATGTTGCACAAAAGTGTTTTTAAAAATACGTATATAAAGCTCATAGGGTTTACAAATAATAGTTAATTGTTTGACTCATATAGGGCAAAAGATCATCTATAGTAGGTCTTTTGGTTGAATTAGTTATGAAATATGGAAGTCCGTGCCTATCTTTGCGCCATCTCAAAGGGGTGCGAACTCTTGATATGGTAGACAAAACAAGCAGTGTTTTGTTTATTTCAGGATAAGCTGAGATTATACCCAATGAACCTGGGCGGGTAATGCTGCCAAGGGACAGTGATTTTTTCACTTCTTGGAATTTTTATGCCTGTCCGCAATCGGACAAAATTCAATTTAAAATCAGAATAACGCCCCTTTTATTCGTAGCTAATATATACGAATGAAGTACGTTGTAATGCTTTTGGTCTGTTTAGGATTAACGGACCATATTTTTGCTCAGGAAAAAGAAGTTGATTCCGTAACCGGAAAAAAATAAACCTGGATGAGGTTTTTGTCTCCGCCATTAGGGTGAATAAAACAACTCCGGTAACTTTTTCAAACCTTAAAAAAGAAGAATTTGCTTCACGTAATTTAGGTCAGGATATACCAATTCTTATGAATTTTTTGCCAGGCGTAGTAACTACTTCTGATGCTGGTGCCGGAGTGGGGTACACGGGTATTCGTGTACGTGGTAGTGATAACACGCGCGTAAACGTAACCATTAACGGAATCCCTTATAATGATTCTGAATCTCACGGTACGTTCTGGGTAAACATGCCAGATTTTGCTTCGTCTACAGAAAGTCTACAATTACAGCGTGGTGTGGGTACATCTACGAATGGTTCTGGAGCTTTTGGTGCTAGTTTAAATTTATTGACGGATGCTGTTGCCGATGAAGCTTTTGCCCAGATTTCATCCTCTGTAGGTAGTTTTAAGACACTCCGTAACAACATTAAATTCAGTACGGGATTACTGAACGACCATATTGAAATCTCAGGGAGATTGTCAAGAATAACTTCAGATGGTTATGTGGATAGAGCTTCCTCAGATTTGGATTCTTACTTCTTGCAAGCGGCATATACTGATGAGAAAACACAAATAAAAGCATTGCTCTTTGGTGGGCACGAGGTTACCTACCAATCATGGAACGGTATTGATGCTACAAGATTGGTTGAGAATAGAACCTATAACTCTGCAGGTGCCTATACTGATGAAAACGGAAAAGATCAGTTTTATGATAATGAAGTGGACGACTACAAACAAAATCACGCACAATTCCTCTGGAACCAGCAATTATCCGATACTTGGAGTACCAATGTGGCGCTTCACTTTACAAAAGGGAGTGGTTATTTTGAGCAGTATAAAGAAGAGCAAGATTTTTCTGATTTAGGTTTTCAGCCTATAGTGGTAAATACTGATTCTATAAACACAACTGATTTAATCCGTCGTCGTTGGTTGGATAATAAATTTTACGGAACCGTATTTTCGGCAAATTATCATAAGGAAAAACTAGATATTATACTTGGTGGAGGGTTCAATAAATATGAGGGAAGCCATTTTGGAGAAATCATTTGGGCACGTTACGCTGCCGATAGTGAAATCCGTGACCGTTATTATGATGATGACTCCAATAAAACTGATTTCAATATTTATGGCAAAGCAAATTATAGTCTAAATTCCAAATGGAGCCTTTTTGCAGATTTGCAATACCGTACCGTTGGGTATACGGCAAATGGGGACGACACGGGTCTTGTAGATGATACCTTTAATTTTTTCAACCCAAAAGCAGGTTTGGTCTTTGACTTGAATGCGAATAACAATTTCTATTTTAGTTATGCCGTAGCTAATCGCGAACCCAATAGAAACGATTACGAAAGCGGGAACCCAAAATCGGAAAAACTAAATGATTTTGAGTTGGGTTGGCGTTATGTTTCCAATGCTTTTCAGTTGAATGCCAATGCGTATTATATGAGGTACAAAGATCAATTGGTTTTAACCGGGCAGTTGAATGACGTTGGTGCTCCGTTGCGTGCCAATGTAGGAGATAGTTACCGTGCGGGTATTGAGCTGGATGCAAATATTTTTCTAGGTGAAAAATGGCAAATACAACCTAATGTAGCCATCAGTTCCAATAAGAATTTAGAATTCTTTTTTGAGCGAGATGGGGTGCTTCGGGATTTAGGGAATACAAATATTGCGTATTCCCCAAATGTGGTCATAGGAAACCGTTTGGCTTTTTCTCCGGTCAAGAACCTTCAAATATCTGCATTGTCCAAATATGTGGGCGAGCAGTATATGGGTAATATAGATTCGGACAATTCTGTTTTGGAAGCTTATTCTCAAACCGATTTTAATATACAGTATGTACTTAATTTTAAATCGGTAATTAAGAGTATCACTTTGTCTGGGTTAGTAAACAATATTTTTGATGAGGACGTAGTATCCAACGGCTATTTTTATACTTATGATGACGATTCCTCTGGTTCGGTTCAAACTTTTGAAGGTGCTGGATATTATCCGCAGGCAGGAACTAATTTTTTATTAGGGGCTACGGTTAGATTTTAATTGTTAGAGTTGTTTTAACTGAAAACGGATAGCACTAAAAACTTATTTAATTAGTTTCATCCGTCCTTAGAAGCTGTTCTTAAATCCGTTATTTTTACTACGGATTCAAAGTATGGACTGTATGGAAGGAAGAAAGCAAATTCGTTGGGGTATTTTAGGTTGCGGTAATGTCACCGAGGTGAAAAGTGGACCGGCATATCAAAAAACGGAAGGTTTTGAAGTCGTTGCCGTAATGCGCCGTGATGCAGCAAAAGCAGCCGATTATGCCAAAAGACATGGTGTGTCCAAACACTATTCGGATGCAGATGCATTAATAAATGATACAGATGTAGATGCGGTATATATTGCAACACCTCCTGATAGTCATAAATTATACGCGCTAAAAGTTGCCGCTGCGGGAAAGCCTTGTTGTGTTGAAAAACCAATGGCTCCGAGCTATGCTGATAGTCTTGAGATTCAGCAAGCATTTGCAAAGAAGAATTTACCGTTGTTCGTAGCGTATTACCGTCGTTCATTGCCTCGTTTTTTAAAGGTGAAGGAGTGGTTGGATGCTAATGAAATTGGGCAAGTACGGCATATTCATTGGTTTTTGGGAAAACCACCTAATAATATAGATTTGAGTGGAGATTATAATTGGCGTACGGATGCTAAAGTGGCTCCAGCAGGTTATTTTGATGATTTGGCCAGTCACGGTCTTGACCTCTTCGCATATTTATTGGGAGATTTTAAAAGTGTTTCCGGTACGGCGGTCAATCAACAAGGATTATATTCGGCTAAAGATGCCATAACAGGGCATTGGCTTCATGAAAATGGTATTACAGGCTCAGGAACATGGAATTTTGGTACGCAGGTAAGAGAAGACCTGGTGGAAATTCATGGTAGCCAAGGTAAAATCAGTTTTTCAATTTTTGAGGAAGCCAATGTAATATTGACCAATGAAGAAAGTGAAGAGAAATTATTCATTGATCATCCAAAACATGTGCAACAATTTCATGTTGAAAACTTAAGGGATGATTTGCTAGGGCAGCAAAATCATCCGTCTACGGGAAAAACGGCTTTACACACCAGTTGGGTAATGGACAGTATTTTGGGTAACCTGTAGATTATTGGCCCCAAAACTATCCTAAAAATAAGTTCACTAAAATATTTGCAATCTATATGAAGAAAGTACCTGCTTTTGGTAGCAAGCTGCGCAAGAATATTGTGGCCGTTCCCGAAATTATTGATGAGTGCTCGGGCATTAGGGTTTTTGGACAATTGTTAAAGTCCTTTTTGTTCAGTACAGATGTAGCTATTATTAGGAATACGAATGCTAGTGCCATTATTGCTGTATACCCTTTTACGCCGCAACCCGCTATTTCCAACGCTTTGATTTTAGCTGCTGATAAGCCTATTTTTTGTGGGGTAGGAGGCGGGATAACCACAGGAAGTCGCTCGGTTGAGTTAGCGGTCCATGCAGATTTTCAAGGTGCATTGGGAGTTGTTTTGAACAAACCGGCACCCAATGACCTAATAAGGCGGTTAAAGGACAGGATAGATATACCTGTTACCATTACCGTAGTTTCGGAAAAGGATGATATAAAGGGAAGGATTCAGGCTGGTATTGATGTGTTTAATGTTTCGGGAGCAGGAAAAACAACGGATATCATTAAACGTATACGTGATATTAATGATGAGGTTGCAATTATTGCTACAGGAGGAAAAACCGATGAAACTATTTTAGCGGCCATAGAGGCTGGTGCAAATGCCATATCCTACACACCACCTAGCACGGGAGAGTTGTTCAAGGCAATTATGGATAGATACCGAAATGAATAGATTTTGCGTCTAGTTCGTAACCAGAACAACGTTGCCGCTCTGTGTGGCACGGTACTCTAACATATCATAATAGCGTTTGCCATCATCGGGCCGGTTAAGCAGCTGGCCCGTAAAAAGACTGTATTCGTAATCTTCACAAGAACAAGTAACGTTTTGTCCACTCAAAGTCATGGTAGAGCATTCATTGGGTATATGGTTAGGGCAACTGGCTTCAAAAGCGCGGAGTTGATCAAAACCAGATTTAATTACATACACACCTCTGTTGCCTATGCCGGTGTTATCTATGAAGACCACGCTACCAAGATTGGTTAGACTGCTGTATAGGGGCAAGTTCAAATTCATATCAAACCTAAACCCTAGTTCTTGTAGGTACGGATTACGAACTATACCATCATTACTACATGAAAAAAAGAATATGATAAGAAGTATGCTGAAAAAATGCTTCATAGAAGGATTGTCATTTAAAATACGTAAAACAAAAGTGAACAAAAATTATGTATATTTGCGTTAAATCCTCTCTAAAAATAGCCGTGAATGTATCGGTTTGTGTAGAGGATTTTCCTATTTTACAAGATTATTAAACGAGTATAACATGAGTAACGTATCTTACTATACAAAAGAAGGATTACAAAAATTAAGGGACGAGGTCAATTATCTTAAAGATGTTGAACGTCCTAAGGCTTCACAAGCTATTGGTGAGGCTAGGGATAAAGGTGATTTGTCTGAAAATGCCGAGTATGATGCAGCAAAGGAAGCGCAAGGTCTGTTGGAAATGAAAATTTCAAAGATGGAAGAAATCTTGTCCAATGCACGTCTCATAGACGAATCGCAATTAGATACATCCAAAGTTTTGGTATTGTCTACTGTAAAGTTGAAAAACCAAAGTAATGGTATGGAAATGAAGTACACTTTGGTAGCTGAAAGTGAGGCCGACCTTAAAACGGGGAAAATATCCGTTAGTTCGCCTATCGGTAGAGGCTTACTTGGTAAAAAAGTAGGGGAAACTGCAGAGATAACTGTGCCAAACGGTACTTTGAAATTTGATATTTTAGAGATAACAAGAGCTTAAAAAACAATCGGTAATGGCCTCTATCTTCACAAAAATTATAAATGCCGAAATTCCCTGTTATAAAATAGCGGAAGACGAGAACTATTTTGCTTTTTTGGATATCAACCCCAATGCCAAAGGGCATACGTTGTGTATCCCTAAAAAGGAAGTGGACAAGATTATGGATCTTGATGAGGACTCTTATATGGGCCTTATGGCATTTTCCCGAAAAGTAGGTAAGGCTATAGAGGCTTCCATAGATTGCAAGAGAGTGGGTATGACGGTTATTGGGTTAGAAGTGCCCCACGTACATGTGCACCTTATTCCACTTACGAATATGCAAAACGCAACCTTTCAACATAAGGTTTCACTATCGGAAGAAGAATTTAAGGAAACGGCCGCTAAGATTATAGCTGCACTGTAATAAAGCTTATTGCAGTAAAAAATAAACACCTACGGCCACTACAACCACCGATAATAGGGTAAGTATCCAGAAAAAAGAGGTAAAGGTTAAGATAGTTCTGTCTGGAATGACCATTTTTTGATAATACTTAAAACTTCGCTCAATATCATCCGTCCAGCTTACAGGATAGATATCGGTTCCACATTTATTACAGACAATTTTAGAAGTAACCACATTGGTAATGGAGTTAAATAATTTGCCTTGTTTGTGTTTTTGGTAAAATGAAAGCTTTAAATCTTGATTAAAACATTCCGGACAGTTGTTTGTCAGGTCTGCCTCTTTTATAATTACTAACTTTTCCTTTGCCATTTTACTTCGTATAAGAAATATAAAATTTCACTTTCTATAGATTCAACCTTCTAACTTAGTGTCTTTAGGGTAAGTTGCATAACTGTACCTTGTTTATTCGACGAAAGTACTTTTATCTTCCCCTTATGGTATTCTTCCACTATTCTTTTGACTAATGAAAGTCCTAGACCCCAGCCTCTTTTTTTACTTGTGACCCCAGGGTTAAAAATAGCCTGAAAGTCGCTTTTAGGAATGCCATGACCTGTATCCGAAACTCTGATATGAACTTGTTTCCCTTCGGTGATAATCTCAATATGAATGCTCCCTTTTCCTTTCATGGCGTCAATACCGTTTTTAACAAGGTTCTCAATAGTCCAGTTGAATAAAGAGACATTGAGCATTACCTGAAGGTGGTCTACATTGGAGTTAAAAGAAAACTCAATAAGCTTAGAGCTTCGCAATTTAAGGTATTCATAAGCATCTTTTGTTTCTTTAACAATATCATGGGGGTCCAACTTGGGCAATGATCCAATTTTGGAAAACCGTTCGGTAATGGTTTCCAGCCTAAAAATATCCTTTGCTATTTCTTTGGTAATTTCAGGGTTGATGTTTTCTGTCTTCAAAAGCTCGTTCCAACCTAACAGAGAAGAAAGTGGTGTGCCAATTTGGTGAGCCGTTTCCTTGGCCATACCTGCCCAGAGTTTGTTCTGTTCAGATGCTTTGTTAGTTTTGAAAAAGAAGAAAATTACTGCCGCAAAAAGGAATATGATGAGCAGAAGGGCAATGGGGTAGTATTTTAATTTGTTCAGTACCTCAGAGTTGCCGTAGTACAAGGTGGCCAAATGCTCGCCTTGTTGATCAATGGAAATGGGAATGTTCTCGTTTTGAAACTTTACGATCTGATTTTGCACATAAACGGAATCGATAACCTTCTCTTTGGCCATATTATTGGTCTTGACCGATCCGTCTTTATTTACTAGAATCATTGGGGTAGAGGTGTTGTTTTGAAACACCTTAAGATGAAGGTTTCCTAAATCTGCATCTTCGGAAGATTGTTGAAATTCCGACTGGGCAGTGGCCCAAATTTCCATTTTAAGGCGCTCTTCCTCCTTAAATTTTTTAAAAAAGCTATTGGTGTTCCATAGAATAAGACTCACAATGGCAAAGGATGCGATGAGTAAAATAAGATTGGAAGATTTGTTCTTAGGATTAAAATTCATCCGAATAAATAGCTTTTAAAATTTGTTCAGACCTGAGATTTAGTATAGGTAGAACTCATCAAAGATAACGTAAATATGAAGAAAATGGTGTGTGGCCCATTTCCATTTATGTTTTTAATGCATGCAATTTTCTTATCTTTATCCTATGGCAAAAGAAATGATTTCAGTACTTCCGGAAGCGGTTTCAACCGCGCAGTTACACGGTTACCTTTTAGGTGCCGTAGGTCCAAGACCAATTGCATTTGCTAGTACCGTAGATGAAAAAGGAAATCCCAATTTATCACCTTTTAGCTTCTTTAACGTGTTTAGTGCAAACCCGCCTATTTTGATATTTTCTCCGGCTAGGAGGGTACGTGACAATACTACAAAACATACGTTGCAAAATGTATTACTGACAATGGAAGTAGTCATAAATATTGTTAATTATGACATGGTACAACAGATGTCCTTGTCCAGCACGGAGTACGGCAAGGATGTAAATGAATTTGAAAAATCGGGACTTACAATGCTACCATCGGATATTGTAAAACCTTTTCGTGTGGCTGAATCACCGGTGCAGTTTGAGTGTAAGGTAACAAAGGTTGAAGCGCTAGGTCGCGAAGGTGGGGCCGGGAATTTGATATTTGCCGAGGTGGTCAAAGTACATGTAGACTCAAATGTTTTAGATGAAAAAGGAGTCATTGACCAACGTAAGATAGATCAAGTGGCCCGTATGGGGGGTAATTGGTACAGTAGGGCCAACCTAGGACTGTTTGAGGTGCCCAAGCCCCTTTCTACTCTGGGTTTAGGCATCGATCGGATACCGGAGCGTATTCGATTTAGTAAAGTGTTGTCAGGAAATGATTTAGGTATGCTTGGCAATGTTGAGGAAATTCCTGGTCCAAAAGCTGTAGAGGACTTTGTATCAACACATGTGGAAATACGGTCTCTAATTAGTGGTGGTGAAAGAAAACCGTTAGAATTAAAAGCGCAAGAGTTCTTGCAGAAGAATGATGTGCTTTCTGCTTGGAAGGTGTTATTAGCTGAGTAAAACTACTGGAAAACCAGTATTTTAGTAGGGTTTGGATGGTTGGGAGGTGTTTTGGTTAAAACTAGAATTAACTAAAAACCAGCGAACCTTATGAGAGCTTTTGTATTTGCATTTATAATTTTTTCTTTATCCGTAGAACAAATTTTTTCACAAAATGATGACGGAAACAAGAACTCGGATTCTGATTCCTATATTACCTTCAGTCCACTTTCTCTATTGGATATTTATTCGCCCAGATTACGAGTGGGCTATGTTCAGCATATAGGAGGGCATTGGAAACTTGGTATTGACCTTGGTGCAGGCGGAGGAACAAGTTTGTTTTCGCAAAGAGAAGCTGAAGATGGTATACTTTGGGAGGTACGGCCAGAAATATACTATAGATTAGGGAAGGGGTCAAGAACCCCTAAATACATCTCTGCCGAATTTTTTTATATTGATGAGTCCATAACATTGTTGAATGACGGATACCAACGAGAAGACGGTGTAAACTTACTTTATGATAAAGCCGATTATAACCGGCAGAAATATGGAATGCACCTTAAGTTTGGGCTGTTCTTGAATTTAGGCCGCCGATTTGGATTTAATTTTTACGGAGGTCTCGGTTTCCGATTTAAGGATGTTTCATTTGGGGAGTTGACAAATGCCCGTGAGGGAACAGCAGAGCGACCTAGGCATGGATTTAAAACAATTTATGAACAAGAAGAGCGTGATTTTAGGCCGAACCCTGCCTTGGGTTTTAAGTGTTATTATAGACTTTGAGTTGAGCGTTATAATCATAATTCGTTGATAAGTTATGATTCTTTTTTTAGGTTGATTTAGTGATTAAAAGTACATTTGACCTTCTAAAAATTAGTTCACATATAATTCATAATCATGGAAGTTCAAGGAAAAGTAAAGATGGTAGGAGAAACCCAAACATTTGGTAACAATGGGTTCAGAAAGCGAGAGATAGTAGTAACTACGGAAGAGCAATATCCACAACATATAATGGTAGAGTTCGTACAAGATAAAACGGACTTATTAAACAACTTTAACGTTGGTCAAGATGTAAAGATCAGTATCAACTTAAGAGGTAGAGAATGGACTAACCCACAAGGTGAGGTAAAGTATTTTAACTCTATCCAAGGTTGGAGGATTGA
Source organism: Zobellia amurskyensis (assembly GCF_009725985.1). Classification (GTDB taxonomy): domain Bacteria; phylum Bacteroidota; class Bacteroidia; order Flavobacteriales; family Flavobacteriaceae; genus Zobellia; species Zobellia amurskyensis. The sequence goes on from NZ_RCNR01000001.1 coordinate 14,337, forward strand.
AAGCGTACAAGCTGAGCAAAGTCCAGCGGGAATGCCTCCTGTGCCACCGGCAGAAGCTTTTCAGCCAGCGGACAACCTTAACGAAGAAGATCACGACGATTTGCCTTTCTAAGGATAAGTCATTTAATGAGGAACTTGAAAAGCCCCGTAGGTACAGATACCTTATGGGGCTTTTCTTATTTTTAACAAATTTTAAAATGTATAGTGCAGGGTCAAGAAGATGAAACCCCATTAATTTTTCTATCGGACGCATTAGTTTTTCCTGCTGTGGAAAATGCTAATTACGATGGTCTTTTAGCGGCTGGTGGAGACCTGTCTGTGCAGCGTTTGGTGTTAGCTTACAAAAGCGGAATTTTTCCGTGGTTCAATGATGATGCTTTGATTTTATGGTGGAGCCCTGACCCGCGAATGGTTCTATATCCACATCGTATAAAAATTTCCAAAAGTATGCGAAAGGTTTTGAGGGATGACCATTTTAGACTAACAAAGAACACCTGTTTTAAGGAAGTGATCGAGGCTTGTTCTAGCGTGGAAAGAGAAGGTCAAGACGGTACTTGGATTACCCAAAAAATGAAAAATGCGTACTTGAAAATGCATGAAGAGGGGTTTGCTACATCTTATGAAGTATGGGAAAACGATATGCTTGTAGGTGGGCTTTATGGTATAGATTTAGGCTCTATTTTTTGTGGGGAGAGTATGTTCAGTAAAGTAAGCAATGCTTCAAAATTTGCCTTTATTAAACTGGCGCAAGAATTAGAAGATAAAAACTACAAACTTATAGATTGTCAAATACATACGGACCATCTTGAAAGTTTAGGTGCAGAAGAAATTCCGCGTAGCGAATTCATTAAAATCTTAGAGGCTGAAAATAAGGGAGGTCAGTAAAAAGAAAATATGCTGCGTTGCATGGGTGTAGTTTTCTGCTCGGTATTCCGCACCAACCTCTAGTTTGGTTTCACGGTTCAGTAACCACCCGAGGTGGGAGGTGAGGCGCTGGTCATATTCAGGCTTATCATTCTTTGCAACACTTAACAATGGTTCTACTGAGGCCGAAAAATAAGGTTCTCCAATATCTAATTGTTCTCCTTTTAAAGGAATATCAACAGAAAGACGATAACGAAAGCGATGGATTGTTTTTGAAGGATGAATGCGCTGCTCGGCACGGAAACGACTACCTACGGTTACGCTTTCATAAGCATGGGAAAATTTATACTGCTCGGTTATTCTAAGTTCGTTTTCTCCTTCATTGTCAAAAGATTCGCGAAACCGATATTGTAGACCTATTGCCAAACTTTGTTCAAACCCAATCTTCAAAGTTGAAAAGTGAGAAATGTCCAGTTGTTTAACTCGGTATGAAAAATCATCCTCGTAAATATAGGCGCGCTGCGCAACCTTAAAATTGTGTGAGTAGTTGGTGCTAACTTTGTAATTCAATGAGATATCCGGCTGAAAATAGCCAGTGGTGTTTTCTTGGCTGTAGCCAAAACGAATTAAAAGAAAACCAAAAACAATAAAAAGCGTTCTAGTATAGTACGTGGTCATAGTTTGGAGGTAGCGCTTTTTTAATCAGTTCAAACTTACCGTTGGCATTAAAGAGTATTTCAAATTCTTCAAAACCTTTATCATTTTTTCCATTAATGACCAATTCATACTTAATAGAGGGTAGCATCAGGTTTTGAAAAGCATTTTTCAAGGTTTGATCTATGTCATCACCATCTACAATATATTGTTGTTGAATTTTTTGTATCCGATATTTCTTAAAGTTGTTTTCTAGGTAGGTAGTGATCTTCGCATATGCATCGTTCGGAATGTCTATGGGCTTTATTGTAATTTCAATATCTTCTAGCTTGCCTTCAACATTAAATTCAATACTATACTTCAAACGGTCTTTTTTAAACTTGGCCTCATAGCTTATTTTGTCACCGTCAATCTCTTTATAAAAACGTATGCGCTTAGCATTAACTAGTTTTTGATGTATAAACAAACGTGCGTTTTCCGGAAATTGAGATTTTCTAATACGGTGTTCGCGCTCGTCTTTAACTTGCGCAAAAGCCATGCCTACGCTGAAACCGAAAAAAAGGATAAAAAGAGAAATGGACTTAAAATTCATAGCATTCAAATTTCTTTACATTTTAAACTTCATCATACCTAAAACAAGAAACAATATGGTCATTTACCATTCCTACGGCTTGCATAAAAGCATAGACAACAGTGCTGCCAACAAACTTAAAACCTCTTTTTTTTAAATCTTTGCTCAATGCATCTGAGATTTCTGTTGTGGCCGGAGCATTTTTATGGTGTTCATAGCTGCTTTTAATTGGAGTGTTATTTACGAAACCCCAAATGTAATTGCTGAAACTGCCAAATTCCTCTTGAACTTTCATAAACGCCAAAGCATTGGAAACTGTTGCGCGAACCTTTAATTTGTTTCTGATGATTCCTGCATCTTGGAGTAGGTCTTGAATCTTATCTTCATCATACACAGATATTTTCTTATAATCAAAGTGGTCCAACGCCTTGCGGAAATTCTCGCGTTTTTTTAAAATGGTTATCCAACTCAATCCAGCTTGAAAGGTCTCTAAGACCAAAAACTCAAACAAGATTGCGTCATCTTTCACGGGAGTACCCCATTCTTCGTCATGATAGGCTTCATAAAGTGTATCGCCTTTGCACCAACCGCATCTTTGTTGTTCCATGTAGAGAATTTGAGTTTAAAGATAGGGATATACAGGCAGATTTGTGTGCTGGCAAGTCTGGAAGAAATATAATACAACGTTAATCCAATCGTAATCCAGGGTTAAACTGCTAACGGAAACTATGTGACATCTTTCCAATCCAAAATAGATGAAAAATGAAAAACTTTACTTTAGAAATTTTAGGGCTAGTGATGTTCACTACAATAGTATCATGTGAGCATATAGATGACTTTATAGGTCAAGGCGGTGCTGCAAATAATAGCATAACGAACATAGAATTTGTTGATGAATATGTGTTGCCGGATGAATCAATGTACACAGGAACTTCAGTAGGTGGGTTGTCCGGTATAGATTATGCAGATGGAAAATGGTACATGATCAGTGATGACCCAAATGCACCTATTCGTTTTTATACTGCAGATATTCAGCTTAACAAAAATGGATTTGAGAACGTAACAATCAATGGAGTTACGGAATTGCTGAACGGTAGCAATTTACCTTTCGCAGATGGGGAGATAGACCCAGAAGCTATTAGGGTTACTCCTGGCGGTAGTGTATTATGGTCTAGCGAAGGAAACGTTAAGGAAGGTGTTGATCCTTTTGTTCGTATTGCCAGTTTAGACGGCACTTATAAGTCCAGCATTGCTTTGGACGAAAAGTTTAAAGTATCCGAAGATGAAAATCAAGGTCCAAGACACAATGGGGTAATTGAAGGGCTTTCCGTTTCGTATGATAAAAATGGGTACTGGGCCTCTATGGAATTGCCCCTTGTGCAAGATGGACCAGAGCCAGTAGTAGAAAATACGGACTCGCCGGTAAGGATAGCGTATATGAATAGTTCGGGGGCATTCGGAAAAGAGTTTGCTTATGAGTTGGACCCAATTGCCAGAAAGTTTGATGAAACAGCTTTCACCGTAAACGGTATTGTTGAAATTCTAGAATATGAAACGAATAAGTTTTTGGTATTGGAACGTTCGTTTTCAACAGGATTTACAGATGGGGGCAACAATGTAAAGATTTATGATGTAGATGCTTCCAAAGCGACTGATGTAAGTGATATGTATAGTCTTAGGGAAGCGGACTATATAAAAGCGACCAAGGAATTGTTATTCGATTTTGAAAGTGTTAGAAGTCAATTAACAGATGGAGTAGTGGATAATATAGAAGGAATCACCTTTGGTCCAGAATTGGAAAATGGTAACCGCTCATTGGTATTGGTGGCGGATAATAACTTTAGCGCGTTTGGCCCACAGTTAAATCAATTTATACTTCTTGAAGTAAAATAAGGGATTAATTTGAGTTATGGAAAGTCCGTTATACTGTGGTATAACGGACTTTTTCTTTATAATATGTCGTGTAACGGGCATTTTGTAAGTTTTTGCAATGAAGCTCTACCAATGTTACCCAAGTTACCGAGCATGTACTAATAGCTTATTAACTTTGGTATAAATTAAAGATGATTAAGATGGCAATACCTACTACAGAAACGAACGTAACCAAATTAATAGAGAAAGCGCTTTCACAAGCTGTCTCATATGAAGATTACCGTGCAATGGTAAATCAATTAGCATTGGAAGGAAAATCTACTGGACCAGAGCAGACCGAAGCTTTGGCCAATTATACCATGCTTAATGATCGCCGTATGAAACGTTTTGATAAAACCGTTAAGGTGAGTGCGGAAGACGAAGCCACAATTGCTAAGTTGGATAAGAAAATACAATTGATTCTCTTAACGGAAAGTTGGTGTGGAGATGCTGCTCCGGCTTTACCTGTAATCAACAAAATAGCGCAGTTGAATGACAATATAGATTTTAAAGTGGTTTTAAGGGATGAGAATATAGGCCTGATGAATCAGTTTTTGACCAATGGGGGAATGTCTATTCCTAAATTAATTTTCTGGGATGCGGAAAACCAAGAGGTATTGGCAGATTGGGGCCCAAGACCTAAACTTGCCGCAAAATTAGTAGCAGACCATAAAGAAAAGCATGGCCAGTTGTTACCTGAGATTAAAGAGGAAATTCAACAATGGTATAATAAGGATAAAGGGCAATCTACGCTCAAAGAAATATTAACGCGCCTTCCCTTGAAATAGGTAGGTAATCGTTCCTTTTTGAACCGATTTTTCGCCAGAACTAAATTTAGCTTTAAGAGCATAGGCAATGGCATTGTCTATTAAACATCCGTTAGATGTTCCTGAGCTTTTAGCATTGTAATCGGCATCTACAACGTTGCCCGTTGCATCTACTTGGATATTCACAACAACTTTTCCTCCTTCAATACAAGTGTAGATTGGGGGAGGTAATCTGTAGTTACTCCGGTTTACCAATGAATAGGAAACAGATGTACGGCGTTTGGCCAAGTTGTTGGTAAATTCTTTTTTCTGGGCCTCTTTTTCGCCAAGCATTTGTTTGGCTTCTTGGCGCTTCTTTTTTAGCTCTTTTACACGTTCCGCGTATTCGGAGTCAGAAAGTAGTTCGTTAGGGTCATCACTATTTTCAGCTGCTAGTTTTTCTTCTAATAGCTCTTCAAGTGTTTTTAAGGGTTCTGGATTGCCGTAGCTTGGCTTGGCAGTTTCGTTATAGGCCATATGGCTCTTTATCGGGTCTGCTTTTTCAATTTCTTGCTCCAGTTTTTCCTTTTCTTCGAGAAGTTCTTCAATGTCTTCTTCAAGCATCATTTCTACCACATAATCGTCCTGCTCTTTGTCTTCGCCTAAGTGTATGCTGTATAGTGCCAGCACGATAATAGACATAGAAAAAAGGGTGATAAGGAACGCTAAATGTTTACGGTTCAAGGTCATAGTGATATAACCACAATTTTAAAAAAATATTTTAATTATTCGTTGAACGGAAAGCCTAGGGTGTTCTTTTTACGATTCTGTCGTTTTTCCTAGCAGGTTTTCCGCAAATACATTGGGATCAATGGCTTTATTTACGTTGTAGTCCCCTATTTTGGTTCTTCTCAACTCGGATAAATGACCGCCGCTTTGTAGTGCTTGCCCCAAATCGTGTGCCAAAGACCTAATATATGTGCCTTTACTGCAAACTATTCTAAATTTAACATTTGGGAGTGTCATTTCAATGATTTCAAAGACCGAAACGTTTACACTTCTCGTTTTTATTTCAACTTCTTTTCCTTCCCTGGCGTATTCGTACAGGCGTTTACCGTCTTTTTTTAAAGCTGAAAAAACGGGTGGCCGTTGTTCTATGTCACCTATAAACTGTGGGAGGGTTTTATTGAGCAGTGCTTCGGTAATGTGCTCTGTAGGATAAGTTTGGTCAACCTCGGTTTCCAAATCGTATGAAGGGGTAGTGGCTCCTAGGGTAATGGTGCCCGTGTATTCTTTTGCCTGTCCTTGAAGCTCGGGTATTCTTTTTGTGAATTTTCCTGTACAAATGATAAGTAGACCGGTAGCTAAAGGGTCTAAGGTTCCGGCATGTCCAATTTTAAACTTCTTGAGTTTGAATTTTGAGCGAATGACCCATTTTAATTTGTTCACCGCTTGAAAAGAAGACCACCCAAGGGGTTTGTCTACCAGTAAAATTTGTCCATCAAGAAAGTCCTCTTGGGTACGAGAATCCATATAAAAAGTATTAATCCCTGTTTAACGCAACTGAAATGATCTAGCCCATATAACCGTAAGCAATGGCAATCAGTCCCACAACAAAGCAATAGATGGCAAAGTAAGAAAGTTTACTCTTCTTTACCAATTGGATCATCCAAGTACAAGCAGCAAGACCAGCCAAGAACGCAGCAATAAAACCTGCGCCCATGGCAACGTTGTTTCCGCCGTCAAAATTAAGGTCGCCACTCAAAAGGTCTTTTCCTATTTTTCCAAAAATAAGAGGTACGACCATTAAGAATGAAAAACGTGCCGCTTTGGTTTTGTCTACACCTAATAGTACCGATGTAGAAATGGTAGCACCACTTCTGGAAATACCCGGAAGCATTGCAATGGCTTGAGAGATACCAACAATTACCGCATTGCCAAAACTTACTTTTTTATCTGTGTCCTTGGCCTTATCGGCAAAATATAGCAGTACGGCAGTAATCAATAGCATAAATCCTACGAACCTGACATTACCTCCAAAAAAGGCTTCCAGTTGTTCCTCAAAAAAGAGGCCTACAAAGACTGCAGGTAACATAGATAGAATAATTTTTACGGAGAATTGTGCTTCTTCGTTCCATTTAAAGCTCAAAAGGCCGCTTATAATTTCCCAAATATCCTTTCTGAAAACGACAATGGTACTCAGGGCAGTTGCAAAATGGAGAACCACGGTAAATAAAAGACTTTCTTCGGGTACGGAGTGGTCACCTAAAATGGCTTTTCCCAACTCTAAATGTCCACTTGATGATACGGGTAAAAATTCGGTCAATCCTTGAATGATACCGAGAATGATAGCGTCTAGCGTGTCCAAAATTATTTTTTCTTCTTGTGCGGATTCAACAATATGGCATATATCTCAATACCTAAACCAATAAGAACAAGGGTAGGGGCCAAACGTATTCTTCTAAAGTTGTAAATATCTTCGTTGAATACATTGGGGTCGTCACTACCGCCACCGCTCATGAGTATAAAGCCTATGGCGATAAAGGCAAGACCTACAAAAAAGAAAGTGTAGTTCTTTTTCTGAAAAATGAATTCCTGCTTTGCCTGTTGGCCTGTATATTCTGTTTGTTTTTTACCCATGCTGCAAATTTAACGAAGTTCTGCTTAAAAAAGTTTATGGTCGTAAAGGTTTATTGTTTGGTGGCTGTTTCTAATATAAATAGAGGTCTTAATAGTAAAGTTCATCGGTTCTAAGGTTTAAAAACCGTTGTGTTGCAAAAAATGTGCTGATCAATGAGATAAATATACCCAAAACAAATATAGCGCCATAGAGCATGCCCAGCTGTTCAACATCTTTAAAAAGTTCCAGTTCCGGAAAATTTTGGTCTAAATAATATAAAGCTCCTGTTAAGGCTAAAAGAGCGGTCAGGGCGCCAAACATACCCAGTTTTATGTTCATCCAAATAAATGGGCGACGTATAAAGGTCTTGGTAGCTCCTACCATTTGCATGGTCTTAATGATAAAGCGCTTGGAGTAAATGCTTAGGCGTATGGAGCTATTGATGAGCAAAATGGCGATAAAAGTGAGAACACCACTTGCGATCAGAACCCAAAAACTAATTCTTTTTACGTTCTCGCTCAAGAGCCCAACCAAAGGCTTGTCATAACTCACTTCTTCTACATAGGCTTTCTTGGCAAGGTTGGTGGCGAGGGAGTCTATTTCTTGTGGCGTTACAAAATCGGCTCGCAACTTTACGTCAATGGAGTTTTTAAGCGGGTTGTACCCTAAAAAATTCTGAAAATCTTCGCCAATTTCTTCGCTGTGCTGTTTGGCCGCATCTTCTTTTGAAATGTAAACGGCACTTTTGGTATGGTCCGCCTGTAAAAGGTTTTTCTGTAGTTGGTCTACCTCAGACTCCTTGGCTTCGTCCTTTAGGAAAATAGAAATTGTAATCTGCTCTTTAAAGTGATCTGCCATTTTTTTGGTGTTGATGACCAGAAGCCCCAACATGCCTAGTAAAAAGAGAACCAAAGCAATACTCAGTACCACCGAGAAGTACGATGATATTAATTTTTGTTTTTGGTATTGTTCAAAAGATTTGCCCATAATTGCGTATACGGACGTAAATTTAGGAAAGTAAATTGAATAAACTTATTTTTGCGCCACATTGAAAAGAAAGATATCAGCATGCAATACGATTTCAAGGAAATAGAGAAAAATTGGCAAGAGTTTTGGGCCAAAAACGAAACGTTCAAAGCCAAAAACAACTCCGATAAGCCAAAATACTATGTTTTGGATATGTTTCCTTACCCTTCGGGTGCCGGATTGCATGTGGGTCATCCGCTAGGTTATATAGCCAGTGATATTTATGCACGTTACAAAAGGCATAAAGGCTTTAATGTTTTGCATCCACAGGGCTATGATTCTTTTGGTCTGCCAGCAGAGCAGTACGCTATTCAAACAGGGCAGCATCCTGCAGTAACTACCGCTGCCAATATTAAAACATACAGAAGACAGCTAGATCAATTGGGCTTTTCCTTTGATTGGAGCAGAGAGGTGCGTACATCTAGTCCCGAATATTACAAATGGACACAGTGGATATTCATTCAGATTTTCAATTCTTGGTACAATAAAACAACCGATAAGGCCGAATCTATAGATACATTAATTTCTGTTTTTGAAGCAGAAGGAAATGCGAATGTACAAGCGGTTTGTGACGAAGGTATTGCACAATTTTCCTCTGCGGATTGGAAGTCTTTTTCAGATAAAGAACAACAAGAAATTTTATTGCAATACCGCTTAACGTATTTGGCGGAAAGTGAAGTGAACTGGTGTCCCGCTTTAGGAACCGTTTTGGCAAATGACGAAATCGTAAACGGAGTTTCTGAGCGTGGTGGTCATCCGGTTATCCGTAAGAAAATGACCCAGTGGAGTATGCGTATCAGTGCCTATGCCCAGCGTTTGTTAGACGGATTGAATACCGTAGACTGGCCACAACCGCTTAAAGATTCACAAACCAACTGGATCGGAAGAAGCGAAGGTGCGGAAGTAACCTTTTCTTTAAAAGATTCCGATCACAAAATATCAGTATTTACGACCCGTCCCGATACTATTTTTGGAGTAAGCTTTATGACCTTGGCTCCAGAACTAGAGTTGGTAGCGGAAATAACCACACCTGAGCAAAAAGCTGAGGTAGAAGCCTATATTGAAGCTACGGCAAAACGTTCGGAACGTGATCGTATGGCAGATGTGAAAACCATATCCGGTGCTTTTACGGGGGCTTACGCGGAGCATCCGTTTACAAAAGAACCTATTCCAGTTTGGATTGGGGACTATGTACTGGCAGGTTATGGAACTGGGGCTGTAATGTCCGTTCCTTGTGGTGATCAAAGAGATTATGACTTCGCAAAGCATTTCAACATTCCTATCCCCAATATTTTTGAAGGGGTTGATATTTCCGAGGAAGCTTTTTCTGATAAGGCGACTACAATTATTGCCAATTCCGATTTCTTAAACGGATTGGATTATAAAAAAGCGACACAAAAAGCGATTGCGGAGATTGAGAAAATTGGCGCGGGTACAGGTAAGGTCAACTACCGTTTGCGCGATGCCGTTTTTAGTCGTCAGCGCTATTGGGGCGAGCCTTTTCCGGTGTATTATGTGGATGGTATGCCGCAAATGATCGCTGCGGAGCATTTGCCCATAAAATTACCTGAGGTTGATAAATACTTGCCTACCGAAACCGGAGAGCCGCCTTTGGGAAATGCTACCGTTTGGGCTTGGGATACTGTAAACAATGAAGTTGTTTCTAACGATAAGATAGACCATAAAACCGTATGGCCGCTAGAGTTGAATACCATGCCAGGTTGGGCAGGTAGTTCACAGTACTTTAACCGCTATATGGATCCAAATAATGAGGGTGAAATTTTCTCAAAAGAAGCCATTGACTACTGGCAAGATGTGGACTTGTACATTGGTGGTAGCGAGCATGCTACGGGCCATTTATTGTATAGCCGTTTTTGGCAGAAGTTTATGTTTGACTTAGGTTTGGTGCCCAAAGATGAGTTTGCTAAAAAACTTATCAATCAGGGGATGATTACTGGGACTAGTGCTTTTGTTTATAGGATGAATTCTAATATAACTGTTTCAAAGAAAATGCTCGGAAAAGATTTGTCGGACGCAGATGATTTGTATAAGTTGACAAAAGATGCAGTAATTAAAACTGTTCAGTTAAAAAAGAAATTAGTTTTTATTCCAAAGAGTTTGTTTTCCTTTCATGAGTTTAAGAAATGGAAAAGGAGTAAAGGGATGTCTGAAGAGGAAATTAAAAAATTAATAGAAACAGATTTAGCTAAAGAGAGGCTGAAATCTATTGAACATTTAATACCTGACGATGAAAAAGAATTTTTCGATTTAGAAAAATACTCTATCTCGTATTCCGCCGAAGCACTGCATACTGATGTGTCTTTTGTAAGTTCTTCAGATGATTTGGATGTGGAAGCATATAAAAATTGGCGTTCGGAAAATAGTGATGCTGAGTTTATTTTACAAGATGGGAATTACATTGTCGGTCGCGAGGTCGAAAAAATGTCCAAGTCCAAATACAACGTGGTCAATCCAGATGCCATTTGTGAAGAATACGGGGCGGATTCATTGCGTTTGTATGAAATGTTCTTAGGGCCATTGGAGCAGTCTAAACCTTGGAACACGGCAGGTATTACAGGAGCTCATGGTTTCTTGAAAAAACTATGGCGTTTGTACCACTCAGGGGCTGAGGGTGCTTTTGCAGTTTCAGAAGATGAGCCTTCTAAAGACAGCTATAAGACTTTGCACAAGACTATTAAAAAGGTAGAAGAAGATATTGAGAACTTTAGTTTTAATACTTCGGTATCCACCTTTATGATTGCCGTGAACGAGTTAAGTTCTCAAAAATGTAATAGTCGTGCAGTATTGGAGCCTTTGGCTATTTTGGTATCTCCTTATGCGCCACATATTGCAGAAGAACTTTGGAAGCAGTTAGGTCACGAGGGTTCAATTTCTACCGTAGACTTTCCAAAATTCGAGGAGAAGTACTTGGTGGAGAGCAGTAAGGAATATCCGGTTTCTTTCAACGGGAAAATGCGTTTTAAATTAGAGCTTCCGTTAGATTTAAGCAAAGATGAAATTGAGGCGGCGGTAATGGCTCATGAAAAAACAGCACAGCAATTACAAGGGCGTACGCCTAAGAAAGTAATTGTAGTGCCAGGTAAAATTATAAATATCGTAGGGTAAGCCTCGGGCATACGGCCATCAACTAAGTACAACAAATGGATAAGATTGAAATTCTTGGGATGGTGGCCGCTGTTTTAACTACGGCCGGCTATGTGCCGCAGGTCTACAAAACGTGGCAAGAAAAGTCTACAAAAGACATTTCGCTCAGTACATACCTGATTCTTTTTTTAGGCGTGTTACTATGGTTTGCATACGGACTTTTGATTGACAGTCTGCCTGTTACTTTGGCTAATGCCATTACGGGTTGTCTTCTTTTCTTCATGTTAATATTAAAGTTCAAGTACAAATAACTCAAAGACATTTTGGCAGAATATAAGTCTCAAAACCTTGCCTATATGATTTGGCGAGGTTTTTGCTTTTCAATATGACAGATAATTAAACGTTTTCTCTAAGCGAAGCTACCTCACTGAGCGCAGTCGAAATGAGCGTAGCCGAAGTGAGTGCAGTCGAGGTAAGAGTTTTTGATTATCTTTAAATTTAAATCTTTAAAAAGAATATAGTTATGATGGGATATTATATTTTAATTGGAGCCATAGCTCTAGTTAGCTGGCTAGTGAGCAGAAAGCTTAAGAGTAAGTTTAAGTTTTATTCTAAGGTGCATTTAAGCAATGGCATGAGTGGTGCCGAGATTGCGGAAAAAATGTTGGCCGATCACGGTATTCGCGATGTAAAGGTGGTTTCTACGGCTGGGATGCTTACAGACCATTACAATCCAAAAAATAAAACCGTAAACTTAAGTGAAGGTGTTTATAACCAAAGAAACGCATCTGCAGCAGCAGTAGCGGCGCACGAATGTGGTCATGCCGTACAACATGCGCAAGCATATGAATGGTTGACTTTACGTTCAAAATTGGTGCCTGTAGTAAGTGTTACCTCCGGCATGTCTATGTGGGTCGTTTTTGGTGGTTTGATGTTGGGTGCTGCAGCTGGTGTAGGTTTTGGATATTGGGTAGCGGTAGCCGGTCTAATTATGATGGGCATGGCAACCTTATTTAGTTTTATAACCTTACCTGTAGAATATGACGCTAGTAACCGTGCTTTGGCTTGGTTGAAAGCAAAGAACGTGGTAACACCACAAGAGTATAAAGGCTCAGAGGATGCGCTTAAATGGGCAGCACGTACTTATTTAGTAGCGGCAATTGGTTCATTGGCTACTTTGGTCTATTGGGGAATGCAAGTATTGGGGGGAAGAGATTAGTTTTAGTGACAACCTCACAATCCTGTTGAAATAAAAAAAGGCTGTCTAAATATTTAGACAGCCTTTTTAATTTGAGTTAATCTAGTATTTTCTACTCCGCTTTAATGCGTTCGTCAATAAGTTTCAAGGCGATACCGTCTCTTCCCATAATTTCAAAAAGGTCAAGTATATCTCGCATTGTTTTTTCTTCTTCTAATTGCTCGGTAATGAACCACTGTAAAAAGTTCTCTACGCCAAAATCACTATTCTTCTTGGCACCGGCAACTATTCTGTTGATAGATTTGGTAACTTCTATCTCTTGGCTCAATGCTGTCTCAAAAACTTCTTCCAAAGAAGTAAAATCATGATTTATATTTCCAATTTCTGGAGATAGCGCGCTGCCGCCACAATCATTAACGAATTTGAAAATTTTCATCATGTGCTCTCTTTCCTCAGCGGCTTGTTGGTACATAAAGCTTGCGCTTTGGTTGTAACCACGTTGGTCACACCAAGATGCCATGGCCAAATATGAAGCGGATGCTTTTCCTTCCATCTGTATTTGGGCGTTAAGCATATCCATGCTCTCTACCTTAATACTCATCTGTTGTCTTGCTATATCTTTCATTGTCTTTGTCTTTTTTCTTTACTTAACGTAAAGTTATTACAAAAGAGTGCGTATAACTAGGCCTTTAACCAATTTATAACTGGTTTTAGACTGATTAAAAATAGGAAAGTTAAACTCTTGGAGAAAGTGATGGCGTCTGGGCCGCAATATCAAGAAGGAAAAACGCACCTGTAAGTAACTCTTTGAGGTCTAGAACTTCAAGTGTGTTTAAAACAAAAAGGTGTTCTCTGTTGCACAAGGCCAAAATTTCAAGTCCGTGTGGGTTGATATCCTCATCAAAATGATTTTCAATGTTGATGCTCCATATCCTTTGGCGAAGGGCAAGAAGTTGGCAAAACGATAAACGCACTACCTTCTGACCTAAGTCTATATAAAAACATCTTTCCTTATCGGATTGAAAAAATGTATAGTATTGTGTTGAATGAATGCGTTCCATTGGGGACAAAAATAATCCTTATTTAGATTTAATCCAAACATTATATTTGAATTTGTCTATCTATTTGTTGAGCCAAGGAAATAAAGGTCTCGGTACGGGATACGCCTTCTATTTGTTGAATATCCTTGTTCAGCACGTGCATAAGGTGTTCATTGTCTCTACAGAGCACTTTTATAAGAATGGACCAGTTACCCGTTGTGTAGTGGCACTCAAGAACTTCGGGAATTTTTTCCAATTGTTTTACAGCGGCTGGGTTGCTCATGGCCTTATCTAAATATATACCAATATAGGCCATGGTGTGGTACCCCATTATTTTAGGGTTAATGATAAATTTAGAGCCGGCCAGTAAACCTGATGATTCTAGTTTTCTTAGGCGTTGGTGAATGGCAGCACCAGATATACCAATGTTTCGGGCAATTTCAAGAATAGGTTTTCTGGCATCTTCCATTAAGTACCTTAGAATTTTCTTGTCAATACCGTCAATTTTAACTTTATCGTTACCTAGTTTCATGTGCTGAGTTATAAATTGATGGTAAAAGTAGCTATTATTGTTTGAATCTTGTAGTGTTGGAAAATGCCTTTTTTGATAAATGTGAAATCAACTTTAATCACCATTGGACACGGAATCAGGGTTATACCCTAAATAGGGGACCTCATATTCCTTAAAATCGATACCGTAAGTTTTCAATTCTTTCAAGATGGGTTCATAGACTTCCTTTTTAATAGGAATTTGAACCCCTGGAGTAGTAATCTTTTTATTTAAGATGGCTAGGGTTGCAATGGCAACGGGTAGACCAACGGTTTTGGCCATGGCAGTGTGGGTTCTATTTTCTCCAATAACTACCATATTGGCATCTATTTGGTGTTTTTGACCATCAAGCTCGTAACCAAACTTATGGTACATGACGATCATGTCCTTATCGGAATCCTTTAGCGTCCAACTATCCTCAAGAATGTATTGTAGTGCTTGGGCAGGTGTCGCATTTTTTAGGGGTATGATTTTTTCGTTGTCAAAAAGGTTTAGCTCCAATACCTTTTCCCACATGCTGTCATCTTGGTCAATTTTCAGGTAGTGCCGTAATTTAAGTTCAACAGAATCTGTGGGGGAATAAGGTAAAAACAAGTTTGTAAATTCTCGATAAGACATGTTTTCGGAATTCTCTATAATATAACTATCATCCGTCATGCCCAGTTGTACGAACATATTCCAAGCTTTGGAAAAACCAGTTCTGCGCATAGTGCCCCTATATAAAGTAAGTGCATCTTCTAGACCGTACGCTTCTCTATAATTTAAGGAATCTCTATTGGCGTAGCCCTCAAAACGGCCGTATCCCTCAATGTCAAAAAACTCCGTACGGCGAAACAATTTATGGTAGGGCACATACTTGTAGGTGCCTTCTTGAATGAATTTGGCAGCACCACCTTGGCCCGCAAGTACCACGTTTCTAGGGTTCCAAGTAAATTTGTAGTTCCATAGATTAGTGTCGCTTTCTGGGGCGACCAGTCCCCCGCAAAATGATTCGAACAGTAAAATCTTTCCGCCCTGATCTCTGATTCTATCAATAATTTGCATGGCGCTCATATGGTCTATACCGGGATCTAGACCTATCTCATTCATAAATACAAGACCTTTCTTCTTTACGGCATCATCAAGATTTATTAAGGTGTCACTCACATAGGAGGCAGTTACAAGATGCTTGTTTAGCGCAATACAGTCAACCGCAATCTTACTATGTAAAAATGCGGGAAGCATAGAGACCACGATGTCGCATTGCAAAATAGCATACTTTCTATCTTCTTCATTCTGTATGTCAAGAGTAATAACGGTACAGTTTTTATGGCTGCGGATGGCTTCCGGTATCGTCTCAGGTTTGAGGTCGCCAATGGTAAGGTATAATTTTTCCTTTTCAGATTTTTCTAAGAAATAATCTAGAAGGTAGGACGTGGATTTTCCTGCTCCGATAACAAGTATATTTCGCGACATTTAGTTTTGTACTTTTAATATGTATAACGGTTGACTAAGGTAGTGATTGTTATATTTATAAAAAAATACATCATATAAGTTATGAACAAAACAATATGTCTCACTGGAATTGCATTAGGGGCAACAGCGGTTATTTTAGGTGCTTTTGGCGCCCACGGTCTTGCAAAGTTATTAGATGTGGATGCTATTCAAACTTTTGAGACTGGGGTAAAATACCAAATGTACCATGCATTGCTTTTACTTGTCTTAGGTAGTATGAAACAATTGCCTGAAGCTAGTAAAAAAATGATTTTTTATTTTGTGTTGATAGGCATATGTTGCTTTTCTTTTTCCATTTATTTATTAGCAACGAATAGTTTAACCGATTTTGATTTTAGGACTATAGGTCTAGTAACGCCACTTGGTGGAACCTTGCTTATTATAGGGTGGAGTATATTCGGCTATCGAGTTTATAAACATTTTGACTAATAAATTCTCATTTTTAGATGCATAAAGTTATTATTTTGATAATTTTGCTATCTAAAACAAACTCTGAATTAACAATTCTTTAAAAATGGGAAAATCTATTTCTTTAAAATCGTACGGTATCACGCACGATAATCTGCATTATCAGCTATCACCTTCAGAACTAGAAGCCATTACGCTAGAACGGAAAATGGGCAAAAAGGCATCGTCTGGTGCATTGGCAGTAAACACCGGAGAATTTACGGGAAGGTCTCCTAAAGATCGGTTTATTGTTAAGGACGCCGTAACCGAAGAGAAGGTTTGGTGGGGCGATATCAACATTCCGTTTGAGCCCGCTAAGTTTGACGCGCTTTATGATAAGGTTATTGCTTATCTAAATGAAAAAGAATTGTTTGTACGTGACTGTTATGCATGTGCAGACCACAATTACAGGATGGATATAAGGGTTATTAATGAATATCCTTGGTCCAATCAATTTGCATACAATATGTTCATCCGGCCAACAGAGGAAGAGCTAAAGAATTTTGATGCTGAATGGACTGTAATCAATGCTCCAGGTTTTATGGCAGATGCCGAAATTGACGGTACGCGGCAGCATAATTTTGCCATTCTGAACTTTACTAAAAAAATTGCTTTAATAGGTGGAACCGGTTATACAGGCGAAATCAAAAAAGGAATTTTCTCGGCATTGAACTTTATACTTCCGGTAGAAAAGAACACCATGCCCATGCACTGTTCAGCCAATGTTGGTAAGGACGGGGATACAGCTATTTTCTTTGGCCTTTCGGGTACAGGTAAAACTACCTTGTCTACTGATTCTTCCCGAAAACTGATTGGGGATGATGAACATGGTTGGAACAATGAAAATGCTGTTTTTAATTTTGAAGGGGGCTGTTATGCAAAGGTCATCAACCTATCTCAAGAGAATGAGCCTGAAATCTTTGGCGCTATCAAGAAAGGGGCGATTTTGGAAAATGTTATTATGGACGATGCCGGGAATGTAGATTTTGCCGATACTTCCATCACACAGAATACAAGGGTAAGTTACCCTATTTATCACATTGACAACGTTCAAAGGCCATCCATAGGAAAAAATCCAAAAAATATTTTCTTTTTAACTGCAGATGCTTTTGGGGTGCTTCCTCCAATTTCCAAACTAACACCTAGTCAAGCAGCTTATCACTTCATTTCTGGTTATACGGCTAAAGTGGCCGGTACGGAAGCGGGAGTTGTGGAGCCCATTCCTTCTTTTTCTGCCTGTTTTGGTGCTCCGTTTATGCCATTGCACCCAGCCAAGTATGCTGAAATGTTGAGTAAGAAAATGAAAGATGCAGGTGTAAACGTATGGTTGGTCAACACGGGGTGGACAGGTGGTCCATATGGCGTTGGAACACGAATGAAGTTAAAATATACCCGAGCCATGATAAATGCCGTGCTCAATGGCGATTTAGGCTTGTATAATTATGATGATTACCATATTCACTCCGTTTTTGGAGTAGCACAACCAAGGGAGTGCCCAGGTGTGCCTACCAGTGTTCTGAGTCCGAGAACCACTTGGAATGATGATAAGGCCTATTACACCACAGCTTTTAAGTTGACGAATGCTTTTAGAGAAAATTTCAAGAAATTTGAGAGTTTTGCGAGCGAAGAAATCCGACGTGGAGGCCCGCAACGTTACGCTTTTTAGATTTTTCTAAATACATGCAGTAAATAAAAAACCCTTTGCTCAAATTCATGAACAAAGGGTTTTTTTATGTTTAGGTAAAAAAAGTTTTACTTCTTATTTACCGTAGTAATATATTTCTGAAGTGCCATGGTCATAGACGGAGTTTCAGGCGTTGGCGCCTTAATATCTATACGTAGTCCCGCATCTGTAGCGGCATCTACGGTTGAGTTACCAAATACGGCAATTCTTGTTTCCTTCTGCTCAAAATCAGGGAAGTTTTGCAATAAAGATTCAATACCTGATGGGCTAAAGAATACCAAGATGTCATAATACACATCTCTTAGGTCAGAAAGGTCGCTAATTACAGTTTTGTAAAAAATAGCTCTTTTCCATTCAATATCTAAACCGTCTAATATTTCAGGTACTTCTGGTTTAAGTGCATCCGAAGATGGTAATAAGAATTTTTCACCTTTGTACTTTTTGAACAAAGGAACCAATTCCGAAAAATTACGTTTACCAACATAAATTTTACGTTTACGGTAAACTACATATTTCTGTAAGTAGTAAGCTACAGCCTCTGACTGGCAGAAGTATTTCATCGAATCAGGCACCTTAAATCTCATTTCTTCAGCAATTCTGAAAAAATGATCAACGGCGTTTCGGCTAGTTAAGATGATTGCCGTATAGTTTTTGAGGTCTATCTTTTGTTGGCGTACATCCTTAGCGTCTACACCTTCCACGTGAATGAAAGGTCTGAAGTCAACTTTGACTTTTTCCTTATCTATCAGTTTCGAATACGGTGAGTTCTCCATCTTCGGTTCTGGTTGCGAGACCAAAATCGTCTTTACTTTCATATAAACCTATTGTTTAAGATAACTGCCAATGATTACAAACGGGGAAATTTCGAGAGCGCAAAGGTACAAAATAAAATAGAAAAAGTAGGAGGTGATGAATTTTTGGTGATTCCTTAACACTGTTACCCACCCAATTACATTTATTAAAAGGGCTAATAGAATTGCAATATATACGACAACTTCCGAGCCCTGCGCAACGTAGGCCAATATTACGTTAGCTAAAAACAGGATAATACCGCTATAATTTAGGTACGATAATTTTTTAAAAATTAGTTCGCTAATGGTCTTTCCTGACCCAAAAATGAACCCGTTACCTAGTTGTAGGATTATTTTTACGAGGATAAAACCCAAAATGGAGGCTAAAATTATAGGGTACATGAATGGGTAGGCATCATTTGTGTCACCTTTTAATATCTGCCTGGCTATGAAAACGAACAATGAAAAATTGATGACCTGAAAAATGGTAAAAAATATGTGGAACCAGTTCATTAACTTCTCTTTCTTGTTGTACATGAAAATGTACTTGTTATTAAAGGGAAGTATGATGAAATTTAAAAAACGACTATAGAAAAGACTTTTAGCCAGTACCAAGAAAACAACACTGCTAATGAGTATGATGGTAATCCAGTCGGCAGTGCCGGCAGTTCGTAGTATAGGGTCCATTACTTTACTTTTGTGTTTGTTCCGTTTATCCCGTAATTGAGTCCGTTTTCCATAATACCTATTCTAATGTACTTTGGGTCTTTTAGTTCTTTCGGTTTGGGGAATTTAAAGGTATAGGTAAGCGTGTCCTTAGCACTTATGCTTGTGACATTGGTGTCTTCCAATTTTGGTTTTATGGGAAGCCTGTCCCTCACAATTTTAAAATCCGTCATGTACGCTACGTTGAAGCGTAACTTGTTCAAGTCTATATCAAAATCATACGGATTGTATAATTTAAAAGTTTGCTCTTGGCCAGCTTTGAAATCTATGGGCTCCTCCATTAAAGTCTTAAGTTTTCTAAAAGACTCAAAGTTATCTATGTATTTCCCGTACATTTTACTGCTATCTTCTTTGGTAAAAGTAACATCGGCATCAGAGCTGCGACCGGATAAATATAAAATCTTTTGATGCTGTACTTTGGATTCGGAATCATCAATTGAATATTGATTGCGCCTATAGCTTTCATTATTGAGCGAATATGTATTGTTTCCAGAATAAAAAGCGAACATAGGTGCGTTTCTATATGAATTCTCAAAGACCAAGGGCATGTCGCCCACTTCGGTAATTACATCTTCAACAAGTCCTATGTTACCGTGGGTCTCATAGTAAATGGGGGACATGGGTTCGTAAACTAGCCCAATTCTTAAATAGAGAATTATAGCAATATTCACTAGACCCAATCTGTAAATCCACTTTTTTACAATCTCGTTTTCCATCATAAATCGGAAAACGATTATAATCAATGGAATAGAAATAACAATAATCCATTGTGTTTGTATTCTACGGTTAAAGCTGGATATAAAGAAGAATATAAGTACACCATAGACCAAGAATAATAATGCTCTAATGAATTTATCGTTTGCTTTGGTTTTGAAAAGAGCCCAATACACCCACGGAAATGTTAAGCCAAACAAGGCTACTAAGTTTACAAAATAACCAAGGGTATATTTTTTAAAGTTGTAGGGGTCGTTGGGACGGTCAAAAAGATGGTAATTTATGGTGACAAATTCATTTTGAGACAACCATATAAAATGTGGAATGTAGCAAACTAATGCAACAAAAACAGAGAGCCATGCATATTTGTTAAAGACTAATTTTAGATTGGATAGTAGTATAAATATAATAACAAGGGCAGCATGATACTTACTGTACATAAGGCCTGCCATGGTAATACCCATAATTATGCCCCAAAATAGGTTGGGTTTCTCTATGAATCTTTTGTAGACATAGAGCAAAAGTGCCGTGAAAAATAGTAACGGTGTATCCGGAAGGGTGAAAAAACCATAGGCATTTAGAAGTGTCATGGAATAGGCAAGTACAAAAAAGTGTATTACGTAGTCCTTTTTTTTAGGATTGTCTATGGTGCTCCAAAGAATAAAAAGCGTAGCGGTAGAGAGAACGCAGCTCATGAAGCGAACCCCCAGTTCACCATCAAAAAAGAAGCTACTGATTTTAATGAGCAAGGCTACCAAAGGTGGGTGGTCAAAATAACCCCAAGACATCTTTTCTGCAAAATGCCAATAATAAGCCTCATCAAAGATAAGCGGAGTGAAATAGGATTGAAGCAGGTTTATTAAAAAACCAATACCTAGTATAACAATAAAAATTTGGGGTAGTTTAGACTTCATTCTTTGGTCGGTATCTCAAATTAAGGCTCGGCCTATCATGTTTAACAACGTTCAAAATTACAAATTCTGATAGATAGCTAACCTTTAAAAATATCACAATTCCATAGTTGGCATTTTTCGGTGACTTTTAAAATGCTATTTTTGTCAAAATTCAAGCAAATACGTGTCAGACAGTCTAGTTATCATCCCCACCTACAATGAGATAGAGAACATTGAAGCTATTATAAGAGCTGTCTTTGGTCTAAATAAGGACTTTCATGTTTTGATCGTTGATGACAATTCGCCCGATGGTACTTTTACAAAGGTAATAGAGTTACAGCAAGAATTCTCGGAACGGCTTTTTTTAGAAGTCAGGAAAGAGAAGTCAGGACTAGGTACGGCTTACATACATGGGTTTAAATGGGCCATCGCCAAGAAATATGATTATATTTTTGAGATGGATGCCGATTTTTCTCATAACCCTGAAGATTTACAAAGGCTTTACAGGGCCTGTGCTAACGGTGCAGATGTAGTGGTGGGTTCTCGTTACAAAAAAGGTGTTAATGTGGTAGACTGGCCGTTATACCGCGTGCTGTTGTCCTATGGCGCTTCTTTCTATGTTAAAATTATTACCGGTATGCGCGTTCATGATCCTACAGCTGGTTTTGTAGTCTATAGGCGTCATGTTCTAGAGAACATAAATTTAGATTCAGTTCGTTTTGTTGGGTATGCTTTTCAGATAGAAATGAAGTTCAGGGCGTATTTAAAGAATTATAAAATTGAAGAAGTGTCCATTATTTTCCGTGATAGGGTAAGAGGAAAATCAAAAATGACATCGTCCATTATAAAAGAGGCCATCTTTGGTGTTTTCATGATGAAAATACGGAGTATGTTTTACAAAACAAGATTTTAGTATGGGGAAAGTATTGATAAAAAATGCCAAAATCGTAAACGAAAATTCAACTTTTGAAAGCGATGTATTGCTTCAAGATGATTTAATCGTGAAAATTGGGGCGAATATTTCTGATGATACTGCCAAAGTTATAGATATACAAGGGAAATACCTTTTGCCGGGAGTCATAGATGATCAAGTGCATTTTAGGGAGCCTGGGCTAACACATAAAGGCGATATAGCCGCGGAGAGCAGGGCGGCTGTAGCTGGTGGTATTACCACATACATGGAACAGCCTAATACAACTCCGCAAACGACCACCATAGAAAAGTTGGAAGAAAAGTTTGAGATGGGTGCCAAATCTAGTTTTGCCAATTATTCGTTTCTTTTTGGAGGGACCAATGATAATTTGGAAGAACTAAAGCGATTGGATAGAAATGCTTGTTCTGGGGTTAAACTCTTTCTAGGGTCATCTACGGGTAATATGTTGGTAGATGATGAGGCGGTAATTGAGAAGATTTTTAGAAATACGGAAATGGTAATTTCGGCCCATTGTGAAGATGAGGGTACCATTAAAAGAAACCTTGCGGAGTATAAAGAAAAGTACGGAGATGATATTCCGGTAAAATATCACCCTAAAATCCGTAGTGAAGAGGCCTGTTATCTTTCTTCATCCAAAGCTATAGCTTTGGCAGAAAAGACAGGGGCGCGACTTCATGTGTTTCATTTATCCACGGGAAAAGAAACGGAGTTGTTCAGAAATGATATTCCGTTGGAACAGAAAAAAATAACGGCTGAGGTATGTGTGCATCACCTATGGTTCTCAGAAAGTGATTATGATACCAAAGGGACTTTAATCAAATGGAACCCTGCTGTGAAAACAGCGGAGGACAGAGACCAATTATGGAAAGCATTGCTAGATGACCGTTTAGATGTTATCGCTACCGATCATGCGCCGCACCTGTTCAGTGAAAAAGAAAATGTATATACGAAAGCACCTTCTGGAGGGCCATTGGTGCAGCATGCGCTTACCGCCCTGTTGGATAAAGTTCATGAAAATGTAATTTCTATGGAAAAGGTGGTGCAGAAGATGTGTCACAATCCTGCTATACTTTTTCAAATTGAAAAACGGGGCTATATTAGAGAAGGTTATTTTGCGGATTTGGTTGTGGTAGATATGAATGCTCCTTATCAAGTAACGAAAGAAAATATTGCTTACAAATGCAAATGGTCTCCTTTTGAGGGGACTACGTTTAAATCTTCGGTAACGCATACTTTTGTTAATGGTCATTTGGCATATGAGAACGGAAACTTCTCCGAGAAAAAGAATGCGAAGCGACTAACATTTAATAGATAATATGAGGGTTATAGCTATAGTTTCTTTGTTCTTTATGTTTATCTCTTGTAATGAAAAACTTTTGGATAAGCCCGAAAATCTTATTCCTAAAGAGCAGATGGTTGCTATACTTCAGGATTTGGCCATCGTGAACGCAGCTAAAACAACCAATGTACAAGTGCTTAGAGATAACGATATTGAACCGATGGACTATATTTTTGAGAAGTACAATATTGATAGTCTGCAATTGGTGGAAAGTGATAGGTATTATGCATCGCTACCGGTAGAATATGAGAAAATTTACAAAGAAGTAGAAGCGAACCTAGAGAGCGGAGCTAAGGTTTTAGAGGAGCAAAAAAAGGTGAATGATAGTCTTAGGGTAGCCAAAGAAAGCCTTAAGAGAGAAAAGGAAAAGGCTGAAAAAGCTACTGATACTCTTCCTTAAATCGTTCGCAGCAAAACGAAATGGTGTGGTCTAGCGTTTCAAATTCAAAATTCAGGTCGGTTTTAATTTTTTGATTGTTGTAAATTTCTCTGTTTTTCAGGGATTGAATTGAATTTCTAGTGATTCTTCTTCCACTTTTTAGAAACAGGTTCTTTAGCCAATCGAACCATCTCCCTATTTCAAGTTGCCAAAATTTAAGTTGAACAGAAGGGGGCTTAACCCCAAGCTCTGTAGTGATTTTAGTAAGTATTTCTTTGAATGTTAAATTTTCCGCCACGGCAATATAACGTTCATTAACAATTTCGGAATCCATTAAAGAGACCATCATTTTAACAACATCATGAACGGTAATAAAACCCGTGCCACCTGGAGGATAAGACCGATATCCTTTTTTAGCTACGGTAAACAGGTCTCCACTGCCGCTATGCCAGAATCCCGGACCTATAATTACACCTGGGTTTACCATAACTACAGGTAGCCCTTCCTGTGAACCGCGCCAAGCTTCCATTTCAGCCGCCTGTTTTGTGAGTCCGTATACATTGGCTTCACGGGGAGTCCAGGCATTTTCCTCATCGGCCATGCTATTGCCTAAAGTTTTGCCTATTGCCCCAATTGTACTGGTGTAACATAGCTTTTTTACTCCATGTGCAATACAAAGGTTAACTATGTTGGCGGTTCCTTCGGTATTTATTTTTTCAAGAATATCAAAATTCTGTGGGTCAAATGAAATTAGGGCTGCCGTATGGTAAACATGGGTGATTTGGTCAAAGGCACCTTCAAGGGCAGGAATATCATTAAGGTCGGCTTCTATCCATTCTATTTTGTTGAAGAGATTTTGGGCATCACCGGTATAATAGCTAAAAACTTTAACTACACGTTTAAGGTCACTTCCCTTTCTGTGTATGGCCCGAACGGAACTACCGTTCTGCATCAATTTTAATAAAAGATGTGAACCTACTAACCCCGTTCCCCCTGTAACCAAGACCATCCGCCAAAGTTAGCGAATAGTGGGGAATAAATTCCTGTATTATTCAAGTGTCAGGCCATGATTTACTTTTATATTTGTAGCTAATTTTCAGAATAAACGGACATGACTTCAAACTTTGTAGAAGAATTAAAATGGAGAGGCATGTTGCATGACGCAATGCCGGGAACCGAAGAACATTTAATGAACGAAATGCAGTCTGCCTATGTAGGTATTGATCCTACTGCAGATTCATTGCACATTGGCCATTTGGTAGGGGTAATGATGCTTCGTCATTTTCAGTTGGCTGGCCATAAGCCCTATGCGCTTATTGGTGGTGCTACGGGTATGATCGGTGATCCTTCTGGAAAATCTGCAGAGCGTAACCTGTTAGATGAACCTACGCTTCGTCATAATCAAGAGGCTATAAAAGGGCAATTGTCGCGATTTTTAGATTTTGATGGAGATGCTGATAATGCTGCCATCTTAGTCAACAATTACGATTGGATGAAAGATTTTTCGTTTTTGGATTTTATAAGGGACGTAGGCAAGCATATTACCGTAAACTACATGATGGCCAAGGATTCGGTCAAGAAACGACTTTCGGCAGAATCAAAAGAAGGGATGTCGTTTACTGAGTTTACCTACCAAATGGTGCAGGGCTATGATTTCTTGTACTTATACCAAAACCATAACTGTACGTTACAAATGGGCGGTAGTGATCAATGGGGTAATATAACCACAGGTACCGAACTGATCAGAAGAATTGGTGGAGGAAAAGGCTATGCTTTGACGTGTCCGTTGATTACTAAAGCCGATGGTACCAAGTTTGGGAAGACCGAAGGTGGTAATATTTGGCTCGACTCTGAGCGCACATCGCCCTACAAATTCTACCAGTATTGGTTGAATACGTCTGATGTAGATGCTGAAAAGTATATTAAAATATTCACGTTTCTTTCTAAAGAAGAAATAAATACATTGATAAAAGAACATCAGGAAGCACCGCATATGCGGGCTCTACAAAAGCGCTTGGCCGAAGAGATTACCGTAATGGTACATTCTCAAGAAGATTTAGAAAACGCGCAAAAGGCAAGTAATATTCTTTTTGGAAGGTCAACATCCGAAGATTTGAAAGGCTTGAACGAAAAGACATTTTTAGATGTTTTTGACGGTGTTCCGCAGGCCGAGGTTTCTAAGGAAGAACTTACTCCAGGATTAGATATGATCGGTGCACTCGCTGATAAAACTGGATTCCTAGCGTCTAATAGTGAGGCAAGAAGAGAGTTGAAGCAGAATTCTATTTCGGTAAATAAAGAAAAGGTAAAAGATGATTACCTAATTACCGAAAACGACTTGATCAATGGTAAGTTTGTCTTGTTGCAACGTGGAAAAAAGAATTATTTTGTTTTAGTGGCAAAATAGGCTTTCCATATTTTTCATACAAGAAAGTAGACTAAAGTGGGTTTGAAAAGCGTTATGTATCCAGTAACATTTTTCAAACCCAAATTAGATGCGTAAATTTTTATTGATTCTCACCGTTTTTTCTACACTTGTTTCTTGTGATAAGTTAGACGAGCTAACTAAGTTTGATCTGGATTATAAGAGTCAGGTAACTATTCCGGCTTCAGCGGGTATAGACCTTCCTTTTGATATGTTTACGCCGGACATGGAAACCAATTCGGATTCACAGTTTGAGGTTAATGATACGCGCAAAGACCTTATAGAGGAAATAAAACTGACCAAATTACAGTTGGAGATTACCTCTCCGGATGATAGTGATTTTAGTTTTCTTGAATCTTTAGAAGTTTATATTTCAGCAGAAGGTCTTGAAGAAATCAAAATTGCTTCAAAAGAGGTGGTAGATGAAAACGTAGGTGATGTGTTAGATGTAGATGTATTAGATGTGGATTTAAAAGAATACATCAAGAAAGATAAATTTAATCTTAGGTTAAATACCGTCACGGACGAGCTGATCAGTACAGATCATGAAATTGATGTAAACTCTACGTTCTTTGTAGATGCCAAAATATTAGGACTTTAAAGTACCATTAGGTTACAGCCTCTAACATCTGAATGGTCAAAACGGCCAAGCACCTCAAACGTATTGTTTTCATAGGTTTTGCCTAAATCTTGCGTAGCAATAAACGCACAAGAATCTATATTCGCCAAATCTATGACGTTTATGCCTCCCGTTTTTTTATGGCCTTGGTAGGCTAGTGGGTCTTCGGTATCACGGATTAAGATTTTCATCCAAGGCGGGGTTTCAAAAATACCGTTTCCTTTTGAGTAGCCCTGAGACAATAGTTCCGTCATTCCGTATTCGGAATGTATGACCGGTACACCAAATCCTTCTTTTAGAATATCATGAAGTTCTTCGCGAATGAGTTCTTTTCTACGACCCTTCATGCCACCAGTTTCCATGATTAGGGTATTCTTTAGTTGAAGTGATGTTGTTTCAACCATATCCAAAAGCGCGAAGGAAACTCCTATAAGCAGTATTTTTTGACCGCTTGCATCCAGTTGGGTCAATTTCTCTTGAAGACCATCAAGGTTGTTGAGGTAAAACCCGCTATCTGCATGTTTACTCTGTTTGATCATATCATCTACCATATAAATGAGAGATGATCCTTCCCGTTCCAGATAAGAAGGTAATAAGGCAAGAATACAATAGTCATCAACCTTTCCGTAGAAATGTTCAAATGCGTCTCTGAAACTGTGTTCATAAAGAGCAATGCGGTTCACAAAATGTTTACTGGTTTCACTTCCGGTAGTCCCGCTGCTCGTAAAAATAGCTTCGGGGTGCTTGTTTCCAGAAATAATTTCTTTCGATTTAAAAAAAGAAATGGGTAAGAAGGGTATTTCGGAAACGCGAGTTACATTCTTGTCAGATTTTCTTAGGTACGAGCAAAATTCCCGGTACACAGCATTATTATGATATTGATGTCTGAACACTTCAAGTGCTTGAACATCAAATTCACTCTGGGAATTAATTTTAAAAATTTTGCTACCGTCCATAATTGTGTTGCTGCAGCAAAAATAGTGATATCCTTTTCTGTAAAAAATAAACAAGATGGGTAAAAGTGGATAATTTTAATCAAGGTTAAAAATCAGCTTTACGAAGCTGCTTCAGCTGTTAATTCTATTAACTAATGATGTATAATATGTTAATTTTTTCTAAATACCCGGAAGGCTTGGGTTAAAGATTTTGTAACCGTTTTTATACCTGTACCTTTACCAAATAGCTATAAAATAGCATTTTGCTGTTTTTTATTTTTAAAATGATACTATGAGTCAAGTTAAAGAGAACGATAAAGTAAAAGTACATTACACAGGCAAACTAGCTACAGGTGAAGTTTTTGATAGTTCAGTTGAAAGAGGAGAGCCTATTGAATTTACTATGGGTCAAGGTGCTTTGATACCTGGTTTTGAAAAAGGTCTTATTGATATGAAAGTCAATGAGAAAAAAACGGTAAACATTCCTAAAGAGGAAGCTTACGGGGAGCCTAAAGCAGAGTTGATTCAAGAAGTTCCTAAAAGTCAATTGCCAGAAGATGTTGAGCCTAAAGTGGGTATGGGACTAGTGTCTCAAACTCAAAGCGGGCAAGAAATAAATCTTCTTGTTACAGATGTAAAAGAGGAGAGCATTGTGGTAGATGGTAATCACCCTTTAGCTGGTAAAGACCTTATTTTTGACCTAGAAGTGGTTGAGATATTATAAAGTTATGTTTCCTTATCTATGGGTTTTAAGCAATAAATTGCGAAGAGACCTATTTGAGGAAGTCTAAAATACTTGTTTTAATTAGATTGAAATGGCTCCCGAGAGGGAGCTTTTTTATGGAACTTATTTTACGACTAATTTTCGATTACTCGTTTTTTTGTTTTCTGTCACTTGAAGCACATAAACCCCGGGCACAAGTCTAGAAATGTTAAGGTTGCTTTTAGAGATTTGCTCTGTAAGTACAATTTTACCGAATACATCGTAAACTTTAACCTGTTTTAGTTGATTGTCTCTGGTAATGACATTCACCACATCATTAAACGCTGGATTTGGGTATAGTTTAAAACCGGGAATTTCTTCGGTTTTCTGATTTTGAAAATCAAATGAATCTTGGGCGGACATACTAATGGTAAATACCAAAAGAAGCATAAAGTAGGTAATGCGCATAACTATTGATTTGGGGTCAACAGTTTAAAGGTAGCTAAATGATGGAGTGGGTGTTGTAAAATGTTGTGAAAGTAGCTTAGGTGTTGGTGAACGCCAAATCACTTTCCGTTCATCGCTATTTATTTACAGTTTATCGACAGGTATTAGGTGTTGACCGATGGGTCTTAACGGCGTAACAAATTAAGAATAAGGTACTTTGTAGGTGCTTTTAAAGAAGCAAGTCTGTTACTTAACGATTAGTTTTCTTGTAGCCACCTTGTTGTTTTGGTAGACACGCAGAACATATACCCCGGCATCAAGATCGTAGAGGTTGAGTTCGTTGCCAGTAATTTTAGTTTCTAAAACCTGTGTGCCCAAAACATCATAAATTGAAATTTGCTTGGGAGAATTCTCTGAAGTACTAATGTATACCTTGCCGTTTGTAGCTGGATTAGGATAAAGTTTAAAACCTTTAATATCCCCATTGCTTTGGGTTTCTTGCCCATAGGAAAAGGAAATACACAAAAAAGTAATTAAGAGGTAAAAGTGCTTCATATAATTATGTGAGCAAATAGTATACCACGAATATACGAAATCTTTGTTTTGATCGTTGGCGGAAATTATCAAATGTAAGAAAATATGTATAAAATGTTTTTTATGAGTGGTAGTTGACCTTGATTTACAAGGATTCTTAGTTTGAATTAAGCCTTACTTTCTGCATTTACTTAATTTAAAATACTGTTTCCAGTGAAGTTTAAAATCTTAGATATTTATGATAAGGTCTTTTTCCGTTACCTTATCATATACATCTCGGCTAAAAACATAAAGCTTGGAAGGTTTCTTCGCTTTGCCTTTTTTGGTTTCGTTTAATGGAATTACATAGATTTTCTTCAACACCTTTTTTCTGAAATTTCTGTTGTCAATCTCTATATTTAAAACAGACTCAAAAGCTATTTGCAATTCATTTAGAGTGAATTTATGAGAGATTAAATCGAATATAACGGGCTCTACCATTATTTTTTTCTTTAAATCTTCTTGAGCATCATTAATGATTTTATGGTGGTCAAACCCCAATTCGGGTAAGGATTTTAGTGGAAACCACTTAAATTCATCACTGCTTAAATGAATACGCTCCTTAGGTTGTATAAAATAGTAAGCAATAGTCATGGATTGGACCTTAAGGCCATGGCTTCTTATCCACAATAAATCTTTGTCGGTTTTTGGTGTAGAGGTATTTCCGTAAGTGTGAAATTGAATTCTATTAAATTCGTTTAGAGAAGTTATGCGTTTAAAGATTATGTTGGCAGATTCTTCTAAAGTCTTGCTTATAAAAGCGCGTTCTCCTGTTATTACCCAGTCATCTATTGTAGGAAGGTCTTCCCTGAACATATTAAGCGTTCGTTTTTGTAGCAAAACATACAAACCGTTTGATCCTAAGCCAAATATGACACAATTAACAGATACGTTGTCTAGTTTTCTAAAATCCATTCAAATACAGCTCTATTATCTTTAATTTTGCCCTAGTGAAACTAAGGTCTCAACTTCTATTTGGTCAATATACAATGAACCCTTAAAAAATTTCAATATAATTTTATTTTTTATGTAATTTCAGAGATTTTGGATACGGAGTAGATATAGAAAAGCATCATGCAAAACCCGGTATATTTAAACATAGAAAATGTAGAGTCATTAAAGAACAGAGTGTCTACCCCTACATTTGACCGCGACAAAGTTATGACAAGTATAGCGCATATAGGCGTTAGTAACTTCCATAGAGCGCATCAGGCATATTATATGCATGAATTAATGGAGAAGCATGGTGGATTGAACTATGGTATTTGTGGAATAGACTTATTGGATGCTGATCGAAAGATATATAATGTCTTGAAGGATCAAGACGGCCTCTATACCTTAATCGTAAAAGATGCGAACGAATCGGACCATGTAAAAATAATTGGATCTATAGTCGAATATTTTTTTGGACCTGAAAATCCAATGGCGGTCATAGAAAGATTGGCTCATCCTGATATTGAAATAATATCATTGACGATTGCAGAGGACGGGTATCATTTAAATGAGATAACAGGAGAATTTGACCAAGAAAACCCTGTAGTTGCCGAAGATGTAAAAAATCCATTTTATCCTAAAACTGTTTTTGGGTATTTGTTTCAAGCTTTTAAATTGAGAAAATCCCGTGGGCTAACCGGTTGCACTATATTATCGTGTGACAATATAAAGGGGAATGGGGATACAGTTAAGGAATCTTTTTTTAACTATGTAAACAAAATTGAGCCTGAATTTTTATCGTGGTTAAAGGAGAATACTACTTTCCCTAATTCAATGGTTGATAGGATAACGCCGTTAACCAGGTCGGAAGATATTGACACCTTAAAAAACAACTTTTTAATTGATGATCAATGGCCAGTGGTCTGTGAATCCTTTACCAATTGGATTATAGAAGATAATTTTTTTCATGAAAGGCCACAGTGGGAAAAAGGAGGGGTTCAATTTGTTGAGCATATTGAGTTTTATGATAAAATGAAACTTCAACTGCTTAATGCAGGACATACTATATTAGGAATTTTAGGTACGCTTCAAGGTTATAAAACCGTAAGTGAAGCGGCAAACGATGAAGATTTCATGTACTTCCTAAAAACATATATGGATGAAGAGGTTATTCCTGTGTTGGATAAGGCAGAGGTCCATTTGGTAGAAAAGTACAAATCTACTTTGATTACTAGGTTCAAAAACCCTTTTATATATGATAGTCTTTCAAGAATTTGCGATGAAAGTTCTACAAAGGTGCCCATCTTCATTTTGCCAACGGTTAAAGCGCAGTTGTCAAAAGATAAGGTCATAGATAGGGTTGCTTTTGTAATTGCGGCATGGTGTAAATACTATGACGGTGTAGATGATCAAGGTAAGGCCTACAAGGTTTCGGATTCAATTAGTAATGTTCTTATTAGAAGGGCCACGCAATCTCAACAAGACCCGATTAAATTTTTAGAGATTGAATCTGTTTTTGGCGATTTGAATACCAACCCCGTTTTTATTGAAAAGTATGTGCGCTACCTACATCATATTAGAGAGCGCACAATTAAAGATTGTATTAAGGATTTCAATGTTAATTTATTATAGCATATCTGTTATTTACGCATGAATCATTTGGTCAATTATGGTTTTCTCTATTTTAGGGTTAGCTCCTTGGCTACTGGCTACAATAGCACCCATGGCACAGGCAAAATCAATGGAATCTTGAGGAGAAATACCTCTAAGCAACCTATCGGTTAAAGATGCTAAAAACGAATCCCCGGCACCAACGGTGTCAACAACAATTATTTGGTAGCCGTTATTATAATAAAACGCATCATTGTAATAAAGTAGGGCTCCGTTACTACCTCTTGTAACACAGATAGATTTTGTATTGGTGTGCTTCGCTATAAATTTGATGTTTTCTTCTAAAGATTCGGATTCAAAATGTAGTGTTTCTGCTATTTCAAAAATTTCATCATCGTTAAACTTTATAAAGTCGGCAGCGTTCATTAATTGAGATAAAATCTCGGTCGTGTAGTGCGGAGCTCGTAGGTTTACATCAAAAATTTTATACTTCGCTAATTTCAAAAGCTCATGCAGAGTGTTTCTTGAGGTTTGATTTCTTGCTACTAAGCTTCCAAAAATAAATGCATCTGCGGATTGGGTGATTTTCTTTGAATCCTCGGTGAGTTGAATATCGTCCCAAGCTCTGGGAGATTCTATGGTGTACAAAGCAGAGCCTTGGTCGTTCAAGGAAACTTTTACATCTCCGGTTTTTAGAGTATCGTCAACTTGTACGCTTTGGGTATAAACACCTTGTTCGTTAAGAAACCTGACTATTTCATCTCCTGCTGCGTCATTTCCTACCTTGCTAATTAGACTTACCTCGTTTTCCAATGATCGCAACCGTACGGCCACGTTTAAAGGAGCTCCTCCAATTTTTTTGTGAGTAGGAAAAACATCCCATAGGACCTCTCCAAAGCAAACTATGTTTTTCATTTAAATATTATTAAGAGCCTTGTTATTCATTTGGGTCACACATTTTTCTACACCATATTTCAGAATGTTTTGGTATGCAATAGAATAGGCGTCAACAAACTTTTTAGAATCTTTTAGCTTTCCAAAAACGGATTCTAAATCTAAAAACGATGCAGGGTTTTCCTTGGCAACCAGTGCTTTTTCTTTTAGTAGCGTTCCATGAGCATCTTTAATATTTAACGCGTTGCCCTTCTCATCAACACCTATACTGTAAATTGCCCAAGCAGCTATTACAAAGGCTGCATAATCTATAGAGCCATTTTTTTCTAATTGCACATTTACCGTGGGTAAAATAAAAATGGGAATTTTAGCGGAGCTCTCGGAACAGATTCTATCTATTTGGTCTTTGATGTAAATATTACCAAACCTTTGCAGTAGGGATTGTTTGTATTTTTTTAGGTCAACACCTTCTAGATCACCTAAGGTAGGAGTCACCTCTTTATCCATATAAGTATTTAAAAAGGTACGTATGGCTTCGTTGTGGACAGATTCATCAATAGTTTCGTATCCCATTAGCGCTCCAAGGATGCCTAATACGGAGTGTCCTGCATTAAGGAGGCTAAGCTTCATTTTTTCATAAGGAACCACATCTTCTACAAATTGTGCTCCTACCGTTTCCCAGGCGGGTCTTCCCGATGTAAAGTTATCTTCTATGATCCACTGCTTAAAGGGTTCACAAACTACGGGCCATGCATCATCAACTCCGCTGGTTTCTTTTAATAGGGTAATATCTTTTTCGGATGTGGCGGGAGTGATTCTGTCTACCATGCCGTTAGGGAAGGATACGTTAGATTTTATCCAAGGTACGAGGTCCGGTTCGGCCTTGTTTACATAACTTAACAGCATTCTTTCCGTCATATGTCCATTCCCTTGAATGTTGTCGCAAGACTGAATGGTACAACCTGCCAATCCTCTTTCCTTTCGGAGTTTTAAAGCTTGGGTCAAATAACCAAAAATTGTTTTGGGAGCTTGTGGGTTTTCAAAGTCATGTTGAATTAAAGGATTGGTAAAATCAAAAGCACCCGTTGCTTCGTTGTAGTTATAGCCACCTTCGGTAATGGTAAGGGTTATAATCTTAACATCGTCACTTGCCATTTTCTCTATTACCTGTATTGGGTTCTCCGGGGCAAACAGGTATTCCACAATTGATCCTATGACCCGTTTGGTCAAAGAGCCATCTAATTCCTTTACGATAAGGGTATATAGCCCATCTTGCTCCTTAAGCGTATTGTAAATTTTAGTATCAAAATCTAACAGGGCAATACCGCAAATACCCCAATCCGAGTTGGCTGGGTCATGCAATAACTGATCGGTATAGTAGGCTTCGTGAGATCTATGGAAACCACCAATGCCTACATGAACAATACCCGTTTTTATAGTAGATCTATCGTATTCGGGAATAAGAACCTTATCTGTAAACTTGCTAAGGTTTTTGTTATTTAATTTATAACTAGTCATATACTTAACTTTTATGTTTTTATTATTTGCTTTCGAACTTTTGAAGAAGAACGGCAAAGATGATTATAGCACCTTTCACTACCTGTTGAGGGTACGAGGGTACATTAAGAAGATTTAATATGTTGCTTATTAGACCTAAAATAAGAACGCCCATTAAGGTGTTGATGGCTGTTCCTTTTCCTCCATTTAAGCTTGCGCCGCCAATTACTACCGCGGCAATGGCATCAAGTTCCCAGGCCATGCCCATATTGGGCGATCCCAAATTTGTTCTGGAGGCAACGATAATAGCAGCGGTAGCAGCCAAGGCTCCGGAAATTGCATAGACCAAAAACTTATACTTGTTTACTTTGATGCCTGATAATCTAGAGGCCTCTTCATTACTTCCTATGGCTATGATTAATCTTCCAAACACATTGTAACGCAGCATTACCATTGCGCAGATGACAATTAAGAAAAATACGATTGCAATATTAGGAATGCCTAAGGTTGAATTGTTCGCGAAGTCTGACATGTATAGTCCTCCGTAAGTCGTGAAAGTAATTGGTGACCCTTTTGCATAGATGAAACCCAAGCCCCTTGCAATGGTCATTAGGGCGAGTGTTGCTATAAAGGGCGCCATTTTTTGAAAGGCAACAAGATAGCCCGCCACACTTCCTAATGAAAATCCAATAACTATGGTCAGTAGAATAGCTAGGGGCAAGATAAACGTATTCACCAAAATGGCGAAAGTAACTGCTAATAGAGCTACCATGGAGCCCACGGATAGATCAATTCCGCCGGTTAAAATAACGATGAGCATTCCAATACTAATAATACCGATACCGGAAACCTGTTTTAGTAAGTTGGACAAGTTTACCGATGTAAAGAACACATCTGAAATTAATGCTGAAAAGAGTACCAGTACTATGAAAATGAAAATTGTATTGTGTTTAATCAAAAATTTAAGGAATCCTCCAGGGCTACTAAGTTGTTCTTTTATTGTTAAGGCCATGATATATTTTTTTATGGTTGGATTATGTTGTTTTTAATGCTTTTCCAATGGAGTAGCGTAGAATGTTTTCTTCGGAAAACTGGTCTTTAGTTAGTTCACCATAGAAAGTGCCTTTGTGCATGACCATGATGCGGTCCGAAATACCCATTATTTCTGGCATATCTGAAGAAATGACCACTACACCTACGCCTTTCTCGGCAACTTCGTTTATTAGATTATAGATTTCAACTTTGGCGCCCACATCCACCCCTCGTGTAGGTTCATCAATAATAATTACCTTACTATCTACACTCAACCATTTGGCCAAGGCCACTTTTTGTTGGTTGCCCCCGCTTAGGTTTCCTACATTTACTTCAGAACTTGGAGCTTTTACATTTAACTTCTCTATTAGATCTAAAACGTTCTCATACTCTTTGTCCACCTTTAAAAAACCGAGTCTGCTGGAAATAGGTCTAAAATTGGTTACGCTTATATTTCTTCTTATGGAAAGTGGTAAAAAGACACCTTCTTCTTTCCGGTCTTCGGATACAAAACCAATTTGATGTCCTACGGCATCCACTGGCGTCTTTGTTTTTATCTCTTTTCCGTTTAAAATTAACGTTCCGGATTTCTTCTTCTCAGCTCCAAAAATCAACTTTGCTGTTTCTGTTCTTCCACTACCTCCTAAACCTGCTATTCCAAGAACTTCACCAGGTTTTACAGAAAATGATACATTATGGACCAAGTTGTTTTTAGCCGTTAAATTCTTAACTTCAAAAATGGGTTCTGCGCCTACTGTTGCGTTACGTACGGGATAGAGGTCTTTTAATTCGCGGCCGATCATCAATCGGATAATACTATCCGTATCGGTCTCGGAAACAGGTAAACAACCTGTGTCTACACCATCTCTAAGGACAGTTATGGAATCTGCTATTTTAAAGATTTCTTCTAAATGGTGAGAGATGTAAATAATGGAAATGCCTTTTTCCTTTAGCCTGAACAGATTGTCAAATAATTTTTGCGTATCGGTAGGGTCAAAAACGGTAGTGGGCTCATCCAATACCAGTACTTTTGTGTCTTCCGATAAGGCCTTGGCAATTTCTACAACTTGTTTTTGCACGATACTCAAATCTCTGACTCGTGCAGATGCATCAATTTTAAACCCCAAGGAATCTATAAGTTCTTGTGCGTCTTTGGTTATTTTTTTCCAGTTCATCCAGAACTTATTTGCGCCAAGTTTGTGCAAATAAATGTTCTCTGCAACGGAAAGGTCGTTTACCAGAGATAGTTCTTGGTACACCACACTAATGCCTTTTACCTGGCCTTCATGCGTGTTTTTTAGATTAAGTTCTTCGCCGTTCAGTAAAACTTTGCCGCCATCTTTTTGGTGAACTCCACTAAGAATTTTCACCAACGTAGATTTTCCGGCGCCGTTTTCGCCAAGTAGCGCATGAATTTCTCCGTGCTTTACTCTAAGATTTACACCTTCAAGTACAGAAACAACCCCAAAGCTTTTTGATATTCCGGTCATTTCAACTCGGTATTCGCTATTTTCAGTTTTCATTTCTAACAAGGTTTGTTTAATAAATGTTCCGGACTCCCTTTAAAATATAGCATCTGGTCTGTAGTATTTTGCCGCATTTTCTTTGGTAATCAGTAGCGGGGCAGTGTATGAGTTTTTAGGAAAATCTGTTTTGCCGTTCATGTATTGAATTGCATATTGAACTGCGTTTTTACCTATTTGAACAGGACTGTTCATAGCGGTACAACCGTAAAAATCTGTTTCCATAATATATTTAATGGCTTCTTTTTGTCCGTCTGCACCTGCAACAATTAAAATATCATCTGTTTTTCCGGCCTGCGCAATTGCTTTAATGGCGCCCAGTACACAAACATCGGACTCGGTAATGACCACGTTTACATCGGGGTGTGCTACCAATACATCCTCCATGGCCTGTAGTCCACCTGCATATGACCAGTTGGTGTACATCTGGGTTTTTATATCTAGGTCAATATATCCTAGCGTTCTTAGTTGTTCTTCGGTGATGCCCTGTAACAGCCCTTGTTTACGAGTCTTGCCTACAGGGTTGCCAGCATTACCACTTAGCAAGGCTATGTTCATTTTCTTTTTACCAAATTTCTTGGCGAGCCATTCTCCTGCAAGTTCTCCGTTTGCTAAGTTGTTAGATTGAATGGTCGTTACGAAATCTGCCGATGGATCTATAGAGCTATCTATTATGAATACCGGAATGCCAGCGGCTTTGGCAACTTTGGTAACACCTACCAGGGCATCTGGGTCTAGTGGGTTAAGGAGAAGTGCATCAATGCCTTTTGTGATCAAATCCTCAACCGCGGCAATCTGTTTGTTAATGTCATTTTGGCCATCGGCAGATAGGAAGGTCATGCCGTTATTTTCAGTAGTAGCCTTAATGCTTTGGAACAACGCTTGGTAGTAAGGTGCGTTTAATGAAGGGGTGCAATAGCCAATTCTTTTTCCTGATAGATCTATTTTGCTCACAAAATTTTCTTCGGTATCTTCTGTCGTATTATTAGATGCTTTGCTTGTTTCTAACTGTCTGGCGCAACTGCCCACGAATAGTAATGCGATCATCATAAATGGACCGATGATTTTTTTTAAGGCTGAATTTGGTTTTTTCATAATCGATACTATTAGTTGTTATTTATGTTCAAGTTTTATTAAAATAAAGAAAAATCTAATGATAAGACTGTTATTTGCTTCTCTGGGTTCCACATGGCGGTAACTTCAACAGGCATTTCGTAGCTACCTAGGTTAATGTTCTTGTTTAGGGTCAAGCCTACGTTAATAATATTTCCTTTGTCTTCGGTATAGAATGTTTTGTCCGTTAAGAAAGACCAAGCGCCACCTGCAAACAATGATAGTTCGTAATTATCTATTTCCCATACTTTGCTTTTTACTTCAAAATAATGGGTCCATGAATTTTTTAACGAACCATTGGATTGGACTTTGTAATCGCCGGAACCGCCGCCAACAATGGTAGCTAGATATAGTAGTGTATTTGGAGTGACCTTATAGCCAAAATTGATGTCTACAAAATTGTAACCCTGAGTTTTATCGTAACTCCAATAGCGTAGCTTGTCGCCTCTTTCCTCAACTCCTGTATAATTGTTGTGTGATACGGCTTCGGCAAAGAACGTATCGGAAAACCTATAAACTGTATAGATTGAAAACTCCATGTAATTAGCACTTACGTTTTGTCCCGAATTTTTGTGGATAACATCGGTGCTGGTAAATCCGGCACCGCCCCAAACACCAAGTGTAAATTTTTCATTTCTTGAATTATATTCTAAGTGAGTTGCGAACATAGCACCAGGGTGAACTACAAAGCCGTGCCATATATGCATGTTTTTCAAGTGACCACCAGTGTTAAAAGGTTTGTAGCGGTCTTTGTTTTGTGTTTCGTCTTGAGCCGCCCCTAAATTGATGCCAAAAAAGAGAATGAACAATAAGGCTGCCGTAAAAGAAGCTTTTCTGAATTGTTTTGATTCCTCACAATTTGAATTCTTCAGGGTAAAACCGATTCTAATAGTGACAGTTGGTAGTATTAGTTTCATTATATCAAGGTTTTAGGCTGATAAATTAATAAACGTCATATTAACGTTTGTTAAGCAAATGAAAACTATATTTTTTTACTTACCAAATTAATTAACATAAAAAATGTGATATTTTACCCGTATTATATGCGAAATTACCTTATTTCCCTTTGTTTTATTGATGTATAGGTAATTTTAATAAAAAATGTAAATATTACGTTTGTTGTTTAATTTGAAGAAGCAATTGGTTAGTTTTGTGTGTTAAATGAGTTTATGGGGCCTAAGGAAATTTCCAATATATCTGTTGATTGTGTTGTTTTTGGATATGACATAAAAAGAAAGTCACTCAATATTTTGTTGATAAAACGATATCTAGAATCCGAGACAGGGTCTAGTGTTCTTGTGGATGATTATGTCTTAACCGGTTACCATGTGTATGAGCATGAAACTTTAGATGAGGCATCTTCTCGGGTTTTAAATAAGCTAACGGGCTTAACTAATTTGTATAAGAAGCAATTCAAGGCTTTTGGTGCTCCGGATCGGTTAATGGGTGAAGCAGATCAAATTTGGGTTAAGAAAAAGCAATTTAGTCCAAGGACGTTTACTATTGCTTATTATTTTTTATTGAAAACAGAAGACGTTACTCTGGAGGGAAATGCAAATAAGGCAAAATGGTTTCCTATTGAGGAATTACCAAGATTAGGGTTTGATCATGAAAAAATTATAAAAGAAGCGCACGAAGATTTAAAAGTGAAGTGCCTGTCCGAGCCCATAACTTTTGAGTTGTTGCCGGTAAAATTCACTATTAATGATGTGCAGGATTTATATCAGTCTATACTGGGTATCGAAATAGACAACCGCAATTTTAGAAGAAAGTTGATCAACAAAAAATACATTATCGCTTTAGGGGAAAAGCAAACAGGGGTGTCAAAAAAGCCAGCTCAGTTATACATGTTCAGTAAAGATGTGTATGATAAGGTATTCAATAAGAATTATTTGATCAGTATTTAATCATCTTTTCCTAATTTCTCAAAGGGGTGTTGAAATAAGACAAGTGCCAATTTAATTTACTATTTTGAGGCGTGCTTTAGAGCATAGATTTTTTTATTCAACCTTACAATTCCCCGTTGCTTTTGAAGAAGTTGCTGTTTTTGGTTTCATGTTGTTTGCTAGTTTGTTGTTCTTCAAAAAATGAGCGGTCGGTGGCTCAATTTGGTAGGGCTTCAGATAGTACCTTGTTCTATTATAATCTTTCGAAGGATAGATCGCTTTCTATCAAAGAAAGGCAAGAGGCTATAAATAAATCGTATCAGAAATTAGATGGTATGGTCACGGATTCGCTTTATGGGTATGTGCTTGATCAAAAAAGTATGCTTCATTTTACCTTGGGAGAATATGATAGTCTTTTGGGTTATAGTGATGTGCTTTTGAGTCATAGGGCCCAAATTGATAAAGCAGTACTTTTTGGGGAGCACTATTATTTAAGGGGCTATTATTTTGCTGAAATAAAGCATGATTATTTTAAGGCCGTCGAAAATTATTCAAGTTCAAAGGAATATTTTTTGAGGGTAAACGATAGTAGTCAAGTTGGGGAAAACCTGATTAATATTGGCATCATTCAAAAAAATAACAATGATTTTTTTGGTAGTAAAGAAACCCTTACGGATGCTTTAAAGTTTTTGAAAGCACCCGTAAAAAGAGCTAATTGCTACAACACATTGGCAACAAATCATAGAAAATTACTGAATTTCTCAGATGCAATTACGTACTATCAAAAAGCAATTAGCATAACGGAATCGGATAATGATAGGGTGATTTATGAAAACAATCTGGCAGCCAATTACATAGATAGTAAAGCGTTTGATAAGGCCATTGTTGTGTTGAGCAGGTTGGTGAATGACTCCACTTTGAAGCAAAATCAAAAAGAATATGCCCGGGTTTTGGATAATTTGGCTTACGCTAGGTGGTTAGCGGGCTCGCCTGTTAATGAAGATGAATTTAACAATGCATTGGCTATTAGAATCGAAAAGGGGGATAAAAGGGGGCAGATAGCTAGTCATTCACATCTGGGGGAATTTTATAGAAATAAGAGTCCTTTAAAATCTAAGGTCCATTTTGATTCGGTTATACAATTGTCCAAGTCTTTGAACATACCTCGTGCAGAGAAAGACGCTTTAAAACAGTTAATGAGATTGTTGCCAGCTGATGTTGGGTTAAAGAATCGTTATGTGTTTTTACAGGATAGTATATATGATCAAGAATTAAAAGTAAAGACCCAATTTGCCAAATATAGATATGATGATAGGTTTAAGCAGGAATCTATACTCCGTTTAGAAAAAGAAAACGCAGAGCATCAGTTAGAAGTGGTTGAAGAGCGAAACCGGAAAATTGTATCCTATGCGGGCTTGGCTTTGGTTTTATTTGTTTCCGTTTTTGCTGGATTCTATCTAGTGCAGAGGGCAAGGCATTTAAAACGGGAGAATAGAACGGTAAAGATCGAGGCCACTTATGAAACCGAAGCAGAGTTGTCCAGAAAATTGCACGATGATTTTGCGGGTAAGCTGAATCATGCTATGGTGCTCCTTCAAAATGGTGCGGACAATGCTGAGGTTCTAAATGTTGTTGATGGGCTATACAGTCAAAGTAGGGATTTCTCTAGGGAAATTAACGATGTTGATACCGGGTCCAAATTCAAAGAAGTTCTTTTTGGAATGCTTAGCGGGTATTGTAGAAGTGCTCAATTGGTCGTTACCGGAAGTTTGGAGGTGGAATGGGACAATCTTTCTGCGTTAACAAAGAAAACTCTTTATAAAGTACTTCAAGAGCTTATGATTAATATGCAGAAGCATAGTGGCGCTTCTGTAGTGTCAATTCATTTTGAGCAGTTGAAGAAAAAATTGGTGATTAGTTATGTGGACAACGGTAATGGAGCCACAAAAAGTAACTTAAATAATAAAAATGGACTATGGAATACAGAAAAGCGTATTCAAGCAATTAACGGAAGTCTTACTTTTGATTCAGAGAAGGGTGACGGTTTTAGGGCCCAAATTGAAATTCCGAATTAAATAGTGCAGACTATGTTCAAAAAAATACTTATCGCCGAAGATTTTCAGGACACCAATAAAGGTATTGTAAATGCCTTGGAAAATCGATTGCAAATAGAGGATATACAGGAAGAACTCTATTGTGATAAGGCTTATAACAGATTTAAAGTGGCTTTTTTAAATGGGGAACCGTATGAATTGCTCATAACGGACCTCTCATTTAAGGAAGGTCCCGTAGAACGTAAACTTACTTCCGGACAATCCCTTATTAATGCGGTAAGAAGTGTAGACCCAAGTATAAGGGTTATAGTTAATTCAATGATAGACAGTCCGGCTGATATTAATCCGCTTTTTACGGACCAGCAGATAAACGGTTATGTCTGTAAAGGTCGTAATGGGTTGAATGAATTGATTACCGCTATACAAGAAGTCCATCAGAATAGAACATACGTTTCTCCTCAAATTAACCTGAATAGCGGTAATTCGGTTTTTGAACTAGACAAGTATGACCTTTTAATTTTGCAAGATCTAGCAGAAGGTTTTACTAAAAAGGAAATTTCAGAAAAGTTGAAGCTTCAAAATATTTCACCCAATAGCGAGAGTACGATTGATAAAAAAGTAAGTCGCTTGTTTGATGCCTTTGGGGCGAAAAACACCCACCATCTTATTGCAAAACTGATTAAACAAGGTAGAATCTAAACCTAACCCTTCCGTTTTACCCGACCAATACACGTCAATTATTAATCCCTTACGGATATCTGTAAGGGATTATCTTTTAATGATGCTAGGTTTGACAAAAGTTTTACGGCCAATGATTAAATACTATGTAAATGATACCGCACAAGCCAACGGAAACCATGAGGTTCATAAGCAAGACTGCAATTTGCTTGCTTTTATGTTAAGTAAGACAGATTTAGGTAATCATGCTTCATGTCACCTCGCAATTGCTGAAGCTAGAAAAATTTATAGCCAATCCAGTGCCTGTGTGCGATGCTTTAAGAAATGCGCTGTGCATGAAATGTAACTAAAGTTTAGACCGGTCTGCTCAGGAGGTGGTTGGGGGATCATCAAATTTGCGGGCCTGGTCTTTAATAATTGTGGATTAGAACAATAAATAGTGACAGTCATACGTTGGAAACGTTAAAATGCATAATTTATCGATGAATGACATCTGATTTCTGTGATTCTTACGTATATGTGGTGTTACAGACATATCATTCAAAATCCCCCAATCCCCATGACTTCATTTATTGATTCCGTAAAAAGAAGATGTTTTTACAAACAGAAATCTTTATTATCTAGAATTGTTTTACTCGTAATACTCTATAGCTGGACAAGTGCCAGTGTGTTTGCACAAAGCGCTAGTTACTCCGTAATGGAAGTAGTTGAAGTAGAATTCAAAAGCCAACAACAATACAGTAATCCTTACATGGATGTAGATGTGTGGGTTGAGTTACAAAAAGAAGGTTCGCCCGGTGAGGTATATCGCATCCCAATATTTTGGGACGGCGGGAATGTCTTCCGTGGTCGTTTAGTAGCAACTTCGCCCGGTAACTGGACTTGGAAAGTGCTAGATGAAACCGTTACAAAATCTGATCGTGGTTTTATTGGCAAGAGCGGCGCGTTTAGTGCGGCTATTGCAGATGTGAGTAGCAACCCTAATAATCGCGGATTTATTAGGGTAGCTCCTAATAAACGAACCTTAGAGTATGCAGATGGTACCCCGTTCTTTTTTACGGCAGATACATCTTGGTCCGCTTTGACCGCGGTATTTGGTTTTGACCGTGCAAATGACATTTCTGGGATATCTTTTAAGGATTATATTTCGGCAAGAAAGAAACAGGGCTTCAATGGTCTTAATGTTATTGCCAGTTTTCCAGATGATACTTATCTGGAACAGTTGGGAAGAAACCTTGATCGGCCGGGTAAGGAAAGAGGTTTGTGGTCCAGTGAGACTTGGGGTAAGAAAATCGCGCCTAATGGAGAGACTCCTTTTGAATTGAAAACTAGGGGGCAATCTGTAACCGACAAGCTTGCGGAAGTAGATTATCAAAAAATAGATCCTAAATATTGGCAATCCGTAGACGAGCGGATGCAATTCTTATCAGAGCAAGGATTTGTAACCTTGTTCGAGTCCATAAGGAGACACGAACGATGGCCATTTCGCTCTCAAGTAGAGAAAAATGCATTTTATAATTACATCCGTTATCTATGGGCGCGCTATGGATGCTATAATATGATTTTTAGTTGGGTGCACCATGATACCAATTCTGGAAATGTTTACCCTGAGTGGTTAAAATTGGTCAGTCATGCAAATAGTGAACTCAGTAAAAAGATTGGGGGCTACAAGATGCCCTATGGCCAGCCTAGAACCGCAATGTCTTATAATACAACTTTAAAAAACTGGGAACGGGACATACCTACGGCCCTAGACGTACAAAACGTGAGTAATGCGGAGAGAGATGAGACCATGCACTCTTGGTTACGGGACATTTATTACGCCGGAGCAACTAAACCGGCTCTAAATTTAGAACCATTTTATCCAGGTTGGGGTTTGCATTCCGGTAATGAAATCAATCCGGGAATGGATGATACCAGTATGGCGCAAATGCAGATGTATGGTTCCGTGCTAAGTGGTGGTCTGGCCGGCCATGCTTGGGGAGATGCTTGGTATGCTGGTGCAGCAACTTCTACGGGAAGATCTGGGGGAGCCACAATTGTAGCAGCTAACGATCCGCAAATAAGTGCCTTGAATGCATTTGAATCTCAAGCAATGGGGCATTTAAAAGATTTTATATTAGATTCTGGACATGATTACAGTTATTTGGTGCCTGCTGCAGATACTCATTTAAGTGATAGTCAGGATTACTTGCATACTCTGTCGGTTTCAAAAGATAACTCGTTTGCTTTAGGCTTCTTTACGGCAGATTCTAGAAAGAATGCTAAAGCGCTACCCACATTAAAGAACTTT
The DNA here is from genome assembly GCF_009725985.1 of Zobellia amurskyensis. Lineage (GTDB taxonomy): Bacteria > Bacteroidota > Bacteroidia > Flavobacteriales > Flavobacteriaceae > Zobellia > Zobellia amurskyensis. The sequence goes on from NZ_RCNR01000001.1 coordinate 59,239, forward strand.
CAGGCCTCAAAGACTTACCAATTTCAATGGTGGGATGTGACTAATGGAGGTTGGGTTTCTTCTGAGAATATAACTACAAGTAGCTCCGGGGCTATGAAAACACCTAATGTGCCAAATAATGATCGCACTAAAGGTTGGGCTTATAGAATCCGGTTAGAAGGTCTTGTTGATGAGGATGATGTAGGTACTGATGAGACGGATACGGATACCGATTCCGATATTAATTTTGCCCTTCGTATTAATTCTGGGGGAGAGGCAACCACCTATAATGGAGATACTTTTGTAGCGGATACCTATTTTGATTCAGGACTTCCGTTAAATAGGCCCCAAACCGGTCTTGATGACCCATTCAAGAGATTCAGGTTTAGCCGTTCCAGAGTAATGAATTATGATATTCCTTTGAAAAATGGAGATTATACGGTGAAACTTCATTTCGCCGAATTATGGTTTGGTGCTACAGGAGGTAGTGCCGGGGGCGCGGGCAAACGTGTCTTTGATGTAAGTTTAGAGGGTGTATTGGTAGAGGATAACCTAGATGTTTTTGCCCAAGTTGGAGCAGAGACCGTGCTCACTAGGGCTTATACGGTAAATGTTTCCGATGGACAACTACAGATAGATTTTTCCTCGCTGGCTTCAGATGGAGGTGTTAGGCACCCTATTATTAATGCCATTGAAATTCTGGGAACCCAAGAGGAGGTTCCACCTGTTGCGAATGGTAAAGAAGAAGCTTTGCCGGGTTTAGTTGGTCATTGGCCTTTAGATGAATTAAATGGGGTAAATGCTGGTGATGTTAGTGGGCTGGAGCGCACTGGTGTGCTTCAGGATGGATTGACTTTTGATAAAGATAAAGTAAGCGGCCAAATAGGAGGTGCCTTGTGGTTTGATGGGGGTGATGGCCATATTCGTCTGCCAAATCTAGATGATAATTTGCAGGCAGGTTTTTCTGTCTCGGCATGGATTAAGCCTAATAATGCAGAAGGTGGTTATCAAGGAGTAGTGGGTAGTACTACCTCAGGCGGATTTATGATGTTCGTTAATCAGGGTAAACTAGGGTTTAAGGTGACAACTAACGAGAGTGGTAGTAGATTAATAAGCGAGGGAGTTGTTAAAAATGATGTGTGGCAAATGATTAGCTGTACTTACGATGGTAGTGAAATGCGTTGGTATATAAATGGTGAAAACGTTCATAGTGAGGCGTTCTCAGGAACTTTAAAAGATAGAAGTGAAGCTTGGATAGGATGGTCTGGATGGGGTAACGAATATTTTGAAGGAGGTATAGATGATGTGCAGTTATTCAGCAATGCGCTTACTAAACAACAAATATTTTCTTTATATGAAGAAGGTGATTTCTATACAGTGTCGGGCAGTTTGGCTTCAAAGTCTGATGTGTCGATAGACAGCATAGAGAACCTGACAACTAAAATCACTCAGCCTGCATACGTCCATCCTAACCCTACTGTGGGTAATTTTAGGATTACTGGTATCTCCGAAGGTGAAAAAGAAATTGTGGTTGCTGATTTTTCGGGACATGTATTGCTTAGTCTGAAGACGGATGAAGCAGAGCCAGAGTTGGATCTTTCAGGATATCCCGATGCTATGTATATAGTCAACGTAAAGCAGAACGGGTTGGAATGGAGCTTTAAAATAATCAAAGAATAGTTGTTATTAGCAAAACACGGTCTTCTAAGATATATGAGAATAGACCTCGGCATTTTTGTCGTGGTCTATTTTTTTTATTGAATATTTCTCTTGACGTTGTCCGTTCATTTTTTTAAAACGATTTGAATTTACGGGCGGTAAGTTTGAGTCGGAAAAGGTTGAGATAATTTTTAAAACTAAAAAAGCCTCCAACTTGCGTTGAAGGCTTTTCGCGGTCTGGACGGGACTCGAACCCGCGACCCCCTGCGTGACAGGCAGGTATTCTAACCAACTGAACTACCAGACCGTGGCGTTTAGCGAGTGCAAATATACACCGCATTTTCAATTGCACAAACAATTTTCAATAAAAATTTCATGATTATTTAAATTTCTGCCTTTCCACTAAATAGGTGTTGAGGATTTTTGAGAAATCTCCTTTAACATCAACCTCCACATATTTTATTTTGTACTGGGCACATTTTAGTTTCAAATCTTCAAAATAGGAACTTACACTGCGTTCATATGCTTCTTTTATGTTGCTGGAATACAAATCTATATGTTCGCCAGTCTCTACATCTAAAAAGCGTTTTGGGGTATTGTCAAAATCAAAATGGTACTCTGTGGTTCTATCCAAAAGATGAAATAACACCACTTCGTGCTTGTTATATTTTAAATGTCGGAGGGCATCAAATATTTTTTCATCCTCTGCCGAGGATTGAAACATATCCGTAAAAAGAAAAATTAGACTTCTTCTTTTTATGTTTTCGGCTATTTGATGCAAATAGGTGTAAGTTTCCGTTTGCTGGGCCGGTTTGGTATTCAAGCTGACTTCACTCAATTTTGCTAATAGCATTTGATGATGCCTTTCACTACCTTTTTCAGGAGCATAAAAATTGTAGCTATCGGAATATATGCTCAATCCAACGGCGTCTCGCTGTCTTTTAAGGATGTTCATCAGGGCTGCTATGGCAAGTACCCCAAAACCAATTTTGTTTAAATTGGCGACAGATAAATTCTTTACCTCTGGGTAATACATAGAAGCGGAGCTATCCAAAATCATATGACACCTTAAATTGGTCTCTTCTTCATATCTTTTGGTATAGAGCTTATCGGTCTTGGCAAAAAGTTTCCAATCTATGTGTTTTGTGCTTTCACCGGGATTATAGATTTTATGTTCGGCAAACTCTGCGGAAAACCCATGAAACGGACTTTTGTGTATACCGCTGATGAAGCCTTCCACTACTTGGTTGGCCAAAAGCTCTAAGTTTTGAAATAGTGTGGTTTTGTTTAATTCCGATTGCAGGTTCATGTTACTAAGATAGGCATTAAACGGAAACTGTAATTGAGCGGATGCGTCAGTTTAGGGCATAAAAAAATCCCACTAAAAGCGAGATTTTTTTATAGTTCCCATTTTCAGGGAAGAATAAATATTATAAAGCTGCGTCAATCGCGTCTGTGTATACTTTCTTTGGGGAAACACCAACTTGACGATTAATGATCTCACCATTTTTAAATACCAATACAGTTGGAATGTTACGCACACCGTACTTAGCAGCAAATTCTTGATTCGCATCAACATCTACTTTACCTACAACGGCCTTGCCTTCGTATTCTGAACTTACCTCTTCAATGATTGGGCCTACCATTCTACAAGGTCCACACCAAGCTGCCCAAAAATCAACTACTACGGGTTTATCGCTTTTCAATACTACTTCATCAAAAGTAGCGTCTGTTATTTCTAATGCCATGATTTTCTGTTTTTAAATATTATACAAAGTTAGTCAAATATATGCCTGTTTCCTTACTAACGATACATTGCTTTTAGCTATTGCGCTATCAATGTAATTTATGGGGTTAAAAATTGATATTTAAGCTGTAGCGGTCTGCCTTAGTTCAGTTTGTAATGAACTTCATTTTCCTTTAAAGTGGCCAGTAGTTCACTACTTATCTGTACTTTTTGTTTTCTGCTCGTTAGACTTACTTTTATTTCTTCTTCCATCTCATAGACTATAAAATTAAGGGGGTGGTTACCTTGGTGCGAAATAATAGTGTCTTTTAGTTGATGAATGTTTTCTTCTTTTAAATCGTCAATATTCAATTTGATAGTAAGTTTTTTAGCGTAGGCTTCCATTACCTCTTGAAGCAACATAAAACTATTGAACTGAATACGTGGGTCTCCTTTTTTACCAGTATCCCTGTTCGTCCACCCATCTTTAACAAAAACCTTGATGTAGGCAAATGAATTGATCATAAGGAAATGGCGAAACCTAAGATATTCTTCGCCAAAAATCCTGAATTCAAACGATTCTGAGTAATCTTCTACTGTAAAAAGCGCCCAGCCTTTTCCGTTTTTGGAAACGCGGTGTTGCACATCGGTAATTACTCCGGCAAAGGCTAGTTCTCTATTTACTACCGTCTCAAGGTTATTTAAATGTGACAAGGATGCGTTGCAAAAAGCATCGATTTCTGTTTTGAAATCGTCCAACGGGTGACCTGAAATATATATACCCACTACTTCTTTTTCTCGGCGAAGTTTTTCCATGGTTCCCCATTCTTCACAAGGAGGCACTACAGGTTCGGGTATTTGCACATCGCTGGCATCACCAAAAAGACTTACTTGACTAGAGTTTTCGCTCTCTTGAAATTTGGCGCCATACTTTATGGTCTTCTCTAAGAATGTAACTCCGTCTCCTTCGTCATGAAAATATTGTGCTCTATGGGTGTCTCCAAAAGAATCGAAACCTCCGGCAACAGCTAAACTTTCAAAGGCTTTTTTGTTTGCGGCACGTAAATCTATTCGCTTTGCAAAATCAAAAACGGATTTAAACGTCCCGTCTTCTTTTCTGTTCTCTACAATGGTTTCTACTGCGCCACGGCCTACACCTTTAACGGCTCCCATTCCAAAACGGACGGCACCAGCATTGTTTACGGCAAATTTGTAGTAAGATTCATTTACATCCGGTCCAAGAACATCAAGACCCATTCGCTTACATTCCTCCATAAAGAAGGTTACCTGCTTTATGTCGTTCATATTATTGGATAGAACGGCCGCCATATATTCAGCAGGGTAGTGAGCCTTGCAATAGGCGGTTTGGTAAGCGATCCATGCGTAGCAAGTGGAGTGGGATTTATTAAATGCATACGCTGCAAATGCTTCCCAATCCTTCCAGATTTTCTCTAGCTTATCTGCTGCATGACCTTTAGCAGAAGCCTGTTCAATGAACTTAGGCTTCATTTTGTCAAGAACGTGCTTTTGCTTTTTACCCATGGCCTTACGCAAAACATCGGCCTCACCTTTTGTAAAGTCGGCTAACTTTTGCGACAGGAGCATCACTTGCTCTTGGTATACCGTAATTCCGTAGGTCTCTGCTAAATATTCTTCACAGGCATCAAGATCATAAATAATCTCTTCGGTTCCGTGTTTACGGGCAACGAAACTAGGTATGTATTCCATTGGGCCGGGGCGGTACAATGCGTTCATTGCAATAAGATCTGCAAAAACGGTAGGTTTTAGCGACCTCATGTGTTTTTGCATCCCGGGAGATTCATATTGGAATACCCCAACGGTTTCCCCGCGTTGAAACAATTCATATGTTTTTTCGTCGTCCAGCGGAAAACTCTCTGGGTCTAGCTCAATACCGTGTTTCGCCTTTACAATTTTAACGGTATCCTTAATAAGGGTCAATGTTTTTAACCCCAAGAAATCCATTTTTAGTAATCCGGCATCTTCCACAACCGAGTTATCAAACTGCGTGCAGTACATTTCCGAATCCTTGGCGAGTGCCACGGGAACGAACTTCGTAATGTCGTCCGGTGTAATAATCACCCCACAGGCATGGATACCTGTGTTTCGGACCGAGCCTTCTAAAATATAAGCTTGGTTCAAGGTTTCGGATTCCAGTCCGTCTCCTTCGGAGATATTCAGAAGCTCGTTTATTTTCTCAAGCTCTTCACTGTTAAACTTACTCTTTAATGTCTTTTCATCGATCCCAATTATCTTTTTTAGCTTGGACATGTTGGGAATCAACTTTGCCATACGGTCAGCATCACCTAATGGTAAATCTAATGCTCTGGCCGTATCTCTAATTGAAGATTTGGCGGCCATGGTACCGTAAGTGATAATCTGGGCAACTTGGTTGGAGCCGTATTTATTAATAACGTAGTCCATTACGCGACTACGGCCTTCATCATCAAAGTCAATATCAATATCGGGCATACTTACACGATCCGGATTCAAGAAACGCTCAAAAAGTAAATCGTACTTAATAGGATCTAAGTTCGTAATCCATAAGCAGTAGGCAACCGCGGAACCTGCAGCAGACCCACGACCGGGACCTACGGATACATCCATAGCTCTTGCCGCCCTAATAAAATCTTCCACAATCAAGAAATAACCAGGGTAGCCGGTTTTTTCAATTACTTTAAGCTCAAAGTCCAGCCGCTCATCAATCTCTGGAGTAATTTCGCCATATCTTTTCTTCGCGCCTTCATAGGTAATATGACGTAGAAATTTATTCTCACCACGTTTACCATTATCTAGTTTGTCTTCTTCAAATTGAAATTCTTCGGGAATATCAAAAGCGGGTAATAGTACATCTCGCGCCAAGGTGAAAGTTTCTACCTTGTCTACAATCTCTTGAATATTGATGATGGCTTCAGGAATATCCTTAAAAAGCTCCTTCATCTCGTCCGAAGACTTGAAGTAGTATTCTTGGTTAGGTAGCCCGTAACGATAGCCACGCCCACGACCTATTGGTGTGGCCTGTTTTTCTCCATCTTTAACACATAAAAGAATATCGTGTGCATGTGCATTTTCCTTTTCTGCGTAGTAAGTATTATTGGTGGCTACTAATTTTACGTTGTGTTTTTTGGCAAACTGAATCAATACTTGATTTACCCGGTCTTCATCTTCTTGACCGTGGCGCATTATTTCTATGTATAGATCATCACCAAAAGTTTCCTTCCACCAGATCAAAGCTTCTTCTGCTTGGTGTTCGCCAACGTTTAATACTTTGCTGGGAACTTCACCATACAGGTTACCTGTTAGGACCATCACGTCTTCCTTGTACTGCTCTATGACTTTTTTGTCGATACGAGGCACATAGTATTTTCCACTCACAAAGGCGATAGAAGACATTTTTGCCAAGTTCAAATACCCTTTTTTGGTTTTGGCGAGCATGACTATCTGGTAGCCATTGTCTTTTTGCGATTTGTTGGTATGATCTTCGCAGACTTGAAATTCACAGCCAATAATAGGGGTGATCTCTACTTCGGGTTCCGGTAATTCGTTTAAGGGTTCTTGTCCTTCTTCAAGCGTGCCGTTCTGGGTTGCTTCGTATCGTTTTAAATTGGCCTCGTTTCTTGCTACAACCCCTTTGTTGTGATTTAGTACACCATTAACAAAATGGAATGCTCCCATCATATTCGCATGATCGGTCATGGCAACCGCTGGCATTTTTGCTTTTGCGGTATTGGCAATTAAATCTGGAATACTGGTAGTAGATTGAAGAATAGAAAACTGGGTGTGGTTATGCAAATGTGCAAAACTAGCCGATTCTAGCGTGGCAAGGTTTTCTTGAATCTCTTCTTGGGAAACACCGCCCGTGTCTTTGGCCCATAATGCATCGGCTATTTTTTTCGATGCTTTTTTTAGGTTGATGTGTTTAAGGCCGATGAGCTGAATCTCCTGTGGATTAGCTTCAGAGAAGTTTTTGAAATAATCTGGTTGAACGTCTAATTGTTCGGCCGTATATTGATGCTTACGAATAAGCTCTAAGAAGCAACGTGTGGTTGCTTCAACATCGGCAGTGGCATTATGCGCCTCGCCAAAAGGTGCTCCAAACAAAAATTGATGTAATTCCGTTAGTGTGGGTAGCTTGAATTTACCACCTCTACCACCTGGAATTTGACATAATTGAGCCGTTTGTTCCGTACAAGTATCCAAAACGGGAAGTTCTTGTAATGGGTTCTCAACGCCCATGCGATGGAATTCGGCACCCATTATATTTAAATCAAATCCTACATTCTGTCCAACAACAAATTTTGTCTTTGACATGGCTATGTTGAACTTTTCTAAAACCTCAGAAAGTGAGATTCCCTGCTGTTCGGCCAATTCTGTAGAGATACCGTGAATCTGTTCGGCATCATATGGAATATTGAATCCGTCTGGACGTACCAAATAATCTTCATGTTCAATGCACCGGCCCATTTCGTCGTGCAACTGCCAAGCAATCTGTATGCAACGGGGCCAGTTGTCCGTGTCGGTAATAGGGGCGTCCCAGCGCTTGGGAAGTCCGGTGGTTTCCGTATCAAAAATAAGGTACATAAAGACTTGTGTTTGTGCTTAAAAAAGAGACTATAAAATTAAGTAAAAAGAACGCTTTTAAAGGCAATGAGTTGTTAAGAGTTATTAACGTGTTCGTGAGTAATGCATCCCTTCTAAACAAACAGTTCATTATGTGTAAGTTATGTTTATTTCATCTTACCTTTGAAAAAAATAATGAAAGGAGTGTTTTTTATTATAATCAAGTAGTATTACATCAAAAAGAAATTCTATATTTGCACCCCTTTTAAAGGGAAGATTTTAAAATGAATTAATAACAAGGGTCGGGCACCCTACAAATTAATGTGATATGCCAGTAAAAATTAGATTACAGAGACACGGTAAAAAAGGAAAACCATTTTATTGGATAGTTGCTGCAGATGCAAGAGCTAAAAGAGATGGTAAATTCTTGGAAAAATTGGGAATCTACAACCCAAATACCAACCCTGCTACTATTGAGTTAAACGTTGATAATTCAGTACAATGGTTGCAGAATGGTGCGCAACCAACAGATACCGCTAAAGCAATTCTTTCTTATAGAGGTGTACTTTTAAAGCATCACTTGTTAGGTGGCGTTCGTAAAGGTGCTTTAACTGAAGAACAAGCTGAAGAGAAATTTACTGCTTGGTTAGAAGAAAAAGAAGGTAAGATCGCTTCTAAAGTAGGTGGTTTGGATAAAGAGAAAGCAGAAGCTAGAGCTGCTGCATTGAAAGCAGAGAAAGAGGTAAATGATAAGCGTGCTGCTGAAGCTGCCGCTGCTGCATTACCAGAAGCTGCGGAAGGTGAAGAGGCTGAAGTTGCTGCAACTGAAGAAGCTCCGTCTGTAGAGGCTGAAGCATCTAAGGAAGAAGAATAAATAAATCTAGAAACGAATGCGTAAGGAAGATTGTTTCTACCTCGGTAAGATCGTTTCTAAATATAGTTTTAAGGGTGAGGTACTAGTTAAGCTAGATGCCGATGAACCTGAGATTTACGAAAACATGGAATCAGTTTTTGTCTTGATGAAAGGCAATACACTGGTTCCATTTTTTATTGATAGATGTCGTCTGCATAAATCGGCGCTTTTGCGAATAGATTTTGAAGAGGTAAAAGACGAAGCATCTGCTGACCGTATTATGGGTCATGGACTTTATTTGCCCTTAGCGGCATTGCCTAAATTAGAAGGAGATAAATTCTACTTTCACGAAGTCATTGGTTTTGATGTGTTAGATGACGTTCATGGGAATATTGGTAAAATAACCGGAGTGAACGATACTACGTCTCAGGCTATTTTTGAAATCGAAAAGGATGGGAAAGAGATTTTGGTACCCATCATAGATCAAATCGTGAAAAAAGTTGATCGCGAAAGTAAGGCCGTTCACGTAAGTACACCAGAAGGTCTTGTAGACTTATATTTAGGATAAACCAGACCTGGTTTATAGTCTGGCATACCCTTTTACTTCAATTTATTTTAGTGCCTTTTCACAAAAAGCTATACATTTTTGAACCTCTGCCACAGCATTAGACCCTTCGGGTATGTTGTACTCAAGCTCTACAGTGCCTGGAAAAGTGTACTTTTTATCGCGCATCAATTGTAACGCACTTTCAATTGGTGTGTCACCACTTCCCCAAACCAGATTACCTTTACCATGCTCAGGAGTCTGTCTGTCTTTTAAGTGCATGCTCTTAATGTGTTCGTGCTTATTTTTTATAATATCTAAAGGAGCGGCATTACCTGCTGCTACAAAATGACCTAAATCTAGGTTTAAAGCATTATATTTTGATTGTTTTAAGGCTGTATCCCATAGGGTAGGGGTTTGTTGTTCATGACCATGATAAGCAACGTAAATACCGTGTTTTTTGGCAAAATTGCCCAGTCTAAGTGTTGTGGGGTCATCGCTTGGGTGTTCTACCGTAACATGGCTAGCACCTAAAACTTTTGCGGTTTTCATACCCCAATCGATGTCGGCATCAGAGTTGTTTTTTCCAAACGTATTCCTAGGCTTAAAGGCATATATGTTTACACCGGCATCATTATACATTTTTCTGAATTTTTCAAACCTTTTCATATCGGCATTCTTTCGCCATTTCGTTACTTCATCATTGTAAGCAGCTTGTTCAGCCTGTATTTCTGCAAGTTCTTTAACTTCGTCATCGGTAATGCTACCACTTTTTTTCTTTTTCATCAAACCAGAAAATACGCTTCTGTTTAATTTATTTTCAGGTCTTCCGGCAAAAGTCTCTGCAGGGTCTCCAATTAATTCAATGGCGTTTATACCACAATCCAAAATATATTTCAGGGTGGCCTCTGCGCTTTGGTCTTCCATACTTCTAAATGAATAGGTAATGACACCTATCTGAACCCCATTAAATTTGGAGTTGGGTTTGTTATAATATTTTAATATGGATGGAGCTCCAAAAAGAGATGGAGTAATCAGCGTTGAGCCTGCTGCTACGGTTAGAGTGTTTCTTAAGAATTTACGCCTTCCGGACTTTGAATCGTTTTGCATCGAGGTTTGTTTTATATGTTTGATTGTATTCTAACCTTTGGTTTTTATGAAATGTACCGTCTATTTCAAAATTTGAGATTACCGTTAATAGGGTCAAAATATCCAAAGAAAATTAAGTAATTTCATACCGACCAACAAGCTTTCATATGACATATCACAAAAGGAACTTCATTTTTTCTTTTTTCTTCAAACTAGTACTCATAAGTGTTTTTGGACTAATAGTATTTTCTTGTAAAGAATCGCAAAAACCGGTTACCGTCCAAACAGTTTCTTCTCCAAATATAATTTTAATTTTTACGGATGATCAAGGGTATCAAGATGTTGGTGCCTTCGGTGCAGATGATATTGAGACGCCCAATCTGGATCAAATGGCTTTGGACGGAGCAAAATTAACGAACTATTACGCTGCGCAAGCGGTTTGTTCTGCATCAAGAGCAGGTATCTTAACGGGCTGCTACCCTAACAGAATTGGTATTCACAACGCTATGATGCCAAATAGCAAAGTAGGTTTGCACCCTTCTGAAACCACGATAGCCGAAATGTTGAAGGCTGAAGGGTACAGCACGGGAATATTTGGAAAATGGCATTTGGGCGATCACGAAAATTTTCTCCCCACCAAAAATGGATTTGATGAATGGTTCGGTATTCCGTATTCTAATGATATGTGGCCTTTGCACCCACAGCAGGGACCTATTTTTAATTTTGGACCATTACCACTTTATGAGAATGAAACCGTTATAGATACACTAACGGACCAGTCACAGTTAACTACCCAGATTACTGAACGCAGTGTAGATTTTATAAACAGGAATAAGGATACTCCGTTTTTCCTTTATGTAGCACATCCACAACCCCACGTTCCACTTTTTGTTTCGGATAAATTTAAAGGGAAATCAAAAAGAGGCCTTTACGGTGATGTTATTATGGAAATTGATTGGTCTACCGGTGAGATAATTGAAGCTCTAAAAAAGAACGGACTTAGTGAGAATACCATGGTTATCTTTACTTCGGATAATGGTCCTTGGTTGTCCTATGGGAATCATTCGGGAAGTGCCCTTCCGTTTAGGGAAGGAAAGGGTACTGCTTGGGAAGGTGGGCAACGTGAACCGTTTATTGTAAAATACCCTGCTAGGTTAAAAGCGGGGCAAGTCATAGAAACACCGGTCATGGCTATAGATATCCTCCCTACTATAGCCGAAATTACGGATGCCAGCTTACCCCAAAGTCTTATTGACGGCAAAAGTGTATGGAAAATACTCACGGGTGAATCTAAAGAGAGTCCGCAAGAAGCGTATTTCTTTTATTACCGGGTAAATGAACTTTTTGGAGTGCGTTATGGAAAATGGAAACTCTATTTTCCCCATCGCTACCGCACCATGAACGGACAAGAACCTGGCAAAGATGGATTACCTGGTGAATACCGAATGGTAGACTTAAAGGAAGTAGAATTGTATGACTTGGAAAATGACGTGGGCGAAACTACTAATGTGGCAAACGAAAACCCTGATGTTGTTGCTAAAATAGAAAGTCTATCGGATGGTATGAGAGTCCGGTTGGGAGATGCTTTAAAAGGGATAGAAGGAAAGGAAACAAGAAAAAGAGGAAGTGTAGAATGAAGCCATTCAAATTTAAACAATTTGCCATAGATCAAGATCGCTGTGCCATGAAGGTGGGTACAGATGGAGTATTATTGGGTGCTTGGGCATCTATTAAGAATAACCCAGAGTCTATTTTAGATATTGGAGCCGGTACGGGGTTGATAGCTTTGATGATGGCGCAACGTTGCTTTGCAGAGACTATTGATGCTCTAGAGATCGATGAAGATGCGTATGAACAATGTGTATCTAATTTTGAAACCTCAGATTGGGGTGATAGACTTTTTTGTTACCATGCAGGTCTTGATGAGTTTGTTGACGAGTGGGAAGATCCTTATGATTTGATAATCTCTAACCCGCCATTCTATTCAGAGGATGTTTCCAGTGGAGATGCCGCTCGCGATAATGCTAGACAAAATCAATCATTACCGTTTGATGAGTTGTTGGAAGGTGTATCAAAACTAATGGCGCCCAATGGCTCGTTTGCAACCATTATTCCTTTTAAAGAAGAAGAAACCTTTTTGAAACTGGCTAATTCCTTTAAATTATACCCACAACGAATCACCCGTGTAAAAGGTACTCCTACTTCGGAGATTAAACGTAGTATGATGCAATTTGGTTTTGAGAAAGTTAGTGTGGATACGGACGAACTTACTATTGAATTGGGGAGACATAAGTATACTGAAGCTTATGTTGCACTTACGAAAGATTTTTATTTAAAAATGTAACAATTTGTGTTCATAATGTTACGTTTCATCTGTATATTTGATTAAAATTCACCTTATGAAACCTGATTTGTTCGAAGCGCCAGACTATTACAATCTTGATGACCTTCTTTCTGAAGAACATAAATTGGTGCGTGATGCCGCACGACAGTGGGTAAAAAGGGATGTCTCGCCCATTATTGAGGAATATGCCCAAAAAGCGGAGTTCCCGAAACAAATTCTAGGTGGATTGGCAGAAATAGGTGCATTCGGACCTTATATTCCCGAGGAGTATGGAGGAGCGGGATTAGACCAGATTAGTTACGGACTTATTATGCAAGAGATAGAACGTGGCGATAGCGGTGTGCGTTCTACAGCTTCGGTACAGTCTTCATTGGTTATGTACCCTATTTATACATACGGGTCAGAGGAACAAAAGAAAAAATATCTTCCCAAATTGGCCTCCGGCGAAATGATGGGTTGTTTTGGGCTTACGGAACCGAACCACGGCTCCAATCCTAGTGGAATGGAGACGAAATTCAAAGATAAGGGCGACCATTATTTGTTGAACGGTGCTAAACTGTGGATTTCCAATTCCCCTTTTGCGGACATTGCTGTGGTATGGGCCAAGAATGAGGAAGGTCGTATTCACGGGCTTATAGTAGAACGGGGTATGGAAGGATTTACAACACCGGAAACGCATAACAAATGGTCTTTGAGAGCATCTGCCACCGGCGAATTGATATTCGATAATGTCAAGGTTCCTAAGGAAAATCTGTTGCCAAACAAATCAGGTCTTGGTGCTCCGTTAGGGTGTTTGGATTCTGCCCGTTATGGTATTTCTTGGGGTGCAATTGGTGCGGCCATGGATTGTTATGATACCGCACTCAGGTATGCTAAAGAACGGGTACAGTTTGGGAAACCGATTGCCGCAACTCAATTACAGCAGAAAAAATTGGCTGAGATGATTACTGAAATCACTAAAGCCCAATTATTGGCATTCCGTTTAGGACAATTAAAGAATGAAGGTAGGGCTACTACGGCTCAGATTTCTATGGCGAAACGAAACAATGTGGATATGGCCATTAAGATAGCCAGAGAAGCTAGACAAGTTTTAGGCGGAATGGGTATTACAGGCGAATATAGCATCATGCGCCATATGATGAACCTTGAAAGTGTAATTACTTATGAGGGTACTCATGATATTCATCTGTTGATTACCGGAATGGATATCACGGGCCATTCGGCATTTAAATAAATCAAACTAGAATTTTACTCATATGATTACCAGAAACTGGATATTCTTACGAATATTTGGAACCTAAAAGCATGTGTCAGTTTTAAGGAATATGGTTACTTCTTCAGCGAAATTCTTAGTGCAAAACAGCCGAAAATATTCAAAAAGACGTTTTCACAACACAAATTGGACGTTTCACATCATTTTTTTTCAGAATGAACACTGCCGCCGTAAGTTTACAGTGTTAATCAAACAGAAATAAAATTTTTCATTTTCATATAGTGTTCTCGTAAAAGAGTCTTATCGAAACCGATGAGACTCTTTTTAGTTTACAGTGTTTCGTTTCTACTTATCTATATTTTAAAACTCAAAGGTTAGGTCTATACTAATAGGCTCATCATGATTTCCGAAGTAATTTTCTGAATTTCCTTGGGGACCCATTTTATCTCCTGTTTGAAATTTGGTTCCTATTGCAGGTACATTTTTAACAAAGGAGATGTCGCCTTCCGGAAAGTCCACAGAAACTCTATGATTAAGGTCTTCTTTTGGTTGCTGAGGGGTAAGCATTCGTAAAAAGGTGTTTTCAGAATTGCAATACACTGTAAAACCGTTGTTGTTTTTACCTTTTACATGCGCCCAGTACAGACTAGAAAAGAATCCTTTAAACTCTGGATATACAAAACCTGACTCTCCGGTAACGGTATTGTTGTAATCATTTTCCCAAACTTGAAATTTGGTACCCTTCATTCTGTTCCGCCATACACGGTAGGGTCCGTCTCCTAGCCATTTCATGCCGCTAACTTCAGATTCCGGAAACGAGAATGTAATACCTTTGAATCCTTTCACTATTTTTTTGCCCTTAATTTCAACATATAGGTCCAACAGGCCGTTGGAGTGTACGCTCCATTTTATAACATCAGAGCTGTACTCTTTATGACTTGCCCATCCTGGAGATTTATCCGTCTTTTCAAAAACAGTTATGATCTCTACTTTGTCTTTAAGCTTATTTACATTTATAGATTCTATCTTGTCTTTATGGTCAAAAATAATAGGTCCATTAGTAAAGGGAATACTATTATTCCCTTTTTTAACCTCTTGCAACAAGCTGGTTTCTTCTGAAAAGGTATATTGAATTCCGTTTGCTTCAACTTTTATTAATCCACCGCCAACAAGGGTTGTAACCGCTCCTTGTCCTGTCTTAATAATGTTACTTTTATTTATGTCATTTGGGACTTTATTTGGGTAACTCCATGTAAAAATTTCCAACCCATTATGGTCTGTAGCTGTCAAAAACAAAGCATCTGCAGATGGCCAATTTTCAGGTAAATCTACTTTGAACGCTCCTTTGGTTTCTGGTTTTAAATTTGGTAATTGAACAGTGCTCTCAGAAAGCACTTCAACTTTGTCCGTTCCTTTTGGCCCATCAAACTGTACCCATTTAGCAACCATTTTAATCTCATTTAAATTGGTGAAATGATATCTGTTTTCAACCCTAAAAACACCATTAAAATCTGATTTTATATAACGGTCTTCTATGTAAACTGGAGACCAAATTTCCTTAATACTGAAGTAACTAGCTTCTTTCTCACCATAAGGCCCCACGATACCATCGGCTGCATGATTGCCATCTGTGTCTAGTATTCCTTTTTTATCTGTTCGAACCACGGCTTCATCTGCAAAATCCCATAAGAAACCTCCGGCAGCTAATGGCATATTCCACATCTGTTTCCAATAATCATCTAGTCCGGAACCATGTCCACCATCATACAGACCATGTAAAAACTCGGTTGGGAAATATATTTTATCCTTAGCATAAGTATCATACGCAAAAACATGATAGCTAGGATAGTGCATGGTATTCGTTTTGTTAAAGATATTCCAAGGGTGAATGACTTCTCTTTTTTGAATGTCCCACTTGGCATAGTCACCATCTAACTCTGTATTCCAGCCTGTTTCGTTTCCGTTGGCCCAAAGGAGAATAGAGGGGTGGTTTACGTCACGCACAATAGTTTCTTTTACTATTTTACGGCCTACTTTTGTATCCAAATGAGGTGAGTGCCATGTGCAGACTTCATCTATAACAAAAAGCCCAAGCGAATCCGCAACATTTAAAAAGTGCTTGTCTGGAGGGTAATGAGACATACGAACGGCATTCATATTCATGTCTTTCATCATTTTTATATGCTCAATGCTTAGCTCTTTTGATGTAGTTCTTCCCGAGGAAGGATAGAAGGAATGACGATTTACGCCTTTGAATTTTATTCGTTGCCCGTTTACGTAGATTCCGTCTCCCTCACGAACTTCAACCGTTCTGAAACCGATACGTTGCGTAGTTGTATGAAGCACTTCACCTTTTTTGTCCAGAAGTTCAATGTTCAAGAAGTATAGTTGAGGCGATTCCGGATTCCATGATTTTATGTCGTTTGCTTTTGAGGTAACATGCCACTTATCATTTTCTTTACTGATGTCAGTAGCGGCTAAATTTTGTATTTTTTTGTGATTAATATCAGATAGCGAAAGGCGAAGAGATTTAGCTTTTGTAGATACAGTGTAAATATCGGCTTCTAAGCTTCCATCTGCTTTAGCATTGATGGCAACCCGTTCAATATTTTCTTTAGGGGAAGCTTGTAAATAAACAGGTCTAAAAATTCCACCGAAAATCCAAAAATCTGCTTCTCTTTCTGCATGATTGATAGAGGTGTTGTAAGAGGCTTTGTTCACTTTGACTTCTAGCAAGTTTTTTTCGCCGTATTTCAGGAGTTTAGAAATCTCATACTTGAATTCATAAAAAGCCCCTTGGTGTATTTCGCCAGCCAGTTTTCCATTAATTTTTACCTCGGCATCTGTCATGACGCCTTCAAAAACAATTTTCACTTCCTTTTCATCCCAATTTTCTGGAACATCAAATTGATACTTGTAAAGCCCGTATTCGTTCTTACGCACCTTAAAATCATCTTTGCCATAGTTGTAGTTTCCAAATCCCTGCAATTCCCAACAAGAAGGAACACCAATAGTAGTCCATTTGCCACTGTTCATTCCGTCTGAACAAAAGAAATCCCAGCCTACCATATCATCTTTACCTTTACCTGATAGATAAACTTCTTGCGTTTCAATATCAGCTGGTTCTATTTTGGACTGCATGGCATTTACTCCAAAAAGAGATAGCCATAATAGTATAAAAGTGGTGGTGGTTTTCATGAGTTCAATTTTTAATTTAATAGTGTCCGGCCTTTCCTATATGCTTAAAAGAGACTTTTGTAATAGTGTTGCCTTTCTAAAAAGGGAATTAAAATGATTGTAACAAATGTATGTTTCACACTTTATTATTTGTACTTTAACCTCTCTTTAACGGTAGCTATAACGGTTAAACTTGTCTTGTAGCTGCCTATTTTACGGTATTCTTCATGCAACTGACGGAAAAGATAGAACAACAGGTAGTTTCTAGAATAAAGGATAGTGAGACCTTTAAAAATGCGCCAACAAGCAGAGGATTGTTGCAATATCTCTATGAAGCTACAAAGAGGGGAGAGCATTTAAAAGAGGCTGTAATAGAATTGGAATTTTTTAGAAATGATGAGAACCAAGAGAAGAACAATCCTAGGGTAAGGGTTAATATTTACAACCTTAGAAAAAAGCTGACGGCATATTACGAAACGGAGGGTAGTACAGATAGCTGGCAATTAAAAATAGATAAGGGTCAGTATAAAGTTCGATTTATAAAAAGACAAGCTCCGGCAGGTTGGATGCAAAAGGTAACTTGGTCACAAATGCTTCCTTATGTTTTATTGCTTGTTGCTCTGGTAATATTGGTGGTTACCAACATACCATCAAAAACACCATTGTTATGGAAGTCGTTTTTAGATTCCGATAAATCTACGAACCTGATTCTAGGAGATCATTTTGGTGCCATGGGAGAAACAATGACCGGAGGTAGGGGGTGGACTAGAGATTTTGAGATAAATAGCGTTGATGAATTTTATGATTTACTCGAGGTAAAACCCGAATTACAAGGTGTGCTTCACCCCGCAAATTATAGTTATACCACTCGGATGGCGGCTATGGCAACCCAGCAGTTTCAACAGTTTTTTCAAGCAAATGACAAGCAGTTTTCTATTCGATTTTCTACCCAAACTACGCTGCCTGAAATTAAGGAAGGTAATGCCATTTATGCGGGCCCGATAAAAAATGAAAATCAATTTATCGGCTTTTTTAATGATGCTAATCCGTACTTTAATCTATCAGGAAAAACCTTAAAATTAAGTGGTCATCCAATACTAAAGGATAGCTTATTTACTTTTGGTACTTCTTTGGTGGACCAAGAATATGCTATTGTAGCAAAGTATCCTAGTATTGGTAATTCAGAACATTTTGTATTCTTTTCGCAACACGATATAGGTGTAAGCGCAACGGTTGAATACTTTACGAACAACGACAACCTTCAGAAGTTTGAAGAGACATATCTGAAGGGCCACAAATACTTTACAGCACTATTCAAAGTTAAAGGTCAGAATAGGGTTGACACCGATTTAAAACTTGAAATGGTGGTCGGGTTTTGAACAGTTAACTGAGTTTTATTTACTCATAGCTCGTATAATTTTCTCCATCTCAACTTTTGAAGGACGAGGTCTTTTTCTGAATGAATTGGATTTTCCCGTCTCACGATCAAACTCATCTGGTGTTCTAAACGCTGGTAAGCTATCTTTTGAGGCTTTCCTAATGCTATTCATTTCAGTTCGTAACTCTACTAACTTTTTATTATGCTCAGGGTCTAACGCCAAGTTTTTAAGTTCATAAGGGTCATTGACCACATCGTATAGTTCTTCTTCCAGTCTTGGCGTAACAAAACAGGCCAATTGCGCCTCGTTAAGCTCGCCTTTTTTCTTTAGCTCCTGCATAGATTTAAATGTTCCGCCAATGAATGCATCCGCAGAAGGAGTATTGGGTAAATCCGTATAGAAGTTACGTATGTATTTAAAATCTTCTGTACGTACGGCTCGGGTGTAATCTTCGTAATCATGCCAGTGGTCTTCGGCATAAATGATATCTCTGGTTTTTGCTTTTGTGTTTTCTAGCAATGGAGAGAAATCTTCACCTTCAAAACTTGGTAACGTTTCTAAATTCGCAAGTTTTAAGAATGTTGGAGCTATGTCTATTGAGCTTACCAAGTTGGTATTAACCGAATTAGATTCTACTTCATTTGGCCATTTTACAATCCATGGTGTTTTTATACCCCCATCATAAAGTGTGGTCTTATCACGAGGGAAAGGTCTACCGTTATCACTAATAAACAAAATCATAGTATTGTCTGAAACCCCTTGTCTATCTAGTTCCGCAACTACTTCACCTACATAATTATCTAGGCGGGTAATCTCATTGTAATAGTGCGCAAAGTCTTCACGTACTTCTTTAGTGTCTGGAAAATAAGGTGGAAGTACCACATCTTCCAATACATGTGGGTTGTCAATGATATCTTCGGTATAAGGTCTATGCGGGTCAACTGCGGCAAGCCATAAAAAGAAAGGTTGGTCTTGTGGCCTTTGCTTAAGCACAGGTATCCATTCTTCGCAACCACTGCCGTTGCCCGTCTGTTTTGTTTTTTCGCCCGTAGGCGATAACTGAAAACCGTGTGTGCCAACATCCTTTACGAGGTCAAAACGGTTTTTAATAGAATCCCCCAAGTGCCATTTTCCCGCTTGTGCCGTCCAGTATCCAGATTTTTTAAGCTCTTCTACAAAAGTTATCCTGTCTGAAGGTAATGGCCAGTGTAGTTGCTCTGCATCCGTATTGTGCGGGTATAAACCAGTTATAATACTGGTTCTACTCGGGCTACACGAACTGGCGGTCAAGAAGGCATTGTCAAAACGCATACCGTCTTTCGCTAGTTGGTCTATATTGGGAGTTTTTATGTTTGGGTGTCCGTAAGCACCGCTATCATCCCAAGCCATGTCATCGGCAATAATAAGAATAATATTAGGGCGTTCCTCGGTAACTTTCGCCTCTTCTTTTTTCTTTTCTGCACAGGAAGAAAGAAGTAAAAGACCTATTGAAAGAATAGATAAAGTATAGTTTTTGTACATGGTGGTTTATTTGGAATAGGGCCTTAGGTTTACTCTTAAAAGGTAATCATCTGCGGTTATAAATAAATATCTTCCGTCATCGCTAAATTCGCAATTGCCTGTATTTTTATCGGTTCTGATGGTTCCCAAATGTTTTCCTGTGGGAGAAATTACCAAAACGCCATCAGGTCCTGCCAAGAAAATATTTCCTTTGTCATCAATCTTCATTCCATCGGGAGACTGTTTGCTAATACTTGCTTTGTGCAGTTCGGTAGCATCAAAAAATATTCTTTTATTGGTTACTTTTCCATCACCTACAATATCATAGGCCAGGATTTTTGGTTGCTTTTTGAAAGAATCGGCAACATAAAGGGTTTTGTTGTCATTAGATACTGCGATGCCATTTGGAGCTTCTATAGAATCATCCAAAAGAATCAACTCTTTATTCTTGCTCAAGAAATAAACACCGTTAAAACCAATAGCGCTTTTACCATCACCTAACCCAAAAGCAGGGTCTGTAAAATAAAGGTTTCCGTTACTATCATAATCCAGGTCATTGGGAGAATTGAATATCTTCCCTTTGTAATCGGTTACTATAGGAGTGAATTTAGGACGAAGCGAATCTTGCAAGCTCGTAAGTTTACTGATTCTACGGTCGCCGACTTGGCAAATCACTAAATCCCCCTGCGGATCAAGAATAAGTCCGTTAGAACCCTTTCCTGTATTGCCATTTGCGATTCCCGTACCTCCCGAAGGGGACATGTACAAGCTGAGCCCGTCTAAATTATGCCACTGGTAAATTTTGTTCTCGGGAACATCGGAGAAAATAAGTTTTTGCTCTTTAGGAAGCCATACCGGACCTTCTGACCAATTGAAGCCTTCGGCAACTAGTTCGATGCGGGCGTGTTTTGATACCAACGAATCAAACTCTGGCGCTAGACGTTCAATCCAGCCATACGTTGGATATTTTCTTAACGAATCTAAAACCGTTTTAAATTTTTTCTTGAGCTGTTTTTCTTTAGAAGATAGTTTGTTAGATGGCAACGAATCGTTTTCCAGAACATCTTTTTTGGTGTTATAGAATCTACCGTCTCCGTAAAGTTTATAGTTTTCGTTTAGTACGAATTCTGCTGGCGCGAATTGTTTTTTGTCCCAACCCGGTTTAGGGTCGTAACTCATAAATACCCAGTCTCTACGTTGTACAGGTTCTTCTTTTAAAACAGGTAGAAAACTTTCCCCATCTGGCGCAAAACCGGAAGGGATAGGGGTATTTGTAGCTTCAAGAATAGTTGGCATAAAATCAATAGCATCAATGAATTCGTTTGATGCAGTACCTTCTTTAATATGACCTGGCCAGTTGGCAATAAAAGGAACTTTAATACCAGCTTCGGTCGTTAGGCCTTTACCACCTTGAACCGTCCGATCTCCCATCTTGGAGAAAATGGTTTGGTGTGTACCATTATCGGAATACAACATCAAAAGTGTGTCTTCACGAAGTCCTTTCTTTTCAAGATTATCTACAATATCTCCAATAATTTTATCTAAATACTCCACCATATCCTTGAAGTATATGGTTTCATCATTCAATCTTTTTTCAGCATATTTCCAATCGCCGCTGTTCGGTGTTGGATTGAAAGGACCATGTGTCAATGCCATAGGGTAGTACACGAAAAACGGTTTATCCGATTGACGGTCAACAAAATCGTTTAAATATTCCGAGAAAATGTCCGGGCCATATTTACCATCTGTTTCCTTTAGGAACTCTCCATTTTGATAAATAGTTGGATTGGCAAAACGGGAGCCTTTATCCTCTGTATGAAACGCGTGAAACATGCTGTATTCGTCAAAACCAGCATCCTCTACTTTCATACCAATACCTCTTCTATGTTCGCCTCCAGGATATCCCGGTGGGTCATAACTCTGTAGTTGCCATTTACCCACCATACAAGTAGCGTAACCAGCATCTTGCATGATATGGCCAAACGTTTTTTGTTTTGGATTTAAAATTCCAAAAGCTTCCCAATTCCTAAAATTATACTGCCCAGTCATAAGTTTTACGCGAGTGGGAGTACATAACGGCTGTGCATAGGCCTGATTGAACTGCATGCCAGTTGCGGCAAGCTTATCAATATTTGGAGTGTCATAAGATGTGCCTCCATAACTGCCAATTCCTTCGTATCCTAGGTCATCAACCATGATCAGGATTACGTTCGGGCGTTTTTCTGAGTTGCTCTTGTTCGCTTTTTGGGCGTAACAGGAAACCGATAAGAAGAGGCTTAGAAGAAAATAAATGGTTTTCATAGGGTATGCAATGGTTTAATTATTGGTTGGTTTCAAAATCAATAGCTACTCGAAAGGGAAAAGTTCAGATTTTTCACTTGCGCTTTCCATGATTTGCCTTATTTCTTTTTCTATTTCTGGATGTTCATTGGCAACATTGTTGGTTTCAGATGGGTCATTAGCCAAATTATAAAGTTCAAATTGACCTTGTGGTTTTTTGTTGAAATTGTAAATAACCCCTTTCCAATCCCCTTTTCTAACGGCTTTACGTCCTTTTTGAATAGGAAATTCCCAGTACAGATATTTATGTTGTTTTTGACCTTCCTTGCCCAGAAGTGTGGGTAGAAAAGAAATACCATCGCTAGTTGCCGGAACATCTATATTGGTGATTTCACCTAATGTTGGCATAACATCCCAAAATGCAGAAACATGGTCAGAAGTTGATCCGGCTTTAATTTTATTTGGCCAGACTACCAGAAAAGGTGAACGAACACCACCTTCATACAGGTCTCTTTTAATTCCTCTTAGACCCCCGGCACTATTAAAGAATTCAGGGTCAGCACCGCCTTCGGCATGAGGGCCGTTATCACTTGCAAACATGACAATGGTGTTGTCCGTAATGCCCAGTTCATCTAGTTTATCTAAAATCTGTCCAACATAAACATCCATACGGTACACCATAGAAGCAAAGACCGCATGGGGCTTTAGCTGTGAAGCATATTCCATTTGAACAATATCAGGACCGTAGTCCGATGTAAAGTCATTCTCTGTCGTATATGGCGTTTCCTGAAATTTGTCCTTAAACTTATCAAATATGGAATCCTTGGGTGAAATCAGTTCTGCATGGGGTAGGACAAAAGGAACATAAGCAAAAAAGGGCCTTTCTTTATTGGCTTCGATAAAAGCCAAAGTTGCTTCCTGAATTTTATCTGGAGCGTAAGTTTCGGTCTTTGTCCAGTCGTTACCATCAAGTAAGATTTTTTCTTCATTGTGCCACAAATGAGAAGGATAGTATCTGTGGGCCATTCGTTGGCAATTGTATCCATAAAACTCATCAAAACCTTGAGCAACGGGGTCGCCTTCCGTTCCAATGAAACCTAATCCCCATTTTCCAAAAGCGCCTGTGGTATAGCCCGCTTTTTTCATTAGCTCGGCAATGGTTACGGAATTTCCGGGTAATGGTGTTTGCCCTTCGCCTTCAAGTTCTTTATTTCCTCTAATAGGCGTGTGGCCAGTATGTTGTCCGGTCATTAGCGAAGATCGTGCAGGAGCGCATACAGGAGCGCCACTGTAATGTTGTGTGAATTTTATACCTCTGGCAGCTAGTTCGTCAATACGGGGCGTTTCAAACTTTTCCTGTCCGTATGAACTCAAGTCGCCATAACCAAGGTCGTCGGCTAAAATATAAATGATGTTCGGTTTCTGTTTCTTTTCTGGTGATGCAGTTTCGTTTACATTTTTCGTTTCTTCTTTGCAGGAGCCCAAGCTTAAAAGCAAGGAAGAAGTAAAAAAGAATGCTAAGTAATGGGCAAAACGTAATCTCATAATAATATGGCTTAATTGTTAAAATTGACAGGATCAATTTTCGGCTTGATAGCTATTTAATACAGCTACACTATTGGTTTAATAGCCTATAAGTTAAAGCACTTAGCAATGTACTTATTTTACATCTTATAGTTTATGCCTTTGATCATCTGTTGCATACTTAAAGCAAATTGATCATATCATTTGTAGATTATGTACTCCACAATACATTTCTTGTACTCTTATGTACATCTGTTCTTTTGTATCATTTTACCTTTAAGGATTGCTCCTTATGAGTTCTAATTCAATCAAAATTTAATGGTGCATTTTCAAAAAGGAAAGGCAGGTCTCCTTTTTCTCTTCTTTATATTTTTTACATCTACACAGGCACAATCTTCGGAAGCTATTTCTGGCAAAGTGCTCTCTGAGGGTCAGGAGCCTCTGGAAGCAGTTGCCGTGGTTTTACTAAGTGTTAAGGATTCTACGTATGTAGAGTATACGATTACTGATGTAAATGGTGAGTTTAAAATATCTGAAGCGCAAAAAGGAGATTATATTTTAAATATTTCTTCTTTAGGATATATCTCTTTGTACAAGAACATAACCTACACGGGTGAAGCTCTTACGTTTGGAAACCTTACACTAGTGGAGGATACCTATGAATTGGAAGGGGTTACATTAACGGCAGTGGTGCCTGTACAAATCAAACAGGATACTATAGCTTTTAATACCAATTCTTTTAAAGTGGATGCAGATGATAATTTAGAGGAATTGTTGAATAAAATTCCAGGCTTGGAGATTGATTCCGGCGGAAAGGTGAATGCACAAGGTAACGAGGTAACCAAAATTATGATCGATGGAAAGGAGTTCTTTGGGGGCGACCCATCCATAGTACTAAAAAACTTATCTGCAGATGCTATTGCTAATGTTGAGATTATAGATAAAAAAAGTGATGAATCTGAGCTTACCGGTGTGGCAGACGGAAACAAGGAAGTGGTCATTAATTTTACGTTGAAGGAATCCCGGAAGAACAATGGTTTTGGAAAGGTTTCTGCAGGAGGCGTATTGGATAACCGGTATTTTGGAAATCTTAATTACAATAAATTCTCTTCTAAGACTCAGTTTTCTGTCATTGGTAAAATCAATAACATCAATATAACGGGTTCAAATATCCAAGACTTTTTAAAGAATGCAGATGGAGTGGACGGTGATGGAGACGATGAGGAAGAAGAGCAGAACTCCGCACAAAAAACAAAAAGCTTAAGTGGATATTTAAATACAGGTGTGGCAGGGGTAAATGTGGGGCATGAGTTTAAAGAAAAGGAATCCTTAAACGGAGATTATTTCTATAACTATTCTAAAAACGATGGTTCTTCTGTGTCAAAACGCATCACTTTTTCCAATGCCAATAACTTTGATTATGTAGCCGAAAATGAATATGTGAACACTAAGAACGATCACAATCTTAATTTAGATTACAAGAACAAGTCCAACCCTAACAATAGTTTAATCATCAAAGGACAATTAATGTCTGATGTTATTAATAGCTATTCTAATCGTATGGGGCGCTATTTTAAAGAGGAAGAACTAAGTACTAAAAATGACAACCTATCTACTGTAGATAGAGATAGAAAAAGAGCCAATTTGGGTATTAATTTTTATCAAAAGCTGAGAAAAAAGGGTAGAAGTCTAGCTACTGGACTTAAAACTAATTTTAATCGGTCTACTATGAAGAACGATCAAAATACTTTAATCACTAGGCAGATAAATACCCCAAAAGAATCTGTGAAAGAGCTGAATACCATCCGTGATCAAAAACTGAATACTTCGGCTGTTAATTTTAACTTCAAATATACTGAGCCCTTAGGAGGCAACCATTACGTGAAGTTGGAGTCGTACATGGGGAATAAAATTGATAAGGAAAATGTTTATCAGAATAAGATAACTGTAGCCGCAAAGAACGAAGAAGAGATTTTAAAGTACGATTACGACCACAACGAAAATAATTATCAAACCAGATTGGCCCATAGTTATACCGCAGGGAAAATTAATACGTATGCAGCAATGGAACTGCAAGATATTGTACGTTCTTTTGGTGTTGTAGACGAAGCAGCTACAGTAACGGATAGGTTATTCGTTAATCCTATGGCTACGGTACAATACATTCCTAAAAGGGGGCGTAAGTGCAGATTAAGTTATAAAAAGAACATTCGTACGCCACAACCAACCGAGAGTTCTACGGTGGTTAATGATTTAAATCCGTTTTCCATCCGAAAGGGGAATCCAAATTTGGTTTCGGAAAAGATAGATGCGTTGACTTTATCTGCCGTTGTCCACGATTTTAAATCGTCTTTTAGTTTTAATACACGAGTACAATTTCAATATACAAAAGACGCCATCATCAAAAGTGTTGATGTGGATGAGGATTATGTTAGAACCTTGAGCTATCAGAATAACGGAATCAAACGTAGACTGAATACTACATTAGGTTTTAGCCAGAAAATAAAAAATTTGGGGCTACGCTACTCTGTTCGAAACCGAAATTTCTTCAATACAAATAATGCGATTATCAATTTTCAGCTTAATGAAGTTACTTCAAAAGATTTTCTAATCAGCGCAACGCTAGAGAACAATAATAAAGGCGTCATAGATTTAAAGGCAGGGGCAACTTATAGCGTAAATAACACCTCTTTTTCAATAGAGCGAGATTTGGACCGGAAGTATACCAAACAGCAGTATTTTTCAATGTTGGATTGTGATTTGTCTAAGAAAGTGAACTTCAATACCCAGTTTGACTATTTTATTTATACCGATAATGCTTTTGCTTCAAGTGAAAACATTCCCTTATGGAACGCCACAGTATCGTATGCCTTCTCAAAACAGAATAGCCATGTTGTAAAGTTATTGTTTATTGATTTGTTTGATAAGAACATAGACATCTATAGGCGTAGTACCACCAACTATTTTGAAGAAACTACGTCTGAAAGTTTAGGACGCTATTTTATAGTTAGTTATATGCATAAGCTTAACAACAGACCTAGAAAAGGGTAAATGTAACTGAAGAACAAAAAAAGCCCCCAGAAACTCGTAATCTGGGGACTTAAACAAACTAACTAATGTGAAAAACACACTAACACAACTACTTTAAACTTTCTTTGTATCCTTGAACTGCCTTTTTAAAGCCTATTTCTTCACCGTCTACCATCCTTTGGTATTCTTCTGGTCTTTCTTCTTTTACCCATTTTAGGGCATCTACAGAAATAGCATGCTCAGGATGGTATATGGTGTTTACGGGTTTCATTTCTTTATCATAGGCCAAGGTCTTGGCTCGCATTTTCTGAAGTACATCTACGTACTTTGGATTCTCTGCTAAATTGTGCAGTTCTTGTGGATCGTTTTTAAGATTATATAATTCTTCTTTGTCTTTATTGGGTGCGAAGAACAGTTTCTGACTTTCGTTAAGTTTGCCTTCGGCCTTTAAGGCACGCATTCGGTGCACCGCAGGGCGATAAAACTCTAAATAAGCTTGCTCTGCATCAAAAGGAACCTCGGGCTTGTCATTGCGAATGTATTTCCACTCTCCCGAAGTAATGGCGCGGGATTTTTCTTCTATCTCGTCCCAAAGGTCACGTGCTCCGTAGACAAACTCACGTTTAAAATTAGAGTCGAATATAGGTTTTCCGGTCATGTATTCAGGAACGTCTACTTGGGCAAAATCCAATACGGTTGCCGTAATATCCGTTGCGGAAACCACATCTTTTCTAACTTGACCTGCTTTTAAATCTTTAGGATAATACACAAGTAGCGGAATGTGCAATCCCGGATCTTGTAAATATCCTTTTCCGCGAATGTTGCAACGGCCATTGTCACCAATGAAAATAACAACGGTATTATCGGCCATTCCTTTGTCTTCCAATTCTTGGAAAATCATACCTACTTCATTGTCTAAAAACTCTATCTGGTCTAGATATTTAGCCCAATCCAAACGAATTATTGGGTCATCAGCCATAAATTCAGGCAATTCCACATCTGCAGGGTCTACAGGGTGTTTTGAGTTTTCGCGAACCTCGTCCCACCAATCACCTCTGTGACTAGATACTAATTGAATCTGCGCAAAAAATGGTTGGTCTGTTTTCTCAAAAGTATCGTACTTGTCAAAAATCCCAAATTGAGTCTTTCCATCCCAAGGGCCAATGGGTTCGTGCTTAAAATTAGCATCTATTTTTCGTCCTTTTCCCATTACACCATGATGGCCTAAAATAGTGGTGTAACCAGCTTCTCTTAACCAATAAGTAAATGGTTTGAATTGTTCGTCCAACGGCACATCTCTATTGCTACGGTGGTGATGCGCATTTATTTTAACCTGATGTGTTCCCGTTAGCATAGCAGAACGGCTAGGTGAGCAAATAGGGTTGGTTACAAAGCAGTTTTCGAATTTAACGCCTTCCTCTGCCATCTTGTTCAGATTGGGAGTTTTGACACCTTTCATGCCGTAGCACTCAAGGTCAACACTCATATCTTCGGCCATAAGCCAGATAATATTTGGTTGTTCTTGAGCAAAAGTCAAACAGGTAAATAATAAATAAATACCAGTCGTTATTATTTGTTTCATTCGTTTGTTTTTGATTTTCTATGTGTCTCGTTGTATAGCTTATCTAAAACTCAGGAACAGCTTCTTTCTCCCATTTTATAAGCCGTTTCTTCATTTTCTTTGCTTGGTCAACTTCTATATCGATGAGGTTTTTAGATTCGCTTCTGTCGTTTTTGGTATTGAACAAGTCATGTCTGCCGCTATGGTATTTAACCATCTTCCAATCACCGTTCATAATGGCAGTATATTGGTCTTCATAGCTTCGGAAGAAAAACAGATTGCGTTCCTTGAACTTTTTTCCTTTAAGCAAAGGCATCAAACTCTTGCCTTGAATATCTTTTATCTTTGGTTTTTTACCTGAAGCTATCTCAACCAAAGTTGGAAAAAGATCTAGAGATTGTACAGGAACATCGCATGAAATGCCAGGCATAGTAACTCCTGGGTAAGAAATAATGAAAGGAACTCGGGCACCACCCTCGCCTAAAGTGTTACCACCTGTTTTTCCTCCAGATAGCGGGGCGTTGCTAAAATAACCTCCTTGGTCAGATAGAAGAATAACTACCGTGTTCTCCGCTATGCCTTTTTCATCTAGTGCCTTTCTAACTTTCCCTACGGATTCATCCATAGCGCTGACCATTGCAGCGTACTCAGCATCTTTGCCTGATAAACCTTCTTTTTTATAGCGCTCAATCCAATCAGTACGACCAATGTGTGGACCATGTACGTTATAGTACCAAAGCGACAACATAAAGGGTTGTTCTTTATTATATTCCGTTATGAACTTCTCCGCTCCATCGGTTAAAACATCTGTTAGGTAAGTTCCTTCTGGTGAATCCGCTAACGGATTTCCTGTTTTAAAGAACGGCGCATAGTAATTTCCAGGATGACCGTGGTCTCCTGTGCCGTACTGGGCATCAAAACCTTGATGTACCGGATGGTATTTTTCACTGCCTAAATGCCATTTGCCAATAAACATGTTGTAATAACCAAATTCTTTGAGTCGCTCAGCATATGTGACTTCTTCCAACGGCAACCAATTTCTAGACGGCATCTGAACGGGGTCCGTGGGCCATAAATTAAATTCTCCTCCGGCTACATTATTTTTAGCTGCTTTTTCTTTACTGTCGATAATATGACGAGGCATTTGAAAACGTACCGGTTCTTTGCCTGTTAAAAGCGATGCTCTACTTGGACTGCAAGTAGGAGTAGCAATATAGGCACGGTTGAAATTGAAGCCGTCTTTTTTGAGTTGGTCAATATTAGGTGTGTGGAATTTAGAATTTCTAAAGCCAACATCGGCCCAACCATAATCATCTACAAAGAGCAATACAATGTTGGGTTGTTCTTGAGCTATGCCTTTAATTATGCCGATAAATAGGGCTGCTAAAAGAAAGATGTTTTTCATTTGACTAGTATCTTTTTAATTGATGGAGTAAAATGCCGACTCAGGTATTGGGCCTTTCTTAATAGATGGTCCGCTCCACTGTATGTCTAGGGTATTTGTTGCACCTGCGTTCTTTTTGGAATAAATCCGTATAGGATGATAACCTGCTTTTAAGTTCATAGTCCCTTCTTTAATAGAATCGACTATGTAGCCGTAATCGGCATCAATAGCACTTGCTTCATGAATGCGGACAAAAGCATTGTTGGAAGATTTTAAAGAAAAGGTATAACTACCTTCTGTTGGGACTTTGATAAAACCTTCAAATAGAAAAATATCGCCTTTCTCTTTTATCTGTGCTAGGTTGGGTGTGCCGGATTTGCCACTCGCTACAGGGGTTAAACCATCCACTTTAGGTAGCCAAGGTGTGTTGTTTTTAAACGCACTCCACTTCAATCCACTGTTTGGATTATGTAATGAAACTGCAGGAACTACAGCGTTGTCATAAGGTCTTGCCGCATTCGTATCGGGCATACGTACTTGAAGCACCCGTTCTTTCATCTGTACTTGTAGCGCCTCCATATTTGGTAGGGTGGCCAAGTTTAAGGTTTGATGTGTGTCTTCCACAACATTGTAAAATTCAAAGTCGTCATCCGCACTTTGAATGTTGTAGCGAAGGCCAACAATATCCCCTTCGCGCATCATTTGCATCTGCTTTCGTAGTCTACCACGATTATTGGGTGCAAATTCTTCGTATTCCGGTGTTTTTCCACTTTGGTTGTACTCTACATAAATAAGGCTTTCTTGTTGCTTTCCGTTTCCGGTTAAAATGGGTAATAGGGAAACACCATCGCTATTTACAGGAGCTGTGTAACCTGCGGCCTCGGTAAATGTGGGGAGCCAGTCATAAGCAATACTTGGTGATTCTATAACTTGGTCAGCAGGAATTTTGGTTGGCCAACGTGCAATTAAAGGAGTGCGTTCCCCACCTTCGAGCACATCTCTTTTGATGCCGTCAAAAGGTCCGAAACTATTAAAGAAATCGGCGGCATATTCTTCCTCCAGATAAGACTCCATGGAAGGGCCGTTGTCCGAATTAAAAACAACTAATGTATTTTCATCAATTTGAAGGTCTTTCAGCAACTGAAGTAAATCGCCCACTTCATTGTCAATTCGTCTTGTACTACTCGCATAACGTTTATAAACGTCTGGCCAAGCAACCTCTGGAGAACTTGGGTCTTTATCATGGTCGTAAGTAACATTGGCGTAATCAGGATGAATGAACGAATCAACTTCACCTGAAGCTGTGTTAATCATATTTCCTGGTTTTCCAACCCATTGCAATCCGCCATTTAAACCTCCTCCCTCGGGGTAGGCTTGTGTTGCGAGTTCTAAAACGGCGTGAGGCGTATCAAAAGCCAAGTACATAAAGAAAGGTTCGCTTTCTTTTTTATCTTTTACCTGTTCTACAATCCATTTTTTAGCAACGGCTGTCCATAAATCCCCTGTATAACACTTGTCCAGCCCTTTACTTACTTCATTTTTATTTTCGTAAACTTCTTTTTTTCCGCGATACACACCTTCAACGGGGTAATGCTCATGACCATCCCTATGGCGCATATAGCCATAGTAGTAATCAAAACCTCTATTGTTTGGGTGTGCAGGCCATGAATCGCCATCTTCTGACCATTTGCTGGAGCCTTGAAGCCCCCATTTACCAATTGCGGCCGTTTTGTAACCTGCGCGCTGCATTATGTTGCCAAGCGTGTTATTGTCCGCTAAAGCTTTGTCAAACTGGCTATCGCGGACATTGGCATGTCCTTGACTAACTCCTAATAGCACAGATGAGCGTGATGGCGCGCAAACCGGTGCCGCCGTGTAATGATTGGTAAGCATAGCACCTTCCGAAGCCATTTTGTCCAAATGTGGGGTTAATGCATTAGGCTCGCTACGGTCATCTGTTTCTTTTCTTTGGTTTTGAAAGAACGCCCCAATGTCTCCATACCCCAAATCATCCGTAAGAATATAGATGATGTTTGGTTTGTTTACGGTTTCAACTACTTTAGCAGGCATTGATTCTTCTTGGGCGAAAGAACCAGAACCCATACTGAATAGCACTAGTGTTAAAAATCGTAAGGCAGCTTTTGAATATACCATGAAATGTATTTCTGTTTACTATAGTGTTATGTTAGCGGAATTTTAATTTTGGCAGAGAATCATCGGTCTCTAGAATATTTTTTGCCTTTCCCTTGTATTCATTTTTCTTGAAAACTATGTTTTTGGAGGCTTTTACTTTAATGGCGGGATTATCTGGGTGCAACATTGGAAAAGTTCCTGAATTGGTAATGGTGTTTCCCTCAAATAATAGTCCGTCTACATTGGAAATTTCCAATATCATATTATCAAACTGATTGAATTCGTTATCAATTATCCGAATATTTTTAAAGGCGATGTTGTTATTGTCATCATCGGTAACAAAACGAATTACCCCTCTATCAAATCCGCTATGTTGACTGTCTTGAAACGTGTTATTTCTAATAATAAGATTGGCAGCGTTGCCCGATTCAAACCAATGGCTACTCTCTACAGGAACTAAGATAGCTTCCATTTCCGTACTGAAGAAATTATTTTCAATCAAGGTTTTTTTAGGATTGGATATCAATAAGCCACGAGCCCTATTCCGACTTATATTACAGTTCTGTACCAATAAATCCGGGTAGCCTTCTAAGTTTTCAATAAGGTCACCAACTTTTAAAGTTGAAGGTAGGTTTTCATTGAACGTAATAATCTGATACCTCCCATTGATAGGGGTAATACTTTTTAAAGTAAGATGATCGTAACCAAAAAATGATTTCTGAAGATCTACCAACCCAATAGTGTCGTTCACCTTTCCTATGGCAAAACCTTGTTGTTGCGCATGGCCCATGCGAACCCCAATGCTGTTATCACCTAAAACATCAATTACCTCTTGGTATGTGCCGTGAACGTTAGTGGCATCGTCCAACTGATTGTTAAAGGTGCAATTTTTAAGAACAACTTTACCCCTGCATCCTACAAAATGAGTGGCATCAGCAGAAGTAGATACCATTCTGCCATGAGAAGGTTTTACATGAAAACCATCTAAAATAAGGTCAGAAGAATTTTCAGCAATCAAACCCATACCGCCAGCGTGGTGCACGGTTACATTATTTGCATTGAAACCATCTGTGCCAGTAATACGAAACGCTGGGGCCAAACGGTTTAGACTTTGGTCTCCTTTGCAAACCATAATCATACCTACGGGAGGTAGTTTTTTTCTGTGATTATAGATGCGAACCGTTCCAGGTTCTATTTCTACAACTTTTAGATTATTCTCTTTACCCCTCACTTTTTCTGCTTTGGAACGTGGGTCTACTTTGTATTTGTATTTTATTTTGTCAACATTATGCTGCACTTTTAAGTTGCGTACAGTGGTGATGGATGTATATGATTCAGTGTCAAAAGCAATTGCTTCTCTTTTTGGGTCATAGAGAATAGATTGCCCAAGATCATGCTCATAGTATTCCTTTAGGAAAATCAGTTGCTCGTTTCTGATTTCATAGGGATACTCATCAGAGAAGTGAATATCAAACGTGTTGTTTTTTTCATCGTTGGCTACAATTGTTCCTTCACTATGGAAGGGCATGGCCCAGTCTATGGTTACATTCTGTACGGTAATATCCTCTGAACCTTCAATGAGAAAAGGAATCATTCTACCATGGTAGATAAAGGTGGAACCTTGGCCGTCAATTGTCAGGTTTTTAAAACCTAGAAGAGGCAAGGCTGTTTTAGCCATAACATCATCGTGATTAGAAATACGGGTGAAGCGTTCGTATGCTTTATCCGGATAAAAATGATAAGTGCCTTTTTCAAATTTTATTTCTGAAATGGGCTCTTTATCCGCAACCATTATCCGTGCTAAAACTGCTGGCGTTGCATCCTCAGAAATAGAAGTAGTGAAAAGTACGCTCTCACCACTTTTGTTTTGAGCGATTACATTTGTTGAAATAATGGCTAATATAAGAACGGACCAACGGGCTATAATTTTCTGCATAAGGTGTCTGGTGTTTAATAAAAGTATTTAGTACAAGCCAAATTATAGGTTCATTACATTTTCTTTGTCGCTAGGGGTAAATATTATGTCTTTGTTCATTCAAGCCCCTGTTTTTCGGTCTAAATCAATTAAAAATTGAGCTTTAAAAGTATGGACACGGCTATTTCTTAAGTTTTGTAAACCCTTTATTTTTTTTGAATTTCAAATTTTTGGCGGATGTCTCATCGGATAAAAGAACCTTCTCCGTGCCTCCTGTGTAAGTGTTGTCAAAGATTTCTACATGGTCACAATTCTTAAAATCGAATTGATGCGCGTTTGGATATAACGGAGCGGAACCGGACACTTGTTCAATTACGTTACCGGAAAAGATGAGTCCGTCTACACGGTCCGCCCAAACAATTCGGTTGTCAAAAGTTTTTATGTTGTTATTGATGAACCTTATGTTGCGGTCGTATGTTTCGGTCTGGTTGAAAGTCTTTCCAAGGCGTGGAGTGATATTTAAAATAGCATGTTCCATTCCGCTGTAAGCACAATATTCAAAATTATTATTCTGAATCAGTACATCTTCTACCGCACCGGATTCATACCAAAAATAAGTTTCGCCCCTAAAGAATATAGAGGACATCATAGAGGAAAAATTGTTGTTCTCTATGACGGTTTTTAAAGGTGTTTTTAGCACAATATTTCTTGCTCTATGGTCTTTTATAGTACAACCACGCATGGTAAAAGTGGGGTTCCATGTTTTGTTTTCTAGGATATCGCCTTCGGCTAAATTATCTGGAAGTTCATCTTTAAATACGATGTCCGAGTACTTATCGTTAACAACAGAAACACTAGTTACCACATTTTCAGAAGCTCTTTTGGGACTAGGCTGCTGAATGAACCATATCTCATCGCCCGAAGCGGCAAATTCAAATCCCATTTGTTCAAAATGCTGAAGAGATACTCGTACCGTACGGATATCCAAAATTTTATCTATAACAACATAGGTGCCATGTACATTGGTACCATCATCTAACATATGTTTAAAAGTGGAATCCTCAATAAGGATGTCACCTTTGCAATTAGCAAAATGCGTAGCATCCGCAATGGTAGAAACCACCCGGTCTGAACCTTCTCGAACATAAATACCACAATTGTTGATGGTAATATTTTCGGTTCGTTCAAATAGAAAACCCATCCCCAAGGCGTGATGAATAGTTATATCTTCTAGAAGAACATCTTTGGAAGACGTAATTTGAAAAGCAGGGGCGTAGCGGTTGTGATCATGGTCTCCCTTTGAGTTTAAAATTGAACCTACAGTTGGGTATTGTTTTAAATGTTCATGAAAACGAAGTACTCCATTAGGGCGTTTTTCTACCCAGCGTGGTCTACTGCTCATGTCCCATGCGCCATGGGAAACCCGTTTGTGTTCTGCATTAAAGGCGAGCGTACTTCCCAATTCAGGAAATGCAAATCCATCTATATTTGGAAAGAGTATACGTTCGTTCTTCAGCTCCCAAGAAAACCCTTCAGTAAAAGGCTTGATGTCTCGCCAACCTTCGGTTTCATTAACGGCAAGCACTTCACCTTGGAATAAAAAGGGAATATCCCAGTCCATTTTTAAGTTTTTTACGGTAAGTTTTTTGCAATTTATAATTTGGAAAGGAGCAACCTGACCATGAAAAAGAAATTCGGCGCCATTACCCTCTATCGTTACAGAATCAAAATCTTCAAACAGAAAAATGATGTTCTTGAGTCCGTTGCCATGATTGGTAATGTAGGAGTAGCGCTGAGCGGCATAGTCCGGTAAAAATTTA
Source organism: Zobellia amurskyensis (assembly GCF_009725985.1). Lineage (GTDB taxonomy): Bacteria > Bacteroidota > Bacteroidia > Flavobacteriales > Flavobacteriaceae > Zobellia > Zobellia amurskyensis. The sequence goes on from NZ_RCNR01000001.1 coordinate 94,927, forward strand.
TAAATACCTTTCTCAAAAACTAAAGTCAGATTTTTGTCAGTTACCTTTTCTAGGGCTTTGCGAACCAAAGGCGTCATGTCCTCAGCTTCGGGTTGGATGTGAATGGTCTGCTGAGCCGATAGTGTATACATCCCTAAACACAAAATAGCGCTCAGGTATAGTGTTTTTATAGATTTAAAATGAGTCATATGTATTTTTTAGAGGTTGACACCAGTACCTTGAAGTGAGTTATCATGATCCCATGTAATGAGCCATGGGTCTTTGGTTTCTTTTTGAAAGGCTTTCATTTTTGTTTTCAAACCCTCTAGCACATTGGCGTAGTTTGGGTCGGTGGCCAAGTTGTTACTTTCATCTGGGTCTTTAGATAGATCGAATAGTTCAAATTCAGGCCTGAAGAGGTAATCTTTAACTTTGCGTTTTCCAAAGTATTCTTTTTCGCTTCGGTAAACCTCCTGCCAAGTGGATGCAGCCCATAGGTCCGAGGCAAATGGATATTCTTGCCGCCAAGCAATATTGCGGATAAGCTTGTAGTTTTTATCCCTTACGACTCGCATAGGGTAATACATTGTAATTTCATGAAAGGTATGCGAAGCATAAACTTCATCCCATCCTTTTGGGTTTTCTTGGCTCATTATTTTCTTGAACGATTTGCCATGGAAATCATTGGAATCATAGGAGATTTCCGCCATGTCCAAAATAGTAGGGGTAAGGTCTGTCCATGATATTAGAGCATTGTTAACAGAACCTCCTTTTATGTTAGCCAACGGATCTTTAATGATACAAGGTAATTTAATACCTGGCTCGTAAACTGTGGTCTTTGCACCCGGAAAAGCCATTCCGTTATCCGAAATATAAATGACGATGGTGTTTTTGTCTTTGCCCGTATCTTTCAGCATTTTCATGAGCTTACCAAAACCTTGGTCTATTCTTGAAATACTCTGGTAGTATTGTGCAATTTCTTCACGACTTTCTTGGCTATCCGGTAGGAAACTTGGGACCACAACATCTTTTGGGTCGTACGTAACCGTTTCAACGCCGTTGTAACCTTCTTTTTTATTCCCAAAGCTATTCGGTAGGTTCCATGGGTCTGACTCAAACGGAGCGCCACGGTGTGGGTCATCCGTGCAAAAATAGAGAAAGAAAGGTTTGTCAGAATTAAGGACATCTTTACATTGTTCGGCCATTTCTACCGTATTTCTAGGGTCCGCTTCTAGAACTTTTTGAAAATGATAAACTGATTCTGGCGCAACGTGGTATTTACCAATTCTTGCCGTTTCATATCCTGAATTTTCAAGAAGAACGGGAAGGGATTTTATATTGTCGTAACTGCTAAAGTGATGATAATCATGAACGTGACCATAAGAACCGGTAGCATGACCATAAAGACCGGTAAGTATAACAGACCTGCTTGCGGCACAACTGGCACTGGTGCAATACGCATTGTCAAAACGAACACCTTCCGCTGCAAGTTGATCTAAGTTTGGTGTTTTTATAACTTTATTTCCATAGGCGCCAATAGCATCTGTGCCGTGATCATCGGAAACGAACAGAATAATGTTTGGGGCATTAGTGGTCTTGGTAATTTCCTTTTCTTCGGATTTCTTTTCTTCGGTTGAGCAGCCTGTAAGGGTGGTTAGGGCCATTAAAATGGAAAAACTATACTTTACAATTGTTTTCATGCGAATTACTTTTCTGTTTTTTGCACAATGAAATACAAAGAAGGGATTTATTCCACGGACCTATGTGCTTTGTAGTTTATGAAATGTATGTGCCAGTACAAAATGTGCGCTAACCCAGTACTATAAGTGAATGATAACTAAATTAAGTCTCTAATAAACGCAGCTTCATTGAGCTGAAGTTCTGTAAAACTGAAGGCTGTCATTGTTGTTACTTATAACCAATAACTTCCCGTACTTTTTATTGCTTAAGGTTTTGATATGTCTGGTCTGCTTATCTAGCATAAACCCCGATTGGGTAGTAGGTGTTTCTTTAAAGTTACCACCTCCCATATTTCTTAGAAGTGTTCCATAACCTGCATCGTAACGTCCTAGTTCGGTATTGGCGTCATAGAAATTTTCTCCAAGTAGTAAGTCTAACTTCCCGTCTTGATCAAAATCTAATTTATGAATGGCATTTACCGTAGAGAATTGTGCAATGGTGGGTAGGGGAGTAAGTTTGAATTTCTTGTTTCCGAGATTTTCAATGAAACAACTTCTGAATTCGTAAGCTTTTAAGGTCTTAGCAGTATTAAGTTCTTCTGGTAAAAATATTTCTTTAAAGTCGGCTTGGGCAAAAGCGCTATATGTAGAGAATTTTTTGCGGAGATACACCATTTGTTTCTCTAGCAGGCTTTTTGAAGAAAAAACATGTTCTTTCCCTTTAATAAAATGAGTAGTGACTCCTTCTGGCCAACCATTTTTGTCAAAATCGGCATAATACATCTGTACAGGTCCTTTTTCAGTTGCCCTCAATTTTGAGTTCAGCCCAAGATTTCCCGCTACCAAATCAATGTCACCATCATTATCAAAATCTCCGTATTCTACTGTATTCCACCAACCATTTGAAAGCTGTAAGGAATTGGCCTCCGGGTTAGCTTCGCTAAGATGTCCGTTGGAGTTATAATATATTTTAATGGGCATCCATTCACCTACTAGCACAAGGTCTTGCCAATCATCTCCATTTAAATCGACCCATTTTGCAGAAGTAACCATTCCGCATTTCTCATAAAGCTTTTGGGACGAAGCATCTATCGTGAAATTACCTTTCCCATCGTTTTTAAGAAGATAGGAATCTGGCGAAGAACCATATTTTCCAGGAACGGAGCGTGAGGATATAAAAATATCACTATCTCCATCTTTGTCAAAGTCAGCGATAGCCAAGTCCGAAACAGTCGTATATATTTCAGGGAAATTACCTTGTTTTGTAAAGTTGCCCCTTCCGTCGTTTATATAAAGCCGAGTAAGACTTTTTGGGTCGGGTTTTATTTCTTGATTACTGCCGCTGCCAACAATTAGATCTAAATGACCATCTCCATTAACGTCTACAAATTCTGCAGCAGTATCTTCAGAAGCGGAATCGGTTTTTAGGGCTTTTGATGTGGATTGGACAAATTTGCCATTGGATCGTTGTAAATAGATTTCAGAAGATTGGTTTAGCGCTCCACCAACGAAAAAGTCATCCAAGCCATCATTGTTGAGGTCGCCAACTGCAATAGGAGCTCCCCATGTGGAGTTCATATGTGGTATCAAATGTTCTCTATTAAACTCATAAAACCGATTTTCCTCGTGCCGATAGTCAATATTTAATTCGCTATTATTGACTAGGGTAAATAGCGTTTCTGATTTTTTCCCCGTTTCTGACTTTAAAAGCGAAGTATTTTCTTGGGCAATGTTCAATATTTGACCCGAAGCAACGTCCGTTAAAATAGTTTGTTCTTTATTTGGCCATTGTACCAAAATAGTATCTATAACGGTGTTTTTGGCAACTGAAAAATTTAAATATGGAGGAGGAGATGACAAATATCCTCTGACATTCAATAGCTCTTGATATTGCTTTTGACCTTTATTTTTTAGAGTGACTTTAGAACCTATACCGAAAGCATTCCCAGGCTTACCGCTTAGTTTTATTCTCAAGTAGTCTTTGTTTAAACTATCGTTTTCAAGCGTATTGTTTTTTAAGATAGATGCTTTTTCGTTTAAATTGTTGATTACCAAATCTAAATCGCCATCATTGTCTAGGTCGGTATACGTAGCACCGTTTGAGAAACCTTTTTTTGTGCCGCCCCATTCAGTAGATTTATTTGAAAAGGTGAGGTCATTATTATTTTTGAAGAAGAAATTCTGCAAAGGATAGCTTGGCATTTTATCCGTTAGGGCTTCGCTATAATCATAATTTCCAGATCGTAATTGGTTTTGAACTTCATCGCCAGAAAGGAACTGCATATAGTCCATATCATTACTTCGTCTAAAAATACCGTTGGTAATGAAAATATCTTTTTGCCCGTCCATATCAAAGTCATTAGCTAAAACAGACCAGCTCCAATCTGTGGCTTCAATGCCGGATAGTCTTGCTATTTCGCTAAAGTGCTCACCGTTTCTATTCAGTTGAAAAGTGTTGTGTGCATATTGATGCTGGTACCCAAAAGACAGTTTGTAGTTGAAAATGGCGTATGAATCTTCGCCATGCGATGCTTTTAGAATTTCTGGCTCATAAGCTTGCATATCCAAAGACAAAATATCCGGTAGACCATCATTGTTCAAATCGGCAATATCGTTACCCATAGAAAACCGGCTGGTGTGTTTTAAACGAGATTCTAAATCTTCTGTAAACGTACCATCTCCGTTATTGATGTAGAGGTAATCGTCCTCATAGAAGTCGTTACCAATGTAAATATCAGGATAACCATCTTTGTTGATATCAGCAGTACTAATACCCAATCCAAACCCTAGAGGACTGCTATAAATACCGGATTCTTTAGTGACGTCTGTAAATTTATCACCGTCATTTCTAAATAACTTATCGCCATAGGGACTAGAAATCAAACGCTTTTCCGCACGAGGAAGTACACCGTCGTTAAAATTTGAATGCGTCATGATATACGCATCAAGATCACCATCTAAATCATAATCAAAAAATGCAGTTTGTGTGGTAGCACCTTTCACGGTTAGACCCAGCTCATTAGCACTTTCCTTGAATTTAGGAGAGCCATTCTCATCATTTCCTAGGTTGATGAAAAGAAGGTTGTGTCCGTTGTTACCTAAAATCTCTCCAATCTGACTTACATAGATATCCAATTTCCCATCTCCATTAACATCAGCAAAAGTTACTCCTGTGTACCAGGCATTTTCATCGCCACCAGTGCCGCTATTATTGGTGATATCTGTAAACTCAAAACCACCTTTGTTGAGATATAGCCTGTTTTTAATTTGATTACCGGTAAAATAGATATCATCAAGACCATCACCATTTAAATCTCCTGCTGCCACCCCGCCACCATTGTAAAAGTACATGTAAGAGAATAGGTTTAACTTTTTGGATGCTTCAACAGAATTGCTGAAATCTACGCCGGTAGTTTCGCTGGAAATCTCTTGGAAGAGTGTATTTTTCTTAGGTTTTATTTCCAGCTCTTTTTTTTCTTGGCACGATACAATGAGTGCCGCAACCAAGATGAATAGCATTGATTTCATCACTATAAAAGAAAAATTACGTCCAAAAGAAGGTGAGGGCATGTGTTTGATTTACGAGAGGTGCTTTTTATCGTTTTACGGAATATCCTTGTTCGCGATAAGCCTCTAAAATAGTACTCATTTCTTGTATTATATCAGGGTGCGCTTCAAAAATATTATTTCTTTGCTCAGAATCTTTGTTCATATCAAAAAGTAGGGCAGGCGTATCAAAATCTTTGTATCCTCTTAGTTTTAAATAGAAATCTGGCATTTTACCTTGCCCGCCCGAAGGCTTGTTAATGTACAACCACTTTCCTTTTCTTAATCCCCAAAGATCTTTGTAAGTATTATGCACTGTTGCTTCGCGGAGTGGGCTTTTGTATTTTTTTCCTTTTAAAAGAGGTAACAGGTTATAGCTGTCTGGTGCCGCATTTTCTGGAATTGATGTCTTTGTGATTTTAGCTAAAGTAGCCATAATATCTACTTGGGAAATAACTTCCTCAGAAACAGTTCCGGCTTTTATATGGTTAGGCCATTTAATAACGAAAGGAACATGGTGACCACCTTCCCATACATCTCGTTTTAAACCTCTAAAATCGCCCATACTGAAATGGTTATACTTTTCGGCACGCTCATAAGCGTATCTTTCAGGGCCATTATCCGAAGTAAAAATTACTATGGTATTATCTTCAAACCCATTTGTTTTTAGGGCTTTTAATACTTGTCCTGCAACCCAATCTGTTTGAACCATAAAATCGCCATAACCACCAGCTTCTGAAGTGCCATCAAACTCATCATTTGGTATAATTGGTGCATGTGGTGAAGGGAGTGCTAAATACAGGAAAAAGGGCTTTTCTTTATCCTGTTTTCCTATCCATGCTTCCGTTTTTTTAGTTAATGTGGGCAATACGGTATACGGGTCCCAACCTTTTACTTTTGGCCCTGGGCGTGAGTCCCAGTCTTCTTCTTTTACCTCTCTTTCAAATTCATTGAATTCAAAAAAATCATTTGGGGCCGTCACAAATCTATCGTTCTCAACCCAAGCATAGGGGGGGAAGTTGATGGTTCCATCTCCAAAATAATAATCGAACCCTCTATCTAGTGGTCCTCCGGTTAATGGTTCTTCCCAATCAATATCTTCTACTAAATAGACTTTATGTGTTTTATTCCAATAAGTTCTTTCTCCGGAAGGTTCTTTGTTTATAAAATTCCAATTAAAGCCTAGATGCCACTTTCCAATTGCAGCAGTTTCGTAACCGTTATTTTTCAGTATTTCTGGAAGCGTAACATCCGATTCATTAAAGAACGGAGGCCCAAAAGAATTTACAATACCGTGTTGTCTTCTCCAGTGATATGTGCCGGTGAGCAATGCATATCTACTTGGTGAGCAAATACCCGAAGAACTATGGGCGTCTGTAAAGCGCATTCCCTCTGAAGCTAGTTTGTTAAGGTAGGGCGTGGGTATTTTAGAATTTTTGTTTTGGCACTGTAGATCGCCATAACCCATATCATCTGCATAAATTATTACGATGTTGGGTTGTTGAGAGTAGGTTTGGGTGATTGCCACTAAAGTAAAAAACGTGGTGAGCAAAACTAGTCTTCTCTTGTAGATTTTCATATTCTGACTGTCAAATGGAGGTTGAAAATACTATTAATTTTTGGTAAAGACTTAAGAAAAAAGCCAGTGGACTATGAAGTCAACTGGCTTTTAAGAAAAACTAACTCAACATTTTTAACAAAAACAGATATGTTAATGTTCTCATGTTTTTAATACGATTAGTAATCTGGATTTTGCTCAAGTGCGTTATTCTTGTCAATTGCACTTTGTGGCAATGGCCATTTGTAATGTTTTGGTAAGAATACCCTGTTGGCATCTACGTGAGAATCATAAAAACCATTCAAAACTTCTTCAGCGATACCCCAACGTTTTAGGTCAAAATAACGAAGACCTTCAAAACCGAATTCATATCTACGTTCATTACGAACAGCCTCGCGAAGCTCGCCTACGTCTGTAGTAGTTATTGCTGGATATGAACCTGTATCGCCAACTGCAACACCATAAGCTCTTGCTCTTACTTCATTGATGGCATCTAATACAGAAGTATCAACACTACCAGATTCTATTTTCCCTTCGGCGTACATCAGAAGAACATCTGCATAGCGAATGTGAATGTAATCCGTTCCTTCTGTGAAATTCTGAACTAATGAAGCTCTTGTTTGCGGAGAAGTCCATTTTAATAATCCAAAACCAGATAATGTTTTTTGCTCAATTTCTGGATTCCATTCGCCCACTTGTACTATTTTACTCAATCTTGGGTCACGGTTTTCCAAAGGATTGGCTTCGTCATAGAGAGGAGACTCATCTATTGGTAATCCATCAGTAGCTTCAAAAGCGTCTACGAAATCTTCGGTTGGTTTTAGGGTTCCCCAAAAACCTAACATGATTTCACTACCTCTATCCTGGAATTCGCCAGGGGCACTTGAGTATTTGGTAGAGAAAATTATTTCAGGGTTGTCTGTTTGTCCACCATCAATGAAAAGGTCTTCGTAATTGGTTGATAGCATAAAGCTGCCACCATCCATTACAGCTTTTGCCGCTACAGCTGCTTCGGCATATTTTCCTTGGTAAAGGTATGTTCTTGCCAATAAAGCATTGGCAGAGCCTTTAACGACGTAACCATCGCTGTAAGAAGCTTCAGGTAGATTTGCAACTGCAAACTCAAGGTCTTTTTCAATCTGAGCAAACACTTCAGACTCAGGAGCTTTTGGTAAATCCTGATTTTCTAAAGTTGTTGGTTCTATTCTAAGAGGTACATCTCCATAAGTAGTAACCAGATTGTAGTAGAAAAAAGCACGTAAGGTACTTACTTGGGCTTTCCAGTTGTTTAGTTTATCAGCTTCAATGTTCTCAACCTGATCTATGTTAGCTAAAAAGAAATTACAAGTTTGGATTCCTTTGTAACATACACTATAAAGTTGAGCGATTGCACCATTAGTTCCACCAGAGGTAGGTGTAGCGGTACCATCTATTATTTCTCTAAACCCGTAATTAAACGTCTGATAACAATCGTCTGTAAGGGCATCCCAGTTTGGCTTAATGGTTGGAGGCCAGCCGCCATCGGCTCGAATAGCCAGCATATTCTGCTGAAGATTACTATAAACACCTGTTAAGGCCAATTCTGCATCCTGTTCAGTCTGCCAAAACGATTCGGAAGATAACTGAGAAGAAGGCTGTTTGTCTAAAAAGTCGGAATCGCACGAACTTATCGTAATCCCCAAAAAGGATAGTGCGATTAATATGGTTGTCTTTTTCATTTCTATATTATTTTATGATTGACTAAAATGTCATGTTTACACCTAAGGTTAATGTTTTTCTAAAAGGGTAGGCATCTACACCATTAGCCTCTGGATCTACATCAATAGGATAATCTTTTTGAAAAGTTAGGTAGTTTTCAGCTGCGAAATAAAATCTTAGCTTGTTGAACGGGGTTTTGTCCAATACATCTGCAGGTAGTGAATACCCCATTGTAACGTTTCTTAATCTTAAATAAGAAGTATCCCATAACCAGAATGAGTTGTTGTATACTGTAGATCTGCGTGTTTCGGCAGTTTCATAATATACAGCTGGCAATCTAGAGTTTCTGTTGTCAGGAGTCCATGCTTCAGTTAACCAAGCTTTATCCGTACCACCATCTTGTCTGAAAGGGTCACGAGCAATATAGTTTTTGGTTCCTTCTACACCTTCCCAAAACATTCTAAAATCAAGGCTCTTGTAATTTACAGAAAGATTAAGCCCATATACAAAAGCAGGATATCTGCCATCTATGTGAATACGGTCATCACCATCAATAACATTATCGCCATTCTGATCTTTAAGTTTAATGAAACCTACTTTACCAGGTTGTGGCTGTACAGCGGAATTAGCTATTTCATCTTCATCTTGGAAATACCCATCTGCTTCCCACATATACCAATCTTCAAAAGCATAACCTTCTTGGTTAATGTTTCTGTCCTCAATTCCTGGTTCACCAAAAGTCTTTAAACGGTTTTTAAACCAAGACACATTTCCGTTAATACTATAACGTAAGTCATCGTTAATGCTGTTGTTATGGCCAATTACAATGTCCCAACCTTTATTGGTCATGGCACCTTGGTTAACTACAGGAGGGTTTAATCCACTACTTTCATCAACTTGTAATTGTCTTAAAATATCTACCGTTTCTTTCACGTAATAATCAACAGAACCATATAGTTTTCTGTTGAATAGGCTGAAATCTACCCCAAAGTCAGTTACTGTTGTAGTTTCCCAAGTAATATCAGAATCAACTAAACTTCTTAGGCCAACACCTGCAAGAACGCTGCTTCCAAAAGGATATCCGAATTGATCAAAAGATAAAGTAGATTGGTAAGGGTATATACCAGAATTTAGCTCGTCATCCTGTACATCTATACCAATGTTTTGGTTACCTAATTGACCCCATGAACCTCTAAGCTTTAATTCACTTACAGCTTCAATATCTTGAAATAAATCTTCTTTGTCCAATCTCCAACCAGCAGAAACTGATGGGAAAATACCCAGTCTATTACCTTTAGCAAAACGAGAGCTAATATCTCCCCTTAAGTTAGCTTCAATAAGATACTTTTCTTTGTAGTTGTAGTTGGCTCTACCAAAGAAACTCTGAATAGCCCAGCTTTCAGAAAAACCTGTAGTAAACTGGTTTTCAGAATTTACACCTTCTAAATCCGTAATGTTACGGTTTGGAATACCGGTTCTTTGTGATCTTGTAAAATTACGGTCAAACCCTTCTTGGCTATACCCTCCTAAAACTTTGAAGTCATGGTCGCCTATTAATTTGGAATAGGTAAGTGTAGAGAATAATGTGGTTTGCTTGCTCCAAACATTGTCAACGGTTAGTTGAGAAGGATCACGAGTTGTTCTTAAGTACTCACCCGTTCTATAGTTATACTCGTCGTATTGTATACGTTGGTTTTTGTAGTAGTCATAATCAAACTTATATGCTCCTTTTGTACTCCAAACCAAATCATCTGAAAGCTTAACATCAAAAAAGAGGTTACCATTAAAGTTATATTGATTTAAAACTTCACCATCCTGTACTTCAAGTTCTGCAATAGGGTTGTTTCTTGTAAATCCTTCATCAAAACCAGGAAATTGAGAGTCTGTTCCGGAAAAAGCTTTACCGGAATAATGTCCTGTGCCATCTAAGGTGTATACACCCCAAGTTGGTCTAACTCTAAATAAATTGAATAAGCCGGATTCTGTACCGGCTTGTTGAGGCCCACTTGTTTTAGAGGCTACGCCAGATACGGTACCACCTACGGTAAGCTTTTCTCCTATATCTGATTTTACACTCATAAAGAAGTTGTTCTTCTTAAACCCTGAAGAACGAATGATACCGGGCTGATCCCAGTTACCAACTGAAATATTATAACTTGTACCATCAATAGCACCACTTGCCGTTACTACATGGCGTTGTACAATAGGTGTTCTAGAAGCCTCGTCAAACCAGTTTGTATTAGGGAAAGCTGGGTTACCTTGGTTATTTCTATAGGCATCAATCACGTCTTGAGGATATGGATTTGCAGAGGCACCAGGAGTATTTATCAACGCTTGGTTCATCAACGTCATATAATCGGCAGAGTTTGATATCATTTGAGGAACCTTGGTAAAGGTTTCTGTTGATACACTTCCGTTATATTCAATTTTAAAGGTGTTGTTGCCGCCAGTTTTAGTGGTAACTAATATAACACCATTTGCTGCTCTGGAACCGTAAATGGCAGCGGAGGAAGCATCTTTTAATACGGATATAGAACCGATTACCGATGGGTCTAAATCCTGTAGATTACCTTCTACTCCGTCAATCAATACTAAAGGCGAGTTGCTACTGCCAAAAGAGTTAAGACCACGAATCTTAATATTTAGTCCTTCATTACCTGGAGCACCACTGTTTTGTGAAATCTGTAGACCTGCTGCTTGTCCCTGAAGTGCTTGAAACGCGTTTTGAACGTTTCTGTCTTCCAGAGCTTCTTCGTCTACAGCGGTTACCGAACCGGTAAGGTTTACTCTTTTTTGTTGGCCGTAACCTACTACAACTACTTCTTCTAGTTTACTTGCATCTTCGGCAAGCGAAACAGTAATTGTAGACTGTCCGTTCACAGGAATTTCTTGTGTGGAAAAGCCGATGTAACTAAATACTAAAGTCGCATCGTTAGAAGCGGAGATGGAATAATTTCCATCAAAATCTGTTTGTGTACCAGTTGTGGTTCCTTTTACTAGAACGTTAGCTCCCGGCAAGGGCATTCCCGTATCGTCTGAAACGGTACCGCTAACTGTGCCATCTTGGGCGTGTAATTGTACCGTAGCTAGCAGGAGCCCTAAAAAGGATAGTCCTAACCGCAGTAAAAAGGGTTTCTGGGTCGATTGTTTTTTTTGTTTCATAAGTTAACTTGAGAGTTTTGAGTTAAGAAAAGCTAATATAGTGTTAAAAGTGCTAATTTAGTTTGGAGGTTGCTTTAGAAGCATAACAAATGGTCTTGAATATGAAACAAATGATCTAATCTATTTATAGTTGAAAACCCTGTTTTTTATTATGGGTCACATTGTTTCTGACTCACTAACAAAGTTATAGCTCTTCAAATATGGTTTATGGGACGTATAGTAATGTCTCTCTCAGTAAATTGAATGTATTTCTCCGTCCGGCAACACAATTATGTGTATGCCCGATATAAAATTTAAATATGTTCTGAAGCTATTTTATTGCTAGGGAGTGTAAAGTTTAATGAGAAAAGCTATCTACGTCTTTATAAGCATTTATAACCGCTTGTTCTCCTTCTTTGTCAGGCCTTGAGTTGCCGTGTTCCATACCTAAAATACCATTGTAGCCTTTTTCTTTAATGAATTTTAGTACATTCCAGAAGTTGATTTCTCCTGTAGTAGGTTCATTTCGGCCAGGATTATCACCAATTTGTATATAAGCGATTTCATCCCAACAGGCTTCCATATTGGGTATAAGATTACCTTCTTGGATTTGTTGATGATATATATCGAAAAGAATTTTACAAGAAGGAGAGTTTACTGCTTTACAGATTTCATAGGCTTGTGGCGAGTCTGTTAAGAAAGCTCCTGGATGATTGAAAAAGTTTAAAGGCTCGAGCACCATTGTTAGGTTGTGTGGTTCAAAAATTGCCGAAGCCTGTTTGAGCGTTTCAATAACATTCGCCCGTTGATAGCCTTCTTTTATTTTTGGGGCCACATTACCGGGTACAACGGTCATCCATTTGGCATTCACCCGCTTTGCTACTTCAACCGATTCTTTGCAATGCGCTAGAAAGGCTTTTCTGTTTTCTGGATCTCCTGAAGCTACGTGGCCTTCTTTTAAAAATACGGCTACGAACACACCCATCTCAATGCCTCTTTTTTGCATGGTCTGGGCCATTTTTTCCTGTACGGCTACATCTCGGGTACGCATTTTATTATCCTCAAAAGCAGTGAAACCTTGATCGGCCATAAAATTCAATTGGTCAACAGGGTCTTCGCCCGCATGGTTTTCGAACATGCCCAAATGTGGAGCATATTTTAAGTTGAATTTATAAGAGGCTTTTAATGGAGTGAGGGACGAGGCATATGATAGCCCCGAACCCATTGAAATTGCTCCTGTAGATAATGCTGTTTTTTGTATAAAATTCCGTCTCTTCATTGCACGTACTTTGCTTTAGGTAAAATGGTTTTATTGGTTGAATCTTGGATTAGATAGACCAAGCTTTTCCTCCTGTTAATTCATCTAAATCACCACAGGGTATATATTGTCCGGGAATAGAATCATAAGCCAGTACTTGCTCGCCAACATACTCTGTGCATTTATAGCCCCAAATGGTCAGGTCGCGAAGTTTTTTAGCAAAAGGAACTCCTTTCGCCTTTTTATCGGTTAAGGCCTTCAGCATTTCTGGAGCAATGTCTTTTGCAGTCAGGTCGCTTTTGTTTTCTTTTTTTGAACTTTCTAGTGCGTTTACGGCCAACTTGTCAAGCGTAGTTTTGAACTGATCTTGCTGATTGGGAGGCATCACCTCGTTTGCAAAACTGTCCAGAAAAACGTGAACATTTACTTCCGATGCTGATAACGTGTCGGTTTTAGGGAGTATGCTATCTATTGCGCCTATGAGAACCGTACCTTGGTCTTGATCAAGAAATTGCGGTGCCCAAGCAGCAGCTTTAGTGTCGGTACAACTTTGTAAAACACTCATGAATGTCGGTGCGGCTACTACGTAACCCATTGACATTCCTATTTGCATCAATGCTTTTCTTCTATCCATGATTATATATTTCCTTTTTTAAGTTCTTCTACTGCGTGATTGGCGGCTCTTGCCGAAAATGCCATGTAAGTTAATGATGGATTTACACAACTTGATGAAGCCATAAAGGCACCATCGGTTACATAAACATTAGGTACTTCATGTACTTGATTGTGGCCGTTCAAAACCGAAGTTTTTGGGTCTCTTCCCATACGGGTAGTTCCCATTTCATGAATTCCATGACCAATATTGTAAGAACTGTTATGGGTATTGATATCTCTCGCTCCTGCTTTTTTTAGCATTTCTGCGGCTTGAACTACGATGTCTTCACGCATTTTAAACTCATTGTCACGTATTTCGGCATCAAAAGTTACGGTTGGTAATCCCCAGCCATCTAAATTGTCATAGTCTAGCGTCATACGATTGTCTTGGTACGGTAAGATTTCACCAAAACCACCTACGCCCATAGTCCAGCCGCCAGGTTTTAGAATAGCCTCTTTTAGCTCGGCTCCCATGGCAAGTTCTGCAACAGAATCTTTCCAATTTTTACGACTTGCACCTCCCTGGTATCCAAATCCTCGTAAATAGTCTTTACTTTTTGATTTGATGTCGATGTTCTTAAAACGTGGAATATACACACCACCTGGTCTTCGACCTTTATAATACTTGTCATCAAAACCATCAAACTTACCGTTGGCTCCTGCGCCTAAATGGTGGTCCATGATGTTTCTCCCCAGTTGGTCAGAATCATTACCCATTCCGTTAGGAAAACGTTCCGATTTTGATTGCATAAGAATGGAAGCCGATGCAATTGCGGATGCACATAAGAAAATGACCTTCGCCTTAAATACAAACTCTTCTTTTGTCAAATGGTCAATAACCTTAACACCAGTTGCTTTTTTTGTATCAGGGTCATAAATAACCTCGGTTACAATGGAATCTGGTCTAAGGGTGAGATTTCCTGTGCGTTCCGCAGCCGGTAATGTAGATGAATTACTGCTGAAGTATCCTCCAAATGGGCATCCTCTTGAACAGCGATTTCTAAACTGACATTTGGTACGTCCTTCAAACTCTTTGTCACCCGTTATGTGAGCAATTCGGCCTGAAGTAACCACTCTGCCATCCAAATTTTCGTAAACCTGGTCTCTAAAATGTTGTTCTACACAGTTCAAATCCATCATGGGTAAAAACTGTCCATCTGGTAATTGGCTCAGTCCCATTTTTTCACCTGAAACCCCAATGTAGGTTTCCACCTTATCGTACCACGGAGCAATGTCTTTGTAGCGAACGGGCCAGTCAACACCATGACCATCAATTTTATTGGCTTCAAAATCAATTTCACTCCAACGGTAACTATGTCGCCCCCATGTTATTGAACGGCCGCCAACATGGTAGCCCCTCATCCAGTTAAAGGGCTTGGTTTCGTTATAGGGGTGTTCTAGGTCGTTCACGAACCACTTATAGGAATCCGAGCTTTTCCCTTTATTCGTTCTACTTTGTTTGGGTCGTTTAGCTTTCTCTTCAATAGAAAGTTCAAGGCCATGCTTAAAGTCCCAATCGTCCATATGGGCTGTGGTGTAGTCTTTAATATGCTCCACCATTCTGCCACGTTCTAGCATCAGGGTTTTTAAACCGTTTTCGCATAGTTCTTTGGCAGCCCAGCCTCCGCTGACACCGGTACCTACCACAATGGCATCATAGGAACTTTGTTCTTCGTTAAAATAAAATTTGCTCATTTTTTATATTTTGAAAATAGGTTTGGATTGTTTTCTTTTTTATTTGAATTTAATTCGAAAGACATAAGCGGCCTCGCAGGGCTTTGTACCCTCAACGGTGATGGTAAGTCCTTTGCCAGTTTGTTTCCACTTCATACTGTTTTTACCGCTTATGAATTCTACAGATGCTATTTTTTTTGATGTATTGGGATTGTTTTTTGCTAGGGATTTAATAGTGAATTCCCCGTCTTTTGGCCAACCTAATGAGGTAGCATAAAGAGTTTCTCCTTTGGTAGTAAACCGAAAGTCTTCCGGACCGGATTCTTTATTTTTCTTTTCGGAATGATGACCCGTTTCTACTTTTGTAGGTCCTTCTCCAAAGATGTTCCATGGCCTAGTGTCGTAAATTGCTTCGCCGTTAAGACTTAGCCAAGCACCCATTTCATTTAATATCTTTTTTGCTTCATCGGGAATGGTACCATCTGCTTTAGGACCTATATTCAATAATAAACATCCGTTCTTGCTTACAATATCTATCAATTCATCAAGCAGGTAATTTGAGGTTTTATACTCTTCATTGGTTACATAGCCCCAAGAAATTTTCCCTATTGAGGTATCTGTTTGCCAAGGGTATTTGTAGATGCCATCCATACGGCCGCGTTCAATATCTAAAACAATGAGGTCTTCAGGAAAGGATTTGTTTCTCATGTTTTTGTCCTGAAAAACAACACCTTTATTCCATTCTTCGCCTTTGTTATAGTAATAGGCCAATATTTTTTTATGCATTACCTCAAAACCAGGTTTGTCCAATCCAAAATCAAACCACAGCAAATCAGGTTCATAATTGTCAATAATATCTGTAGTACGGTTCCACCATTGGTTCAGGAATTTTTTAGTCGGTAAGGTATCATTACCTATCGGTTCGCCATACAGGTCATAAAATTCAGGGTTGTTGGTGTCCCAAGTAGGGTCATCTTTTCTATAATAAATTCTGTGCAGCGCAAAATGTGATGATGCGCCAAACTTCATTCCGTTGGCTTTGACCGCATCAGCAAGCAAGCGCATAACATCTTTTTTTGGTCCGGTGTCCTTCACGTTCCATCGGGTGTGCTTAGAAGCGTACATAGCGTAACCGTCATGATGTTCTGCAACAGGCACTACATAACGGGCTCCTGCATTTTTGAATAATGTTGCCCATTGGTTGGCATCAAACTTTTCAGCTTTAAAATCAGGTATAAAATCTTTGTAACCGAATTTTGAAGGGTCGCCATAATGTTCACGGTGATAGGTATAGGGCTTTTTGCCGCCTTTGGACCATTTGTAATCATATATGCCTTTTGGATATTTTTCACTACTGTAAGCGGGTACGGCATAAGGTCCCCAGTGCAAGAAAATACCAAATTTAGCATCGCGGAACCATTCGGGAATTTCATATCCGGCTCTAATGGATTCCCATTCTGGTTGAAATTTCTCAGGTTTAAGTTGTGCCTGCAAAGCGGTTATCCCCATGAAAAGTAAAAGGGTAGTCGCGATTTTTTGTACAAGCTTGATTTTTGTTGTCATTCTGAATTTTGGCTTTAATTCTTTTTCTTCTTTTTGATAATGCCAATTTCAGGACGAGGTATATCTTCTGAAGCTCCTCTCATAACATAAGGTTCCCATTTTTTGCGGGCCTTTTGCCATTCTTGAAGTGTTTTTGTAGGATACCATGAAGGCCAGCCTGTACGGTTAAAATCGTATTTTTTTTGGTTTTTGGCTACCCATTCATCCACTGTTGAAAAAGGGTTTTTATCAGGAAAAACGCCAAGGGCTCTAAACTCTTCACTTACACCTTGGTCTTTGATGACATTGGTGCGCCAGTTTTGAAGTTCGGCCAGTAGCTCTTTTTTCACAGAGCTATATTCGGGGTTATCGGCTACATTGTCTACCTCAAATGTGTCTTTTTGTAGGTCATATAGCTCAATTTTGGGTTTTATTGGGGCAAAGAAGGCAGCTTGCTCGGGAGTAAGTTCTCCTTTGAGGTACATGATACTCATTTCGGCAAGTACGGGATAGGCGTTTTCCTTGTACTGGTTGTACTGCAAGTACGGCCTTTCGGGCATTAAGTTTAGAATGAGTTTGTAATCTTTTGACCGTATGGAACGCATGGCATCATGGGTTTCGTCCATCTTATCACGAGCTGCAAAAGTGTATTTCCTATTTTTTATCTCATCACCTAAAAGATTTTTTCCATGTAAAGGTACTGGAGGGATGATATTGGCTGCGGAAAGTATAGTGGCATCAATATCCAAAGACATAACTAAATCTTCATTTACTTGACCAGGTTTTATTTTTCCAGGCCACCGCATAATCATGGGTATTCTGGTTCCACCGTCATATAAGAATTGTTTACCTCTAATATGGCAACGACCATGGTCGCCAATAAAAAAGACAATAGTATTATCGGCAAGACCTTCATCTTTAAGTCGTTTTAACAAAGCACCTACTTCTTGGTCCACCAATTGCATTTGTTCAAGGCCGTTGGCCCAATCACGGCGAACAAAAGGAGTGTCTGCATAGTAGGGTGGAAGTTCAACATCTTTTATATCAATAGGCCTTTCTGGGTCACGGTTCCAAGACCGGTGGGTACCTCCAAAGGTAATCCTGGCAAAGAAAGGTTGGCCGGGTTCGCGGTCTGCCCAGTCATTGGTGTTCATAAAAAGTTCTTCCTTGGTGTCGGGAAGAAAATTCATATCGGTCTTCCAACTCATCAAAGTGGTAAAATACCCAGCTTCTTCAAATAATTTTGGAATGGGTTTTATGCCATAGGGTAAGGCCTGTTTATTGTGCTCACGATGCTGGTTTGCTCCAATATAGTTTTGATGGAAACCGGTCATCATTGCAGAACGAGAGGTTGAGCAAACGGGTGACGTTGTAAAAGCTTTGTTATAACGAATACCCTCCGAAGCCAATTGGTCTATATGTGGGGTGGAGATACCTTTTGTGCCATAGCAGGATAAATCCGGACTCCAATCTTCTATGGTGATCCATAGTATATTTGGGCGACTGTCAACTGTTTCTGTTTTCTCTTTTTTAGAGCTATCTCCACAGGAGGAAAGTATAAGAGAGCAAATACATAATAACGGGAGACTAAACTTTTTAACCGACAGAATCATATAGGTTGTGAATTATATCTGATATCAAATAAAACCTAAATGCAGTAAAGCTGTGTATGTGTCTGTTTATGTATTGTCTCTCTCTGTAAATTAGGAACCTGCTTTAGAATTACTCATTATAAAAGTCTGAAATAATATTTCTAGCCCCTTTTTGATAATCCCATAGATAATCACCGGTTACATTAACGCACTTTTGACTAATATGATGCGGAAGCACGGAAACTAGAGGGTAGCCTATTTTGGATTTGACCATTCCTAAATGCTGTAGGTATTTTTCTTCTGTGATATCTTTTTCGGCATTTCCTCCTATATGGTCCAAGTTAATGCCACGACCGGGAGAAGATTTATAAGAGATTTCATAATGGGTCTTTACACGGGCAGGCCAATCATACTTGTCATTTAGCCAAACATCATTGGTTCTGGTAACGTCGGTAAACTTGGTAAAGAAAATGTCCGGAACATGAAACTCCATTTCAATAGTTTCATCTATGCCTTTTGCCGCTTTATATAATTCCTTGTGTATGTGCAACATGTCTGATTTTGTGTTGTACGACATGTCAATTTTGAATTTCCGTACGCCCATTTTATGAAATCGGTCAATAGTCTCAGAAGCATATTCAAAAATATCGGCTTTCGGATTTAGCCATCGTACTCCTTTGTCATATTCGGTATTACCTTGTGCCCTAAAAGCACCCAAGAGGTTTGGATTGCGCTGAGCAATAGTGCTGGCACCATGTATTTTTGGAAAAGCAATCCATAAGCCAGGAGTGAAGCCTTTCTCATTTATGAGGTCCATGGTCTTTCTAAAATCAGGAAATTTCTTCGGATCGGGATTCCATGAACCATATCCAGAATTTAAAGAGCCGTCAGGGAATTGGCCCCAACCGTGGTCTAATGTCATTTTTCCTTTGGGATAGCCGTATTCAACTATTTTATCTAAGTACTTCGCTACAAAATTGTGATTTAATATATTGAAGTGCCCTTTGGGTATATTGGATTGTATCTTCTGTTCTACCCAGGTGCAATACTCCACATCTGCCCAAAAGTGAGGATACACTTTATAAGGTTGAATGTTTAGACGTTGCATCATTTTGGTGTTGTAAGTTTTCCATGCTTCCTCGCCATTACCGCTTTCATCAATAAAAAGTTCTTGTCCATTTGGAACGTTTATGGTCAAAGTTTCTTTTCCATCAAAACTAAATGTAGAATTTTCAAAACCAAACGTGGTCATGAAGCCTATGAATTTACCTGCGGCATCTCTGATAATGGGTGAACCGCTCATGCCACTTGCGGGAACAGTAAATGGGTTGTGAGTGAAAGCACCGCTTAGAAAATAATAGGCATCACCTCCTTTTTGAGCAGCGGTACCATCACTGTTGTAGGGGCAGAATAAAGGTTTGGTTACTTTTATCTTCACCTTTTCACCTTCGTTAGTATTCTTTTTATTCGAAAACTCATAATGTGGGGAAGCTACTTGTGCCGCCAACGGACCTGATATTCCGGCTAAGGCAATACCCATACCTGCTTTTTTGATAAAATTTCTTCTGTTCTTCATTTTGATGCTATTCTTGAAGTGTGATTGTTTTGATGAAATTCACAGGCTTATGAGCTTTAGAGGTAATTGTACTTTTTACAGTGTAAGTGGCTCCTTTTTGCAGTTTTATTTTGTTTGAAAGTGAAACCGTGGTTTCTTGAAAAGGTTTTATTGGAGAAATTGTTCCAGAAGCTAAAATCTGTTCCTTTCCGTCATTTACAAGGGTGAGCTTAAGGTTGGTACTCGTAGAAGTAACTTGTCCAAAATTTTCAACCTTTACGGCTATATCATATCCAGAGGCTGTCTTTTTGAAAACAGGGGCCCGGGCAGATAGAATTGGGTTGAGGTATTCTACTTCTGGCAAACGGGTATAGCCAAAAAGCAATTTTCCGTTTTTGTCTTTGCCCAATAGTTTTCCTGCAAAATTGTCGTCAGTAAGGCCATTGCCTTTTCCGTCAAAAACGAGGATGAGGTCTTTGCCTGATTTTTCGGATCTGGATATTTTGCTTCCCTTTCCGAAGTTTACTTCTTCCGAAGCACCGAAGCGCAATGAGCCTAAATCAATGTCGGTTTGCGGATTAAAATCGTTTTCGGCTTCAATTTTAAGTCGGATTTCTTTTGTGCTTGAGGTAATTTTTTTATCGTTTAAAACGGTCAACAGCTTTTCCTTTCTAAGGGGTACGACAATGAGTTTTGAACTGTGATTATCGTTGGGGAGATCTTCGTATTTTAAGGTGTCGATTACCGCAAAGTTGGCGGCAATGGCCCTTCCTTTTTCATCTTGTAGTATACGGATACGCTCGTATTTATGCCAACCTTCATTTATCCCATTTTCATGAACCGAAATACCGGGCATATAAGCTTCTCCTGGCTCTACTTTCCAATCTACACCATCTTTTGAACGTAAGTACCATGCAATTCTTCCCAGCCAATCGTTCACGATAAGATGGTATTGTACATGGTCTTTCCAGACTACAGGGTCTTCATATTTGCCTTCTACAGGAGGATAGACAGATTTTTCTCCTATCATATTCCATTTGGCTAGACCATTTTTGCTGAAGTATGGGTAGCCGTGGCGGTTTACCATAAGAAATGAACCGTCCTCGCGTTGCGCAAAAGTACAGTTGTGCATAAAATTTGAAGCATTTGAGGTCTTGCGGTCACGTTTGTCGAATTCAAATTCCCCTTCTCGCCACGGACCGTTAATGTGTTGTGCCACATAATATTTGTCGATTACGTAAAGCACATAACGCCCTTTTTTTGTCACATACCATGTAGGGTTATGACCATGACCTACTTCTCCAGCAATTTTAAAGGGGCCAAAGGGAGATTCCGAAACACCATGTACAACACGACTATCATGGTAGGACATATGGCCTTTCTCGGCATTTTCGGGCCAACGGCAAACGAACAGATGGTATTTCCCATCTTCTTTTTGGAGTAAGGTATTTCCGCCCCAATAAGACCAAAGGGGACTTTCAATCCCGTTATTAATATCTCTGGGGATTACATTTTTAGAACCCCAAGTATCTGAAGTTATACCGCCTAAATCTGGCATGGGTAAAAAACGGTCCATGAAGCGGCCTCCTAAAACAAGGTTGTTCCATTCTTTGGGTCGTTCTCTTTCTACCACCATTTCACTGGCTTTCTTTTTTTGCTTCTCCAATTCAGTTTTTTGCTGAGATTGAATTGATGAGAGATTGAGAAAGGCTAGGACAAGAAAAAGGTAGTTCTGTTTCATTTTAAAGGTGGTTCTATTCTGTAATCAATTTTTGGATATCGGCATCAAGTGCTTTGAACATTAGCAAATGTCCTTCTGCATTGGGGTGCAGGTAATCAGGCATAAGTTCCTTGTTGACCTTTCCATTCTCATCAACATATTCAGAGCTGATGTCTATATAATGGATTTTTGAATTCTTTTTTGGGAAGGAAGAAAGCAATTTGTTCGTTGCCTTGTTAATATTATCTCTGTGATTGGGTTTATAACCATAAGGAAGAATACCCATGAGTAGAATTTCGGTATTCGGTAGTTTTTGGTTTAACAGGCTGCATATTTTGTAAATACCATTGGCCAGTTCTTCTGGGGTGCTTATGTTCAGGTAATGGTTTCCGTCCGTGTTATTTGTACCAATGAGAACAACCGCTACTTTGGGATTGATACCTTCTAAGGTGCCATTTTCGATGCGCCATATAACATTCTCGGTACGGTCACCACTGATACCCATATCTACGGTGCGGTACCGATCTAAGTACTTCGTCCAAACCTCTTTTCGGTCTTCTTTTTCCAACGTGTGAAAAATGGAATTGCCCACCAAAATCAGTTCGGGGTTAGATTTAAGTCGACTTTTAATAGTCTCGTGCCGTTTGTTCCACCATTCCGCATCTAGTTGAACGGATTGGGCTGCCGGGTTTTCCTTTGGTGGGTCAAGTTTCGCGCTAGAACACGATGTTAGTAGGCATATGAGTAAAAAGGGTAGGATGTGACCGGGTTTGATTTTGTTAGCCATAATTGTCAACTTGGTTTTAGACTTTCTTTTGAATTGGGCCAATACCATTTTCCCAGTTTTCATTACATTCCTTAAAAAGTATCGCTTTTAATTTTTTAGTTTTTTCAGGATGCTCTTGGGCCAAGTCATTTACTTCTTCGTAATCATCGGGAAGATAATAGAGTTGGAAAACATCTTCCTTCAGAAAATATCGGAGCTTCCATCCTTCTTGGGTGACCAAGGCGGGCCCCATTTTAGAGCTATAAACGGTATAATCACGGAGTTTAGGCGTGCCGCCGAATAGTACCTGTGCATAAGAAACCCCATCTTTTTCATCGCGCGGGGGTACACCTACGATCTCGGCTAGGGTATTCAAAAAGTCATAGTTGCTTACCATTTGGTCCGAAACCGTACCGGCTTTTATGTGGTCTTTCCAGTACCAGAATAGGGGAACGCGAACCCCGCCTTCCCAGTTGTCGCGTTTTTTTCCCGACATACCGTCATTGCCGTCAAAAATATCACCGGCAACGCGACTGTTGAAGCGTGTGGTGATATTATCAAATTCTTCTCCTTTTACATTGACGTTGTTTTTTGAGGTACGCCCTTTTTCGGGGTAATAAATTTCATGTCCGTTGTCGGAAGTAAAGACAATGATAGTGTTGTCAAGAATTTCCATGTCTTCGAGTTTGGAATAAATTCGGCCCACATCGTCATCCAACATCTTTACCATAGAAGCATATTCTTTTTCCCATTGGGTCAAGTTGGGGTTATAGGCTAATTCAGGATGTACCTCGGGAACCATGGTCGGCCCGTGGGGCAACTGTGTAGGGAAATAGATAAAGAAGGGTTTATTTGTTTTTCTGGGGTGGTTGGCTTCCATAAAACCCAACATTTTTTCCATGATAATATGCTCGGAATAGACGGCTTTACCTTTCATGTTCCAGCGGTCCTTGAAATTTTCGGGAGAGTCGTATTCTGTGGTTTTGGCACAATCTACATGGGTATTTCCTGGGATTTCCACTTTTTTGCCATCTTCAAAAAGAAAAGGAGGATAAAATCCATGACAGCGGAGATGGTCATAATACCCAAAATGATGGTCCCAACCATGGCGTTCCATACGTTCCGGAGTAGTAGCAAAACCCCATTCCAATTTACCAAATTGTCCTGTGGTATATCCTGCATTTTGGGCAATTTCGCCCAAGAATACTTCGTCCTTTTCGGCGGGAAGTGCCACCTTGTGAATTTTAGCCTTGATTTCGTCTAGAGTGAGTCCGTTATCCAATTCCTTATAAATACCCGCTTTTACAATGGTCATGGCATCGCCTCCATGGCAGTCGTGCATTCCGGTTAATAGGCTGGCCCTTGCCGGAGCACAATACATAGCGCCATAAGCTCTTTCAAACTGCAAGCCTTCTGAAGCAAGCTTATCAATATTAGGCGTAGTCAGCATCTTTTGTCCGTAAGTACCGAGCATGCCGCGCCCCATGTCATCCGCATAAATAAGAACAATATTTGGTTTTTGAACCTCTTTTTTCTGGGCCCATGAAGTTGGTAGGGTTAAAAGAATTAGAATGATATTAACCAGAAATTTTTTTGAGAAGCACATTGTATATTGCTGATTTATTGGTTTTAGTCTATTTTGAGAGGATGGAATTTAGAGGTAGAGGTACTTCATTCATTGTTCGCCAAGTTACTAGTTCATCAAGTAAGTTTTGAGCTAGTTTTGAATCTTCTTGGGCCAAGTTCTTAGTCTCCTTCGGGTCGCTCTTTAAGTTGTAAAGTTCCAGTTTTCCATCAGCTAAAAATTGAATTAGTTTATAATCTCCTTTTCTGATTACGGAACAAGTGCCGTTTTTGTATTGGCTTGCCAAATGCCAGAATAAGGGGCGTTCTTTAAAACTGTTTTTGTCTTTTTGAAATAGGGGAGTAAGTGATTTGCCATCAAGCTGCCCTTTGTAATCAATGTTGGCTGCATCCATTAATGTTGGAAAATAATCGGTAACGGAAATTGGAATCTTCGTTCTTCTGGCTTTTACCTTGCCGGGCCAATGGATTAAAGCAGGAACTTTTATTCCGCCTTCATAAATTTCGCCCTTGGAACCTCTTAAATTTAAATTCTCAGAAGCAATACCATGATACCCATTATCCGAAGTAATGATAATCAATGTATTTTCTTCTAAGTTGTTCTTTTTTAGGTAGGACATGATTCTTCCAATATTCTCATCCATAGATTGTACCATGGTAGCGTAACTTGCCATTCGTTCTTTGTTTTTACCTATGCCTTGACCCGTAATGGGATCACCAGGTTTTTTCATGTATTTATCAAAGAGCTCGTCGTTTCTGTTCTTTATGGGGCGATGTACCGCATAGAAATGAAGGTTGACCAAGAACGGGGCGTTTTTATGGTTGTCCATAAATTCAATGGCATCGCTGGCAAGTCGGTCCGTGAGCCATTCGTCATCAGGTTTTGGAGATATAAAAGGATTACTGAATGGTGCGCGATATCCTCCACGTTCGCTTTTGTAACCGCCCTCTTCCAAAGCGGGGTCTCCACGAAAAGTTCCGCCAACATTTTTAATAAAGCCCCTCCCTTCCGGATAATACTGTTTTACGGCTGGTGTCTTATGATTTTCTACCCAAGTGAAATCTCCGGGTTGAGGTTGATTCAATTTTTGTTGGATGGGCCAGTCCATTGCCAGTTCTTTTTCTGGATAGGGTCCCACAATATGCCATTTTCCTAAGTGGATGGATTTATAACCAGCAGTTGCCAGAGGTTCGGCGTAAATAGGGTGTTCTTTACCAACCGTCCACCTAGAGAATATGTTCTCTTGATCATCACCTCTCTCTAGTACGGGAACAGTGTAAACACCAGTTCGGAAAGATTGTTTTCCAGTAAAAAGAGCAGCTCTGGAAGGTGAGCATGTGGGATACATGTAGGCATTGTTAAATACCAAGCTCTCTTTGGCCAAAGCATCTAATGCCGGTGTCTCAAAATATGTTGAACCGTTAAAGCCTACATCGGCATAGCCGAGGTCGTCCACAAGAACAAAAATGATATTGGGCTGCTTTTCTTGTGCCCAGTTGAATAAGGGACACATCAAAAAAGCAAGAAGGTATACAGAACATTTTTTTGGAAATTTTGAACGTAGCATTTATTCCGTTTTTTTAGTGTACTTAAGAGGTGTTATACGTTTACCCGTTTTATAATCTAATCGCCTTCCATAATAGATATAATTATCAAAAACCTCTCCTTTGCCTAAAGTTCTAGGATCGCCCTGTGCTATGAGTTCGGTTTCCATTTGGGTACGAAGCTTTGTAATGACCTCCGCATTTTCTGGTCGATCGGCGAGGTTGTCGATGCAATGGGGGTCTTTTTGAATATTGTAAAGTTCGTGCTCCGGCCTCTTATCAAAATTCATCTCAAAGAAGTGATATTCGTCATCGTCCGGTTTTAGGGAAGTGATATAACTCTTGGTAGGGGAACCGTCGGTATTCATAAAACCATATTCCGGATTGCCAACGGGCCATCTTTCAGGTTGTATATTATGGACATATAGGAGGGAATCATTTCTAATGGCCCTAACGGGATAAGCAAGGTCAATTCCATCTTCGTTAGATCTGCCAACATCATGCCGTTCTTTTCCCAAAAGGACATGGTCTCGGGCTGCATCAATCCTACCTGATTCTGCAGTAAAAAGTTGCTTTGTGATACTGCTTCCCGTCATTTGTTGATGAGGAGTTTCTCCGGCTACTTCCATAAACGTGGGGGCAAAATCAGAAAAGCTAACGAAATCGCTCACGGTTCGCCCAGAAATAATCTTTCCTTTCCAATACGCAATAAGGGGTATATGAAAACCTTCTTCATAAATCTGACCTTTTACCCTTGGGAAAGGCATACCATGATCGGAAGTTATAATTACCA
This sequence comes from Zobellia amurskyensis, assembly GCF_009725985.1. Taxonomy (GTDB): domain Bacteria; phylum Bacteroidota; class Bacteroidia; order Flavobacteriales; family Flavobacteriaceae; genus Zobellia; species Zobellia amurskyensis. Next base: position 121,211 of record NZ_RCNR01000001.1, read on the forward strand.
AGGTGTTTTTTAATAATCCTTTTTCCTCGAGAGCTTTAATTGCTTTACCCACATGAGTATCGAACCATTCCACTTCATTGGCATAATCCAATAAATCACCACGAACAATATCATTATCTGGATAGAATGGAGGAACATCTGCTTCCTCTAGCTTTCGCCCTGCTTTTTTCCAAGAATCCAATTCGTAAAAACGATGTGGTTCCTTAGTTCCCAACCAAAAACAAAATGGAGAGTCTTTAGAACCTTCGTTTAGAAAAGCCTCAAAATTTGCTGCATAATCAACATCGGTGATTCCTTTGTACGGGGGTTCAAGTTTGATAGTGTTGTACTCTGGCCCAGCAGGATTGTCTTTGGTGTCATATACTCCAGGTCCCCATCCTTTACCCGTATACCCTACGCGATAGCCCTTTTGGGCCAATAACTGAGGATAGGTTCTGAATTCTAGCGGAAAGCGACCATTATGGTCTGCCGCTTCCTTAAGCTGCCAACTATACTTGCCCGTTAAAATACAGGCACGTGCAGGAGAGCATTTGGGGTTACCGTTGTAAGCATTTTGAAATACTACGCCTTCTTTGGCTAAATTGTCTATTGCCGGTGTGTTGATAAATGTATCGCCATAGGCGCCGAAACTTTTCATAGAGGCATCATCTGCAATACAGAATAGAATGTTTGGACGCTCTGCTTTTACAATAGGCTTCTCATCAGTAGGATTCGTCAAAAGTGTTAACACCCCAACGAGACCGAATTTTAGAATGGATTGAAAAATTTGAAAAGCATATGTTATCATAATCCTGATTTTTACAAGAAAGTTACAAATAGTTTAAAGCGATAGGGGCCATTTATTAAATAAAACACACACCCTATTTATTGAATCCTGAAATAGTCAAACTCCAGATAACCTTAGTGCCATCTGCTGCGGTAACCACATAGCTGAGATTACTATTGCTAAAATCGCCTATTTCGCCCAGCGCAGGAGCTCCATTTGATGGAGCCAATGTGGCCGCCGTAGAAATATCGGCATAGCCTACCAATTCAGAAAGGCTTACCTGCGTACGTATTTCCTCTGGGAAGTCACCACTGGCATCGGGTACCGTAATAGTGCAGGTTATCTTTTGGTTGTCAGCATCTATAGTCGTTTCCGTATCTAGTTGAATTACCTGTAGGCGGTTGTAATCTTGGGTGCCATCTATCCACCTATATTCAAATCTAAAATTGGTGATTTCGGCATCGCTAAAGGCAGGGAGTTCTTCCAAATCCGATTTTAAGCAAGAGGTCATTGTTATGCCTACAAACAGGAACATCAAATATTTTATATGTTTTTTCATCGTATGAGATTTTGTGTTGTGCGTTAATTTACCAACCCGGATTTTGGTCTAATCTTTCATTAAGTATGCGCTCATTTTCAGGAACGGGAAACAAGTAGCGCCTTGTTGAAAAACGCTTTTTCTGATTGCCCGGTTTTAGTACCACGGGTACGCTTTCAAAGCTTTTACCATCTTCGGCAATCTCAAAAAAGGTATATTCTTTGTCGTTTAATTCTGAAATGATACCGCCACCTTCTTCTTTGCCCCATCTCAATAAAGACCAATACCTGTCGTTCTCAAAAAACAGTTCTACACGACGCTCTATTTTATACCATTCCCAAACTTGGTCTAGCGTCATTCCTGCCATAAGTTCTGGTAGTTGACCGTGTTGAACCCTTGTTTTGTTGATATATTCCACAGCAGTTTCGGCATCATTTAAACGAAGCATAACTTCAGCATAATTTAAATAGGCGCGACCTAATCTTGTAATGACCTGATGGTAGTTTGTAAAGTTTACGGCCTTATACCCTTCAATATCATAGATGCCTTTTCTGATGAAGTAACCAGAAATGGTAGAGGCTCCTGTTCCCTTGGTACTTTGGGCATAGTGCATATTACCTCCAAGTCTAGTGGTAACGGTATTCGTGAAAAGCTGAGAAGAATCTTGTACTATAGAGGCAAAGAAACGTGCATCACGGTGTTCGTTATAAATGGCATCCGAAAGAAAACCTCCGTTTGCTTCAAAATCTTGATAGTATGATGTTTCATTCCATCTCTTTGCTACTCCGTCTGTATCTTCTACCAAATAATCATCAACTAAATCTGTGGAAGGCATTGCAGTTGTCCAACCCAAAAAAGATTCGGTGAGGTTTGGTGTTCCTTCGGTTTTTGCAACCTCCATATTGGGCACAATACGTTGCATTGGCGTCAATACACAAAGGGTAGCGTCTATATTCGTGTATAGTCCTAGAATGATTTCCGATGAGCTTAAAGCCCTGTCATAATCATTGAATATTTCACCATAATTAGTATCCAAACCATAACCTAATGCAAAAAGGTCTTCGCTTGCTTTCTTGGAAATATTGTAATAGTTTTCTTTACCACCTTCTATATAGGCTGCACCGTGTAAGGCAATCTCTGCTAACATGGCATAAGCGGCCCCTTTTGTAAGTTCTCCGGCTTCTACACTACTGGAAACAGGTAAATCTAAAGCAGCTTCTTGAAGATCTTTAATGATAAAATCATAGGTTTCTTTGATGGTCTCCGTTCTGGGGAGTTTTAAATCATCTTCCTGCGTAAGAACCCTATCTACAATAACATACTTGCCGAACAAACGTGCTTTTGAGTAATACATAAGTGCACGTAGCATCTTGCCTTGAGCTATTAATTTAGGTTTAATGTTTTCAGGAATACCTTCCGAAGCAGCGGTTTTCTCAATGATCAAATTACAATCACGAATTACTTCAAAAGAATTTTGTTTAATGGGAGATTTTAAGCCTAAAGGGGCGTTCCCATAGAAATAATAGGAGTTGTTTTTGGCCCAGCCAGCATCATAGAACTGATCTATAAGGTCTAAGGCTACTTTGTTGGCATTTACCAGTACTGTGTTATCTGTATAGTCATCATTACCGGCGCCGCCACCTTTTGGGTCTGGGTCTTCTGGGTTGACCAATAATTCCGGGAGCACGGAATTGTAAGTGTTATAAATAAATCCTTGAGCAAGATTGGCATCGCTCCACACATCTTGTTCGGTGTACTTGTCTAAGGGTTCGGTGTTTAAAAGGTCGTCACTACATGAGAAACTCACGAAGGCGATCGAAATAGAAAACAGGGTTATATATATGTTTTTCATTGCTAATTTTTTAGAATTAAAATCCAAGATTTACACCAAAGGAATAGGTGCGTTGTACTGGGTATCCATAACTGTTTATACCATTGTTTCCAGCTTGTACCTGTTCAGGGTCAAAGAAATCTTTCACGGGTGAAATAGTGAATAAGTTGGTTCCACTTGCAAATACTTTGCACGAAGAAATCCATTTATTGTCAGCTAAGAATGTTTTCTTTAAGTCATAACCAAGTTGAATGTTTTTCAGTCTAAAATATTTGGCATTCTTCAAGAAGAAATCTGATGGATTGCTAACAATATCATTATTACCCCCATTTACACCTACCGAGGTTACTGGCCTTGGGTAAATTGCATCTGTATTTTCCGGAGACCAATAATCTAGCTGATAATTGTACGTAAGTCTTTTTGCCTCTGCAGCAATAAAGCGATCAAAACCAATATATCGGTTTCCAGCACCTTGGAAAAGGCCGTTCATAAACCAACCTTTATAGCTCATATTAAAATCTATACCATAGGTAAGATGAGGTTGGGAAGGAAGACCAACAAGTCTTTTGTCCTGTTCGTCTATTTTACCATCTCCGTTAGAATCAACATATTTAATATCGCCGCCCTGAGTTTCCGTAGAACTCAATAAACGCGGGTTGTTCAGTATTTCTTGATCGCTCTGGTACAACCCATCGGTTACGAAGATTTTTCCACCTTGCCAGTAATCGGTTCTATGGGTTTCTCTTGTATACGGGTTGTTCAGGGTAGCCTCATTTTCAGTATCTAATTGTTCCCATAGTTGGTCAAAATAAGAGACATTTCCTCCTAATCCGAATTTGAACTCATTTATACTGCCTTTATACCGAAGCGAAAGTTCGTACCCAGCTCTACGTTGTTTTGAACCAGAGCGAATTTGAGGTAATGGCTTTCCTAATGGTTGGGAATAGACATTTTGTGGACTTACTAAAAATCCGGTAGTGAGGTAATAGAAATATTCTAACGTTCCACTGAATTTATCTCCGAAAGTAGAAAAATCCAACCCGTAGTTAAAGGACTCTCTATTGTACCAAGTAAGTTCATCTGGGTTTACCAAGTTACCTTCTGAATACCCGTTTACCAAAGAGTTGCCAATGGTGTATACACCAGATTCAAGATTGTAGACCGGAACGTAACCAAATCTGTTTACTCCTTCTGAAACTCCTGTTTTACCATAAGAACTTCTTAATTTCAAAGAGTTGATGATATTATCTTCCTTGAGTTTTTGCATAAAGCCTTCTTCTGCAATGTTCCAAGCAAAAGACATGGCAGGAAAGAATCCCCATCTTTTTTTAGGGGCAAAGTTGTCATTACCGTCATAACGACCACTAAGCTCAATAATGTACTTGTAATCAAAGTCATATTTTAAACGGAAAACATAACCTGCATTGGCAGCCTCGCTTTCGCTTCCATCATTGTCTTTTCCTACGGCCGGACCGGCAAAAAGTTGATCTACTGCCCCGGATAAATAATTTCTTCTAGAAGCTCCTAAGTTGGCATAGTTGCTCGTAGTCTGATTGTAAACAAAAGTGGCATCAAGACCATGCATGCCAAAAGTTCTTGAATAGGATGCGCTAGATTCAAAATACAATCTATTGCTGTAGTATGAATTTAAGCTTAATGCCGGTGGGGTTTGTGCGGTAAGCGAACCGTCTTGCATATAAAGCGGCACGTTGTACTCCCATAATTTACCCCAACCGTCTCCATCTCGGTAATTGGCCATAACACCTAATTTGAATCCCTCAATAGTTGGGACTTGCCATTTTATGTCTAATTGGGCATTAATAAATTTGTCTCTTGTTTTATTGTAGCCCGCATCTTTATCCGTAAGCGCTAGCGGGTTATCTCCGTTACCACCACCGGCTAATGTGCCATCTAAGTTGTAAGCGCGGTAGAGTGGGTCTGTATTTTGGTTTACCGCGCGCCACACACCGTACATTCCGGCAGATGGTTCTTCGTAGTTTTCAATACTTGAATTCAGGTTTACGCCTACTTCTAGACCTATTTTGTCAAATTTTGTAGTTACATTACTTCTTACGTTGAACCTGCTATAGTTGACTACATCTTGCTTAAGAAGACTACCTTCATCAATATAGCCCATGGAAACGAAGTAATTTGTCTTTTTATCACCACCAGAAAGTGAAAGGTTATGACGTTGTTCTGGAGCAAACTCCTTTAGGCTTAGGTCCGGCCAGTTATTGTCCGGGTAGGTATCCAAATCGGCATGGGTTCTTATGGTTTCTAATTGCTCTGGAGAATAGGGAACAGGAATGCCTTCAAAAGCACTTGCTGCGTTTTGTACTTGGGCAAATTCGTAAGAATTCATCATCTCCGGTAATATGGTAGGCTGACTCATTTGGTAGTTGTACGAGTAGTTGACGTTTATTTTTCCGTCTTTACCTCGTTTGGTAGTTACCAGAACGATACCGTTACCTGCCCTTGAACCGTACACCGCTGTTGCCGCCGCATCTTTAAGGAAACTAATGCTTTCAATATCGTTGGAATTGATAGTATTAAAATCTTGTTGCTCCGTTATGACCCCGTCAATTACATACAAAGGGGAACCACCACCACGAATGGAAATGGCAGGAGAACTACCTGGAGCACCACCGCTATTTTCAACAATAAGCCCGGATACCTGACCTTGGAGAGCTTCACCCACATTATTAAAAGGGGTCTGTTCTAATTTCTCGGGTGCTAATGTGGTTACTGCACCTACCATTTTTCTTTTGGTAGATGTACCGTAACCAATGACTACGACTTCTTCTAATTTTGCCGAGTCAGTGTCTAAGGAAATGTCTATTGTAGATTTTCCATCAATAGCAATTTCTTGAGTGCTATACCCAATGTAGCTAAATATTAAAATGTCCGAACCGGTAGGAACATCAATTGAATAATTTCCGTCAAAATCTGTAACAATTCCAATAGTAGTTCCTTTTACAAGTACATTGGCTCCTGGAAGCGGCATGCCATCTTCGGTACTGATTACGGTTCCATTAATGGTTGTTTGTGCAATAGAGACGCTGCAGGTAAGCAACATCAATAAGCAAAGCGAAAACAACCAACGCTGTGGAATTTTAGGTTTGTTTTTTTTCATAGTTTGAGCTGAGTTATTAAAAATTGAGTTGAGATAAATGCACTGTTGAAAATGTTAATTTTTTAACATTGACATGTGGCAAAGGTATTTTTCAAACTAAAAATGATGTATTCACGCGTAAATATTATGTCTCTTTAGATTCATAATTACGCTATGCTAAGATTGGGAAACGCACAACTGAAATGTGTTGTCCTGCAATGATTTAATTAACGTTAAGAATGGAGGTATGCCTTTGGTGTCAGGAAATGAGCCAATAGAACTGCTATTTGAAAAAAGCTCAAAAACTCCGGCTAATGACGTGTTCTAGAATAAGAAAGCATGCGATGTGAAGTAACTACTTATTTTATGTGGTCAGAAGTAAAGTAGGTACTATAACGAAAGTTTTATGAAGAGGTGTCCTTACTCTGAGAAGAATATTTTCCAGGTGTAGTATGGTACATTTCTTTAAAGAGTTTGCTAAAATGCGTTCGGCTTTTAAAACCCGTCATAGTATACACTTCATTGACCGATAGTTCTGGTTGTTCTACTAGAAGTTCTGCAGCCTTTTTTAGACGATACATTTTTAGCATCTCAAACGGGGTCTTGTCTGTTAATGCTTTTACTTTTTGGTAAAAATGGGTGCGGTTAAGGTAAAGTTGACGTGCAAATTGGTCCATATCTAGATTTTGATTATCTAAATTTTGAGCCATTAAATGATATAATTTTTCAAGGAATGCATTATCATTTCTAATATTAAGGTTGTTATCCTTCGTAAGTGGAATACCAATCTTGAAACGCTCCCGTAGTCGTTTTTTGTTTTCTAGCAAGGCTTCGGTACGGGCTACCAATTGGCGTGCGTCAAACGGTTTTTTAATGTATGCATCAGCTCCATCTTTTATACCCTGTATCTGATTTTCAATATCGTCTAATGCCGTAAGCAGAATAACCGGAATATGGCTGGTTTTTATATCGGCCTTAATACGTTTACAAAGCTCGAGGCCGTTCATAACGGGCATTTGAATATCGCTGATGACTAAGTCTGGCCACTGATCTTCCATGGCGTCTAGACACTCCCTGCCGTTAGAGAATATTTTCACCTTAAAGAATTTGGAGAGTACTTTTGAGACATAAAGTCGCATATCCAGAACATCCTCCACATAAAAAATAAGATTGTCCGAGTAATCGCCACTCGTCTTTATCTTGGAAATTTCTGTTTTTGCCATGGTTGTTTCTGCACTAGAAACTTCATTTTCGGCAGATATTATGGCTTTCTCTTTTGTAGCCTGATCATCTGCGGATTCTTTTTTGACCACGGGAAGACGTACCGTTATTGTAGTGCCCACGCCTATTTCACTAAAGGCTTCCAAATAACCATAATGCATTTCTACCAATTTTTTCGAAAAAGCAAGACCTATGCCCGAACCGGTGGAATGTACACTCTCTCTTTTTCTGGACTGGTAGAATCTTTCAAAAATGTGCGGTAGGTCATCATCATCAATACCTCTACCTGTATCCGTAACGGAAACTAGTAGGTCTTTGTCTTCACTTACGTACTTTATAGTAATGACATCATTGGTGCCCGTATATTTAAAGGCATTGCTTAAGAGGTTGTTGAATACTTTCTCAAGCTTATCACGGTCTGCAGATATTACAATGTTAGAAGCGTCAGAAATGACCTGTAATCTCTTATGGCTATTGTAAGCCAAGAAATGAAAATCAGGCACAATACTTTCAATGAACTCATCAAAATAGAATCTTGAATAATCCATTTCCATTAAATTGGCATCCACACGCTCAAAGTCATGAATCTGGTCTATAAGTTGTCCAATTTTTTTTGACTGCCTAGCAACGATATTCAGTTTTTCCTGAGAATCAATATTGTCTTTATAACGTTCCGATAAAAGTTTTACCGGACTGGAAATAAGGTTGAGCGGTGTTTTCAGTTCATGGGAGATATTAGCGAAAAAACGCAGTTTAGCTGCATTGACTTCTTTTACTTTATCTTTTTCTATTTGCTCCAATTGAATGTTGTAGCGCAATGACTGGACCTTTATAACATAGAATAGAACGGTGCCCAGTATTAGAATTGTAAGTAAGGCATAAACAACATAGGCCAAAGGGGTTTTCCAAAATGGCGGGGAAATAATAATATTTAACGTTTTGGGAGTCGTCCACTCACCAATAGAGTTTGATGCGGCCACTTCAAGCGAATACTTTCCTGGTTGTAAACCGTTGTAATTTATCATTCGTTGGTCAGACGTAGTCTGTAACCAATTTTGATCTATGGGCAATAACCTGTATTTTAAAAAGTGGTTTTCAGGCGATGTAAAGTGTAGGGATAATGCTTCTACCGTAAAAACGTTCTCGTTGTATTTTAAATCTAAGATCTGACCATTGTGGAGTCGTTCTGAAAGTAAAACTCTTTTATTGATCGTATCTTGAGGGAGTACTGTTTTATCGAAAATTTTAAAATCGCCAAAGTGCAGAATGGGCAAGGCCTCTGCATCTTTTATTGAGTGGGGCTTAAAAAAGGAGAACCCTTCAAGGCCGGCCAATACCAAGGTGCCATTATTTAGATAGCCCGAAGCATACCAGAAATCTTCAAAAGGCAACCCGTCTTCTTTTCCAAATTTCCTGAACTTTTTTTCTTTGGGGTAAAATTTGTTCAACCCAATATTGGTGGCGATCCAAAGGTTGCCAGCGTTGTCTACGTTTATACTTTTTACAACGTTATTGGATAGTCCGTCCTTTTCGGAATATGGGATGAATAGAGGTTCGTTTTCACTATTTTCAACTTTGCAGATTCCGGCTCCTTCCGTCCCTATCCATAGACTCCCGTCTGGTGTTCTGGTTATGGCCGAAACAAAGTTGTTGGGCAGACCTCCTTCCTTTTTATCCATCCGAAGATGCTTGACTTTTGCGTTTTTCAATAAGGGTTCATCCTTAATGTTTACTCTAAAGAGGCCGTCTTCCGCTGTGCCTATCCATATAAAATCATGCTCTGGGTCCGCATATATAAAACGGGCCAAAGTCATTTTAAAATTTTCAAAATAGGGGTTGTCGTTCAGCGCTTCTATTCTGGTGACCAAACCTTCCTCATCTACAGATAGTTTATAAACACCTACTTTTGTGCTTAACCAAATGTTTCCTTTTTTATCTTCTGTTATTCTATATGACTCTACTTCTGAAAATTCAGGCAAAGAACTAGTATTGATGAGTTGAGGTTTATCTTCATCAGGATTTAATCTAAAGTAACCCACTTGGGCTACCTTCAGCCATGTTCTTTTTTTAGAGTCTACATAAACTGAAGAAATTTTGGATTTATATTTTTCCTCAAACGTAAAGGGTAAGGGTTCAAATTTTGCTTCTTTTGTATTGAACAGCGCTAGACCTCCCTGATTTTTTGTGAGATATACATTTTCATTGTCTAAAGCCGAAATTTGAATCAGGTGCCTATCACTTACTCCAAATTCAAACGGACTTTCGCCTTTAAATTCTTTAAATGGATTTTTTTTGAGATCAAACCTAAAAAGGCCTTTGTCATAAGAAGCGACCCAAAACCTATTGTTGGAAGTCTTTAGAAAACAGCTGATGCGAAGTTGTTTACTTTGGAACTTGAATAGCGAATAATCTATATCAGGATCGTTATAAAGACTCTTGATATCATTTATACGAATAGCACCGTTGTTCAACGTTCCTAGCCAAAGATTATTTTGATGGTCAAAGCCCGAACTATTAAAGTTTTCTGTGGGCAAAAGATTATTACGTGTTATTTGATAATCATAGTTCTTACCTGTTTTAGCATAAGCTAGGATGGCAAAACCCTTTCTAAGCGTAACCAAGAAGGTGGTATCGTCAACACGCATTATGGATTGGCAATTGCTTATGCTATTAGAAACTATTTTAGTGAATTGGTGGTCCTTTAAATTGAAAGAAAGCAATCCAACGGATGTGGCATACAGATAGGTGCTGTCATCTATAGATATTGATTTGTAAAATTCAACGGCGCCATTGCTGTAAAATGCTGTAGGAGCATGTTCTTCTTTTAGCGTGTAATTATCGTTAAAAACTAAAATGCCATATTTTTCGGTGGCACAGAAAATTGTTCCTTCTTTTTTATTGATAACGATATCTCTAACAACAGGTCCTTTAACTCCTTTTTTTGCAAGTTGATTAGAGTAAATATTTGTGAACTTTTCTAGGTTGTAGTCATATAAGGATATCCCTTCATCGGTGCCGATCCAAATATTTCCCTTAGAATCTTCTTTGAGTGATCTAATGCGGTTACTCACAAAAACATCATCATCTAGCGTGTTTTTGAAGGTTTTAAACTCATATCCATCGTAACGGTTCAGACCCTCAAAGGTGCCTACCCAAATGTAACCTCTTGAGTCTTCAAGAATGGAAGTCACCCCATTATGTGCCAAACCATTGGAAATCGTATAGTTTTGAGAGAACTCAAGGTCGCTTTCTTGTGCAGAAAGGCACAGAAAGAACAGTAGGCATGCAAATATGGAATAAACTTTTTTGGACATAAAACCAGAAACCGATTTAGTACCTATGGGGTATTTGAAATATGCTTTCAAGGTAGTAAAAATACTATACTTGATTTTTAACCCGCTCATTATTCTTGGTTTGTTTGGGCTAAAATTATAAGTGCAAGTATATTGATGTTTTTTTGAAAATCTGCTTTAGTTTGATTTTCATTGTCCTGAGTTACTCAGCAAGGTATTTTTTAAATTTAGGACAGTTTTTGTGTGATTACATTTTCCATATAATCTATATGGTTTAATGCCTTCTGAGTAAAATTATATAGACTGAGGCTGCGATCAAGATTTTGGTTTTCGTAGGCCACTTTATAATATACGTTATTATTCAGGTAATCGGTTAATGCTCGTATACCATGTAGAAATGGCATTAGAACAGCACCCCACGGCAAGGTTTCAATTTCAGGTTTGGTTAAGAAAGAGCTATTAACAGCAAGACCATCTATAAAGCCTTCAAATAAATCTTTGTCAAAAATAATTTTATTGTGGTCTTGTTCATCTTCCGCAGCCGTATTGGCTATGGTGCGTACGGCATCGCCAAAATCGTAAAGAAAATAACCTTTCATTAGCGTGTCCAAATCAATTAGGCAAAGTGCCTTATTGGTCTCTCTTGAAAAGAGAATGTTATTCAATTTGGTGTCGTTATGGCAAACCCTGACCGGTAACTCTTCTAAGTTTAAAGCAGTAAGTTTTTCTAAAACCTCATTAGTAAAAACAATGGCTTTTTCTGCTATTTCCAATTTCTCGGGAGCAGCGGTTTTAAGGGCGGATTTGAATTGGTCTTGGCGTAGCGTTATATCATGAAAACGAGGAATAGTATCCACATAATCATTCAAATCTGCTTGCTGTAAAAGCGAATTGAACTTGGAAATGATTCTTCCTGCTTCAAAAGCAATACGGGTATCCTCCGTAGTATTGTATGCCGTGCTGCCATCAATAAACGTCATAAGGCGCCAATGGTCTCCAGCAGGGGAAATATAGTGGCTCTGTCCGGTTTTAGGAGACACTAACGTTATTTTACTGTAATCGTTATCCTCTAAATATTTGAAAGCTTGTTGTATGTTGTTCATCAACCCTTCTACATCAGTAAAGACAAGGTGATTTACGCGTTGTAATATGTATAGTGGAGTAGAACCGTCATATATCAAAAAAGTATCATTGATCAAACCGTCTGTTAACGGTTTGATCAAGTACTTAATTTGGGGCACGGAAAACTGCCCTAACAGTTCGTTAAGTTGTTTGTTTGAATAGGTACTCATTATAGATTTGGCCAAAGAGGAGAAGGATATTTACCTGCATCCGTTTTTCCTTGCAAGTCAGCTACAGCCTTTTCCCGATCACTGGCATATGTTACGCCAAACCAATCGCCACCAGATGGTACAACTTTTACTTTTATTTCTTTTGCCTGTAACATTTCCTGAACCATTTTTGGAATATAAAGTTCACTGGTCACGGCTAAATTATCGTCAGCTAGAAATTTTCTGAACTCACTTTCAATTTTTTCAAAAATAGAAGGTTGGCATACCCAGAAGTTCATGCTTACCTGCTCTTCACCTGTATATTCGTTACCAGAATCAAGGTCTAATACTTTACCGTCTTTTGGTTCAAGTTTTAGGCGCTCATCAACAGAAACTAAATCGTCTCCGTCTACCTGGCAAACCCCTCTTGACACAGAACCATGTTCTGACAGGGTGTTTTTTAAAGTATACCCAACAAGGGCAAAAGTATCATCGTTATTGTGCTTACGTGCAAAATCAGCAGCATTTGCATAGGCAGATTGTCCGTAGAAATCATCAGCATTCAATACGGCAAAAGGACCATTAATTACGTTTCTAGCTGTCCAAACTGCATGTGCTGTACCCCAAGGTTTTTTGCGTTCACCTGAAAAAGAACATCCTTCTGGTAAATCCGTAATTTCTTGAGCCAAAACATCTAGTTTAATATTGGCAGGTATTCTTGGTCTCAAATGGTCTTCCGCCAAAGAAACATTTTCCTTTTTAGTAATAAGAACAATATGGTCAAAACCGTTTTTAAGGGCATCGTAAATGCCGAACTCCATTAAGAATTCGCCTTTAGGGCCTAAATCGTCAAATTGTTTCAGTTTTCCGTATCGGCTACCGCTACCAGCGGCCATTAATAATAAGGTCATGTCTTTAAGTTTTTTTAGAGTGCCGCTAAAATAAGGTTTTAACATGAAAACTTGTAGGTCATTTCTATTTACATAACAATTTTTTGACATCTTGTTGGTAGCCCAAGCATAGAGTTTTATATTTAAGGTGTTTAGTCTCCGTAGTTTATTCATCCGGTTTGATTTGTTTCTTTATTCTCCGTTTAACAAAAACATTATGAAAGCTAAAAGTTTAGTGCTACTGTTATTTTTTTTGGTGATAAAAGCGAACGCTCAATCAGATGAAAGACCTAATATTTTGGTGATTATTTTTGATGATGCTGGGCTGGATATGAGTGCCTATGGTAGTACTTATGTAAATACTCCGGGTTTTGATGCAATTGCGGAAGAGGGTGTGCTTTATAACAGAGCGTATACCCCGAACGCTAAATGTGCTCCATCTAGGGCATCCATTATAACAGGTAGAAACTCATGGCAACTGGATGCGGCCGCAAATCATGTCATCTATTTTCCTTCAAAATTTAAGACGTACCAAGAAGTGTTGTTAGAGCATGGGTATACCACAGGATTTACCTCTAAAGGTTATGGTCCTGCTTTAACACTAACTGCTGATGGCAAAGAGAGAGCCGTTATGGGAAAAGTCTACAACGAGAAAAAACTAAAACCCGCCACTACCGGGATTTCCGATAACGATTACAGTGGAAATTTCAAGAATTTTCTTGAAAAAGCCCCAGCGAACAAACCATGGAGCTTTTGGGTAGGAAGTGTTGAGCCTCACCGAGGGTATGAATATGGAACAGGGAAAAAATTAGGTGGTAAGACCGAAGAAATGATCAAGGACTTCCCCCCGTACTGGCCCGATAATGAGGTTACCCGTAATGACCTTTTGGACTATGCCTATGAAATTGAGGATACGGATAAGCATATTGTAAAGATTCTGGAAACGCTAAAGGAAAGCAACCAATTAGATAACACCTTAATTATAGTTACTTCTGATCATGGTATGCCATTTCCGAGGGTAAAGGGTGATCAGTACGAAAACTCAAACCATATTCCAATGGCCATGTTATGGAAGGGTAAAATGCAGGCGAAAAGTAGAACTGTTGATGATTATATAAGTTTTATTGATCTGGCACCTACTTTTTTAGATGTGGCCGGAGTAGATTGGGAATCTTCAGGTATGCATCCTGCTACTGGAAAAAGTTTGAAGAGTATAATTGTTTCGGAAAAGTCCGGACAAATAGAACCGGCCCGTGATTATGTTCTTGTGGGTAAGGAACGGCATGATACGGGTAGGCCCGATGATGTTGGGTACCCTATACGTGGAATCCATAAAAACAATATGTTGTACGTTAAGAATTATGAAATTGATAGATGGCCAAAGGGAAATCCAGAAACTGGTTATCTAAATACGGATGGTAGCCCAACAAAAACAGAAATTCTAAACCTAAGAAGAAACGGAAGTAAAGAATTCTGGAAAATGAATTTTGGAAAAAGGGTAGAAGAAGAGTTATATGATGTGGCGAATGACCCATTTTGTGTTCATAATTTGGCGACCAATCCGGAATATCAAAAAACTAAGGAAGCCCTAAAAATAGAGATGGAGGCGAAATTATTGGCTCAAGGAGATTTACGAATGTCCGGTTATGGGCATCTGTATGAAAAAGCACCTTTTGTTAGGGGAAGAAATTTTTATTCTGATTTTATTGAGGGTAAAAAGCCAAAGGCGGGTTGGGTAAATGATACTGATTTTGAGCCTTACCTGTTGGACGGTGATGGTAATGAACTTCAGGAAATAGATAATGAAATAAAAGACTGAGTTTGCAACATTAAATTTTTGTACTGATAAATCATGGGCACCGTATATAAAAATATAGATGCGTATATTGCCAACTTTCCTCACAATGTGCAAGTTGTTTTACAGGCCATAAGAACAACTATTAAAGGTGTTGTGCCTAATGCGGAAGAAACTATAAGTTATGGTATGCCGGCATTTAAATATTACGGGGTGCTAGTTTATTTTGCTGCGTACAAGAATCATATTGGGTTTTATGCCACACCTTCAGGGCATGAAGCCTTCGCTAAAGAGTTGGCAAATTACAAACAGGGTAAAGGGTCTGTTCAGTTTCCATTGGAAACCCCCATACCATATGACTTAATAGCAAGAATCGTAAAATTTAGGGCAGAGGAAAATTTGACTAAAAAAGAAAAGTAATAAAAGTTATAGAGTAGGAAGACTAATTTATGAGTCGGTTTTGAGCTTCCTTTAGGATTTCTATAACTCGTGTTTTTAAGGTTTTAGGTTCTATGATTTCGGCATAATCGCCAAACATTACGTACCACCTAGGAAAGCCATTCACAATATCCGAAGTCATAAAGGTCATGAGAACCTTATTTTCTTTAATCTCTTCGGAAACAAATCCATATTGTTTTCTTCCTGCGGAGATGTAACGGGCAATGCTTTTATCAACAGAAATTATAATTTTAGTTTTTTCTCTTTCCGGTTGTTTGTTCAAGTGCTCATCTAATAAGCCGTGTTCAAGAGTAAACGGTTTGTCGCTTCTGGAAATCCGTAACATTCTGTCCGTTCTAAACTGTCTGTAGTCATTTCTGATATGACAATAGCCAAGTACGTACCAAAAGTTATTCTCATGAAAAAGTCCTACGGGTTCAATAAAACGGTCAGACGGTTTTTCTGCATTCAGGGAGTGGTATTTTAAGAACACCTGTTTTTTGTCCGCTATACTTTCAAACAAAATCTCCAGCGCGTTGGGTATGTTTTCGTCAAAAGGTGTTTGGGACGGGTCTATTAAGACTTGAGATTCCAAAGTGGTAATCCAATCTTTTTCTTTTCCCCTTAAAACCGACTTTACCTTGTACATGGCGGATTTATGATGAGAACCTAATGAAGTATCCGTAAATTTTTGCATCAATTTTTCCGCGGCAACAAAACTACAGGCTTCCTCTCTGGTAAACATAACTGGAGGGAGGCGGTACCCTTCCATAATGGAATAGCCTACGCCGGCTTCACTGGAAATAGGCACACCCGAAGCTTCCAACGAACGAATATCTCTATAAATCGTTCGCAGACTAACATCAAAACGATCAGCCAATTCTTGCGCTTTAACTATACGTTTAGATTGCAGTTGAATTAATATAGCTACTATGCGGTCAAATCTATTAATGGTGTCCAAGCCCATAAGAGTGCGGTATATATTCCAAAGATAAAACTTCAGAGATTGACCTGAATAATATCGGAATTTCATTTTTTAGCTGTTAACGTACCTTGTGTACACTTTACGAATACAAAGAAAAAGGGTAGGGGTGACAACAGCTTGTCAGCATAACTTTAATAAAATTCTGGACCTAAGCCCGTAAGGACGAATCCCTAACCACCAACGTGGTTTTAATTTCAACCGTTTTTGTGATAACATCATTTGACGGGTTTTCAATTTCTTCTATCAGATATTTTACGGAGGTACGACCAATTTTGTCGCCAGGCTGGTCTACGGTAGTTAGTTCAGGTTGAATGATTTTTGAGTTTGCCGAATTACTGAACCCAACTACAGCTACCTCTTCAGGTATTTTAACCTTGAATTTATTGAGTGCCTTTATAGCTCCAATGGCAGCATTGTCCGTAATGGCAAAAATAGCATCCGGCCGTTTTTTCATGCTTAAAAGAATATTGGTCAGACGTCTACCATGAATTAATGATATATCCTCTGTGCTTAAAATAATCTTTTCTCTAATCTTAATACTATGGTGTTCCAGCGCACGGAGATATCCCGCGTAGCGCTTTTCTGAATTGTATGAGTTCTCGGTTTCTTTAATAATAGCTATGCGCTCTTTGCCTAATTCTATAAGATGCTCCACGGCATTAAAAGCGGCCTGTTCTTCATCAATAACTATCTGGGTACATGGTATTTTTTGAGATACTTTGTCAAACAACACTATCGGTACACGGTTCAATGTTTGTAAGATGTCATCTATTTTTTCAATTTTTCTAGTGAGGGACATCAAAATACCATCAACCCCAAATTGGGTCATGGTATTGAGCATTTCGGTCTGTTTGGCTTCGCTATTGTTGGATTCTGAAATAATTATTCGGTATCCCTGTATTTCGGCTTCTTCTAATATTCCCTTTAAAATAGTAGAAGTGAAGTAGTGCGAAATGTTAGGGACGACCACTCCTATAATATTTGTCTTCTGAGATCTAAAACTTCTTGCAAACAGATTGGGCGAATAATTCATTCTACGGGCCAAGTCCTTTACATTTTGCTTTGTGGTTGCATTAATGTCCGGGTGGTCATTAAGAGCACGAGATACTGTTGAAATTGAAAGGTTTAATTCTTTTGCCAATTCCTTTAAAGTGGTGTTGTGTCTTTTGCTCATAATGTAAAAAGATGTTGATTTTCAGCCTACTGCAAATTTATTTGGGATAAAATTAAGAATTGCAAACGATTGCGGTAACGTTTGCATATCAAATTTGCAATTTTTTTGTCAAAATAATATGATATTCAAATAGTTTTGGCCTTGTATTAACATATTAACAATAACTCAAGTTCACTCAATTTAAAAACTACAATTATGAAAAAAGTAATTTTTGCGGTTATCGGACTCCTACTAAGTACTGGTGCTTTTGCCCAGACAGGAATATCCGGTACCATTACGGATAGTGCTGGGGAACCCATCCCAGGAGCGAATATTATAATAGTTGGTAGTACTTCCGGTACCACATCAGATTTTGATGGCAACTATACATTCTCAACAGATTTAGAAGGTAGCCAAGTGCTAAGAACTTCTTATTTAGGATTTACCACGCTAGATAAAGAAGTAGATTTAAATGGAACGGATGTAACCGCAAATTTTGTTCTACAAGAAGGTGGTCAACAATTAGATGAGGTGGTTTTGACTGCATCTAGCACGTTCAGGTCTCAGAAGCAGGCTCCGTTGTCTATTAGTTCTGTAAAAATGAAAGAAATTACCAAACTATCGGCCAACAGTCAAGCAGATATTTTGAGAAGTGTGCCAGGTATTACCGCTGAAGGTGGTGGTGGTGAAACGGCAACTAACGTATTTGTTAGAGGCTTACCTTCTGGTGGCCAGTATGTGTTCAACCCATTACAATATGATGGTATGCCTTTAATGAGCACCTTTGGTTTAAACTCTTCTGCGCATGATGTTTACGCAAGACCGGATATTGGTTTTAAAGGAGTTGAATTTGTACGTGGTGGTTCTGCAATTCTATATGGTGCAGGTTCTGTGGCCGGTATCATTAACTATACAAGTAAAACGGGTGATACCAATCCTGGTAACATCGTAAACCTAGAAGTTGCCAATATGGGACGGTTAAAAACCGACTTTTACAGCGGTGGCCAATTGGGTGGTGAAGATTCTAATACCTACTATGCTTTTACTGGATTTGTAAGACACGATCGTGGACCTATAGATACTGGTTTACCTACTAAAGGGGTGCAGTTCAGGGCTAATATCAAGAAGAAATTTGACAAAGGTACGTTTACCGTGCATGGCCAATTTATAAATGATAAAGCCCAGTTCTACCTTCCTATACCTTTATCCGGTGGAAGCAGAGAGCGTTTGGCAGGTAATGATGGAGAGCCTGTAGAACAGTTATTGACCGGAGAATTGGCTAACACTTCTTTCCTTACGCCAGGTGGTACTTACAATAGTCCTATTGCAGATGGTGTTTCTACCACTGGTGGATATCTTTTAGCTGATTTTGATTATAGATTTCAAGACGACCTAAGATTTAAGTCTAAGGTGAAGTATGCTAATTACAAGCACAATTTTGCTTTATATGTGGGTGGAGATGGTGCCAATGGTAATCCTATTACTTTAGATAATTACGTAGCTAGTATTGCTCCGGACAATCTAGGGTATACCGCACAGTACCAAAGTGGAAACCCTAATTCTCAAATAAACGGTTCTGATTTGGTAATCGATAACCTTCATGTAGATCGTTTACGTCCAATGACGGATTATTCTGGAGAGGCTTCATTGACAAAAACTATTGAGACAATGAACGGCGGAAGCCACAACGTTACCTTGGGTACTTTTATAGCTCGTACAGAGGCTGAAGATGTAAACTACCAATACCGTGTTTTGTCCGAATTCAATAACGCTCCTAGATTGGTAAACTTGAACTATGCTGATGGAGCTGGTAATAATGTTGTGTATTCAGAAGGTGGTTTGTACAACCGTATCGGTCAGACTTCAAATAACTTCTTATCTCAAAATAGATTAGCGTTTTACCTAACGGATGAGATGATTTTTGACAGATGGCGTTTTGATGTTGGTTTTAGATATGAGCATACAGATGGTGAAAACGCCAAAGGCGGAATAACAAGTGCAACAGTTTATGACAATCCTGAGTTGACTACTGCTTTGAGCGATGTGCAAACTGCCGATGGTAGTTTCATAAGATCTTCTATTAAAGCTTCAGGTTGGGCAGTTTCTTTTGCCGGTCTTTATGAATTGACCGATGCAACCAATCTTTATGCTAACTTCTCTAAAGGGTATTTCTTCCCTCAAATAAGAGGTTTTGCTCCGGTAGCAGGTATTTCAGAAAATGCTTATGATCCTGAAAACATTATTCAGTTTGAAGCAGGTGCCAAATTTGGTACTTCTAAATTCTCCGGATCTGTTGCTGCTTACTATGTGGCTTTAAAAGACAGAATAAAAATACAACAAGCTATTGTTGGTGGACAGTTAATTGATGAGACCCGTTCAGAACAAGATACTAGAACCATAGGTTTAGAGGCCACGGGCGATTATGAAATAGCAAGTAATTTTAACCTTCGCGGAACAGTAACTTATCAAGGTCATGAAATTACTAAAAACACAGATTTTGATTTGGTAAACGGTACCTCTACAGAAGCCAACGTAGGTAATAAACTGGCAAGACAACCTAACTTTTTAGGGTCTCTTGGGGCGTATTACGATAACAATAAATTTGATGCCAACTTTGGTGTAAACTACACAGGTAGTAAATACGCTTCGGATGTTAATGACATAGAATTAGATGCCATTCCGATCGGTAGATTGGGTGCAGGTTACACTTTTGGTAAGCCAGAAGAAAACCAATCGGTTCGTTTAGGTTTCTCCATCTTCAACCTTTTTGATAGTGATGGTATTACGGAAGGTAACCCAAGAGCGGGTGCTGCCGGCCAAAGCGAAACTGAATTCTTTGTAGGGCGCCCTATTCTTCCAAGAAGATTCTTCTTGACAGCGACCTTCAATTTCTAAAAACCATTAGAGTTTAATTAGAGTTTAGTTTAGTCAGTTTTTAATTCAAAGACACATTGGTGGTGGCTTACTGCCAATGTGTTTTATCCTTATACACGTTATGAAAGAAAATATAATCAATAGGGCAATTAGCGTTTTAGACGCCAATTTTCAAGAAGGGGGTTTTACTATCCCTAGTAAAGGACTCTATCCATTTCAATGGAAGTGGGATAGCGGTTTTATTGCCGTAGGTTTGGCCCATTATAATACAGATCATGCAAAAAAAGAAATAGAGACCTTGTTGAACGCACAATGGGATAATGGCTTTATACCACACATTGTTTTTCATACAGATGACGATTCTTATTTTCCAGGTCACGATTTTCACCGTTCAGATTTGCATCCTCTTTCTTCAAAGCAATATAAATCTACAGGAATGACCCAGCCTCCGGTTACAGGGTTTATTCTACAGGATATGCTAAATATTGTAGATGATAAGGAAGATATGCTCAACTTTATTAAAGGGCAGATAGATAAGGTATATGATAACCATGTGTATTTCTATGAAAACCGAGACCCACAAAATGAAGGTCTGGTTTATATCTACCACAATTGGGAATCGGGAACGGATAACTCTCCTGTTTGGGACGATATTTGGGATACGATGAACCCGCCGGAATATACTTTTGAACGAAAGGATACTACCCATGTTGATGCTTCGGAAAGACCATCTAAGAGAGAGTACGATCACTATCTCTACATCATTGATATTGCCAAACAAAATAACTATGATGATACTAAAATAGCTGAGCTTTCCCCGTTCTTGGTACAAGATCCATTGTTTAATGCCATGCTTATCAAATCTAACCAAGCTTTAATTGAGCTTTACGGAATGATAGGTGGTAATGACGACAAAATTGCTTATCTGCGTAAGAATCAAGAAAAGAGTATCGCATCCTTCAACAAAAAACTGTGGAATACGGAATTGGGTGCTTATGTTCATTATGATTTAAGGAATGAAAAGCCAATTCGTCATATCTCATCATCTTCATTCTCTCCATTGTTCGCGGCAATTCCAAGTAAGGAAAGAGCTGAGGTACTAGTACATACTATGATGGAACGCTTTGGTGGTGATGACAAATATCTATGTGCATCTTTTGATCCTACGGATGACCGTTTTGATCCAAGAAAATATTGGAGAGGTCCGGTGTGGATTAATATGAATTGGATGCTGTACCGTGGATTGAAAGATTACGGATATCAGGAAATTGCAGAACGAGTTAAAAATGATTCAATTGAACTTATTGAACGAGATGGCTTTTTTGAATATTTTGATTGTAGAAAAGATACCGGAAAAGAAACCAGAAAAGGGTATGGAGGTGATAACTTCTCTTGGAGTGCAGCATTGATCATAGACCTTCTGAAAGACTAAGAGGCAAGGAACTATCATTTTTTGAGGACAAGAGAGTCTAAGTGCTCGTGCAGCCAACTTGTTTGGTTCACGTTAATTAGTTGCTGGATGTTGAGTGACTCTTGTTCTCACATGACCCAAAATGGCGGTATATTGTCAGTGGTTGTACGATTTCCGTCGTGGAGGGTCTAGTTTCAATAAGATATTTCTACTATATTTTAGTTAGCTAAACTATCCGCATTATAGATATTTACCATATTCTGTTCGCTGAACATGAATAAAATAAGACACCAAACCAAAAGTATATATACTCATGAATTATTTAGACTATATCGTAATCGTTCTTTACCTAGTGGGTTTTTTGGGACTAGGCTTTTTATTTAAAGAAAATAATTCCGGGGGCGATTACTTCCTGGGAGGAAGAAAAACATCTTGGTTGCCTTTGAGCCTTTCTGCTATGGCAACACAACTTTCTGCTATCAGTTTTATTTCGGCGCCTGCCTTTGTAGGGCTAAAGGACGGTGGAGGTATGCAATGGCTTACTTATGAACTAGGTGTGCCCTTGGCAATGGCATTTTTATTGATTGCAGTTTTGCCTACCCTATATAAATCTGGAATTGTTAGTGTTTATGAATATTTAGAAACGCGCTTTGATGCTTCTTCACGATTACTGATCAGTTTTGTTTTTCAGATAAGTAGGTCTGTGGCAACCGGTGTAATGGTGTATACCATGGCATTGATTCTCCAAGCAACTATCCAGATGGATTTTTGGATATCTATTTTAATTATTGGCCTTATAACCATGGTTTATTCCTATCAAGGAGGAATGAAAGCTGTTATTTGGGGCGATGTTATTCAGATGAGTATTCTTTTTATTGGTATTATTATCTGTCTTTTCTACGGTTTTAGTGAATTAGGCGGTGTGGACAATTTTCTTACCCATGTAGATAGAGACCGGATTACTGCTGTGGATTTTAGTAAGTGGGGCTTCAACAATGCAGATGGTAATGATGAATTTGGTTTCTGGCCAATGGTTATAGGTGGCTTTTTTCTATATGCTTCTTACTATGGAACAGACCAGACGCAGTCACAACGGTTACTGTCTTCAAGCAGCATGCCCAATCTTAAAAAATTGATGATGGCCAACGGTCTACTTAGGTTCCCCTTTACGTTGACCTATTGTATTATGGGACTTGTGTTGGGTACGCTTCTAGTTCAGGACCCTAGTTTTCAGGAAAATATGGATGTAGTTTATCAAGCCAATATTTCTTCTTTGGAAGGAAAAAAAGCTGATTTAATGGTGCCGGTCTTCATTATTAAATATTTGCCTAATGGCGTAATAGGTATACTTATCGTTGCAATTATGTCTGCAGCTATGTCTACATTAAGTTCTACGGTAAACTCCCTTTCTGCAGTTACTATGGAGGATTTTGTAAAACGGTTCCATCCTAATATGCCGGATAAGAAGTACATGACATATTCAAAATTACTTTCTATCTTTTGGGGTCTTGTATGTTTATTCTTTGCTTTTTTTGCTGGAAATATAGAAGGTACGGTTATAGAGGTCATCAATAAAATAAGCTCTGTTTTCTACGGACCAATTTTGGCGGCATTTATTCTGGCAATTCTTACGAAGAGAACACATGCGCTTGGTGCTAATATTGGAATCGTGGTTGGGGTATTGTTTAATATTTACCTTTGGTTATATGTGCCGCAAATCTTTTGGTTCTGGTGGAACGCTTTGGGTTGTTTAGTTACTATTGTGGTAGCTCTTGCCGTTAGCTATACTGTTAAAAGAGAAGTTAATGAAGGCCTCGAAGTGGTTTACTATTCGGGAAAAAAGGAGGTTGCTATCTTACTGGCTTATTTTGCGGCCATAGTATTGTTCAGCATTTCGTTGCCAAATATTTTGAATTAAAATAAGCACTATGAAATTTGTAATCGCGCCAGATAAATTTAAAGGTTCCCTCACCGGATTTGAGTTTTGTGATGCTGTAGAGGAGGGTTTAAGGCATGTATTTAACGATGCTAAAATCACAAAAATGCCCTTGGCTGACGGTGGTGATGGAACTATAGACGTGGTTAAACATTATATTCAGGGAGAGAAGGTTGCCATAACCGTAAACGACCCATTATTCAGACCTATAAGCGCTTCATATTTGTATGCGGCTGAAACTCATATTGCTTATATAGAAATGGCCGAGGCATCTGGTCTAAAATTATTAGAAGATGCGGATAGGAACTGCATGAACACCACCACCTTTGGAACGGGGGAGCTTATTGCGGATGCCCTTGAAAGGGGTGCCAAAGAAATTATTTTGGGTATAGGAGGTAGCGCCACGAACGATGGCGGTATGGGTATGGCCAATGCCTTAGGATACCGTTTTTTAGGTGATTTCAGTAAGGAATTGGAACCTATTGGAAGCAGTTTAAATAGGGTGAAAAGTATTGATGCTTCACAGGTGCACCCGTTGTTGGCCAATGCAAAATTTAAAATTGCTTGCGATGTTTCCAATCCGTTTTATGGAGAAAATGGTGCCGCAAAGATATATGGGGCGCAAAAAGGAGCCTCAACAGAGGAGATTGAAATTCTAGATAAAGGGCTGAAGAATTTTGCCAAAGTAGCTTTGGATACGTACGATATTAATCTTCAGAAAATAAAAGGTTCGGGTGCCGCTGGAGGAATAGGTGGTGGAGCCATCATTTTTCTAAGGGGAGAGCTGACTTCCGGTATAGATCTGGTAAAAGAGCTGGCTCATTTTGATGAGGCAATTGCAGATGCCGATTGGATTATTACGGGAGAAGGTCAGTTAGATGAACAAACGTTATCCGGGAAAACTATTAACGGTGTAGTTATTTCTGCAAAGCAAAACAATGTGTCGGTAGCAGCGCTTTGTGGTTCGGTTTCTATATCCATAGAACAACAAGAGAAGTTTGGTTTGGCTTATGTAAATTCAATCGTAAGGGGGATTTCTACTTTGCCCCAGGCTATGGCTTCCAGTTATACAAATTTGGTGAATGCCAGTTATAATTTCGCTAAGTTGATACAATAGTATTTTTGTAATCGCCTTAAAATCGATTTATAATAAGGAGTTGAGTCAAATCGATTAAAAAAAATATCGCTTTATAATTTTACTACTGACAAACTGCTGTCGCTACCCACTTTTACATTTGTTCTTGTAATACAATACGAACCTTAAAAATGTAAATTATGAGCACTGCAACTACATCAAAAGAAAAAGTAGCCCAAGTTATTTTACCATCTGAATTATTGGCCCATTGGCAAGGGCATAGAACTTTGACTAGAAAGGTAATTGAAGCATTTCCGGATAAAGACTTCTTTGAATTCTCCATTGGTGGTATGCGCCCTTTTTCAAAAATGGTAGATGAACTATTGAGTATAGCAGGACCTGGTATTCAAGAAATAGTTACGGGTAAGGCAGTTGCCTTTACAGAAGAGGTGGCCCATGGTAACAGTAAAACCAAGGTATTGGAGCTTTGGGATAAAACCACGGAAGATATCAATGCCAATTGGTCAAAGATAGGGGTTGAAAAATTTCACGATACCATTAAACTTTTTGGAGAGTATGAGGGTACCATCCTTTCATCTATTCAATATTTTATAGATAATGAAATACACCACCGTGGCCAAGGGTATGTGTATTTAAGGTCTTTGGGTATTGAACCGCCTATGTTTTATGATAGAACGGAAGCCTAAATCTTGGTTTATGACTGTTCTAGTTTTTAAAACAACTGTAGGAAAACGAAAAGAAATAAGGTATTTAAAGCCTTTTTTAAACCGTATAGTAGAACCTGAAGGTAAATGGAATTTTGACTTGGAGGATTGTGATAATATCCTCCGGGTCGAAACCCGTCAACACTCATCTAAGGTAACATCACTATTGCAACAACAAGGTTTTATATGTGAGGAGCTTTAATTTTTATTGGCCACAACCTGATTTTCATACCTGACATATATCATATTTTAAAGAGTAGAACTGGACTAGATTTGTATCAAACAAGATACAATCTATGTGCAGTTTAGTTCAAAAATATAACGTGGCGGGCCCTAGATATACCAGTTATCCCACGGTGCCTTATTGGAATATGGATACTTTTTCAACTAAGAAATGGCAATCCGGCTTAATCCAAAGTTTTGAAGAAAGCAATGCAAAAGAGGGCATAAGTCTGTATATACATTTACCTTTTTGTGAAAGTATGTGTACGTTCTGTGGTTGCCATAAGCGCATTACACAAAGGCATGAGGTAGAGGAACCTTACATCCGGTCCATATTAAAAGAATGGAAACTGTATTGCGACCTGTTCTCAGAACGCCCCATTATAAAAGAACTGCATTTGGGAGGTGGTACACCAACTTTTTTCTCTCCTGAGCATCTAAAAAACTTGATCAAAGGTATTTTTAGTATTGCCAAAAGGGCGGAAGACTATGAGTTTAGTTTTGAAGGACACCCCAATAATACTACTAAAGAGCATTTACAGGCCTTATATGACGTTGGTTTTAGGCGCGTAAGTTTTGGCGTGCAAGATTACAATGTTAAAGTACAGCAAGCTATACACCGGATACAGCCGTTTGCCAACGTAAAAAATGTTACGGAGTGGGCTAGGCAGATTGGCTACACATCCATAGGTCATGATATTATTTTTGGTCTCCCTTTTCAAAAAGAAGAACATGTTCGCGAAACTATTTTGCGAACCAAAGAATTGCGGCCAGACCGTTTGGCTTTTTATAGTTATGCTCATGTGCCTTGGTTAAAAGGAAATGGCCAAAGAGGTTATAAAGATGCCGATTTGCCATCCGCAGAAGAGAAACGCCAACAGTACGAAACCGGTAAAGCTCTGTTAGCGGAAGTAGGCTATCATGAAATTGGTATGGACCACTTTGCACTTGCAACGGATTCGCTTTACAAATCGATGGAATCCGATAGTTTACACAGAAATTTTATGGGGTATACCGCATCTAAGACCCAAGCTATGATTGGTTTGGGAGCGTCTAGCATTAGTGATAGTTGGTATGGTTTTGCCCAGAACGTAAAAGGTATTGAAGAGTATCAGCATTTAGTTGAAAATGGCGTTATTCCGGTTTATCGAGGTCATATTCTAACGGATGAAGACCGTGTAATTCGGAAGCACATCTTAAATTTAATGTGCGGTTTTAAAACCTCATGGGGCTTGTACAGTCAACGTTTTGAAAAAATAGATGGGGTTGTTGAAAAGCTGCGCGTTATGGAACAGGATAATTTGGTTAATATAGGTTGTTCCGGTATAAAGGTAACCGAAAAAGGCCGCCCGTTCATTCGAAACATTTGTATGGCTTTTGATGTCCTACTGCATAAAAAGGAACCTGAAAAAAGGTTGTTTTCAATGACGGTATAGTAACATGACTTAACCTTATAAATATAGTTATCATGAAAAAAATAATAGTACCCTTAGATTTTTCCGAACAGTCTGAATATGCTTTAAAAGTTGCCGTTTCGCTAGCTAAGAAACATGGCTCTGAAATTTTGGCACTTCATATGTTGGAGCTTAACCAGGCAATGATTACCTCTACAGAAGGTTTTCATCCGGAACAGACCGTTTTTCTAATAAAATTGGCGGAGAAAAGATTTAATGATTTTCTGAAAAAACCTTATCTAGAAGGTCTAAAAGTAACTCCCATTATTAAACATTATAAAGTGTTTAGTGAGGTGAATGAAATTGCTGCGGAACATAATGCGGAACTCATTGTAATGGGTTCTCATGGCACGGATGGTCTAGAAGAAATTTTTATTGGCTCCAATGCCGAAAAAGTGGTGCGTAATGCTGATGTTCCCGTGCTGGTTATTAAAAATGAGATAACGGATTTTAGTATAAAACGCTTTGTTTTTGCATCGGACTTTAAGGAAGAAAGTATTGTAGGGTATAATAAGGCTAAGGCATTCGCTAGTATGCTAAATGCAGAATTAGATTTGGTTTACATCAATACCCCAGGCGATAATTTTTTAAGCTCCAATGATATCTATACACGCATAAATAACTTTATAGGAGAAGTGAACGAGGCGCTGCAGGTTGAAATATATAACGATTATAGTGTAGAGCGTGGTGTTCTAAACTATAGTAAGAATAATAGTGCCGATGCCATTGGTATTTCTACCCATGGCCGTAAAGGCTTGGCCCATTTCTTTATGGGAAGTATTGGCGAAGATGTTGTTAACCATTCCAAAATACCGGTGGTGACCTTTAAAATATAGATGCACTTAAACTACGCAACTATTAGGGCGGAACGTTTTATCCGGGCCGCCCTTTTTATTGTCAATTATTTCATTTTCATTTTTGTCGGGTCCCAATTTACGGGCTCTTTTTTGTAGTAGCTGTCATTTGCCAGTAATGCCGCTCCAGCAGCTCTGAGTCCAAATGTTGGGTCTTGTATGACTTTTCCGTTTTCTCGTATGGCGGTAAAGAAATTATAGAAATGGTCGTGATGGCCACCTTTGTAATCCTTTGGGGCTTGCCACTTGGTAGTCCCGGTTTCCAAAGCGGAGGCTCTGGTTTCTAACTTTTGCTCTGCATAGCCACCTCTTATCTTTTCTTGCATGGCTTCGGGAAAGGAAATTAAAGAATAGCCACTAGGTACCAAGCTAAGTTTGGAGCGTTTTAGGGAAACGGAGTTCTGTCCTATTTCCATTTCCCCTTCGGTGCCAACTAATTTAAAGCCGCTACCCCCACCGCTTCCGGCAATGAAATTTATACGAAAAGCAGCGTTGAAGGCTGAATGGGTTTCGGTCTTTGGGTAATCGTATAAAGTAATGCTAACATCGGGAACATCTCTGCCGTCTTTCCAGTATCGTAATCCTCCTGTAGCCATGGCTCGGTTAGGTCCGTGGGAATCAATTACATGGTTTAGCGTGGAGAATGCGTGAACAAAAAGGTCTCCGGCAACACCGGTACCATAATCTTTATAATTCCTCCATCTAAAAAAACGCTTGGGCTCAAAAGGAACTTTAGGAGCTTGGCCTAAAAAAGAATCAAAATCAACGTTTTCTTTGCTTGCATCTGGTGGAATAGGGTATTGCCAAGCACCTTCTGCTGAGTAACGGTCATTGTAGAAGTCCAGCATTACAATATCGCCAATAGCACCTTCCTTGTACAATTGTTTAGCTTTTTCATTTCCTAAGGAAGACATACCCTGGCTACCCACTTGACATATTTTACCTGAAGCTTTTTGTGCAGAAATAATAGCTTGGCCTTCTTCCCATTGCTGAACCATGGGTTTCTCACAATATACGTGTTTACCTGCCTGTAGAGCGTCTATCACTATTTTCTTGTGCCAATGGTCGGGAGTAGCAATGATAACGGCATCAATATCTTTTCTATTTAAGATTTCTCTGTAATCCCGAGTGGTAAAAATATCGTCTCCCCATAGTTCTTTGGCTCTTTCCAGTCTAGCGGTGTAGAGGTCGCATGCCGCAACCAATTTTATACCAGAAACGGTGAGTGCGGCCTGTGTATCAAAAATACCTTGAATACCGGTTCCGATCAGAGCGAGATTTATTTGGTCATTAGATGTGAATACGTTGGTTTCGTATGCACGTTGCATGAGAATATTTTCATTTTTAGATGCCGATAAAATAAATGGAGCTGAGGTTACTGCAGCAGAACCTAAAGCGGCTTTTTTAAGAAAATACCTTCGTGAATTGTTTTGTTTCATGTAATGAGGACAATTAAAATTAAGTGGTTTGGAAGTGTAATTTAGATAATTGTTATCTCTGCTGCAAATCTGGGACACTGGCAAGATTTGTATGTTGACGAATTGCAATTTTTAATGAAAATAGCCCTTTAAAGACGGGGCTACTCTCCGAAACCTGATAATTGTCATAGTATTCCTTTCGTTAACGTGCTACTTTTATTTCAAGGATCAACTAAAGCAATCAAAATATAATAGTTATGGAAAAATTAGTAAGAGAAATGAAACAGGGTGATTGCGTGCAGTTTTTAAGTAATCATTGCATAGGTCATTTAGCCTATGTGGCAGGTAGGAGTCCGCATATTGTTCCGGTTACCTATTTCTATGATAAGGAAAATAAATGTTTGATTAGTTACTCAGGGGAGGGACATAAAATAGAATCCATGCGTAACTACTCTCAAGTAGCACTACAGGTAGAAGATATTACGGCCTTTCACAATTGGCGTTCCGTAAAGGTTAACGGTACGTTTGAAGAATTAAAAGGACCTACGGCCAAAAAATACCTTCACACCTTTGCCAATGGTGTGCACGAGCTTTTAAATAGAAATGAAGAAACCAAGGTGGATTTTATTGGTGATTTTTCAAGTAAAATCGAATCCAAGGAAGTACCTGTAGTGTATTGCATACATATTTCGGATATAGTAGGTAAATATAGAAACTGAACTGTTTAAACATTCGGTTTTGTCTGCCGGTGCTGATACATCTGCATGAAGAGCATGGTGCTCTTTTTTGAGCCCTGTTTTTGGTTAAAGCTAGCTTGGTTTTACTATTATCACTTTTAAGAATAGTTCTAAGTAAAAGTACAAGCCAGAGCTCACATTAATAATTAAACGGCATCATCTTTCTAGGATACTAAAAACGACACCGTTTAAATCTGAATTCAAAGGAATTTGACAAGCTAGGCGACTGGTTTTGTCAGAATCAAGAATATTGGAAAGTGTATTCATTTCGCTTATATCCATTTTTCCCGAACTATATTCAGTATGAATTTTTATATGACATGTTCCGCACCAGGCTCTTCCTTTACAATCTCCCCAATCTTGCATGTACTTGTCGCAGAGGAGTTCCATAAGGCTATGGTATTCGTTGGTCTTAAAACTGGCGTGACAAGTTTCGCCAAATTCGTCAGTGTAGGTAAGACCTAGGTTTTCCTCGGGCATATAATTTGTTCTATAATTAATGACATTAAAGTAGGTTCGCGATAATAATAGAACAACTAAAAAGTAAACTCACTAATAAGATGTTAAAGGTTGTTTTTGATTTTAGTTGTGCAAGCACTGCTGCATTATAGCCCATACATAAAATAGTTACAAAAAAGAGTAATGTCATTTTAGATAAGTCGTGTAAGTTGCTCATTAACAATAGCATTGCAGCAGCAGAGCCAATACAGCTTTGTGCAATAATGGCAATGGTAGCGTAACCGGTTTGTTTGTTTTTGAATTCATTTAGTAAATTAATATAAAGTTGTGCCAGCCCGTTTGTTTTTTGTTGCTTTTCAGAATAGCTCAGTGGCAGTGATGTTGAATTTTTCATCGTTGTTGATTTTAATGGATTTATAATCAGGTTGTACTTTTAAGTTAAATAGACTGCAAGGGCCCTTAGACAAGAGCCGTTAATTCTTTCTCTAGCGCATTGGCTTTAGAAAAGAGAATATTGTTCTCTAGGTGTATATGACGGTGCAGGTCATCTTCAAACTCCTGTAATAGCGAGAATGTAACCCGGTAAGTAGAACAGGCATCTGCAGGAGGTGTGTAGTCATTGCTTAGTTGTGCAATGGTTCTAAAACGTTCCCCTTCATTATCGTGCTCTTGCATCATAGAACGGATAGGGTTGGATACAGTTCCAAAATGAGGAGCGCCCAAGTTCTGACCGGATTGTTTTGCTTCCACCATTTTTCGGACAAAGGGGAAAAGTACCAATTCCTCCTTTTTCATATGCATGGCCAATTCACCGGCAGATGCGTAGAAGAGTTCTTTTATTTTAAAAAGTTCAGGATGATTTGCGCCATGAACGCGACATAGTTTATCCAGGTACGTTTTCAATACGGTACTTTGTGCCTCAACATATCTGTGGTGTTTCTTTTCAATATAATCAACAAGAAGGTCTAGTGGCCATGATTCAAAATCAATGTTGTCACCACTATTTTGTTCTGTTACGGCCTTTAGTTCGGCAGAAAGCACATCAATATCCAAATTATTTTTTAAAGCCACTTCTTCAAGGGAACGGTTGCCTCGGCAGCAAAAATCTATCTTGTGGTTTTTGAAAACTTGTGCAGTTCGGTAATCATTGGCTACAATTTCACCTATTGTTTTTGTCATGATTTCTTATTTTTTTTATAGTTACTAATATTAAATAGGATAAAATTGTCCTATTTATAATCAAATTTTTTTAGCGTCTCAAGGAGGTAAGTCCTTCTTCCAGGCCTATGGTCATATCATAAAGGCTTGTGTTTTCTAACATGTTTTTCAAATCGGCTCGTATTTGAACAAATTTATCGTGAACAGGGCAGGGTTCATTGGCGTTACATTTTTTAAGACCAAGGCCGCAACCTTCGTAAACATTGTTGCCGTCTATGGCATAAACTATTTGAGCCAGTTTTATATTAGAAATATTCTGTGTTGAAATCTGAAAACCGCCAGTAGCTCCTTTTACGGAGTCTACAATGTTGTTTTTTGATAATTGTTGTAAAACCTTAGCTGTGAACGCTACGGGAGAATCTATCTTCTCTGCAATCTCTTTTAGGCTAACACGAGTGCCCTCAAGCGATTTTAATGCAATATAAGTTGATGCCCTTATGGCGTATTCACATGCTTTTGAAAACATTCTGACGTGTGTTATATTTCTTTACAAAGATATGATTTTTTAATTAGGATAAAAATATCCGAATTAAAATTTTATTTAATTTTATGATGTTCTAGTCCTATGCTGATACATCTGCATGAAGAGCATGGTGCTCATTTTTTGAGCCCTGTTTTTGGCAATCCAAGCTCTTTCTCCATCAAAAAGTTCATCTAAGGTGGCAAACCAATGATTCAACCAAATTCCGAAGTGTTCGGAAGTTATTGTGCCATGAGTTTTATCATCTACTTCTTGATGAGCGGTAACGGGGTTGCCGTTGTATTTGCGCTGCAGAAAAAGTTGGGTTTCCCAAAAGTCGGTCAAAAGCTTTAGGTGCGCTTCCCAATCAGAAATGATTCCATTAAAAATAGGGCCAAGGGTTTCATCTTCTCGTATTTTCCCATAGAAGGTTTCAACAAGTAGTTGTACATCGTTTCGGCTTTTAATTTCCTTTTTCTCCATCATATCAAAAATACACTATTAGGCTTGGTTCTTAAAGCGTTCGTAAGTGGCCTGTTCAAGTTCTTGTCTAAAGTCAGGGTGAGCTATGGCAATTAAAGCTTTGGCTCTTTCCTTTAGGTTTTTACCAAAAAGATGGGCTACGCCATACTCCGTCACTACATAATGAACATGTGCTCTTGTGGTGGTCACTCCGGCTCCTTGTTTCAGGAAGGGGGTTATTTTAGAAATCCCTTTTGCAGTAAGCGATGGCATGGCAAAAATTGGTTTCCCTCCTTTTGAAAGTGATGCGCCACGGATGAAATCCATTTGTCCTCCCACACCGGAATACTGTCTGCTGCCAATGGTGTCTGCACAAACCTGACCCGTCAAATCTATTTCAATGGCACTGTTTATTGCCGTTACTTTTGGATTTCTTCTTATAATGGATGTATCATTAGTATAAGCGGCTTCCTTAAAATGTACCGAAGGGTTGTCATCCACAAAATCATATAATTTCTGTGACCCTACGGCAAAGCAGGTAACGATTTTTCCGGTTTTTATTTGTTTGTCCTCTCCCGTTACTACTCCCTGTTCTATTAAAGGCAGTATACCATCAGAGAACATTTCGGTATGGATACCTAGGCGTTTATGGTTGCCTAAATTGCTCAATACTGCATTAGGTATGCTGCCAATGCCCATTTGTAAAGTGGCTCCATCTTCTATAAGATCGGCTACATTTTTGCCTATCTGGGCTTCAACGGGAGATATGGATAGGATATCGTGTGCATGTATTGGGCAATCTACCTCAATGGCACAATCAATGTTCTTTATGTGAATGATGCCATCCCCATGGGTTCTGGGTACGGAAGGGTTAATCTGTGCGATTACTTTTTTTGCCATTTGAATTGCCGGTAGGGTAACATCTACCGAAACACCAAGTGAGCAATACCCATGTTTATCGGGAGGAGAAACTTGTACCACGGCTACATCTATGGGTAGAATACCTTGTCTGAACAAAAGATGGATTTCACTTAAAAAAATAGGGATGTAATCTCCTAAGCTGCTGTTGACCATGTTCCTGATGTTACTACCCACAAAACAGCTGTTCATTCTAAAGCTTTTGTTGTAGGGTGCTCGGGAATATTTGGCATCGCCTTCGGTATGTATGGATATAATTTCTACATCTTTTAACTCTTCGTACCTATCACATAAAGCATCTATGAGCACATTAGGGGTCATTGCGGCACCCTGAAAAAATACACGGTCTCCGGATTTTACGGATGATGCGGCCTCGGCTTTGGAAACAATTTTCATAACAGTCTGTTTTGTCATGCAAATATCTATACTATAGGCTCTTTAAAACATGAACATTATCATATTTTGCCAACTGCCATCATAAAAAAGGGAATCCTATTAGATTCCCTTTTTTTTCTCTGTAAAGCTGTATTTAATTACCTAAGTGCTTGTTGTAAAATTTCCAAGCTTGAGAAGCAACATCCCTACCTAGTTGTAAGCCGGCTATATTATCGGCTTGAATATGGTAACCACCCATTACCCTAGATATGCCCGCCATATTTGCGGTTTCGGTAAAGGTTGGGAAGTGTATGGTAACCGGTTTTCCAAAATGAACAGAATCAAGTTCTGTTAGCGAACCGGGTATAAGTTCTATGGATTCTCCAAAATGTTCATCACCTGTAAAAAGGCGAAGCGCCTCGGCACAACCGCCACTAATAGTACTGTGTCCTGAGGTGTAACTGGGAAAAGGTGGGCATAGAAAAATATCCGGGGAATAAGGTCTCCATTCTTGCCCTTTCATTTCAACTATTCCCTTACCGGGTCCACCCCAAGCTTTAATGGTTTGGTCTTTGTAATACTCATGAACTAAGGCATACGGTCTGGCGTAATCATAGAACATTTTAGAATCCCATGAAGCAATAAAAGCGTCCATAGCAGTAATTTCCGTTAGGAAATACATTTTTACATCTTGATCTAAAGTATGGTTGTCACGACGAGAAACATCTTGCGCAAATTTTAACCAGTGACCAGCTTGCTGAACGGATTGTGGACCGTCTCTCATAAATTCAACCAAAGCTATTTCTTCGTGGGAAAGGTTGGCCTGCAGGTCCACAACTTCTTTTACTTCCTTTTTCAATTGCTCGGAACCTACCAATGGGGGAGGTCCTGGTCTAAATTGGTCCGCTGAGGTCAAAGTAATAGGGGTTACCTCTTGCCAGTAAGGAGTAAGGCAACCTGGGGCATATTGCCCTCCTTTTCCATCGGAGAAATACTTGGGTTGCCAACGGTTAATATCCGTATTTTCATCTGCGGTGTTCACAGGATTGTAGTTGGTATAATCAAAATAGGGTTCTCCGTTAGAGCCTTCAACCTCACCATATTGATTGCTACCATCGTTTTTTCTAGCTTCTATAGTTGCTTTAGCTGCTAAATTACCGATACCTTCAGGTGTAGTTGGATCCATTGAGGTATTATCAGGGTCAAGCCCTAAATCGACCATAAATTTCCGGAACATTTCAGTATCGGAATAGTAGTATTCCTTCATCGCACCAAAAGCGGCATAGCTAATGGCAATTTCTTTGTTTTTTAGATTTTGTTCACCGGAGGGTCTGCGGTCTACGCCCTTTAAATAAACGGGTATGGCACTTTCATCATATATGGACCATGCATCAAAAATAGAGATGAAAATCAGACCTAGGTAACGCGAGGTAATAGTTGGTCTGGGCTTAAATTTTTCAGTATCCGAAGCTGTAGCATCTAAGGCCATTTTTCCCCATTTGTACGCTACATTTTCTATTCCTCTTGGCTCTTCTTGTTTTTTCTGGGCGAAAGTTGTGCCAGAACATAGTAACCCTAAGCTAAGGGTTAACATTAAAATACGTTTCATTTGATTGGTTGTTAGGTTGTTGATAACTTTCAAATATAATGAAGACATTAAAACCTCAAAAATTTATGGCGTAAGAACTTTCATCATAAACCCGTATAGTTTTTGCATTTGGGGCTTACCTTTTTGTTTTCCACCCCTTCCAAAAAAATAGAGTGCAAACCACAATATTACAATCGTAACCATTAGTCCTAGCTGAAGATGGTAAGGTTTGTTTAAAGAGGAGCTGGAATAGGCCCAAATTCCTATAATTATGAAAAGACAAGCTATGGCAAAATGTATGAACATAAAGAAAGTCCATAAGGTTGGGTTTGGTCCAAAAACACCATAAACACGACAGTTGGAATTATCTAATTCATCTATCTGCAAATGGAGTTGAGGCGACCAAAAATGATTGTTTTTAATATCGAATTTGATAAAAATATGTTCGTCAAGCCTTTTTACTAAAAAAGGAGGGTATGCAGCAGTCTCAAATTTTTGGAGTACAAACTCCTTGGTTTCGGTCACATCCAATTGAAACCTTGGTCGAAGTATAATTTCGTTGGTTAACGGTTTCATAAGAGAGTTGTTTGACGGCCGTGACCTTTAATTATGGCATTCTATAGCACTTGAAGCTAATTGAGTTACAGGTGCAGGGGATACGTAAGGAATACCCAACCCAAGACCTCTAAGGATAAAAAGTAGTCCAATAGCAATTACAAAAACTGGAATAACCTTCTGTACTTTTTGACGAATACCCCCTTTTAGCATACTGCTAAAATAGATTGCCGTTGTCATTAGGGGAATAGTTCCTAACCCGAACAGCATCATGTAAAGACCGCCTTGTAAAGCGTTACCCATGGCAATAGCTCCAAAGAGTGCCATATATACTAAGCCACAAGGTAAAAATCCGTTTAAGAATCCAATGGTTAAAAAGGTGTCCGGTGATTTCTTCTTCAGTTCTTTTCCAAGTTGGTTTTTAACTTTTGATATGACTTTGTAAATGGGTTTTGATAAATTGTGTTTATTGAAAGTTTTATAGGGAATCAAGACAACCAAAATCATTAAAACACCTATGGCAATAGAGAGTTTTTGCTGTGCACCAAAAATGGACAGTCCTTTTCCAAGAAGGCCAAAAACGAGTCCTATGATGACATAGGCCATAAGCCGACCAAAGTGATAAATAAATATCTGGCCGAGTTTTTTGAAGTTGTTGGTTCTATCTACAGGAAGCATAAAGGCAATGGGCCCACACATGCCTACGCAGTGCAAACTTCCCATAAGTCCTAATATGAGTGCAGATAGAATCATTTTCTTTTTAAAAGGTTATACTTTCTTTGTATTGAAAATTCTTTCCTAGGTGTTGCCAAGTGACTTTTATATCCCAACGACCATCCAACAAGCGTTTGTCAGGTATGAGCAAATGTGAATTGGACAGACTAATGGGTAAGTCAAAATCCAAGTGCTTATTGGACGGTCTGTAAAGGGATACAATTCCTGTTACCGTTGTGTTTGAATATTCTTCCGGAAAGATTACCAGCAATCCATCAGCTGTTTTTTCTAATTGTATTTGTTCATGGGAATCAATAGCATTTTGCTCCGCATCTATTTCTTTTTGATAGCCCAGTTCTGCCTTGTAATACTCTTCAATAACCAAATCATGATTAGCATTATGACTTGTGGTCATTCGTACCACGAAAAACAGTATAAAACTGATGAAAATTCCAAAAGCAATTACGATACCCGTACCCCAATTTATTTTCATGATTTTTAATTTAAACACTATTTATAACTGCGTGGTGCTAGAAAACGAGCCGTGGTGGTCTCTATTAACTTATCGTCACTATACACACCAATTTTTAGGTTGTTCTTGTCTCCACTTAGCGCGGAGGCATTAATTTCAATAAACAAGGTGCCTTCAGCCAAAGCTTCGGGTTGAACATCAAAATTATCCGTTCGTACTAATTTAATTTTTCCCTTTGGAGAGATCAATTCAAAATGAACGTTATTTACCGGCTTAGTGGTTTTGTTCAAAAGTTTGTACGTAAACACATTACTTATAATGTTGCCTTCTTTATGTTCGTAAAGCTGGCCTGGTAATCTTAGGATATTCGCTTCAAGATCATTTCTTAAGAACATCATACCAATTAGTACTCCGGTTAAAATGACCAATACAGCCGTATACCCCTTTAAGCGAGGCGTAAATTTGAACTTTTCCTTTTTGGTTATTTCATCTTCGCTAGCATAACGGATCAACCCTTTTGGTAGGTTTACTTTCTCCATAATAGTATCGCACTCATCTATACAAGCGGTGCAATTCACACATTCCAACTGCGTTCCGTTTCTAATGTCAATTCCCGTAGGACAAACATTTACACATTGAAAACAGTCAATACAATCACCATGGCCCAAGGCTTCACGGTCTTCGTTTTTGCGCCATTTTTTTCTGCCGCTTTCTGCTTCGCCTCTTTTGTGGTCATAAGCAACTACAATAGATTTGTTGTCTAGCAATACACCTTGCATACGGCCGTAAGGACAGGCAATAATACACACCTGTTCTCTAAACCAAGCGAACACAAAATAAAATACTGCCGTGAATATTAATAGCGACAGCATAGTGCTGAGGTGTTGTGATGGCCCTTCAGTGATATATTGGATCAAGCGATCGCTGCCAATAAGATAGGCAAGAAAAACATTGGCTATTATGAATGATATGACAAAAAAGACAAACCATTTTAAAACACGTTTCCGAATTTTCTCGGCATTCCATTCTTGTCTGTCTAGCCTCATTTGAGCACCGCGGTCGCCATCTATCCAATATTCTATTCTACGGAAAACCATTTCCATAAAAATGGTCTGTGGGCACATCCATCCGCAGAAAATACGTCCAAAGGCTACCGTAAATAGGGCTATGAAAACCACCCCAATTATCATGGAGATGACAAAGAGATGAAAGTCTTGCGGATAAAAAGGAAAACCAAAGATATTAAAGCGCCTTTCAAGCACATTGAACATTAAGAACTGGTTGCCATTTATTTTGACAAAAGGAGAACCGATTAAAAAAGCTAAAAGCACATAACTAACATATTTACGGTACTTGTAAAATTTGCCGCTTGGCTTTTTGGGAAATACCCATGCCCTTTTTCCATCTTCTTTAATGGTGCCTATAGAATCCCTAAAATTATCTTGGTCTTGTGCCATTTTGTTTTTCGCTTTATCAGCTAACGGGGCAAAAGCCCCGCTCAATTCAGTTCATAGTAACTGATGTGGAATCTATTTCCTGTTCAGTACTAGTCTCTTCTGCAGGTGTTGCCGGAGCAGGAGCGTTAGGATCTATCCATAGGTCGCCTTCGGCAGCTTTTGGGTTCGCGGCAGTAGTGCCTTGAAAACTTAGGACATAACTAGCAACCTGTGCTATTTCTGCAGGTTTTAAATTTTGCTTCCATGCAATCATACCTTTACCATCACGGCCGCCTTCTGAAATTGTATGAAAAACGTTTTTAATGCCCCCGCCTAAAATCCAGTTCTGATCCGTTAGGTTTGGTCCTATACCGCCGCCGCCATCTGCCATATGACAGGCAACACAGTTACTTTCAAAAATAGCCTGCCCCGCTTTAAGGTCGCTGGCATCCGTAAGTAGTTCTACCGTATTGGCATCAACAAGTCCTTTTGCGGTTTTTTTGTATTCCTCAATCTCCAATTTAGCGGCAGCTACTTCCTGCTCGTACTCTTGGTCTTGGGTATAATCGTTGAAAACATGAAAGCGAACCATATAAATTACAGCAAATACAATGGATGCATAAAAGAGGTACACCCACCATGGCGGTAAATTGTTGTCTAGCTCACGGATACCATCATAGTTATGGTCTAGAATAATTTCTTCTTCTTTTTCCATAGGTTTGGAGCCTAACATTTTCTGGTAGGTTCTTTGTGCCCATTTCCACTCAATGGTTTTATTCTTAGCCGCCAAATAACGTTCTTGACCTTCTTCTGAAAGCGTCTGGAACATTACTTTTTCAATAGCGCTAGTGATTACTGCAATTGCGATGAGCAAAAACAGGATAAAAACTAGAAACACCTGCACCATTGGGTACTTTATAAAGGCAGGGATGTCTCCCGAATCGACGAAGAACTCCGTCAAACCAAATATTAAAAAGAAAATTAGCGGTATCTTAATCCACCACGTTGATGTATTTTTCATAGCTCTAGGTTTTGTTGGTTATCTTCTTCAAAAGGTAATTCGCTCACTTCTTTGATATATGATTTTGAGGCGGTGAAAACCCACCAAAACAACAATGTGAAAAACACAAAGAAGATGAGTAGCGATATCATGGGGTAGGTTGCTACGCCCTCAATAGTTTCCATGTAACCTTTTACAAATTTGAACATGATCTTTAGTTTTTGTTATCAGATAATATTTCACCAGTCTCTTTAACCTTGATGTCGGTTCCCAGTCGCTGTAAATATGCTATTAGGGAAACAATTTCTCGGTCTCGCATTTCTATGAATTCTTCACCGTTTTCAGCGGCATAGGCTTTATCTGCCTCATAGCTTTTTGCGAAATCAGGGTCCGTATATAGATTTTTTTCAATTTTTTCAGCCTGAGCATCCATCAATGCATCGGCATTTGCAATTTCGTCATCGGTGTACGGAACACCCAAGGTTACCATAGCTTCCATTTTTGCCTTTATATCGCTACGATCATGCTTG
The DNA here is from genome assembly GCF_009725985.1 of Zobellia amurskyensis. Lineage (GTDB taxonomy): Bacteria > Bacteroidota > Bacteroidia > Flavobacteriales > Flavobacteriaceae > Zobellia > Zobellia amurskyensis. The sequence goes on from NZ_RCNR01000001.1 coordinate 161,397, forward strand.
TCACGTATCATCCAAGAGTATGAAGGCATGATAGAGCCTGATGATGTACTCTGTGGATCGTACATATGGTTTAGGTGCCAGTTATCAGAATATTTGCCGCCAATTCTAAGTAAATCTGGACCGGTACGTTTACTTCCCCAAAGGAACGGGTGGTCATAAACAAATTCGCCAGCTTTGGAATACTCGCCATAACGCTCTACCTCACTTCTAAACGGACGGACCATTTGCGAGTGGCAGCCTACGCAACCTTCACGTATGTAAAGGTCACGACCTTCCAATTCTAATGGGGTATATGGTTTTACGCTAGTTATTGTTGGTATGTTGGACTTCACCAATATGGTGGGTACAATTTGGATGATACCGCCAATCAAAATAGCTACAGTTGCTAAAATGGTCAATTGTATAGGCTTACGCTCTAACCAAGTATGGAAAGTTTCGCCAGCCGTTCTGTGTTTTGAAACACGAGTAAGAGGAGCAGCTTCAGCTAATTCATCTTCTATGGTGCAACCAGATTTAATAGTACAAACAACGTTGTAGATCATAACACATGCCCCAATGATATAAAGACTACCGCCAATGGCTCTCATCCAGTACATAGGCATGATTTCGTGAACGGTTTCTAAGAAGTTACCGTAAACCAATGTGCCATCTGGATTAAATTCTTTCCACATTAAAGCCTGTGTGAATCCAGCAACGTACATGGGTAGGGTGTACAGAATGATGCCTAAAGTACCGATCCAAAAATGGAAGTTGGCCAAACTAATGGAGTGTAGTTTGTTTTTGGTCATTTTGGGAACCATCCAATAAATCATACCAAAAGTTAGGAATCCGTTCCAGGCCAAAGCACCTACATGTACGTGGGCAATGATCCAGTCACTAAAGTGGGCAATTGCGTTTACATTTTTAAGTGAAAGCATTGGGCCTTCAAAAGTGGCCATACCGTAACCGGTAATAGCAACTACCATAAATTTTAGAACAGGGTCCGTACGTACTTTATCCCAAGCACCACGCAACGTAAGAAGCCCGTTGATCATACCGCCCCAAGAAGGAGCCAAGAGCATAATTGAAAATGCTATACCCAAGTTTTGGGCCCAATCAGGTAATGAAGAGTATAATAAGTGGTGAGGCCCAGCCCAGATGTATATGAAAATCAGAGACCAGAAGTGAACTATAGACAGTCTATAAGAATATACCGGTCTGTTTGCCGCTTTGGGTACAAAATAGTACATAAGTCCTAAGAACGGTGTAGTCAAGAAAAATGCAACCGCATTATGTCCGTACCACCATTGCACCAATGCATCTTGAACGCCAGCGTATACAGAGTAACTTTTTAAGGCACTAACAGGAAGTTCCAAACTGTTGAAGATGTGTAGAACGGCCACCGTAACAAAAGTTGCCAAATAGAACCAAATGGCCACATAAAGATGGCGTTGTCTTCTCTTGATCATGGTACCGATAAGATTGGCGCCAAAAGCAACCCAAACTACCGCAATGGCTAAATCTATTGGCCACTCAAGTTCAGCATATTCTTTACTACTGGTGTACCCCAATGGTAGCGTAATAGCCGCGGCCACAATAATTGCCTGCCAACCCCAAAAATTGAACTTACTTAGGAAATCACTGTACATACGCGCTTTTAGCAAACGCTGGGTTGAGTAGTAAACACCTGCGTAAATAGCATTTCCTACAAATGCAAAAATCACCGCATTGGTATGCAATGGGCGTAAACGGCCAAAACTTAACCACGATATCCCGTCGGTTAAGTTGGGGAACATGAACATTAAGGCTAACAATAAGCCTACAGACATACCCACAATGCCCCAAAACATGGTTGCATAGAGGAAATTTTTCACGATTTTGTTATCGTAATAAAACTGCTGTACTTCCATAATTATACTTGTTTATTTAGTTGGATTTTTTCCTTGTTTGCTTTACTGGTACTAGGTTTTTGTTTCTTGACGAGTTCATCTTCAAAAAGCATGCGAACGGATGGCGTATACGAATCATCGTACTGACCACTTTTAACCGAAACAATAAATGCAATGAAAAATAGGACCGCAACAAGAACGCTGATGGTCAATAGCACATAAATAACACTCATACCTACCTGAATTATGGTGTAAAACTACGGTGTGAGCCAACCATTAAATATGACTTATATCAGGTTTTGCTGAATAAGTTGAAACTTGGCTTAATTTTTAAATAAAAAACTGATATACAGAGTTTTGTGTGGAGTTCTTTTTGTGGAAAAATAGAAGAATTATGAAATAATTTTTAAAGGAGGAAAAGGATTGATACAAAGGAAAGGCTTAGACTTTTTTTGTATTCTGATAAATTGAAAGTAAAGCAGCAACGATAATAAGATTTTTGATAACGTACTGACCCAATAGAGTAGGTGCAAATGGACTGGAGGTAAAAGATATTTCGCTTAGAAGTAAAAGTGATGTAAAGGTACAGACCATGTGTCCGAGCGTTACCATTACTGTCTGTTTTCGATAAATATCAAAAAGCAGAAAAAAGCCGATACCCACTTCCAAAATTGCTAAGAGAATGATTGAGGTTTCTCTGGGAATAAGCCCCATAGAGAGAACACCAATAGTGTCTTTGGCCATTTCCTCTGCTGGACTAGCATGGCTAAAAAACTTTAGACTTCCAAACCATAGGTATACAATACCTATTGAAATTTGAAGGAATGAAATTTTCTTAAAATGAGTAAAAAGGGAAGCAGTCTTTAAAAAAGGCATGTAACTTATAATCTGGTTAAGTTGGTTTTTGAGCCTTGCAAACCTAACTTTTTATAGCTTTCGCCCCGGTTTTTTAACAGTTAAGTTTTTGGGGGCAATCTAATTTTTTCACGTTTGTAAGAATAATCTTTATGGGTTATTTTAATTTCTTTCCAATCAAATTGGTGGCCACCGTTGCAAATGCAACCACACTTATAGAGCTCAATGGCATTAGGATCGCTGCAATTACAGGTTCAAGTTGGCCGGTAACGGCAAAGTATAGGCCAACAAGGTTATAGGTCAAAGAAAGTAGAAAACATAATTTAATGACTTTCATGGCTTTTTTTGAGGCTAAGATGTAGTTGTTTAACTGTTGAAATTTAGAGGCATCCATAATACCATCGCTAGCAGGTGAGAAGACATTAATGTTCTCTGAAATGGCAATGCCCACCTCTGCTTGCGCTAATGCACCGGCATCATTAAGGCCATCGCCAATCATAAGAACCTTTTTTCCTTGGTCTTGTAAGGCTTTTATAAACTCTAATTTATGTTGCGGTTTTTGATTGAAGTATAAAGGCGTAAGTTTTGGTAATAGCTTTTCCAAACGAGGTTTTTCACCTTCATTATCTCCTGATAATAGGGCGACATCAAAATTTTTGGACATATCTTGAAATACTTCGGATACACCATCTCTGTATTCATTATGGAAAATATATTTGCCCTTATAGGTGTTGTTGCTACTAATATGTACCGAAGTATTAATAGAATCAGTGGTTTGTGCGCTGCCTACAAAAGCAGCGGAACCCGCTTTTATATGTTCGTTGTCTTTTATGCCTTCAATACCTTTGCCAATATGCTCTTCATATTCATCTAGGGTAACAATATTTTGCTCTGCCAAAAGACTATAAAGCGTTCTGCTGAGCGGATGATTGGAGCCGCGAAGGGTGTTTTTCAATAAGGATGCCTCGGTTTCCGTAAGCGGCATACCTTCATAGGTAGCTGTGCTTTTTTTGGAAGTGGTAATTGTACCCGTTTTGTCAAAAATGGCGGTGTCTACCTGTGCAAGTTGTTCTATGGTTTGAGTGTCTTTGAGATAAAATTTATTTCGGCCGAATATGCGCAACATATTACCAAGGGTAAAGGGAGATGCCAGTGCAATGGCACAAGGACAGGCAATTATTAGGACTGCCGTAAAAACGTTCATCACCTTGCTTGGGTCATAAACGAGCCAGAAGAATGCTGATAAAAAAGCAATACTGAGTACGGCAATCGTAAATCTCCGGCCAATACTATCGGTCAAGGTTTGAAATTTAGTGGTCTTGTCTTCTTGGAAAACAGAATTGCCCCATAATTGGGTGAGGTAGCTCTGTGAAACCGATTTTAAGGCTTCCATTTCTATGGCACCTTGTAGTTGTTTTCCGCCGGCAAAGACTTTCTCTCCAGATTCTTTTTTTACCGGTTCAGATTCCCCGGTTACAAAGCTATAATCAATCCGGGCCTGCCCATTTATAAGAATACCATCAACGGGAATCAATTCTTCATTTCTGATCAGCAATCGGTCTCCTGGTTTTATGTCATGCACTTGGGCGGTTTCTTCTTTTCCTTCTTTGGTAACACGGGTAACGGCAATAGGAAAATAGGATTTGTAATCTCGTTCAAACGATAAAAAGGAATAGGTTTTTTGTTGAAAGAATTTCCCTAAGAGCAAGAAAAAGACCAATCCCGTTAGGGAATCAAAAAAACCACTGCCCCAGTCAAACATAATCTCTAAGGTGCTCCGTACAAAAAGGACCAAAATCCCTAGGGCAATAGGAACATCAATATTCAATATTTTACTGCGAAGCCCTTTATAGGCAGATATAAAATAATCCCTGCCCGCATAAAGAAGGACCGGTAATGAAAATAGAAACATAAGCCAATGAAAAACTGGTTCATATCTATTGAGCCAAAATTCACCACCTGATGCACTACTTGTTGAGAGATCAAAATAATCAGGAAATGATAAGAACATGACATTGCCAAAAGCAAAACCGGCAACGCCAAGCTTATAGATTAAGCTACGATCGATACTTTTCTTTTTGTTGTCAAAATCATCTAATGAAATATTGGGTTCGTAGCCAATTCTAGCCAATAGGGTAACCACCTCTTTTAGTGAAACGCCAATACTATTATAGGTAATGCGTACCGTTTTCTTAGGAAAATCTACTTGAGAATTTTTAATGGATACGTTTAACTTATTTAAGTTTTCAAGTACCCAAATACAAGAGCTACAGTGAATGTGAGGTATGTGAAGGTTAACAATTTGCAAATCCCCATCATTGAACTCGATAAGTCGTTCAGTAATAGGTAGTGAATCTAAAAAGGCGTATCTTCCATCAACCGCTTTTGGGGTTGCTCCGGCAGCCGATTGTAAGTCGTAATAGTAATCAAGGTCATTGCCGGATAGAATTTCGTAAACGGTTTTACAGCCTTTACAACAAAAGCTTTTGTTGTCTAGAACTATGGTTTTCGTACCACAGTTGTCACCGCAATGGAAACAGTTTTTAGTTTTCATTTTACATTTGTAAGTACCTCACACAAAGGTGCAAAGTGTAGGACTATTAAAACATGACAATTGTCAGTTTTTGTATTCCTAGTGAATAGTACCTTTGTATGGTCAGGTGTAAATTTTAGAGTTATGAATGGTAGATGTGAAAATTGTATAATAAGGCAGTTCAATTCGTTACGAGCTATGAGCAAGGAGGAATTGAAAATAGTATCTGACTCCAAGATTTCCAAAAAAATTAAAAAAGGGGATGCACTTTTTCGCGAGGGCGAAAAGCTAGATGGTGTGTTTTGTGTAAGGGATGGTGTCTCAAAACTGTCTAAGTTAAGTGGCAATGGTAAGGACCAGATCGTAAGATTGGCCAGCAAAGGAGAGGTAATGGGGCAGCGTGCGGTAATTGCCGAAGAGTCTACCAATTTAAGTGCAATTGCGGTTAGCGATATGAAAGTTTGTTTTATTCCCAAAGAGGTCATTTCAAACACCCTAGATCGCAACCCAAATTTTGCGGTTGAAGTTTTACGCCATATGGCCCATGACTTAAGAGAGGCAGATGATGTTATTGTAAACATGTCCCAAAAGACGGTCAAGCAAAGAATGGCAGAAGCTTTTCTATATCTTAAAAAGAATTATGGAGAAGATACAGAGGGTTACTTGACCCTTGTTTTGTCTAGAGAGGATTACTCCAATGTAGTGGGTACGGCTACTGAATCTTGTATCAGGATTATTTCTGAATTCAAGAAAAAAGGGTTGATAAAAACCTCTGGAAAAAAAATAGGCGTTGCCGATGAGCGGAAGCTTTTAGATTTGATAGAAGGGTTTTAAACCTGCTCTTTTTAAAAACTGATATATGTCATAGTTTGCCTATGGGTTTGGTTCTACTTTTACCCTTGAAGATTTCAATAAAAAAGTAGATGAAGAATATACTATTACCTACAGATTTTTCAAAAAATGCATGGAATGCCGTATGCTATGCCATAGAGCTTTTTAAGGACGAAGCTTGTACTTTTTATTTAATGAATACATATACTCCGCATATTGCCCATAGTAGATTTATGGCGGCAAGTGTTGGTGGGGAAATATTGGAAGATGCGGCCAGAAGTCAATCTGAAAAAGGACTTGCAAATTTAATTTCTCGAATACATACGGAATTCAATAATCCAAAACACAAGTTTAGGGTGCGGTCTTCCTTTTCCCTTCTGGTAGATGAGATAAGGGAGTCTGTTGATGTATTCGAAATAGACTTGGTCATCACAGGAACAAAGGGAGCTTCTGGACTTGAAGAAATCTTTATGGGTAGTAATACGGTACGCATCATAAAGACCGTAAAAAAATGTCCAGTGCTAGCTGTTCCATTAAATTTTAAATTTAAGGCCCCAGATGAAATTGCTTTCGCCACAGATTTTAATAGATTTTACACGCAGTCCGAATTAAAGCCGTTATTGGATATGGCCAAAGCCTTTAAAGCTGTTATAAGAATAGTGCACGTACAACATCAAATTTCTGCATTAACGGAACTGCAAAAGTTTAATTTGAGCATGCTACGCAAATATTTAAAAGAAGTGGAGCACTATGTGCATACCGTTTCAGAATTAAATTCAATATCCAGGACATTAGAAGTTTTTAGCGACGAATTGGATATTCATCTATTGGCCATGTTACATTATCAACATAGCTATATGGAAAGTATAACACGTGAATCTGTAGTAAAACGTATGGCATTCCACACTCAGATTCCATTGTTGGTCATTCCGGAATTGGGCATGTCCGGTTCTTCAAAAAATAAAAGGAACAACGTTTTTTCGTTTCTGAATAAACCTATTTTCTTCTAAAGAAAGCAGATAGAATTACAGTTTTTTAATTGCGATAATATTATATGTGATATTTTCAAAGATAAAAAAGATACTGTGTTGCTTCTTCTTAATTTTGTAAAAAATTAAGCATGAATCTTCCCAATACAGGTCAAAAAAAATTAGTTATTATTGGTGGCGGCTTTGCCGGAATATCTCTTGCCAAAAAACTAAGTGAAATTGATTTACAAATTGTTTTGTTGGATAGGCATAACTACCATACATTTCAACCTCTTCTTTACCAAGTTTCAACCAGCGGCCTAGAACCTGATTCTATAGCGTACCCCATAAGAAAGGTGCTGAAAAATTTAGAGAATTTTTACTTTAGGCTGGCTAATGTAGACCGCATTGAGCCTGAACAAAAATTGATTTTCACGGATACGGGCAACTTACAATATGATTACTTGGTCTTAGCAACAGGTACAAAAACTAATTTCTTTGGAAACCAGCAGATTGCCCAGTACGCTATGTCTATGAAGAGCGTGCCGCAGGCATTGGATATTAGAAGTTTAATGTTGCAGAATTTTGAGAAGGCAGATGATTCTCAAGACCCGGTAGAACGCAAGGCCTTACTTAATTTTTGTATTGTGGGAGCAGGACCAACGGGCGTAGAGCTTGCTGGGGCATTTGCAGAATTAAAGAACAATGTTTTTCCAAAGGATTATAGGCATTTGAATGTAGACGAAATGGAAATAAACTTGTTTGAGGGCAGCCCTAGAGTGTTGCCGCCAATGAGTGAGTATGCTTCTAAAAAAGCCATGAAATTTTTAAAGGAACTAGGTGTTCGTGTTCACTTGAACGCAATCGCCAGTAATTATGATGGGGAACAAGTAACCCTAAAAGATGGAAGTAGCTTACGTACCAAAAACTTTATATGGACGGCAGGCGTTACCGGTGCGGCAATAGAGGGTTTTGCACCGCATATATTGGTAGAGCGATTAAATAGGTACAAAGTAAACCATTTCAACCAAGTGGAAGGTTATGATACGGTTTTTGCCATTGGTGATATTGCTTATATGGAGACGGAAAAATTCCCCAAGGGACACCCACAGGTGGCGCAGCCGGCAATTCAGCAAGGAGAGTTGTTAGCTAAAAATCTGGAAAAATTATTAGAGGGTAAAGAAATGAAGCCTTTTACGTATGTAGACAAAGGAACTATGGCTACTATAGGGAGAAATAAGGCCGTAGCAGATATCAAAAAGCTAAAATTTGGAGGCTTTTTTGCATGGTTCATTTGGATGTTTGTTCACCTAATGGCATTGGTTGGCTTTAGGAACAAGGTCATCGTGTTTTTTAACTGGGCCTATAATTACATTAATTATGACAAAGCGGCACGTCTTATCTTAAGGAGGTTTAACCCTAAAGTATAGTTTAGTAAACGAGATAGCAATTAATTCAAAAGCTTTAGTATCTTTGCCGTGTTGTGTTGTGACCCAGAACCTGCATAGGTTTGGGCCAATGAAAGGCTTTCCATGTTGGAAGGCTTTTTTTGTGTGCAGTTTGTATGATTATAGAATTAAAATCTTAGCAGAAACAACCCTACTTAGGTAAATTTAATCTTCAAAAAAAAGTCTAGGACTTTGGAGAAGCCTAGTCTACTTCTTGGTGAAAAAGATTAGATTTTTTGAAGCTGGCGTTCAAGCAAATTTTCTTGGTTGTGCTTTGAAGTCACTTTATTTTGAATTGACATCCACGCCTTTTTTGCCTTTTCTGCTTTTAACTGATATTGTGTTTTTTGCATGATACGAGATTTAGTGGTTTGTGTTTCTACTGGTTTTCTAAAACTGGTTAAAATTTTTAATTCTTTTCAGTTTTATATCGCTCATTTTCATAAACTTAACAACGGTTCAAACTTACGGGAATTAGATTTATTTTCATCGATGAAATACGTTAATAAAACGTTTTTTTCATTTTAAGAATTTTGTCTTGCGTTAATGATTTCATTCATTTTTAAAAAGGGTCAAATATGCGATATCGATAAAAAGCCGTAATTTTAAACTAGATCTTTAAAGAATATTATATGCCTTTATATCATAAGCTGGGAAAGTTTCCGCAAAAGCGACATACCATTTTTAAAAAAGACGATGGTACTTTACATTATGAGCAGTTGTTCGGAACTATCGGGTTTGACGGTATGTCATCTTTATTGTATCATTTGCATAGACCTACACAAGTAAAAGAAGTTGGTAAAACCTTAGACGTTATGCCTAGGGCCGCTGTAGAATACAACATAAAATCAAGATTACTTAAGGGGTTTCAAACAAAGCCGGAAGATGATTATTTAGAGAGTCGTAAAACGGTACTTTTTAATAGTGATGTACATGTTGGGCTTGCCGCACCAAGAAAATCATTGACAGATTATTTTTATAAAAATACGGATGCAGATGAGCTCCTGTTTGTTCATAAAGGTTCAGGAACGTTAAAGACGCTTTTGGGTGAAATTCCTTTTGAATATGGCGATTATTTGGTGATTCCCAGGGGTATGATATATCAAATTGAATTTGATACGGAAGATAACCGCTTGTTGATTACCGAAAGCTATCACCCTATTTATACGCCTAAAAGATATCGTAACTGGTTTGGACAACACTTGGAGCATTCGCCTTTTTGCGAGCGTGATTTTAAGCTGCCCCAGAACCTGCAAACATATGATGAAAAGGGCGAATTTTTAATTAAAGTGAAGAAGCAAGGGCAATTGCACCATATGATCTATGCCACGCATCCTTTTGACGTTGTGGGGTGGGACGGGTATAATTTTCCGTATGGTTTCTCAATTCACAACTTTGAACCTATTACGGGGCGCGTTCACCAACCGCCACCAGTGCACCAGACCTTTGAGACCAGTGCCTTTGTAGTATGCTCGTTCTGTCCTAGATTGTACGATTATCACCCGCAGTCCATTCCTGCACCCTACAATCACTCCAATATAGATTCGGATGAAGTGCTCTATTATGTAGATGGAGACTTTATGAGTCGAAAAGGTATAGATGAAGGCTATATTTCTTTGCACCCTGCAGGTATTCCCCATGGTCCGCATCCAGGCACCTACGAAGCCAGTATAGGAAAAAGCAAGACCGAAGAACTTGCGGTTATGATAGATACGTTTAAGCCTTTAAAATTAACGCAACAGGCCATGGATATTGATGATGGAAAGTATTATAAGAGTTGGTTGGAGTAGAGCTCACAGCAGGTCTGTTATCTTTTTGCTAAAGCCCATGCTTACGTTTTGCTTTTTGGATACTTTTGAGAAAAGAAAAAAAAGAGACAAGTGATATTAGATTTAATAAAGAATAGACGTTCTGTCTTTCCAGCACAATATAATGACAAGCCAATAGCCAAAGCCGATATTGAAAAAATATTGGAAGCGGCCAATTGGGCACCTACGCATAAGAAAACCGAACCATGGAGGTTTCGGGTTTTACAAGGTGAGTCACAAGAGAAATTAGGACTTTTTCTTTCTTTAAAATATTTGGAAATCGACCCGAACCCCAAAGAGTTCAAGGCCAAAAAACTGATTGAAAATCCAAAACGTGCAGGTGCAATTATTGCCATTTGTATGCAAAGAGACCCTGCCCAAAGTATTCCTGAATGGGAAGAAGTAGCCGCCACGGCAATGGCCGTTCAGAATATGTGGCTCTGCTGTACCGATATGGGCATTGGTTGCTATTGGAGCTCACCGGGACTTGTTAAGCACATGAACGATTTCTTTGAAATGAACCAAGGTGAAGCTTGTTTAGGCTTTTTCTATATGGGCTATACGGATGAGGCCATCCCGGATGGGCAACGAACTCCAATTGCGGATAAGGTAGTTTGGATGGATTAAGGCCTGTCCAAAGCCTATTCCCTAGTGTACGTATACGTATTTCCTCCTTGTTTTAGTAGCATGGTCTTTTCTTCTGGATTGAATTCCAGACGTACGCCTGCTTGGTGAAACTCAAAGGCATGCTCTTCTACAGCTTCCAATGGAAATGAAGATTGACCCGTAGCTTGTGCCGTTAGGGTTCCGTTTTTTTCTGCGATAGTTACTTTTAAGTGCAGTTGTTTGCTTCCATAAATACCTAAATATTTTTCCAAGTCTTCAGCTGTAACCTCAATGGTTTCAAAATTGGGTAGGTTAAAAGATTTGTCATAATATGCCGCCAAAACGGCAATAAGAATATCATTGTTGCTATAACGATTGCCATTAGATGTGAGTGCCATGGAAATACGGTCCTTGGGAAATGTAGCTAGTTGAGAAGTAAAACCGTCTATACCACCATTGTGTCCAAATCCTTTTTTAGTAAAATAAGGCATTTCAAACAACCCCATGCCGTAACCATCTTCAAAAGTCTTCATTTGTTTTAGACTTTCTTTGGTAATAAGTTTCCCTTCGAATAGAGCGGTGGAAAAGGTGTTAAGGTCGGTAGGAGTAGAGACTATGGCTCCGGCTCCTATTGGAATAGACATATGGGTTTCAAAAGACTTGTTCCAGCGGGTATCATAATTATATGAAAGGGCCTCATGGTTGTTGGTATTGATGGTGCTCCCCATATATGTGTTTTCCAATTGCAGGGGCTCAGCTATTCTGGTTTTTATAAGATTGGCGTAACCGTCCTTTAGCAAGTCTTCCAGAATAAAAGTCAATAGCTGGTAATTGGAGTTGCTGTATTCCCCTTTGCTATTGGGTTCAAAAATACTACCGCCTTGTTCTATGAGTTCTAGTAGTTGCTGTCTTGTTTTGGGTTGCGTATTCCACAGAAGGTAATCCGGTCTGCTGGTAACGTTGGCAATACCGCTTCGGTGATTAAGCAAATTACCAATAGTAATGTTAGAGGCATTTTTAATGTTAGGGAAAAAGTCGGCTATAGGTTGGTCCAGAGTTATTTTTCCTTCCTCAATGGCCATAAAAGTAAGTACAGAAGTAAACATTTTAGTAATGGAACCCACTCTGAATTTGGTGCTTACATCTACTGTTTTTTTGGCTTCAATATCGGCATAACCTATAGTTTTGGTGTAGATGGTCTTTCCATTATGGGAGAGGGCCACACTTCCCATAAAACGATCATGTTTTTCCAGAGCGGTAAATAGGCTGTCTAGCTTTGGAGAACTGAAATCCTGCGAAAAAAGAGAAAGACCAATGAAAGTAAAACCAAGTAAGCAGATTATCTTTTTCATGGGAAGAGATGTATTAGTTAAGAAACGGAAACAATTCTAGCCGGTAGTTCCATGCTTTGGATATAAAGAGACCGAGATAAATTATTGCTATCAAGAACTTCATAAAAGTACCGGTCAAGAAGCCTAAAAACGACCCAAATGCGGCTTTAGTGGCTGTTTTTCCATCGGCTTTATTCAATAGTTCACCTACCAAGGCACCCACAAATGGCCAAACAATAATACCAAACGGGCCTAAAATAGGAAAGAATAGAGCAACTAATAGTCCTAGAGTAGTACCGATAACCCCATATTTTGTTCCTCCAAATTTCTTTGTCCCTATGGCCGGAATTACATAATCAAGTCCAAAAACTACAAGGGCCAAGGCAGCGGTAATTCCTAAAAATAAATTGTCTTGGGGAACAGCTTTGGTGAGGTGTAATAATAATAGGCCAACCCAGCTAATAGGAGGGCCAGGAAGTATAGGCAAAAAGCTACCTAGAATTCCAACAAGCATAAAAATGAATCCTAAAACAAGTAATACAATATCCATTTAATCAATTTCCTGTTTGACGAAGATAACCTCATTTTGTTACACCCCTCACGTCCATCATCTTGTTTTTTTTAGATTGTAATCTGACTGTTAGTGTATTATGGATTCTGGTGAGAGAATTTAACCAATTTTAAATTTTCAAACTAAAATTTTAGTTTGAACTATATTTTTAGTTATATTTGTTTTGTAGATGAACTAAATACTTAGTTAAATGAAGCAATTAACAAAAGCAGAAGAAGAGGTGATGCAGCAGTTATGGCAACTCGAAAAATGCAATGTTGCCGCTATTATTGAACAGTTGCCAGAACCAAAACCGGCATACAACACGGTATCCACAATTGTAAGGATTTTAGAAAGCAAAGGTTTTGTAGACCATGAAAAAGAAGGGAAGGGGTATCTGTATTTTCCCATCGTAAAGAAGTCGGATTACAGCAATCAGAGTATTAACAAGCTGGTAGACGGGTATTTTCAGGGTTCCTTTAAAAGTATGGTCTCTTTCTTTATGAAGAAGAACGATATGAGTCTCTCGGAATTGGAGTCCATTTTAAAGGATATTAAAAAACCTGACGAGACAAATAAAAAGAATAATTAAAATCTGTTTTGATGATACAGTACATTCTAGAGTGCATCGCCTTTCAATTGGTTTTTCTTGTTATTTATGATTTTTTCTTAAAACGGGAGACCTTTTTTCAATGGAACCGCTTTTATCTTTTGAGCACATTTTTGCTGTCTTTAGTGCTGCCCTTTATAAAAATAGAAGCTTTTAAAACCACAGTGGAACAGCCCTATATTGAATATGGCGAGGAACTTTGGGGGGTAAATAATGCCCTTGTAGTTGGGGTTCAGGAGCCTACGGGAATAGACATTTCATGGCAAATGGTATTATTTGTATCTGGAGCACTAGTAGCTACGTTGTTATTGGTGTATAAGCTGCGCCAGCTGTATCTTTTGAGTACAAAAGGAGACAGGATTAGTTTCAAGGAGTTTACGCAAATACTGATTCCCAATAGTAATATGGCTTTCTCCTTTTTTAAATCAATTTTTATTGGGGATAAAGTTTCAAAAAGGGATTACACCAATATCATAGCCCATGAATTGGTTCATATAAAACAAGGGCACTCGTGGGATTTGCTCTTCTTTGAGCTCATGCGCATTGTTGGCTGGTTTAATCCGCTGGTTTATGTCTACCAAAATAGAATTTCGGAATTGCACGAGTTCATCGCCGATGCAAAAGTGGCTAAACGGGATAAAAATGAACAATATCAATTGTTGCTTTCCCAAGTATTCCAAACTCAAAATATATCGTTCATCAATCACTTTTTCAAATCATCATTAATCAAAAAACGAATTGTCATGTTACAAAAATCACAATCAAAATCGGTTTTCAAATTAAAATATTTGGCATTGGTGCCCTTGGTACTGGGTATGTTATTTTATACGTCTTGTGAAAATGATAATAAGGACGATGCTATCGACAATGATAATGTTATAACCGTAAGCAGTGTAGATGATCTCTCTGAAGAAGAGGAAACTATGGTGTATACAAGATTGAAGTCTCTGGCCAGTTCCGAAGAAGCTTGGAGTTTGAAGGTAAAAGATTCCGAAAATTCATTGAAGTTCGAAAGTACAAAGGATAACGTATTTGTTTCGGGAATTAACAATGAGCCAATTCGGGCTAAAATGACTATTGATAATAATGGTTCGCCAAAGTACTTCAAAAACTTTTCACCTTCTGCAGGCGAACCGTACGATTGGAAGAAGATTTATAGAGAAGAAAATCTAGTGCCTTTCTCTTATGTAGATAAAGTGCCAGTTTTTCCTGGATGTGAAGGTGAAGCAGACGTGAGAGCTTGCTTTCAACAAAATATCCAGAAACATATTAGTAAACATTTTAAATATCCCGAAGAAGCTCAGAGACAAGGAATTCAAGGCAGGGTAAGTATTATGTTTACTATTGATGAAGATGGTTCAATTGTAGATATTCGAAAAAGAGGTCCCCATGAATTATTAGAAAATGAAGCGGTTCGTATCATTGAAAAATTGCCACGTATGACACCGGGTTCTTATGAAGGTAAAATCGTGAAGGTCCCATTTTCAATTCCTATATCTTTTAGATTAGAACAAGCAGGGTTCAATCCATTTTCAGTAGATGCTAACTATGTGCAGATGCAACAGGAACAAATAGCCAAATTATCTACTGAGGCGCAAATGGCTTATGGGAATTCCGTAGCATTTAGAAATGTTGACAATCCTCCTGTTTTTCCTGGCTGTGAAAACGCAGATGACATCTTAGATTGTTTTAAGAAAAGTATGTATCGGCATATTTCCAAGAATTTCAGATACCCGGAGAATGCACAGGAAAGAGGTGTTCAGGGAAGGGTAAGCGTTATTTTTCTGATGGATACATCTGGAAATATCACCCACATTTCTACTAGAGGACCTGATGAATCTCTTGAGAAAGAGGCAAGACGTATTATTGCTAAACTACCACAAATGATCCCTGGGAGACATAATGGGAAGCAAGTGAATGTGCCGTATGCCATACCTATAACCTTTAGACTTCGCTAATTTGAGAGTCATATTTAGTATCTTTTTGTTGGTTTTCTGTGTTACATCAGAAGCCCAAGTAGCAACAGCCTCCGTAGCAGATAGTCTCTACGCTACTGGTAATTACATAAAGGCAATTAACCATTATGCGGAAGATGGTTCCATTACTTCTACTTTACAGATTGCTAGGGCCTATAACGCTATTGGTAATTATGAAAAAGCAATTGCACAGTATCAGAATGTGCTGTCTCAAGATGCAACGCTTCAAATTGCAAAATTTGAACAGGGAAAGCTCTATCTGAAAACGAAAGACTTTACGAATGCGGAGGCCCTATTTTTAGAACTGACGCATGCTGCAAGTAACAACCCTGAGTATCATTTTTATTTGGGAGAGACCTTTCGTGAAGAAAAAAAGACGGAGCGTTGTCTGGCGTCTTACAAAAATGCAGTGGTAATTGATAGTACGCATTTAAGAAGTTTGTTTCAATTGGGGAAGTATTATGTTGCTCAGCGAGAAAAGGATTCGGCCATAACATTTATTGATAAGGGGCTTCATTTCTATGATAATGATGTGGCAATGATTAACTTAAAAGCATTGGCGTATTATAACAATGATGAATACGCTAAAGCGCGTCCGTATTTTGAAAAGTTAATTGCATTGGGCGAGCATAAGGAATATATCTACGAGAAGCTGGCCTATTGTTATTTTAAAGAATGGGAGTTTGAACCGGCAAAGATAAATTATAGAAAGGTGCTGGAGTTGAATGATGAAAATGCCGATGCTTATTTTAATTTGGGTCAGGTGTTTTGGAAAGACCGGCAAATAGATAGCGCTCAATACTATATTGAGGAATCCATTGCTGTTCAAAAGCCTTTTTTATTAAGAGAGTATGTTGCTCTTGCAGGTATTTCCAGAAACAAAGAAGATATGAAAACCGCTCTAGAATACTATAAATTGGCAAATGCTGAAGACCCAGATGATGCGCTAATTTATCACAACGTCTGCACGGTGGCAGATCAGTATTATAAAGACCCTAAGGTTAAATTAAAGTATTACGAGAAATTTGAAGAAAGATTTGGTAATAAGAATAACTACATGTCCAAGATGGTAAACAAGCGGATTTCTGAACTAAAGGAAGAAATCCATTATGATGTAAAATAATCCCTCTTATTTTTAGATGATGTTTTCTTGCTGAAAAACTGCTATTTTGGAGTATTTTCCTTGCGCGAATAGCGATTCATAGCACAAACCTCCACAAAAAATCGTAATTTCCGCCTAGAATTTAGGGCAATGCGAAACCTCACAATTTTATGTTTTTTGTTCTTGCTTACCGCATGCAATTGGTCGGCGTCAAAGGAAGAGAAGACCCAAGAATTGGTAAATAAGGAGATATTGAGTATCGATTGGGAAGATGTGGATCAATACCCTCTTTTTGCCGATTGTGATGAAATAGCTTCCAAACAAGAGCAAAAACAATGCTTTATGGCCACGCTATTAAAGCATTTTTCCAAAACACTTGAAGAATCGGATTTTGTAGTTAAAGAAGCGGTAAAAGACACTATTTTTGTCGACTTTTTAATGGAGGCTTCAGGGGCTATTTCGCTTTTACATATTGAGAAGGGCAATATAACCGAAAACCAGCTTCCAGGTTTTGACCAACAAATAGAAAAGAGCCTGAACAGTTTGCCCAAAATTGAACCCGCACTTAAAAGAGGTATTCCAGTAAGGGCTAAATTTAGAATTCCCATAGTGCTTCAATAAAAAACAACATTTGGCAACAGAAAAAATTATACTCGGTATTGATCCAGGTACTACCATTATGGGATTTGGTCTTATAAAAGTGGTAGGAAAAAAAATGGAGTTCATTCAAATGAACGAGTTGATGCTTAAAAAGTATGACGATCACTATACTAAACTTAAACTCATTTTTGAGCGTACCATAGAACTGATAGATACCTATCACCCAGACGAAATTGCCATTGAGGCCCCTTTCTTTGGGAAAAACGTACAATCTATGCTTAAGCTAGGTCGTGCACAGGGTGTGGCTATGGCTGCCGGACTCTCGCGTGAAATTCCCATTACCGAATATTTACCTAAGAAAATAAAAATGGCGATTACCGGAAACGGAAATGCCAGTAAAGAACAAGTGGCTAAAATGCTACAAAGTGTATTGGGTCTAAAAAGCTTGCCTAAAAACCTAGATAGCACGGATGGCCTTGCCGCAGCCGTTTGCCATTTCTATAACGAAGGAAGAGTAGAAGTAGGTAAAGGGTATACTGGTTGGGACGCTTTTGTAAAACAGAACGCGAAAAGGGTGAAGAAGTAGGGTGAATTATAGTACTGAGTATTTAGTATTAAGTAAAGAGTACTCGGTGAACACTAAACCTTCTTTCTCTACATCAAAAAACAGACAAAATCCCGAACCTCTAAGAACTCAGTACTTAATACTAATTACTAAAAAAAACATGAGCGGCATCTACATTCACATTCCTTTTTGTAAACAAGCTTGTCATTATTGCGACTTCCATTTCTCTACTTCCATGGGAAAGAAAGAAGCTATGGTTGTGGCTTTGCAGAAAGAACTTTTCTTGCGAAAAGAAGAGTTTAAGGATGAGGTGGTAGAAACCATTTATTTTGGGGGTGGCACGCCGAGTGTATTGGAAACTGAAGAAATCCAGTCGATAATTGATTCGGTTTATGAGTATTATTCAGTTTCGGAGCATCCGGAAATTACATTAGAGGCCAATCCCGATGATTTATCAACGGAGAAAATAATCTCCCTTTCAAACAGTCCTATCAATCGTTTAAGCATAGGAATTCAATCTTTCTTTGAGGAGGATTTGAAGCTGATGAATCGTGCGCACGATGCCAGCGAAGCCGAAAATTGTATAAAGGAAGCAACCACTTATTTTGATAATATTTCTATCGATTTAATTTACGGTGTTCCGGACATGACCAACGAACGTTGGAAGAAAAATATAGATAAAGCCCTTTCCTTTGGAATACCTCATATTTCCAGTTATGCCCTTACCGTAGAGCCCCAGACCGCTCTTGCAAGTTTTATAAAAAAAGGCTTAGTGAAAAATGTAGATGATGAGGTGGCACAGGCGCATTTCCATATTTTGTCCGAAACTTTGGAAGCTGCCGGTTTTGAAAGCTACGAGATATCCAATTTTGGAAAACCGGGATATTTTTCAAGAAATAATACAGCTTACTGGCAACAGAAAAAGTACTTGGGTATTGGTCCGTCCGCGCATTCTTATGATGGCGTACGTAGAGGGTGGAACATCAATAACAATCCAAAGTATCTAAAGTCGATTGAAAAAGGGGAGCTTCCTATGGAAACCGAAACCTTATCCGTTACCGATACCTATAACGAGTATGTCATGACCGGGTTGCGTACCATTTGGGGCGTATCGCTTTCTAGAATTGCTTCTGATTTTGGTCAGAAATATCATGAATATGCTTTAATGCAGGCGGAAAAACACCTGAAAGATGAATTACTCCATATTGATGGCGATACCCTGTTGACCACTAAAAAAGGGCGTTTTTTGGCAGACGGACTCGCATCCGACCTTTTTATGGTAAATTTGGGGTAGAAACCAAAGTGAAAATAGGCGCAAGAGATTAGTCGCCAAATACGGTCATCTGGCTCTTGTTATCTACGAGCCAAATTCGTTATTAAAACAGAATACATTTTATGATTGCTACAATAAAGCATAGAACAAAAAATTACCCAATAGATTTGTCTAAACCTTTAGATATTTCAATTGCCATAAAAGGTGGTGCACAAAACGTAAGTGCTTGGTATCTTCAACCGCCAAAGATAGAGGCACATGAAGAAGCAGGTTTTGTTGGCAAGGTGTCCGAAGGGGCTTCCATCAATTTTAATGATATTTCATTTAATCCGCATGCTCATGGAACACATACGGAATGTGTGGGTCATATTACCGAAGAATTTTATTCGGTCAATAAAAATTTAAAACAATATTTCTTTCTGTCGGAAGTGGTTACCGTAGCGCCAGAAATGGTTAATGATGATTTTGTTATTTCTAAAAAGCAACTGAAGTATGCTTTGGGAAATAAGAAAAGGGAGGCATTGGTTATTCGTACGTTGCCTAATATGAAACAGAAAAAGTCAAGACAATACTCGCATTCAAACCCTCCATATTTAACGCAAGAAGCCGCTGAGTTTCTAGTGGAAAAAGGAGTGGAGCACTTGCTTGTAGACCTTCCTTCGGTAGATAAGGAAAAAGACAACGGGGCCTTAGTATCCCATAAAGCATTTTGGGATTTTGGTGGAAAACTCAGAAAACGGGCTACGATTACGGAATTTATATATGTAGCCAATTCTATTGAGGACGGTACTTATATATTAAATCTTCAAGTGGCGCCTTTTGAGAATGATGCTAGTCCTAGTCGTCCTGTGCTTTATAAAGTCATTCAGAATAAACCCATTCAGAAATGAGTACTTTGTTAAAGGTTGAAGAATTGGCTATGTTTCTCTTTGGAATATACCTTTTTAATCTTTTAGACTTTGCTTGGTGGTGGTTTTTAGTGTTGTTGTTAACTCCGGATTTAGGCATGTTTGGCTATCTTTTGGGGAATAAAGTAGGCGCAATTACTTATAATATTTTTCATCATAAGGGTATTGCTCTTGCCATCTATATAATTGGGGTGTATCTTTCGGAACCTTTATTGCAGTTGGTGGGGATTGTTTTATTTTCGCATGCTGCTATGGATCGTGTTTTTGGTTATGGCCTTAAGTATGACAAAGGATTTAAGTTTACCCACTTAGGGGAAATAGGAAAATAAAAATGGATAATATCTTCGATACTTTTTTGGGTCTGATTCTAGGTGCTATCCTTATGTATTGGGTGTATTCTACTTTTAGGCAAAAGAAGAATAAAGAATTGACCAAACACCAATCTACGGTTCTTGTTGATAAAATACAGAGCGTATGTAAATTGGTTTCCGTTGAAGGCGATTTTGCGGAAATCTACCGCTATGAAAATATTAAGGAGCGGTTTATGAGCTTGGTGAGCAGTAAGAAAAAAGCCTTACTTGTTATTAATGCTAAAGCCCATATAGGTTACGATTTAAAAAAGGTGAAAATAAAGGCGGATAATGAGAATAAGAGAATAATCCTGACCCATTTTCCAGAGCCTGAAATTTTATCCATAGAGCCGGATATTCAGTTCTATGATATTCAGAGTGGCATGTTCAATTTCTTTTCTTCGGAAGATTTAACATTGCTCAATAAAGAAGCGAAGCAGCATATTCGCGAAAAAATTCCTCAAAGCGGATTGATGCAAACGGCCAGAAAGGAAGCTATTCAAGCGGTTCTACTCATTGAGAAAATAGTAGAGACCATTGGTTGGAAATTAGATTATACTGCTTTAGAGATTACAGAGAAACAAAAAGAAATGCTCGAAGACTAATTCATATATACTATTTAAACCATAATTATGAGAACACTTACCCTTGCAATATTATTTTTAACACTTGCCATTACTGCTAATGGCCAAACAAAGAATGACATGAGAGAATTTGACCCTAATTTTGCCCATACCGTATTTTTCTGGTTTAAAAACCCTGATAATAAGGCAGACCGTGCCGCTTTTGAAAAGTCGCTACAGAAATTTTTAGATAACTCGGAATATGCTAAAACAAGCTTTATAGGAATGCCGCCTAAAGCTAGTCGTGATGTGGTAGATGGGTCGTTTACTTATTCGTTGATCGTAACTTTTGAATCTGCGGAAGCACAACAAAACTATCAAGATGAAGCACCTCATAAAGTGTTTATTGAAGAGTCTAGTGCTTTGTGGGACAAAGTAATCGTTTACGATTCAAAAGGCGTACAATAAACGCATGGTCGTTTACAGGTCTGCTGTAGTAGCAGATGCCATGGCTATTGCTCAATTACATGCTAAAAGTTGGCAAGAAAACTATCGCGGAGCGTTCAGCGATGTTTATTTGGACGAATTAGCACTTTCTGACCGCCAACAGGTGTGGTGTAACAGGTTTGATAACCCGGCTTTAGGCCAGCGTGTTATCATTGCGGAAAGCAATGGGCTAATAGTAGGTTTTGCTTGTTTGTTTTTAGAGGAGGATGCCATTTATGGTACCTTGTTGGATAACCTTCATGTTTCAAAAGATGTTCAGGGTATGGGCGTCGGTAGATGCTTAATGTCCTTAGTTGCTGAAGAGATATCTAATAGTCCATCTCATTCTGGCATGTATCTATGGGTATTAGAGAATAACAAGGCCGCACAAAGATTCTATGATTCATGTGGAGGTGAACAACTTGAAACTGTAAAAGGTAATGATATAGGCGATAAACCTATTATGAAGATTAGATACTATTGGCAATCCTTAGAAAAACTGATAGCGACTAACCCGTAAAAGACGATTTCAAATGATGAACGTTGAGCTGTTTCGTGACTACTGCATTACAAAAAAAGGAGTGACGGAAGAATTTCCTTTTGACGAGAAAACCTTGGTGTTTAAAGTAATGGGCAAGATGTTCGCCCTTTGTGCATTGGAACGCCTTCCGCCTCAGGTAAATCTAAAATGTGACCCAGATAGGGCCGTTGTTTTACGGGAAGAGCATGACGGCCATATCATACCAGGTTATCACATGAGCAAAGTACATTGGAACACGCTTTTGTTGGATAGCCTTCCCCCTAAATTAATAACCGAACTTGTAGACCATTCCTATGATTTGGTCGTTTCCAAATTCACCAAAAAACTCAAAGCGGAGTATGATGCGCTTTCTTAAATTGTTTTACTACACTTTTATTTAAAAAATCCTTGTTGGATATTATGCAGCAATTACAATCTTTTTACAGTGGTGAAATTGAAAAATACACCAAAGAATTAGCGCAAATAAAGAAACAGTTATTCGCATCCAGTATGTTACGTTTAGCCATTTTTTGTATAGCGGGCTTTGGTATTTATATGACTTTGGGTGATGCCAAATGGGTTTTGGCCGTGGTGCTGGTAACTATTGTGCTTTTTCTCTTTTTGGTAACCCGGCACGCCGGTCTTCAGTACAAACGAGATAGGTTATTGGCGCTGCTGGATATAAATAGAACCGAATTGAAAGTCTTAAATCGTGATTTTCATGAGTTGCCGGAAGGCGATGAGTTCAAAGATCCATTACATTATTTCAGTCAAGATATAGATTTGTTCGGTAGGGGTTCATTTTTTCAGTATGCCAACCGTACGGCCTTAAAACAGGGAGCCGAAACCTTTGCAGCATTGTTCAAGGCGAATGCCATAGATGGAATACTGCAAAAGCAAGAAGCCATAAAGGAACTGGCTAAAATGCCCGAATGGCGACAAAATTTTTCCGCAACGGCTTCATTGGCCAAAACAGAAGGTAAGACGGATACCATTGTAAAATGGTTAATGGGCTATAAGCCTTTCGTGCCCAAAATAACGAGGTATCTACCATTGGCGTTTTCTGCTGTGTCCGTACTGTTGTTCGTATTATATTTTCTTGATTTTGCTCCGGAATCGGGGTTAATTCTATGGCTTGTAGTAGGTATGGGTATTACCGGAATGTATATGAAGAAAATCACTAATTTGGGTGGTGATGCTTCAAAAGTACAGAGCACTTTTCAGCAGTACAACAAGTTATTGACCTTAATTGAGGACACGGATTTCACTTCTGATTATCTAAAGCAGTTAAAGGGCAATGTGCTTCGTGATAAGGAAAAGACCTCTTTGATCATTGCAAAGTTTTCAAAGCAGCTTAATAGTTTGGATAAGAACAACAACATCATTTATCTCTTTTTTGGAAACGGTTTTTTTCTTCGCACTCTTACGCATTGTTATGAGATCGAAAATTGGATTGAAAAGCATGGCGCTTTTGTAGAAAAATGGTTTGATACTATCGCATTTTTCGATGCCTATAACAGTCTGGGCAATTTTGGATTTAATCATCCAGACTATAATTATCCGAGCATTGACAATGATGCAGCGGTTTTGAAGTCCACAGGTGCAGGGCATCCTTTGCTGAACCCTACAAAAAGTGTCTTGAATGATTTTCAAATAGATCGGGAACAGTTCTTTATTGTGACAGGGGCAAACATGGCGGGTAAGAGTACATTCTTGCGTACCGTTTCGTTACAAATAGTTATGGCCAACGTAGGGCTTCCGCTTTGTGCTGAGAAGGTGGCATATTCACCTATAAAATTAATTACAAGCATGCGTACTACGGATTCGTTAACGGATGATGAATCATATTTCTTTTCAGAATTAAAGCGATTAAAATTCATTGTTGACGAGATTCAGGATGACCGTTACTTTATTGTTTTGGATGAAATTCTAAAAGGAACCAATAGTACGGATAAGGCAGAGGGTAGCCGTAAATTTGTGGAACGTTTAGTAGCTTCAAAATCAACCGGGATTATCGCTACGCACGATTTAAGCCTTTGTGAAGTGGCTAAGACATTGCCTCAGGTAGAGAACCATTATTTTGATGCCGAAATCATTGATGATGAACTTCATTTTGATTATAAGTTTAAGGATGGAATATGCCAGAACATGAACGCATCCTTTCTATTGAAAAAAATGGAAATTGTAGAATAGGAATAGTTTAACCCCCGATCAATAATGGATTCGTTAACTCAAATAGTATTAGGAGCAGCCGTTGGTGAGGCGGTTTTAGGGAAGAAAGTGGGTAACAAAGCCATGCTCTATGGGGCAATTGCAGGAACTATTCCTGATTTAGATGTTTTAACGCGCTTCTTTTTTGATACGGTTACCGCTACGGAAATGCATCGGGGTTTTAGTCACTCTATCTTCTTTTCTATACTGTTCGCTCCAATATTTGGTTGGCTCATTTCCAAAATAGAACGTAAGAGCGAAGCTACTTTTAAAGATTGGTCCTGGTTAATGTTCTGGGGTATGTTTACACACCCCATCTTGGACACCTTTACCACATGGGGTACCCAGTTGTTCTGGCCCTTAAAAATTCGCTTGGCTTTTCAGAATATATTTGTCATAGACCCATTGTATACGGTGCCGTTTATCATACTTCTGATTATGGCCATGCGTCAGAAGAAAACATCGCCCAAACGAAAAAGATACAATAGGTTAGGGTTGACGGTAAGCACAGCGTATTTGGTGACCACTCTTATTTTAAAGTGGTTTGCTTACAAGGAATTCACTTATAATTTGGAAATACGCGGCATAGCTTATGATGAGATAGATACTAGGCCCATGCCATTTAATTCGTTATTATGGACGGCCAATGTAGATGCCGGTGATTTCTATCTAATAGGAAATTACTCGTTTTTTGATACTAAAGAGATTGAGTTTACGTCCTATCCAAAAAATCACGAGCTTCTGGGAAGTTTAAAATCTAATGATAAAGTAGAACGGCTTATCACCATAGCGGCAGGTTGGTACACGATAACGGAAACGGACGGTAAGTTATATTTTAACGACTTGCGGTTTGGACTCATAAGTTTAGATCCTAAAGAAACCAAATTTGCGTTCAGTTATGAACTTAAAAGAGAAGGCAACGAACTATCGGTTCAAGAAAGGCCCAAATACCGTGCCGATGCCAAGCGACTGTTAGGTGCGCTTTGGGAGCGGATATGGGGTAATTAGTTTTATTTTGATTGTTACTTAAATAATTAAAATATATCTATGGTTTGAACGGTTCAAGCGAATGAATCACACACGTGTGAAGCATTCAATATGCTGATATAATTACATTTTTTACACACTTTTTTCTTAGCAAACATCTTTTTTTGAAGTACTAACGTATTTTTTTGATGGTTTCACAACAAACAAGAAAATAGCGGTAGTATAATTCTTACCTTTATTTTGTCCAGTAGAAAGGACGGGTTGAAGAGCTTAATAGAGAGGTAAGTTTTATGGAGGATTTTGATGGATATAGGGATGAAAGGCCAAGTTTGAACTACGTGGAAAACCTCGTAGGTGCTCGCGATATTGAATTTGAACAAAAGTTCGTTACCCTTTTAAAATCTGAATTTTCTTGGGACCTTGGCAAATATCTTTACCACATAAAATTAGATGAACCCAGAGCTGCTGCAGAAATAGTACACAAATTAAAATACAAGATAAGTGTGCTTGGTATGGAAAAAACATTTGCTTTTGCTGAAGAGCATAAGGAAAGGTTACATACTGGAGACGTCACTTTTGATGAGGACTTTAAAAGGGTGCTAAAGAAAATAAATGTCTTTCTGGAACTGTTAGATTAAATAACCTAGAGTTGCTTAACCTGAAGGTTCTTAAAAGCATCTGCCTGAAGTTTCAATAGTTCTTCTGCTTTTTTCTTCTTGTACGCGTAAACTTCTTCCTCACGTTTTATCTCATTATAAATTTTTTCGTTAAGAGCAGTGTCAGCTAATAAGATTTGTTCCCGTTGCTGTATTTTTTGTCGAGCCCAAGTATTGGTCATACTCTCTTCTTCCTCTAATTTAATATCATAAGTGCCTTTTGGAGACAGTAACTTAGCTATTATTGGCGAAGTTTCAATAGCAAGAAATAGTAGAAATATAAAGAACGACGGCCACCAAGGAAGTTCGTTAAGTGCATTAATTCGTGCCATGAGTCCGTCAAAGCCATCTATTACGGGTTGTGATGTTTTAACCACATTGGTATACTCCGTGTTTAAAGTTGAAATCTCATTTTCTATTTGCGTTATCTTTTGGGCGTTGGTCTCTTTTAGTGTATTTAATTCGGCCAGAACGGCATCGTGTTTTTCTCGTTTCTCTTCGTAAACGGGGCCTTTTCCTAATTTTAACGTGCCGGAAGTACCTTCCGCTTCGGTTATATATGTGTTGTAGAGTTCATCTGTTTCAGCTGTTTTGATTGTGATTTCGTTCTTTAATTGAGCAATATCGGTATTCAGTTTTTCAATAGTTGGGGTGTACTGTAGAGCCAGTTGGTTTTTGTTGGCCAGCGTCATTTCATTTTTTTGTTCCAGTAACACCTGATTGATTTCCTTTTCAAAAATTTTCATCTCCAAGGGTTTTGAAATAACCACGGCTATAATAATTGCTAATACCAGACGCGGTGTTGCCTGTAAAAGTTCGTTGCCAAAGCTGTCCCGTTTTTTTATGGTGGAGACAATAAAGCGGTCTAGATTAAAAATCAAGAGTCCCCAAATGAGCCCAAAGAAAACTGCCGTATATACATTGTCAAAAACCGTATAGAGCGCATAACTACAGGCAATAAAAGCCATAAGTGCCGTAAAGAAAACAGTGGCGCCAATACCGGCATATTTGTTCTGTTCGCCTTTAGAACAGGTTTTTAGAATGGAGGTGTCCGCCCCCGAGCAGAGGATAAAAAATTGCTGTACCATGATGTCCGATTTTTTTGATGATACCCATTACTGGGCTGATTGATGATGAATTAGACGTAAGTTACGTTTTTTGTTACAAAAAAAGCCTTCTGTTTAGAAGGCTTTAAGATATAGTTTGGTTACAGTTAGTTGCAAATTTCAATTGGTTTTCCAAATAGTTTTACCTTATATCTCGGTTCTTTTGGGGAGGTAGATTTATATTGATTTTCTTCTACGTTAAAATAGCATTATCAATTGTTTTCATAACATGCTGCCAATGTGGTTTTCGTGGCTTGGTCTAATCTTTAATTCATTTTTTTTCAGTAGAACGAGCTAATAATCCTTCTTCTACAGCCAAGGACACATACTCATTATATGCAAGCATTGCTTTTTTGTAACTGATCCATAAGTCACTTGCCTTACCCTCTTTAGTTTTGTTGTAGTGAGCAATGGCTTGTACATTAGCCTCCGCTTCTTTACTGAATGCATCAAAGGCTGTAAGAAGCTCTTTGCTATATTGCTCTCTGGGTTCAGGTATTTTATATGGGGGAAATGGAGGTGGAACCGTTTTTTGGATATTATTTATTTTGATACTTGTTTTGGATTGATGTGGGGCGGGAGGTTCAGATGGACTTGATGGATGAACGATAAAATTTTTACGAACAAAAGTGTCTTCTTTGTGAGGGTTGTCAATATACTCTACCACATGTACCTCATCGTAAAGCTCTTGATGCGCTACTATTTCTTCGATTGCATTTTCTTGAATTTCCACGGCATATTCTACAAATTTCTCAACATTAATAGCCTCTTCGGGTGGGGTTGGTGCGGTAGGTGGTTCGGGTAAAGCGGGAAACCGCTGTGCGCTGACACGTTGTTTTGCGTTCATTTGGGCATAGAGGTAAGCCATACGGTCCACTTCCGTTTTTAGGATACGTATGTTTTTTCCCTTGGCCAGCATTTTATTGTATTTTTTCGCCAATGCATTGTATTCGGTTATCTCTTCTGTACAAGCACCTGTTTTGTGGGTTTTACTGTCGGCACACTCAGGAAACGGTTGCGCGTTGTTTCGCTGCTGTAGGGACATTTTACCGTAAATATGCTCCAGAATTTTTAAATCTTCTAAAGATATATGCCTTTGCTCCTTAGGGATGGTGTTGTATTTTTTGGCCAATAAATTAAAGTGGTCTACATCTACTTCCGTGGCTTCATTTTGGAAGGTTTGGATTGCAGAAGGTTCTTTTGGTAACGTGATCTGTTCACTAAAACCAAATAAAAGCATGGTAATTAAAGGCAAAACGGCCACACTTCTTAAGACTACCGATTGTTTTGAGGTTCTTTTTTTCATGACTGTAAAACGTTTTTTGATTGATGAATAATTGATGGCGTTAGCCAAACTCGACTGATTATCTTCAAGGTTTGTTGATGAGGCAAACGCTAAAAGTATATTTTGATATTTTGGGGTAGCGGTTCCTTGGTTTAGAACGGCTTGATCGGCCAGAAATTCATGGTTTAATTTTATCCAACTTTTAATGATGTATATGAGTGGGTTGAACCAAAAGATAATTTGCAATACTTCTATAAAAAGAATGTCTAGACTGTGTTTTTGCTTTGCATGAGTAGCTTCATGAAGTAGTACTTCTTCGGGAATTTCCCTAGCTTCAAATTCTTTTTTGTTCAGGAAAATATAATTGAAAAATGTATGGGGCACAGTAACATCTTGTAGCAATACATTTATGAAAGATTGCATTCGCAGTTTTGGATTGTTGCGGATATTTATAAAAATACGACCCAGATTCTTAGAAAAGCGATAAGAAAAAAGCACTACTCCTATAAAATATATGGATAGAAGAAAAGTAGTGGTATTCAAAGTAACAGATTCTTCTATGGCAGAAGGAGCTACCAAGTTGGTTAATGGTGCTTCAAAGTCGTTTGGGTGATTTGCCAGGGAAGCGGCCTCTACATAGTCCACAAAAGTTATGGACGGAATTATTACGGATAACAATAACGCCATAATGAGGTATAGCCGTTTAAAACCGTGCATACGCTCATTTTCTAGTGCTAACTTATAGAAAGCCATAAATAGGGCCAAGCAAGCGGTAGATTTTAGCAGAAACAGTACCATGGTTATCGCTTTTTGATTTCGTTGTCTATTAACTTTCTTAAATCCTCAAGCTCCTTTCTGCTTAAGTCAGTTTCTTTCGTAAAGAAAGAAGCGAATTGCCCCGGACTATCATTAAAAAAGTTTTTGATAAGTCCGTTTACGTGTTTGGAGAAATAATCTTTCTTTTGAACCAAAGGATAATATTCGCGTAACCGACCAAGACTTTTGTAAGCCACAAAACCTTTGTCAGTCATTCTTTTTAAAAGGGTTGCTACGGTTGTTGTAGCGGGTTTTGGCTCAGGATATGCATCCAATAGGTCTTTCATGAAAGCTTTCTTTTGCTTCCATAAAATATTCATAAGTTCTTCTTCTGTTTTTGAAAGCTGCATGTTAGATTGATTAGATATTGCTCTACAAACATAGAGTAAATATTTTAATTCTACAAATGTAGAGTTTGAAATACGGTGTTAATACGGTTAAAACTTTTTAAAGCCAGTTAAGATTGATAGGGCAGCAGCTATAAGGCCAACAGTTAGTAGTAAATGGCCATTTATCAACCCGAATTCCCAGTGTAGAATTTTAAATTGTGCGCCCATAATGATACACACAGCTGCCATAGTATTTAACCAGATCGTATAGAGTTTCTTCTGTGAAGCGGGTTTTTTGCTTTCTAAATGAGAATCTTTCTGAGTAAAAAATTGATTCTTCAAATAAATAATAATAAAAGCAACCAGAGCTAATTTGAAGATAAACGAGAATACAAAACCATAATTTAGATGAAGTACCTTGAACAGATAATGGAGTAAAAATGATATTAATAAAAACAACTTAGCATAATCTAGCCATTCTTTAGATGACTTTTTGCTAAACCAGATACTGTAAAATAAAGCTATTCCACCAACAGCTATGACTAGTAAAACTTCAGAATACTGCCAGTGCATTAATTTAAAAAGAACGGCAATTATTGCTAAAGCAATACTTAATCTAAGAAATAAGTTGGTTTTTTGCTTTGTGATCAATGCTTTAATTTTTCTATTTCGTAGTTAAAACGGTTAATAAATGATTTAAGTGTTTTCTGTGGACATGATGGTGTGACATCATCCTTTTAGAAAAGCTTAAATTTGAAATCTAAAACAACCAATAATGAGTGTAAAAGATGATTTGGAAGCACGTAGCGGTTCCACTTGCGAACTTTGTACGGCAACTAATAATTTAGAAGTTTTTGAAGTGGAGCCAGTTTCTATAAGTGGAGTGGATTCTAGTATTTTGGCATGTGAAACTTGTCGTACTCAAATTGAAGACCCAGAGCAAATGGATCCTAACCATTGGCGATGCCTCAATGACAGTATGTGGAGTGAGTACGATTCTGTAAAAGTAGTAGCATGGAGAATGCTTTCAAGATTAAAGTCTGAAGGTTGGCCTAAAGATTTGTTAGATATGATGTATTTAGAGCCAGAGACTTTAGATTGGGCAAAAGCAACCGGAGAAGGTTTAGCAGAAGCTGATAAGATTATTCATAGAGATGTTAACGGTGTAATTCTAGAAAATGGTGATAGTGTTGTTTTGGTGAAAGACTTGAAAATTAAAGGGTCTAGCCAAGTAGCAAAGCAAGGTACTGCGGTACGTAGAATTTCATTGGATCGTGAAAATGCTGAATATATAGAAGGAAAGGTGGGACCCACACTTACCGTTATTATCACGAAATACGTAAAGAAAATATAGTTGCCCTATTTTAGAATGATGGTAATGAATTAACCTCTTGTTCTAAAATAGAAATAACGTCTTTGTAAGGAGCTTTAAGCTACGAAGCACTCTGTAGATTTAGTATTCTAAATTTACAGAGTGCTTCTGTTTACGGGCAAAGACGTTTTTGCTTATTTGTTCATTTCAGTAAAGTGATGATAGAAATAAGGTATGGTCTCAATACCTTTAAAATAGTTCCATACCCCAAAATGTTCGTTAGGCGAGTGAATGGCGTCGCTATCCAGGCCAAAGCCCATTAGAATAGTTTTACTGTTCAATTCTTTTTCGAACAATGCTACAATAGGAATACTACCACCGCTACGTTGTGGAATAGGTTTTTTCCCAAAGGTGGTCTCATATGCTTTTGAGGCCGCTTGATATCCAATGGTATCAATTGGGGTAACGTATCCTTGTCCGCCATGGTGTGGCTTAACCTTTACGGTAATTCCTTTGGGAGCTATACTCTCAAAATGGGTTTTGAACAATTGCGTAATGTCTTGCCAATCTTGATTAGGCACCAAACGCATGGAAATTTTGGCGTAAGCCTTACTGGCTATTACCGTTTTTGCGCCTTCTCCTATGTAGCCGCCCCAGATTCCGTTTACATCAAGGGTAGGGCGTATGCTGTTGCGCTCGTTAGTGCTGTACCCGTTTTCACCGTCCACGGAAGAGATATTCAATGCTTTTTGATATGCTTCTAGGCTGAAAGGCGCTTTTGCCATTTCTGCACGTTCTTCTAGAGAAAGGTTCTCCACTTTGTCATAAAAACCAGGAATGGTAATATGATTGTTCTTATCATGAAGCGAAGCGATCATTTTTGTAAGTGCGTTTATAGGGTTCGCCACCGCACCGCCATAAAGCCCAGAATGTAAATCCCTATTTGGTCCTGTTACCTCTACTTCTACATAACTGAGTCCCCGTAGTCCTGTTGTAATGGATGGAACATCGTTTGCAATCATTCCGGTATCGGAAATCAATATAATGTCATTTGATAATTTTTCACGATTGTTGGCTACAAACACTGCTAAGTTGTTACTGCCCACTTCTTCTTCTCCCTCAATCATGAACTTTACGTTACACGGCAATTGTTCGGTTTTGACCATGAATTCCAGTGCTTTAACGTGCATGTACATCTGACCTTTGTCATCACAAGCACCACGAGCGAATATGGCACCTTCAGGATGAATTTCAGTTTCTTTAATGACCGGTTCAAACGGTGGTGAGTTCCAGAGGTCAATAGGATCTGGCGGTTGTACATCGTAATGACCGTAAACGAGAACCGTTGGAAGACTAGGGTCAATTATTTTTTCACCGTAAACGATAGGATATCCTTCGGTCTCACATATTTCTACAATATCGCATCCCGCATTTTCAAGAGCTGTTTTTACAGCTTCCGAAGTGTCAAAGACATCTTGAGAGAAGGCTGAATCCGCGCTTACTGACGGAATACGAAGGAGTTGTATAAGTTCATCTAAGAACCTTTGCTTATTTTTTATAATGTATTCTTGTACGTTTTGCATGTAGCAAATTTAGGGTGTATTTTAAAAATACGAAAAAGAACGTTTTTAAGTGGTGTAAAATTTAGAGAATTAAAATTTTGCATTATATTTGCATCCCAATTTGATTTGGAGATGCAGGCGTGGTGGAATTGGTAGACACGCTAGACTTAGGATCTAGTGCCGCAAGGTGTGAGAGTTCGAGTCTCTCCGCCTGTACAACGAGAAGCCTTTCAGGAAACTGAGAGGCTTTTTTTTATTGATAAAATTTAACTTCGTACAATTCAAAAGGAAGTACATTCTCTCTTAATTTAATGAGTGCTCTTTTTTTGGTACTTTTCCCTCACCAAAACCAATTTTATCAAAACAGTGAAGAATTCAATCAAAAAAGATTTGACCGCACTGTTATGTTAGGTCAAGTACCCTTTTTTATGGTTTAGGAAGTAAAAAAGGAGTTTGATCGGCCCGTACTTACCGAGAATAAGGTATACATTGCCCATAAACGGGTATGGTGTTTACCATTTATAATATGATCACAATCCTAATAATTAAAAACTATATGAAAGCTTTTTTTCTATCCTTATTTTTAATTCATACCACAATGGTTTTTCCCGTGCAAAACACATCTGTAAAAGATGGGATTGTACCAGATGAAATAGTCGCTTATAAAACCATGGAAAGCACCAAGCTATCGCTTCATGTGTTTAATCCTAAGGAACATAAGGCCACGGACAATGCGCCGGTTATTGTATTTTTCTTTGGGGGTGGTTGGAGTGGAGGAACTCCTAAACAATTCTACCAACAATCACGTTATTTTACCGAAAAGGGCATGGTAGCCATATCGGCAGAGTATCGTGTGAATAGAACCCATGGCACAACACCTTTTGATGCGGTAACTGATGCGAAATCTGCTATAAGATGGGTTCGGAAACACGCAAAAGAGTTAGGGGTGGATCCCAATAAAATAATTGCCTCCGGAGGCTCGGCAGGAGGTCATATAGCTGCTTGTACAGGAATTATTGAAGGTTATGATGCTGCAGATGAGGATTTGACTATCAGCTCTATACCCAATGCCATGGTTTTGTACAATCCCGTGTTGGATACTACGGAAAAGGGATACGGAATGACTAAAGTCGGCGAGGAAAGAAAAACGGATATTTCCCCAAACCATCAGATACATACGGGTGTAGTGCCCACCATTGTATTTCATGGTACAGCGGACAAAACCGTACCGTTTGAAAATGCAAAACGTTTTGATTTATTCATGAAGAGCGCAGGAAACGATTGTGTTTTGGTTCCTTATGAAGGAAAGGATCACGGGTTTTTTAATGGTTCTTTTTTTCGTGGCGAACGGGCAGATGAAATAGTCTATGCAGACCTTATGGATAAAAGTTATGCATTCATAGAAGAAAGGGTGATAACTTCAAAAGAGGTGAAGCCTGCCCGTATAATCGCTAATCATATGGTGTTACAACAGCAAATGAACGTTCCAATTGGGGTAGGGCAAATGCAGGTCAAATGGTAACAGTCGCGTTTGCGGGACAAGAGAAAAGCACAATTGCCGATGAAAATGGCCGCTGGGAAATTATTTTGGACCCCATGGAAGCTTCTGGGGAAGGCAGGAACTTGGTAATTAGCGCAGAAAACAAAAAGGTTATTTCAGATGTTTTGGTAGGTGAGGTATGGATTTGCTCAGGCCAATCTAATATGCAAATGTCCGTAGACGCCGTTCCCGATATAAAAGCTTTGGAAACTAGAGCCAAGAACATACGAAGTTTTGAAGTAGATCGTACCGTTGCCTTGAGCGAAGCGGAAGATGTTATGGGAAAGTGGTCCGATGATGTTCCGAAAAGTGCCGTTGCCTTTTCTTTTGCCTACTTTCTTGAGAAAGCGGGTGATGTTCCGGTAGGTATTATTCAGTCCTCATGGGGCAGCTCTTCCATAGAGGCATGGATGCCCAAGGATATGACGGAGCAATTCGGATATTTTGATACGATTATGAAAGATTTTGATGCTGATACAGTAAGTCAAAACAGAATTACAAAAATCCTTGAAAAATCATCCGATAGAAGTAATGAAGATGATATCTTCTTAAGAAGGCAACCGAACATTTTATACAATGCCATGATGAAACCCTTGGCGCCATATGCGGTGAAGGGATTAGTGTGGTATCAAGGAGAACGAAACACACGCTATATTTCAGGGGTGCCCAAGGTTAATAAAGATAATTGGTTCCATAAAGTTTCCGGCATGAAGGAATACGGAGATGTGTTAAAGGCTTGGGTCAGTCGGTATAGAAAACAATGGAATAACGAGGATATGTATTTCATGGTGGTCATGCTACCGGGTTATGGTAAGGGTACTGTAGAGAATCCTAAAATAGACCCGAATGACCCAACTTCCCAATCTTGGGCCTGGATGAGGGAATCGCAGCTCAAGGCATCGGAGCTTCCGAAGGTGAGTGTAATCAATACGATTGATTTAGGCGATGTTGAAAATATCCATCCTAAAGACAAACTCCCTATTGGCCAGCGTTTAGGACTTGAGGCAGCCAAGAAGACCCTAGGAAAAGAGATAATTACGGATGGCCCGATATTGGAACGTGTTGAGAGGCAAAAACGAAGTTTAATAATTCATTATGCAAATGTTGATATTCTAAAAACCGCTGATGGCAAATCTCCTAAGGGGTTTTGGATAACGGATGAAAGCCTGCAATGGAAACCTGCCAAAGCAAAAGTTAAAGGACGAACCGTAGTCTTAAAATCGAAGGAGATTAAAAATCCACTTTACGTTCGCTATGCTTTTTCCGGAAAACCTGATGTTAATTTAGTCAATGGTGCCGATTTACCAGCCTATCCTTTCAGAACAGATACTGGTGACGAGTAAATAACAAAAGTTTGTTTATGATAATGAGATGATATTTTTTTCGCCTCGGTTTTGTTATACCAAAAAGGATACTAAAATCATGTCAGTAGAAAACAACATTTTTAACCCCAAATTGAGATTTTCGATTATTTATTGGAGATAGCGAGTATACGCGTTTGCTCTTTCGCGAAAATGGAAGGCTTTTTTATGGCGAAAAGTTAAAATACTATTCAAAAAATATTATTGTCTCAATTTGTGACAATAATATTTTGTTTTCTTGGGTTATTACCCGTTATTTGAGAAAACTACAGGTTTTGATGGCTAAAAAATCGATGCAAGTACTTCATAAAGAAGATTTTATACAGAATATTTCATATGATTCGGTAATCTTTGGCTTTAATGGGAAGCAACTGAAAATTCTTGTACTTGAATATCACAACACAGGTTTGTTCGCCCTGCCTGGCGGGTTTGTTAGAAAGGATGAGAGTCTTGACGAAGCTGTGAAAAAAGGTGTAAAAGAACGAACCGGATTAGATCATATTTATTTGGAGCAGTTTCAGACGTTTGGAAATTTGACCCGGTCGGACCCATCGGTTATGAAGCGAATATTAGAAGAGAACAATTTGGATCTAGATGTTCATGACTGGTTGCTGGATCGCTTTATTTCCATTTCCTACTATGCCCTTATTAATTATGATAAAGTAACACCTGTCCCGGATGCACTTTCGGATAGCATTAGTTGGTATGCTATTGATGAACTTCCGGCTCTTATGATGGATCATAACCAAATTGTGAATAGAGCGTTGCAAGTGTTGCGTAATAATTTAGAGAAAAAATTGGTGGGTATGAATCTCTTGCCTTCCAAGTTTACCATGAAACAATTACAGAAGGTATATGAAGTGGTTTTGGGTGAAGAATTACGACGGACCACTTTTCAAAGGCGAATTTTAGGAATGAATATGTTAGAGCGGCATGAAAAACTCTTTCAGGGAACCGCACATAAGGCTCCATATCTCTATAGTTTTAAATTGGAGCAGGACTAACGCAATAGAAAATCAATTAACAATTAAGAAAGATGAAAAGAATAAATTTAAAGAATGGTTTGGGTAGAATATTGGTAATCGTTGTATTTCTGACCGGTTTTATAGGTACGGCTCAAAATCAATTTGGAGGACTGGCTTTATACACAGTTCGCGATGCCATGGGGGAAGATGCCAAGTCAACTTTAAAAGCTGTTGCAGATGCGGGATATGAAAATATTGAAGCTGCTGGTTACGCCAATGGGAAATTCTACAATATGTCTCCAGAAGCGTTTAAGGCGGTATTGAAAGAATTAAATTTAAAACCTATAAGTACACATCAGGCCAGTGTTACCCTAGATAATGCAGAAAGCATGATGGCAGATGTAAAAGCGGCGGGCTTCACATATTTTGTAGTGCCCGTGCCTCCTATGGGGATGTTTGAGTTTAATAGAGAGAGCAAAACCATTACCATGAAAGGTACCGCAGACGAGTTGGCTAAAATATTGAATAGTTTGGGTGAAAAGGCCAATGCCGCCGGCCTAAAGCTATTATATCATAACCATGATTTTGAGTTCAAAAAGAATGCAGAGGGAATTGTAATTATGGATTACTTATTGGAGAATTGTGACCCTGAACTTGTAAACTTTCAAATGGATTTATACTGGGTAGTTAAGGCGGGAGTAGATCCTTTGGATTATTTTGAGAAATACCCAGGTAGGTTCAAAATTTGGCATGTCAAAGATATGGATGAGCAAGGCAGGTTTGCCCCGGTTGGAACAGGAACTATAGATTTTGCCCGGATTTTGGAGCAAAAGGAAAAGTCAGGTATGGAATATTATATGGTAGAACAAGATATGACCTTTGAAGGTATGAAGCCACTTGAGGTTATAAGTACAAGTCATAAAGGGCTTAATGAATTTGGATTCAATTAGACTCAGCCCTTGTTTTTTGGTTTTGAAATTGTTGGTTACAGAATCCAACAACTTAACCAAGAGTAACTAAATACTGTATGGAGACAACCACCTTTTAACCTAATAAGACTAGAGAATGAAAAAATCAATTACTTGTTTTATAGCAATAGTTACGATGTTATCCGTAGGAATATTAACTGCGCAATCTGAAGTTGAGACTGGTGAAAATATTGCCGTAACAAAAACCAACTCGGGAAAAGTAAGAGGGTATATAGAAAAAGGAATTTTCACTTATAAAGGAATTCCCTATGCAACAGCTAAGCGTTTTGAAGCTGCTGTAAAACCTGAGGCTTGGGAAGGGGTAAGAAGCTCCACAATGTATGGGCCGGTTGCTCCATTATTAACTCCTACAACCTCAGTTCAGGATGAATCAGAATTTGTTTTTGATCATGATTGGGGCTATACCAATGAAGATTGCCTGAATCTGAATGTTTGGACACCAGGTATTGATGATGGTAAAAAAAGACCTGTAATGTTTTGGATTCATGGAGGTGGGTTTACAGCTGGCTCAAGTCATGAATTACCATCTTACGACGGGGCCAATTTGAGTAAAAAGGGTGATGTTGTGGTGGTATCTATCAATCACCGTTTAAACGTTTTAGGGTTTCTGGATTTATCCGCCTATAGTGATAAATACAAGCATTCAGCCAATAACAGTATTTCTGATATGGTTATTGCCTTGGAATGGGTACGGGATAATATTTCAAACTTTGGAGGTGACCCAAATAATGTAACCATTTTTGGACAATCTGGAGGAGGGGCAAAGGTAAATACCCTCATGGCAATGCCTAAAGCCAAAGGTTTGTTTCATAAAGCAGTCAATCAAAGTGGTTCTTTTAGAACAGCATTGTTAGAAAAAGAGGTTACTCAGAATATAGCTAAAGAGACTATTTCTATTTTAGGATTGAATGCTGCAACTATAGATAGTATTCAAAACATTCCTTTTCAGACCTTGGCAGACGCTAGTAGTAAGGCGTTAAAAGTAGTGGAAGGAAAAATGAAAGCGGAAGGAAAATCTATTATTGGTTTTGGGTTGAATTGGGGACCAAGTAAAGACGGTGTTGCTTTGCCATGTCAGGTGAATTCTCCAGAGGCGTTGGCACTTTCAAAAGATATTCCCTTATTAATCGGAACTGCTAAAAATGAATTTGCACCTTTTGCCAATATGCGTTTTGTGGGAGCTTCCGATGAAACCATAATGAATCATATTAAAGAGACGTATAAAGAAAAGGCTGAGGATTATATCAAAGCGGTCAAAAAAGCATATCCAGAAGATACAGCGGCTAAAGATTTGCTGGATGTAGATACCATGTTCAGGCCGGGAGCAGTGGCTGAGGCTAATTCTAAATCCAGCTTAAAAGATGGTGCACCCGTATTTATGTACCTCTTCACATGGCAATCTCCCGTTTTTGACGGAAAATATAAAGCTTTACATTGTATGGAACTTCCGTTTGTATTTGACAATATTACGTTGGCAAATCATATGACAGGTGGTGGACAAGAAGCCCATGTCTTAGCTGATAAAATGAGTCAAGCTTGGATAAATTTTGCGAAAAACGGAAATCCCAATCATTCTGGACTACCGGATTGGCCAGCCTATAATAATTCTAATACAGCTACAATGCATTTTAATACTACCAGTGTTGTAAAACCACAGTTGGATAAAGAACTTTTTGAACTTGTAAAAGGAAACTAACCATTTCTTATTGCTAGTTTTGCATTTTTAAATTCAGCAACATGATTTCAGTAGATAATTTAGCGGTAGAATTTAGTGGTACTACCTTGTTCAGTGATGTTTCTTTTGTAATTAACCCTACAGATAAGATTGCCCTTATGGGTAAAAATGGAGCGGGGAAATCTACGATGATGAAAATTATTGCTGGGGAGCAAAAAGGTACACGTGGTAATGTACGCGTACCTAAAGATGCCGTTATCGCATATCTTCCGCAACACTTATTAACTGAAGATGATTGCACCGTTTTTGAGGAGGCTGCTAAAGCTTTTAAGCACGTTTTTAGTATGCGTGATGAAATGGAAAGACTTAATAAAGAATTAGAGACCAGAACCGATTATGAGAGCGATGCCTATATGTCTATCATCGAAAAAGTTTCTGATCTAGGTGAAAAATATTATGCGCTAGAGGATGTGAACTATGATTCTGAAGTAGAAAAGGCGTTAAAGGGATTGGGTTTTAAGCAGGAAGATTTCACCAGACAAACTAACGAATTCAGTGGTGGTTGGCGAATGAGAATAGAATTGGCGAAGATTCTTTTACAAAAACCCGATTTAATTCTCTTAGATGAGCCTACTAACCATATTGATATAGAATCCGTAATTTGGTTAGAAGATTTCTTATTGAACAAAGCAGATGCGGTTATGGTAATTTCTCATGATAGAGCTTTTATCGATAATATTACCAATCGTACTATAGAGGTAACCATGGGTAGGATTTATGATTACAAAGCCAACTACTCCCATTACTTGCAATTGCGGGAAGATCGTAGATCGCATCAAATAAAAGCTTATCAAGAACAACAGAAATATATAGCTGATAACATGGCCTTTATTGAACGATTTAAAGGCACCTATTCAAAAACCAATCAGGTTACCTCTCGTGAACGCATGCTAGAAAAGCTGAATATTATTGAAATTGATGAAGTAGATACCTCTTCATTAAAGCTTCGTTTTCCACCATCGCCACGTTCTGGCGATTATCCGGTTACAGTAGAGGCTGTTTCTAAATCCTATGATGACCAAATCGTTTTTAAAGATGCTAACATGTCTATCTCTAGAGGAGAAAAAGTTTCTTTTGTTGGGAGGAATGGAGAAGGTAAATCAACCATGATCAAAGCTATCTTGGGTGAGATTCCGGTAGAAGGTATCTGTCAATTAGGGCATAACGTAAAAGTGGGCTATTTTGCTCAAAATCAAGCTTCGCTATTAGATCCCGACCTTACTATTTTTCAGACTGTAGATGAGGTTGCCTTTGGTGATATCCGCAACCAAATCAAGAATATATTGGGCAGATTTATGTTTAGCGGTGATGATATCGATAAAAAAGTAAGTATGCTTTCTGGTGGAGAAAAAACCAGATTGGCTATGGTTAAGTTGTTATTAGAACCAGTGAATCTTTTGATATTAGATGAGCCAACGAATCATTTAGATTTAAAATCAAAAGATGTTCTAAAGGAAGCATTATCAACCTATGATGGGACTTTAATTTTGGTGTCTCACGATCGTGATTTTCTACAAGGACTGTCTGAGAAAGTATTTGAATTTAAAAACCAAAGGGTAATTGAACATTTTGAAACTATTGATGCCTTCTTAGAGCGAAACCGGATTAAAAGTATTGCTGAAATTAATTTGATGAAGTAAAATCATTTGTTTTGAAACACTCTACCTTTTACTTACTAAAAGTAAATCAACATAAAAATTTATAGTGCTAAACGGTATACCTTTTCTAACGTTCTTCTTCCGTTTAGCATATAATCACCCACATAATCCAGATGATGTTTGTTTTCATTTAGTAGTATATTGAAATCGGATGAGAAAAGAATATCCTCTTTAATTTCTTTACATAACTGGCATAGTCTGGCCCCTGTATTCAGTACATTACCGTGAAAGGCAATGTCTCTTTTGTAATCTCCAACTTCGGCAATAGCTACGGATCCATAGCTAACACCAACCTTAAATTTAGGTACGATTCCAAAATTGCTTGAGAAGTTATCTCCAGCATTAAATAGTGAACCTTGAAAATCTAGATACAGATCAATGCAATTTTTTGCTGCACTCGAGTCGGAAACTCTCCATGTCAGAACAGCCTCATCTCCTACATATTGATAGACTTCAGCATTATAATTTTCGATATGGCTAGTCAGTTTTACGAAACACTCCTGAATGAGCCTGCTGTATTTTAAGTGTCCGATTTCTTCTGCTATAGTCGTTGATTTGTTAAGGTCTAAAAACATAAAAATTCGTTTGTCTTCCTTAGGTTTGAAATATGTACCTATTATGATATCGTACAGATTGGTAGACCCAAATTTTCTAGAAATTTGAAAGTATACACTAAAGTGAAAACTCACGACAAAAAAGTATATCGTATAGACTAAATTGAGCGATGTGGTCAAATAACTATAATGTTTATTTACAGCGTCATTAGGACTTAAGGGGAGTAGTTCTCTTATGAAATATGAACTGCCTAAATGAAGTATAAAAATGACCGTGAACTGCAAAACGGTTTTAAAAAGTACAACAATGGCAAATGGATAGTCACGAATCATTGTCTGCATGAACAAAACCTCGCTTATACCAATGGTTAAGCAGTACAGAGTTGTAATAGGAACAATTACCGAAAAGGTATATTCTAGATATGGTAGCCAATCTCCCTTTTCAAAAACCTTGATGTTGAGAACAACATCAAATGCTATGATAGCTAAAAGCCACATCAGAGCTAGTGTTAATACCCTGATGATTTGTTTTTTCTTCATACGGCTAGTTGGGCAATGACCTGATTAAAAAGTAAATCTTTTTGTTATTTTAGATTATCTAGAGACGGGATATCTAGCTGATCAGTTCTGTACAGATAAGTGATTTCTTTGTTCTCATAATTTGTATAGGCATCTATCAGTGTAGATTGGGCATTCTGTGCCATGGCTTGTGCATCTAACAAATCGGTTAAATTGCTCAAACCGTTATCATAATTATCCCTGTTCACCTTTAAATTCTCTTCTGCCAATTGCTTGTTTTCCAATGCATATTGAATTTGTTCGTGTGCATTGAGCAAATCATACCAGCTTTGGGTAATAGCCACTTTTAATTGGTCTATACCATCCATTCGGTTATTCTTAGCTATTTCTTCTTGTATTCTTTCCTGCTTCAGTCTTTGCTTACCGCCACCCCACCAGTCTGAAATAGGGATACTTAAAGAACCAAAGGCAAATCCGGTAAACTGGCTATCTAAATCATCATCAAAAGCACCAAACTCTACGGCACTTACACCAACTGCCAAAGAGGGTAATAAATCTGCTTTCGCCATTTTAGTCTGTAAGGCACTTGCTGTTATCGATTTTTCAAGAAGCTCATAATTACTATTGCCTGTAAGGTCCATATCTGGCTCGCTATATTTAAAATCGGGAACCGTGGTATGGTCAAAATCTGCCGCAGCTTTCATGTTTGATGAGTATGCCACGCCGACATAAAGCGAAAAATCCAGCAATGCGAGTTTGCGCATAT
The DNA here is from genome assembly GCF_009725985.1 of Zobellia amurskyensis. Classification (GTDB taxonomy): domain Bacteria; phylum Bacteroidota; class Bacteroidia; order Flavobacteriales; family Flavobacteriaceae; genus Zobellia; species Zobellia amurskyensis. The sequence goes on from NZ_RCNR01000001.1 coordinate 203,499, forward strand.
TTTCCAATCTGCTTTTATTTAAAAGTAATTCGCTACGGTTAACCTTTACCTGTAACGATTGATTTTTTGCAATAAGACCCGCTTCCAATAGATCCTGCTGTTGCTTTAAAAGTTCATCTAGATAAATCTCGTTGGTCTCTATTACTTTTTGTTGCTCTTGTATTTGTACCAACTGCCAAAACTTATTTTCGGTTACCAATAAAACGCTATCTACCGCTTGTTCTGCCCTGATTTGAGAAGTTTCTAATTGTATATCGGCCAAAGCATTAGAATTTCTAATTTTTCCACCGGCATAAATAACCTCGGTTGCCGTTGCACTGGCATTGTATAAGTTATCTATACCATTGGGAAGAAAACCCTCAATAGGACCAATTAGGTCATTAGGGGCATATAACCCAAGTGCACTAGCCTCTACATTCGGAAAATAGTTTGCCACCATTTCACGTTTAAAGGCTTCTGACTTCTCTATGGTCAACAAGCCGTTCTTAATGGCATTACTATGTTTTAAAGCAGCTTCCTTACTTTCTTCCAATGAAATTTGCTGGGCAAAGACATTACATAATACAGCTAGGGAACAAGCCATTGTTAAAAAGCTACGCGATTTACCAAGGCTGGATAAATATGTATTTATATGTTTCATTACTTAATTTCTACTGTTAAATATTAGTGTTGACTGCTTCTTCTTTGGTGGTCTCGTTATCCTCTTTTCTAAAGAATAACCAGTATAGTACAGGAAGAACAAATAAAGTAAGCACCATAGAGAACATAAGCCCAAATGCGATTACGGTACCCAAAGGCCCCCATAAGCTAGATCGGCTCACGATCATAGGTATCACCCCAACAGCTGCTGCAGAAGATGTCAAGAAAATGGGGCGCATACGTCTTTCTGCTGCTAGAATAGCGGCTTTTTTAACACTATACCCATGTTCATGCCTTAATTCATCGGCATAATCAATTAATATAATTCCGTTTCTTACTACAATACCACATAGAGCCAGTAAACCAAGAAATGAGGTAAATCCAAAAGGATACTGCATCAATATCAACCCAAAAGCAGCACCAAAAATGCTTAACGGCATGGTGATAAAACTTAACAGTGCGTGCATAAAGCTTTTAAAGTGCCACAGCAGAATCAAGAAAATTAACACTACACTTAGCATAAGGGAAAGTCCCATTGGTTTGTTGTTCTCTATCTGCAGTTCATACTCACCGCCATACTCTATTCTAATATCCTCAGGAAAGGTAATCTCATCAATATGAGGTATCATTTCTGCGAGTACCTCATTGGCAACTGCATCTTTGGAAATGTCTATACGAACGGTGAGACAACGGTTTCCATTTCTATTGGTAATTTGTTCTTGCGACCATTGCGGGGTAATTTCCGCTACCTGTCTTAAAGGAACCTTTGCTTGTTTCTGTGCTGAAATTATAGATAATTGTCGCAGATCCGAAACGTTCTGTCGATGTTGATTTTCACTTTTGATCTTTACATCAATAGTATAGTCCTTATCCCAGACCTCAGTAGCTTTTAATCCCGTAGTGTTTACTGCAACGGCATTGGCAATATCTCTGTTGTTTAGACCTAGCCTTGCAGCTTCATTGTGCTTAACATCCATCTTAACAGCTTCTTTCATACTGCCAAAGTCAGTTCTGCTCCAAAGTGTTTTTGGTGTACTACGTGCAATATTGATAATGGTATCGCCATACTTTTTAAGTTGATCAATATCACTGCCGTATAGCCTTACCTCTATTGGTGCAAGGGTACCTGCCATATCTAACTGCTTCATTCTTAAATATGCGTTTGGGTACATGTCGGCATATTTTTCATCATACTCGTTCAAAACTTCAACAGTAGCATCGTCAGATATGGTGGTTACCAAAATTTGTGCATAGTTTTTGGCAGGAAGGTTGGGTGCGTACAGCGTATGGAAACGAGGAGAACTTTGACCAATAAAACTGGTGTAAAATGCTACACGTTCATCGGCTTTTAAAACTTTCTCCAATCCGTTTACCACCTTGGTAGTTTCATCGAGACTACTCCCTGGGTTTAAATTGATCTCTATTGAGAATTGATTACGTTCCACTTTTGGAAATAACTGTTGGCTGATGCCTCCAAAAAGCATTACACCCACAACTACTGCCGCAATACCTAAGCCAATGGTCAATTTATAACGTTCCATGGCTTTATTGACCGCATTGTCAAAAAAGGATTGCAGCCTATCTAGCATAGACTTTTTATCATCTTGTTCTTTCTCATTGGGGTTGGCATGTAATCCTTTTTTAATGAAAAGTGAATTGATAAAAGGAACCAGTAAAATTGAAATAATCAAGGATAATGTAAGAGCAATAATTATAACGTACGGAAAAGCCTTAATAAAATCTGATGCTACACCTTCCATGAAGAACAGCAATGGGTAAAATGTTGCCGAGATGGCCAATGTTGCGGTAAATACAGATGGAAAAAGTTCTTTGGCACTACTTACGGCAGCTTCAGGTATTGACATACCTTCATCAAGTTTTTCTACATAGTTATCTATAATGACAATAGGATCATCTACTACAATACCCAGCACCACAATAAGTGCCGCTAGCGTTACCGTATTCAATTCTATTCCCGTAAAATACATTATAGCGAGTGTTGCAGAAATAGTAATAGGTATGGTCGCAGCCGCCACCGATGCTACCCTGAACGGAAGCAATATTAAGGTAACGATGATTACACCGATCAAGGCATAACCAAACTCTTTCATAAAATGGCTTATAGAATGATCGACCACTTCTGGTTGATTGGCTATTTTTGTAATGGTAATATCACTTGGCAATTCACTGATTACCTTTTCTAATCGCTCGTCAATTTCTTCACCGAATTGAACAATGTTCCCTTTCTTCGCCATTTCTAAGGTAATGATCATTCCCTTAGACCCGCTAATGGTCAAATAAGAATCTGGATCATCATATTCACGAACTACGCGAGCAACGTCCCGTACACGTATGATATTTCCGTTTTCTTCCGTTTTTATAGATTGATTGGCAATATCAGCTTCGGTCTTCAAGGAAGTTTCAAGATAAATGGGTCTTTCTCTTTCTGAATTTTCCAATGTACCCGCACCAACTAAGGCACCTTGATTTTGTAAACTATTGGCAATACTGTTAGGTGTTATGCCATAACTAGCCAATTTATCTTGATCTACATACACGGCAATTTGCTCTGTAAGTCCGCCCGAATGCGAAATTTTTGCCATGTTATCGATCAGCCTTAATTCATCTTCGATATCCTCTACATGGCGTTGTAGATCTTTGTAAGGTCTGGTATCTGATTGAACACCAAGAATTAAGGCTGCCGTACTACCAAAATCACTGTTCACCATAACACCCTGAACTTCTCTAGGAAGCTCAAGCTGTTGAAAAATCAGCACTTCAGACTTTAACTTATTCCAAAACTGTTCAGTAGCGTTATGGTTAATTTTGTCCGATACCTCTACGTAAATGAACATAAGACCATCTTTGGAATAAGAATAGGTTTTGGTCTTATCAACCTCATTATACCCAAATAAGTACTCTTCTACTTTTGAGGTCAGCTCTTGCTCTACCTTTTCGGCAGAAGCACCCGGATACGACCCAATTATAAGACCTTGGCGTATGGTAAAGTCGGGAAATTCATTTCTAGGCATGTTAAAAAGCCCATAAATACCCATTAGGACCAAGCATAAAGCTAGTACCATGGGAAATGTAGAATGTTTAAAGGCCCAATCTATGGCTCCGCTTTTCTTCTTCATCTTCAAACTACTTAGCGTCATTAACAATTTCTACCGGTGTACTCTGTGTTAGTTTGTGATAACCAGATATAATGAGATAATCTCCTTTTATAAGTCCCTTTTTAACCACTATACCGCTATCGTACAATTCACCAATTTCTATATATTTTCTTTCTGCAATACCATTGTCCACTATATACACATACTGTTCGCCATCTTCGGTCACGGCAATACTTTCTGAGGGAATTACAATAACTTCTTCTGCGCTTTTATCTTTGCCGACCATCTCCATTAAGCGCACATTACAGGTCATGCCGGGTTTTATCTGTTTATCAGGATTGTTCAATTTTACGTATGCCGTGTACACCGGTGAACCTTGGTTAGATTGTATGGAAACCTCGTCTATAATTCCTATAACTGATTTGTCTAAGGCTGGAAGATTTACGTTTGCAGAACCACCTTTTATTATCGAATTGATTTCACCATCAGGTATTGGTAACACCGCTTTGACTGAATTTATATTTACGATCTCAACTACTGGTTGACCAGGTTGTGCCAAATCTCCAACATCCATCATCTTTTCACTAACATACCCGTCCATTGGGGCATATAGTTTCGCATGGCGTACATTTTCATAGGTCATTTTTGCAGCTGCCTGCGCCTGCTCATATTGTGAGCGCGCTTCTAACATTCTTATCTCTGCAATACTTCCCTTTAAAAAAACATTATTTATACGCTCGTAATTTTCTTTTGCCAAACGTACCTGAGCAAGTTGTTGTTCATATTGACTATTATAAACAGTAGCATCAATTTGCGCGATCAATTGGTTCTTCTTTACAAAGTCGCCAATTGAAACAGGAACATTTAGTACATTGCCCGAAACTTGAAAGCTAGATTTTATGGCTACATCTGCTTCAATTGTACCGTTATAAGCTACTTTAGCATGAGAATTATTGGTATTGAAACCAACGTTCATGACCTCCACTTTAATGGTTTTATTCACCTTAGGTTTTTCTTCGTTACCACAGCTTATATTTAAAAGCACCAAAAGAACAATTGAAAGACTTTTTGGTAGATACCACAGGTATTTATCATTCATACCAAATTCAGATTTACGCATCATATTAGAATTATCAATTTTGAGGCGCAAAGTTAGTGTAGCAACAAAGCCCAGAAATGGTAATTAAACACCCAATTATGGTATTTTTAGAACATTTCGATAATAAATAGCTCTTGTTTATTGATAAAATGGTATATTTTGATATATAAATACCATTTACCATGGAAGATATACCACAAATTGGAATACCAGAACTGTACACGGATTACGGAAATCATAAGAGCAGCACACAGCCCAAATTTGTTTTGTTAAAGCCAGAAAATATGCCCGAATACATAAAAAGTGGCAATCCGTTTAGAAATGTTAACTATGGTATCTCTTTTTTTGTGGAAAGTAATAGTGAGCTAAATATTGATTTCAATAGTTATAAACCTAAAAAAAATACGGTCTATTTCGGTAGTCCCGGACAAGTTTTTGCCATTAATGGGGAATTTACAGAAGGCATTGGCGTACTTTTTCAGGCAGACTTTATATTAAGACATGGGGCACAACAATGGTTACAATCTTTACCCATATTCAATAGATTTTTAAGTGAACCTTTTATTGAATTGTCAGAAGAAGATTTACTGATGTTTCAACGACTATTAATAGAAATGGATACGGAATATGTGAATGATGACTTTTTGAAATATGAAATGCTGGAAGCCCAACTTACCCAAGTTCTCGTAAAATTATCAAGACTATACCAAGCTTCAAAAGAAAATAAAGTAAGTGTTGACACCCAACATATGATGGTTTTAGAATCTTTAATAAACAAACAATTTAAAAACAATCGAAGTGTGGTAGATTATGCCTCTCAACTTTATATGACACCACAAAATCTTAACCGCATTACCAAAAGGCTTATGGGCAAAAGCGTAAGTGAACTGATCAATGAGAAGTTGATTATAGAAATAAAAAGATATCTAGTATATACAGATATGAGTAGCGAAGAAATTGCCCATTTCTTTAATTTTTATGATAATTCATACTTTACAAAAACTTTTAAAAAGGCAGCGGGAGAAACCCCTAAAGCCTTTCGAAAGAAACAAAAAGAACTGCTAAATGTTGAAGGTTGATTTATTATTCAATCTTGCCGTTGTAAATAGGGTTAAAATGAAAAAAGCCACTCAACATAAAATTGAGTGGCTTTTGGCACTTAGCTAAAACAAATTTAAGTACTTGTTTTAGAAGGTAAATGCGAGTCTTGCATAGTAATAAGAACCTGCAAAGCCCATTTGTACGGCATCCCAATATCCGCCTGAATCAGACCAGTCGTCTTGTTGGTCAGGATACACATTAAAAAGGTTATTGCTACCTACGCTTAGTTTAAGGCTTTCTGAAAGTTCAAAACCAAAATTAAGATCGGTAACTATTTTAGCGCTATATCTATCCGTTGCACCATCCAGCAAGGCCTCTTGGGAAGAGTACCCTAAATCCGCAAAATCTTCAAATATCTGGTAATCTATTAACTCTATTTCACTGAAACGTGTAAAGCTCAATGCAGCATCAAACCAGCCTTTATTATAATCTAGGTTAAGATTTAATTTGCTGTCTGGGGCAGAGGCCAATAAAAAGCCTTTATCACGCTCACCAAAGAATGTGCTTTCATCTAAACTTCCATTATTGACATTATCAATCTTCATATCATTGAAGTTGGCCAAGAATGTTACGCCAAATGAACTGTCTTCCGAAAGCGTGTTTTTGTAAGCCAAGATAACATCAAGACCCGAAGTTTGGGTGTCCACACCGTTTACAAAGAATTGAGCGGAATTTACATTAGGTATCTGCGGTGCAGGGAAATCTCCTGTAAGCACAATACGGTCTTTAATTTTTATATAGTAACCATCTACCGTTGCGGTAAAATTACCAGCTTTGGCAGTGAATCCTAATGCGGCATTGAATGCTTTTTCTTCTTTTAATGGTCCAATACCGAAAGAAGCGGTAACCGGACTATTATTTGGAGAAAGAAGGGATTCCGAAGCTACACCACCTATAAAGTTGGTGAACTTAAGGTTGTAATAAATTTGCGCTAATGAAGGTGCTCTAAAACCAGAACTAACAGAACCTCTAATATTGAAATTTTCAGAAGCTTTTAGTCTAGCGGCCAATTTACCATTGGTGGTGCTTCCAAAATCACTGAAGTATTCAAAACGGGCAGCACCACTAACCAAGAACTTTTCGGTAACGTCCAATTCTAAATCACCATAAAGCGAAACGTTGCTTCTGCTTCGGTCTATTTCGTTGGCAGGACTATAGCCGGGGAAACCTTGCGAGCCACCTGGCCTTTGATTACCTGTAAGTGGGTCTGTAGGTATGGTCTGTGTAGCAGGGTTGGTAATTAACGCTCCGTCTACGTCAAAAGTTCCGTACGATGATGCTTCACCGGCAAAGATTTCAAAATTCTCTGTTTTGTACTCCGCACCAAATGCTAAGTTCATTCCAGCCATTATCTCTTCGTAAAATTTAGAGATATCCAAGTTCGTTACGTTTTGGCTAAGACTGTGTCCGCCTGCGTCAAAATCCGTTGGAGATGTTTCTTCAAGTGAAGCGTTTAAGGAACCTTTAATAAAATAGTGGAATAAGTTTTTTCCGTAAGTGTTGCTTATATCTACGTTCCAACCGTTTTCCATCTCGGTTCGTACCCCAACTGCAACAGAGTTGTCAATAATGTTAGAGGTGATGCGAGGGGTGAAAGCATTAGGGTAAATACTTACAACATTACGCTCCGTAGGATTGTTTCGGGTAAATGCAAATGCATCTGTATCTCTATAATTTCTACCTCCAAAAGCATAGATTTCAGTATTATCCGAAACCGGAATGCTCATGTTTCCAAAGAAATTAAACCCATCTATGGCAGCTTCTCCAAACCCTCTCCTGAAATCAAAACCAGGTCTAAGTACCTTGTTTTTGGCAATATATTCTGTGGTAAAGTTGGCATAACCTTCTTCGCCTATCTTAACACCATAGTTAGCTGCGAACTTGATAGATCCACCGTCAAAACTTTGGTCGTCGCCAATAGCATTCCCATCTCTTTCCGTGTCTAAGCGGTTGCCATCTGTGTTTGGTGTTCCATCAGGAAAATCTCCTTTGGCATTGGTGCTGTATGCTCCATAGCTAATAGATCCGGAAAGTTCATCTGTTCTATCTTTTAATACGATATTAATTACACCTGCAATGGCGTCAGAACCATATTGTGCAGAAGCACCATCTCTTAAGATTTCAATTCTTTTAATTGCCGAGGCAGGAATGGCGTTAAGGTCAGTACCTGTGTTGCCTCTACCTCGCGTTCCAAATACGTTTATCAATGAAGATTGGTGTCTTCTTTTTCCGTTGATCAAGACCAAGGTTTGGTCAGGGCCCAGACCACGCAAAGAAGCAGGGTCTATATGGTCTGCTCCATCAGAACCGGATTGTTTATTTGCATTAAATGATGGTGCGGCGTATTGTAATAATTGGTTGACTTCAATTTTTCCCGTTTTGGAAACAACATCTTCCATAGGAATAACATCTACAGCTGTAGCGGTTTCCGTTGAGGTCCTGTTGGGGTTTCTTGAGCCAACTATTACAACGTTGTCCAGTTGGGCGGCCGCTTCGTTCAGGGTAATGTTAAAGGAAGTTTTCCCCGCAACGACTACTTCCAAAGTTTCATAACCAATATAAGATACAACCAGTATAGCTGTATCATCTGGAGCAGTGATGGTAAAATTACCGTCAAAGTCTGTTTGGGCTCCTGTAGTGGTTCCTTTTATAACCACACTTGCTCCGGATAGGGGTTCGCCGGAGGCATCTTTTACGGTGCCTGCAATTTCTTTTTCTTGCGGTAGAGCTGTGGTTTGGATTTTCTTAGTTAGGACAATTTGCTTTCCATTTATTTTAAAATCGAAATTTGCTTTTTTAGAAAGTTTAGCCAATACCTGTTCAAGTATTTCTCCATTGGCATGAAAAGAAATTCTCCTAGTGTCGTCTATTTCTTTTGTGTTGTAGAAAAAACGATATTCGGTTTGAGTCTTTATTTCGTTTAAGATGTTTTTTAGGGGTGCATTTTCATAATCTAGCTCTATTTTTTTTTGAGATGTGGTATTCGCGTTTACCTGAAAAACAATAAAGAAGACTGATAATAAATTGAGCATGGTCTTCAAGTTTATCTGCTTTAGGCGTCTAGTAGCCCGTGCACTGTGTTCTTGGGTTTTTTTCATGATCATTGTGTATTTGATTGTTACTAATTAGTTGTTTTTAAATCTGATTGTTATTCTAGCTTTTACTTTCTATTGTTATCGTATTTTGATTAATGGTATAGTTAAAAGGTGTGCTTAGTGAAATTGTATTCAGTACTTCCTCTATGCTTTCATTTTCAAACTCTCCTTTAAAGACCTCGTTGTTTAGATGTTGGGCATTATTTAAAAATTTTACTTGATGGACTCTTTCTAGCTTAACCAGGATCTCGGAGAATTTAAGGTTGTCTATAATTAGTTTGTTATCCATCCATGAGGTATATAGTTCGGTCTGTACTTTTGCTTTGCTAAAGTTATTTTCAGATTTTTTATAGTTCGCTTGAAAGCTAGGAGTCAACTGTATTTCGTTATCCGGCGTATCAGCTTCAGAAATGCTCACTTTCCCTTCAACTAGGGTGGTTGCTATGTTTTCTTCGTTTAGGTATGAGGATAGGTTGAATTGAGTTCCTAGCACTTTTAGGGTCAGACCTTGCGTTTTGATAAAAAAGGGTTTTTTCTTGTTCTCGGTTACATCAAAATAACCCTCGCCCTCAAGAAAAACCGTTCTATTAGTTAAAGAGTCGCTGTTAAAACTAGTGGGGAATTTTAGTTTGGAACCGGCATTCAACCAAACGGAAGTACCATCGGACAGTCTAATTTTAAAAGTCTGTCCATAGGGTATATAGATTTCATTATATACGACAGATTCAGATTTTTGAGCACTGAAATTTAACTCGTTAATGTTCTTGTCCGCTATAATATTTCCTTGTGCATCGGTCAAAGTTTCATTGCCATCCTTTGTGAGAGTCTGTATGCTCCCGTCAGCCAAGGTGATAGTTATATTTTCTGGTGATTGTTGGGTGGTTACGGTTTGGTATGGGGCAGGCTCTGTTTTATTTGATACCAATGACGAACCTTTAAATTGTATTCCTAAAAGTACCAATCCAATAAAAACGAAGGCATAAGCCATTACGGAAACCATGCGTTTTCTTTTGCGTCTTTGAGTAGAGATTTTGGTATTGAATTTTGTAAATCCCCTGTTGAAATCAAAAGATAATTTATTGGAGTCTTGTGATTCTCGAATGCGCTTTTTAAACGCCATCATATTGGCATCACTATGGGAAACCCAGGTCTTTAGGTGCTCGCGCTCCTTGGAGGTAATACTCCTGTCAAGCCATTTAGATATGAGTTCTTGGTAATTCATAAATATTCACACCATTTAAATTAATGATGCACAATTGTCAAAAAACCCCTACGTGTGAGTGATTTTTATTTAAATTTGAAAGTATACTATACGGAATGGACGAACAAAAACTGGTCAGAAAAATGCAGAGCGGCAATGCCGAAGCATACCGGTATTTGTTTTCCGAATATTATGATTGGTTGTGTAATTACATCTTTAAAATGTGTAACAACCGATATTTAGCCGAGGATATTGTTCAAGATACGTTGGTGCATTTGTGGGAGAAACGTGCCCAGTTGCAGATTAGGGGTTCGGTTAAGAATTATTTGTTCAAATGCTGTTACCACCAATTTTTGCAGCACGTTCGGACCAAAAAAATAAACTTCGATACCTTAGATAAGATTAAATGGGAAGTCATTGCTGATACTGCTTATGAGCGGGATAGGGTAGACATAAAACTTGAAAACCTAAATGTTCTCATTTCGCAATTACCACCACGTTGTAAAGAAGTGTTTGTACAAAACAAGTTGGAAAAGAAAAAATACAAGCAGATAGCTCTAGATATGGGCATTTCTATTAAAACAGTAGAAAACCAAATGTCTAAAGCATTGCATTTTTTAAGACAGCATGCCACTGTTTTCTTACTGTTAAGTCTAGCTTTTGTTTAAATTTCTTTCTACAATGTAGTTTGAGAAAGCTCCAATACCGAATTTCCACTTTGGTATTTTATCGCAGGTATTTACCCAATTGATAAGTGTGCCTAAATGGGATGATGAAATATTTACTTTGTCGCCTTTCTTATGGGTGAAACCTAATCCTTTTTTACTACGGTCTTCCGTAGGTGCGAACATAGTACCTAAGAATAGGACTAATCCATCAGGATATTGGTGGTTTTTACCTATTACTTGCGAAACTAGACTTTCTGGACTACGGCTAATTTCTTTCATTTTGTTGCTTCCAGAAGTAGTGAAATCATCTTTCCCCTCCATGGCAAATTCCACGTCACAATTTTTTACGTCTTCTAGGGTAAAAGTGTCATCAAATAACCGGAACATAGGGCCAATGGCACAAGAACCATTTTGGTCTTTTGCTTCTCCGAGTAGCAGAGCGCTGCGACCTTCATAATCACGAAGGTTAACGTCATTGCCCAATGTGGCACCCACTATTTTTCCTGAAGAAGATACCGCAAGTACAATTTCCGGTTCGGGATTATTCCATTTGGAACTTTTTAAAACACCTATTTCAGCACCAAATCCAACGGCAGATAAAGGTTGGGCTTTTGTGAAAACTTCGGCATCTTTTCCAATACCCACTTCTAGATATTGAGACCATAGTCCCTTTTTTTGTAATTCTTCTTTTAGCTTTTCCGTCTCTGGAGAGCCTGCTACTACCTTGCTTAAATCGTCACCTAATGAAGCATATATAGTTTGCCGTATATCATTTGCTGCGTGGGCATCTCCTTTGGCTCTTTCTTCTATGACCCTTTCCAATAAACTTTTTATGAAAGTTACGCCACAGGCCTTTATTGCTTGAATGTCATTGGGGGCAATGAAGTAGGGGATTTTTGGATTCTTATTGAAATACAAAGAGTTTTGCAGGATGTCTATTAAGTTGCCAAGTTTTGGCAAATCTTTTAATTCTTTTATACGGGCAACGGGATCCTTGCTATTGATTAATTCACTGGTAGAGTTATAATGTGCAGAAAGATCGTAGACCTTTCCTTTACTGGCTAAAACCACATGAGGTCCGGCAACTCCATTATATGCTTTTTTTTCAGGTACGGCACACCTACCTATCCAAGTGCCTGTTTCCGCCAAGTGCGGAATAAGGTTGTTCAAATCAATATATTTCATTTTGTAGTATTGGTGGTCATTCAAAATACGTAAATTAAGCTAATTTGGATGTTTATAAATTCACATAAAAACTAGGAGTTGTGTTAAGGTATTACTTGTTGTATTGTAGAAAGTTTAAAAGTATCATATATTTAGAGGGTTAAACATATGCTTTTGGCAATTTTAGAGCGTAAAGTGAAACGTATTTGTAAAGCAAAATGATTTTAGACCCTAACCAAATAGACAAATAACAAGATACATGAAAGCGAACAGAAGGAATTTTTTAAAACGTACATCGGTAGGTGTATTGGGTATTGGAGCATTATCCATTCCGGGGGTAATACACGCTGGTGCCAAAGAGGCAACTATTAATAATTTAAAGTCAGATTTAAAGCTAGGGGTTGCTTCATATACCCTTAGGGAATTCACCAGAGAGAAGGCTTTGGACATGACGTTACGGTGCGGTTTAAATCGTATTACCTTTAAGAGCATGCATCTTCCTTTAGATTCGGGTGCGCACACAATCAAAAGTGCGGTTGCGGAATGTAAAGAGAAAGGAGTTGACTTTTATGGTGCGGGCGTTATCTATATGAAGACTAAGGAGGAAGTGGACCAAGCTTTTGACTATGCTAAATTGGCGGAATTGGACATGATTGTAGGTGTGCCAAGTCACGACCTGTTAGATTATGTGGAAGAGAAGGTGAAGACATTGGACATTAAGCTTGCTATTCATAACCACGGCCCAGGAGATAAAGTATATCCAAGTGCAGAAAGTGCTTATGTGAAGATTAAGGATAGGGATAAGCGCATGGGGCTTTGTGTGGATATAGGACATACCCAGCGTATAAAAAGAGACCCTTCCCAAGATGTTACTGAATTTTTTGATAGGGTATTTGACATTCATCTAAAAGACGTTACAGCCTCCGAGCATGATGGACAAACTTGTATTATTGGCCGTGGGGTTATAGATTTTCCAGCTTTTCTAAAAACCGTTTCTAAGTTAGGTTATAAGGGAACCTTGGCTTTGGAATATGAGGCTGAAGGAGATGATCCGCTACCGGGAATGATGGAATCAATAGGCTATGTTAAAGGTATAATAGCAACTTTATAAAAAATTAAAAGGCCCTCATATAGGGCCTTTTTTATGCTTGGTCAATTAATTTTCTTAAAAGGAGCTATAGGATTCCTATTATATCTAATACTAAGGCTACTGGTATGGCCAGTAGAATAAATACCAGACAGGCAATCATAATTCGAAGAAATCCATTAAGTAATTTTACTCCGTTGCTTAGCTCTTGTTCCATTTGATTAGGTTTTCTTAAATTTAAGAAATTATTAAATACAAAGGCGAATTATTGCGAATAAATTGACTTAATGGTCTTATGTTTAGTGTGTTCGTCAGTTGAACTGTTCAAAAAAACGATGAAGTGTAATTTGCATTCAGTAGAAAAATACTGATTTTAGAAAACAAGCCTTTGTTAAGATTATTGGATGAGCTCTTTAATGTGGTTCATTATTTCTTGGCTAGCACCTTTGTTTTTGGAAATATACGTAGCATTGATTTCACCAGTCTTTTTTCTATAGTCTGGACTATCTAGAAATTTCTTTAAAAGCTCACCAAAAGTCCATTGATCTTTTATTGGAGAGATACCTTTTTGTTTCACTAAATCCTCCGCTTCTTTAAAACCGTCATAATTCGGTCCAATTATCACCGGAATGCCAAAAACGGCAGGTTCTAATGTATTGTGCAGTCCTGTGGAAAACCCACCGCCAACGTACGCTATATCTGCGTAGCTATAAATTTTTGTCAAAAGACCAATAGTGTCAATTATCAGAACATCATAATCGCGCAGATTATTACTGTCAATTTTTGAGTATAATGTAGTCTTTTTGGTAAATGCCCCAGCAAGGCCTAAAATTTTATCCTTCTTAATGGTATGCGGAGCCAATACATATTTTAAATTTTTAGGGGCGTGGTTAATGTGGTCTATTAATATGGCTTCATCTTCGGGCCAAGTGCTTCCGGCAACAAAACAAATTTTGTCGTTTTTAAAGGCTTCCATGAAATCCAAGGTGTTATCTCGGTCTAAGATTTCAGAAACACGGTCTAGGCGAGTATCTCCGCTTACATGTGCGTTTTTTATCCCAATGGATTCCAATAGCTTTTTTGAATTCTCATCTTGAACAAAATAGTTCGAGAATTTACGCAGCGTACTTCTCATGAATCCGCCGTAGGCTTTAAAATATATTTGATTTTTATTGAACAAGGCCGAAATTAGAACAGCTGGAACTTTGTTCTTTTCCAACGCTTTCATGTAATTGGGCCAAATCTCATACTTTACAAAAACAGCTATATCCGGATGCACTGTTTTTATAAAATGAGCAGCATTTTTTTTTGGTGTCCATGGGTAAATAAGCCACAACATCTGCTGCAGAAGTATTTTTCTTTACTTCATACCCGGAAGGAGAAAAGAAAGTAAGTACAACTTTATGGGTAGGATATTCTTTCTTAAGTTTTTCAATAATAGGAAGCCCTTGCTCAAATTCACCTAAAGATGCCGCATGAACCCAAAGCGTTTTGTCATCTTTGGAAATTGCGTTATCAAGTAGGTAAAAGGAATGCTTTCGGCCATTAACGAACAGCTTTAGTTTGGAATTAAAAAGAGCCAGAATTTTCAAGAAGAACCAAGAAATCTGAACAATCACATTATAGATGCTATGCACTGATTCATATTTTGGGCTAAATTACACTTCTTTACATAAAATTGTACTGCATGGTTTCGTATTTTTGTTTCGATTTATATAATTCATGACGATGAAAAAAATTCAAATGGTCGACTTAGGAGGCCAGTACGAAGGAATTAAGGAACAAGTCAATTCGGCCATAGCTACTATTATGGAAACTTCGGCTTTCATAAATGGACCTGAAGTGAAATCATTTCAAACGGAATTGGAGGCATATTTGGGGGTAAAACACGTAATACCTTGTGCCAATGGTACAGATGCCTTGCAAATTGCGATGATGGGTTTGGGACTTCAGCCAGGTGATGAGGTTATCACGGCAGATTTTACATTTGCAGCAACGGTAGAGGTTATTGCACTCTTGCAATTAACACCGGTTCTAGTGGATGTAGAGCCAGATTCTTTTAATATAGATATTGAAGCTGTTGAAAAGGCTATCACTCCAAAAACAAAGGCAATCGTTCCTGTTCATTTATTCGGGCAATGTGCCAATATGGATGCTATTATGCAACTGGCAGAGCAACATAATCTTTATGTAATAGAAGATAACGCTCAGGCTATTGGGGCAGATTATGTTTTTGATGACGGTAGTAAACAAAAAGCAGGAACAATAGGCCATGTAGGTGCAACGTCTTTTTTTCCTTCAAAAAATTTGGGCGCTTATGGTGATGGAGGTGCAATTTTCACCAATGATGATGAATTGGCACACACTTTAAGAGGTGTAGTAAATCACGGTATGTATGAGAGGTACCATCATGACGTGGTGGGTGTAAACTCTAGATTAGATTCAATTCAGGCAGCGGTTCTGCGTGCAAAGTTGCCAAAACTAGATGAGTATTGTAACCGTAGGAGGCAAGCAGCCAAGAGTTATACAAATGCTCTTAAAGGGCAACCTAATATTATAACCCCTAAAACGGTTAAATGTGAAAAAGAAGTTTGTGATACATGTAGTTGCCATGTGTTCCATCAATATACTTTGAGAATCACTAATGGAAAACGAGATGCATTGGTTAAACATTTAAGCGAGAATGATATTCCTTGTGGAGTGTATTACCCTATTCCATTGCATAAGCAAAAAGCATATGTAGATGATAGGTATAACGAAGCCGATTTTCCGGTAACCAACCAGTTGGTAAAAGAAGTTATTTCTTTACCAATGCACACGGAGTTGGATGATGAACAGATAGAATTTATTACAAAAACAGTTTTGGCGTTTGTAAATGGGTAACGGCTGTTTTTTTTAGTCTTGACTTTTGCAACAAAACCTATACTTGACAATAAAAAAAGAAACCTACTCGTTGATTGGGTTTTGAAAAAAATAGAATATGAAAATATTAGTGACTGGCGGACTCGGGTTTATTGGGTCTCATACCGTGGTAGAGCTTCAAAATGAAGGTTTTGAGGTGATTATAATTGATGATTGTTCTAATTCATCTGAAAAGGTATTGGAAGGTATTTTTTCAATTTCCGGTAAGATGCCGCTTTTCGAAAAGATTGATTTAAAGGAAAAATCAAAAGTTGAAGACTTTTTTAGAAGACATCAAGATGTAGAAGGGGTTATCCATTTTGCAGCGTCTAAAGCGGTTGGCGAGAGTGTTGAAAAGCCACTTTTGTATTACGAGAACAACATTGGTACACTAGTATATTTATTGAAAGAACTTTCTAAGAAAGATAATTCCAATTTTATATTCAGTTCTTCTTGTACGGTTTACGGCCAGGCAGATGAAATGCCAATAAGTGAGAAGGCTCCAGTGAAACCTGCGGAATCACCGTATGGTAATACGAAACAAATGGGCGAAGAGATTATTCGTGATACTTGTGCGGTAAATTCAAGCTTAAATGCAATTGCATTGCGTTATTTTAACCCTATGGGTGCGCATCCTAGTGGTAATATAGGAGAGTTGCCAATAGGTGTGCCGCAGAACTTAGTGCCTTTTATCACCCAGACAGGTGTTGGGTTAAGACAGGAATTATCGGTTTTTGGGGATGATTACCCTACCGAGGACGGTACTTGTATTCGAGATTATATCTATGTAGTAGATTTGGCAAAGGCGCATGTTCAAGCTTTGCAACGCCTTTTGGGAGGGAAAAATGAAGATAACTACGAGGTGTTTAATCTGGGGACGGGAAAAGGGAGCTCGGTACTTGAGGTGATTCATAGTTTTGAAAAGGTCTCAGGTAAAAAGTTGAACTATAAAATTGTGGACAGAAGAGCAGGTGATATTGTTTCTGCTTATGCCGATACTAAAAAAGCAAATGAAGTTTTGGGTTGGAAATCTCAGTACACTTTAGATGAGGCTATGAAATCTGCTTGGGAGTGGGAACAAAAAATTAGAGCGTAGTTCCGGTTAGGCTTCAGTGGTTTGTAATCAAGTGATAAATTTTTTGTTATGCAAAACCAATCTTTGTATCAAAAACGTAGATAATCAATGGTTTTGAATTTTTCAGATAGTACAGAGTTGTTTGCGAACGCACAAAAAAATGAGCTTTATCCAAAATTAGTGGCTCAGTTGATAAAGGATTTTGGTCTTGCTAATATTTACATAGACCTTAATTTAGAAATTCTTCCAGAACAACTAAAAAGTGTTTTGATGGAGAAAATTTATCACTTGATTATGGAGCGCTTTTCCGAGTATCTCAATTTGCTCTATATTATAGATGTGCCGGAGAAAGCATTTAAAGAAATTACAGTAACAGATGTTGTAGAGGTAGCCGACCAAGTTACCTTTCTCGTGTTAAAAAGAGAATTGCAAAAAGTTTGGTTGAAGGCCAAATACTCTTAAAAGTAAACTCTTACAAAAGGCAGCCAAGCGTTTGCATAGATACTCTCGTCATTATCATAAAGTACATTGTAGCTAATGCCAATGGTGAAATTACGGTCTGTATACCCTAACCCAAGAAATAAAGAGGGAGACCAATAATTGTCTTTAATATCAGGAAGGCCATTAATGGAAAATGACCGGTTGATGCGCAACTGCTCCAGTTCTGCCGAAATCTGTAGAAAAGGTACTGGGTTGTAAAGAGAAAGGATACTTCCTCCGTAGGCATATCTTTTGTCGTCATTTAATTTGGCGTAGTTAAAGGTAAGGCTAACACCGCTTGAAAATTTTTCGTTAAATTGATAGATGGCACTTGGGGAAACTGAAGCATTGAAACCTCCATTGGTAAGTCCAAAGCCCAAACCTCCA
>NZ_RCNR01000002.1 GCF_009725985.1 Zobellia amurskyensis
TTGGTCTGCCCAACGCTCTAAATTCCCGCTTTGCGGATAGGGTATTCCTAGATCGGTTTCAATCTCCTTAAAGATATTTATTAATGAAGGTGGGTGTGGAATACCATCTTTGACGGAAAAACAAAGTCCGTTTGCTTGATTAGGCCCGTGGTAGGGGTCTTGACCAATAAGGACCACTTTGGTTTTATCAAATGGACTATGCTCAAAAGCGGCAAAAATATCCTTGCCCTTAGGGTAGCAAGTGTTTTGTGTGTATTCCTCTTTTACAAAATCTATGAGCTGTTTAAAATATGCTGCTTCAAATTCTTGAGAAAGCGGTGCTATCCAGCTTTTATGTATTTGTACTGTCATTTTTTATGATCATTTTTGTATTGTAACGATAATGCCCTAGGAACTTCTAGGAGAATTTCAAAAATGCAATTCATCGTCGTTTGCAAAAATACTTAAAAATAGCAGTTCGTTTCCTATCAAATGACCGCTCTAAACATTGAGAAGAATGAAAAAATACTTTTTAACCCTATTATCCATATCGCTCTTAGCTAGTTGTATGGAAGAGAAGGAAATAAGCTCTATTAATTCTGAAAATTGGTCACAACGGAAAATAGATATTAGTAAAAAGGATTCGTTGGAGTATGGTAAATCCTATTTGTCCATATACTCTCAAATATATAGTATGACGGAGCATAAGACCCATAACCTAACAGCTATGGCCAGTCTAAGGAATACGAGCGACAAAGACACAGTATATTTATTAAAGGCGGAATATTTTGATACCCACGGAAAATCTCTTCGAACCTACTTTGCCCACCCTATTTATCTTGCACCAATGGAAACTACCGCAATTATTATTGATGAGGTTGATGTTGAAGGAGGTACTGGGTCAAATTTCTTGATAGAATGGAAAGTGCCAAAAGGTTGTCCAGAACCTTTGTTTGAGGGTGTTATGAATTCTACGATGTCTCAACAGGGGCTTTCGTTCACAACACAAGCAAGACGTATTGAGTAACCAGTGCTTTTACGGTAATAGTAATGGATTTCACATCTCGCCATCATTGACTACCTTTGCCGTCGCAATTAAATAAGAATGGCAAATATTCACCCTAAAACAGTACAAGATCTTGAGTTTCCCACAGTTTTAAAGCAGGTTTCGGCCCGTTGCTCTACTGAATTGGGTAAAGAACGTGCACTGGAAATAGCTCCCATTGAAGACAAAATAGCTGTAGTTGAGACTTTAGGGCAAACAGCAGAGTATCTATCTTCTTTCATTAGTGAAAACCGAATACCTCCCCATGGTTTTGATGCTATAAACAAAGAACTTCAGTTACTTAGAATAGAGAACACGACGCTTGAAGTTTCCAGTTTCAAAAAAATCGGTACCATTTGCATTACGGTTACCGCTCATAAAAAATTCCTCAAAAAATTTAAAGAATACTATCCCCTACTTTTTGAAGTTTCAAATAAAATTGAATTAAACACCGATATCCCCAAGGAAATAGACGTGGTTATAGATCGTTTTGGAGAAGTCAAGGACCGGGCATCTAACAAGCTATTCGATATACGCCGTCAGATGAATCAGGTGAAAGGTAAAATTGGTCAGAGCTTTGCATCGGCCCTCAATACCTATCATGGGTCTGATTATTTGGATGATATTAGGGAGTCGGTTGTTGAGAATCGCAGAGTTCTGGCGGTAAAGGCTATGTACCGCAGAAAAGTAAAAGGTACCGTAATGGGGACTTCCAAAACGGGAAGTATTGTTTACATAGAGCCGGAGGCTACTTTAAAATACAGTCGAGAACTTAATAATCTTGAATACGATGAGAAAGAGGAAATACAGCGTATTCTCAACGAACTTACAAACCAAATACGACCTTTTGCTTGGTTGTTGGCGGAATATCAAGAGTTCCTAGCTCACATGGATATTACGGCGGCCAAGGCCTCGTATGCCAGGGATACGAATTCATTGTTGCCGAAAATCAATGATGAAAAGCGACTCTATTTACGAGATGCTTTTCACCCCTTGCTCTATTTGAGTAATAAATTACAACGTACGGAAACGTATCCGCAGACCATAGAATTGCACTCCGAAAACCGGATTATTGTAATTAGCGGACCCAATGCGGGCGGTAAAAGTATTACACTGAAGACTATTGGATTACTTCAAGTAATGCTTCAATCAGGACTTCTAATTCCCGTTCATGAAAGGAGTTCCGTTTGTTTATTCGATACGATATTGACAGACATAGGTGATAATCAATCCATAGAAAATCACTTAAGTACGTACAGCTACCGTCTAAAGAACATGAAGAACTTTTTGCGGATCTGTGATGATCAAACGCTGTTTCTTATTGATGAGTTTGGTACAGGTAGTGATCCTGAATTAGGTGGTGCCTTGGCGGAAGCTTTTTTAGAAGTGTTTTATGAACGCGGGGCGTACGGGGTTATTACCACCCATTACGCCAACCTAAAGGCGTTGGCAGATGAGTTGCCACACACCACGAATGCGAACATGGTATTCAACAGCAAAACGTTGGAACCTACGTTTCAGTTGGTTCTTGGTGAAGCGGGTAGTTCGTTCACTTTTGAGGTTGCCCAGAAGAATGGCATTCCTTATAGCTTGATTAACAAGGCAAAGAAGAAGGTAGAGCGAGGCAAAGTGCGATTTGATGCCACGATAGCTAAACTTCAGAAAGAACGTAGTAAAATGGCACAAACGGGCTCTCGGCTTCAAGAAGAGGAGTCCAAGGCACGAGAAGAGGCCATGCGATTAGAAAAACTGAATGCCAAGGTAAAGAGCAAACTGGAGAACTATCAAGAGCTTTATGACCATGACCAGCGTATGGTGCAATTGGGAAATAAGATTGATAAGGCCGCAGACCGCTATTTTATTGATAAAAAGAAACGCTCACTTGTGTCTGAACTTTTGCGTATTGTTGAAACGGAGAATAGTAAGCGTAAAATAAAAACGGCAAAAGAGGCCAAAGTTGAACGTACCAAAAAAGCACAGGTCGCACAAGAAGTTCAAAAAGAGGTCAAGGTAATTCGTGAGAAGAAGATTGTCGAAAAGAAAAAGGCGGTTATCAAAGAAAAGAATAAGCCACGCCCAATTTTTAAATTAGGAGACCGTGTTCGTATGCAGGACGGTAAATCCGTTGGTACGATAGATAACTTGGAAAAGAACAAGGCTATTGTAAATTATGGCATCTTTACGACCAACGTAAGTGTTGATCAGCTGGAGTTGGTGGAACGGGTTAAAAAGTAATGTTTTGAAAGATCTTGTTTTATTGGTTATCTCTTAATATTAATTTATACTAACCGGAGGCATTTTTGTTTTCCTTTATAATTTAAGGCAGTGGAAAATTCAAAAAAAATTATTCTTTTTGATGGTGTTTGCAACTTATGCAATGGTGCTATTCAGTTTATAATAAAACGGGATACTGCGGATGTGTTCCGGTATGCGCCTTTACAAAGTACTATTGGTCAAAAACTCATTTCAGAGCGAAATATTGATTCTTCTAATATCGATTCCATCATTTTAATTGAACCTGGTGTTGCTTTTTACGTGAAATCCGATGCTGCGTTAGAAATTGGAAAACAATTGAAAGGTTACGGGGTAATTTCATCTGCGTTACAATGGATTCCGGGCAGTATACGTGATATCGTATACGATTTTATAGCACGTAATCGCTATAAGTGGTATGGCAAAAAAGAGGAGTGTATGATTCCTACGCCCGAGTTGAAAGCCAAATTCCTCTCATAGGAATTGCAAACCCTTCTTATCTCATTCGTTTAAAACTTATTGTAATCGGGCTAAGTGCTAATGGAAGTTTAAAGTATCATTAGTGAACTTCTATACGCCATGAACAATAAGATAAAACAAGTAGCCTATGTTGGCTTTGTAGCCAAGGGCTCCGTATACGCCATTACCGGAATATTAGCTTTTCTTGCAGCTTTTAATTTGGGAGGTCAAAAAGCGGGAAAATTACAGATTATTGAATTTCTGGAAAAGCAGCCTTTTGGTAAGTTCTTACTAGCCGCTCTTGGGGTTGGTTTAATTTGTTATGCATTGTGGCGCTTTGTCCAAAGTATTCAGGACCCAGAAAATATGGGTACTGATGGCAAAGCCCTTGTTAAAAGGGTAAGCTTCTTTATTAGTGGCCTCATCTATTTAGGGCTGGGTATTTTTGCAATTGTGGATATCTTTTATGAACCGGATTCTGGCTCTGGAGGGTCGAGTTCTTTTCTAACCGGAGATATTAGGACCTATTGCTTTATTATCATTGGTATCGCTTTGGCTGGAAAAGGTATTTATCAATTCATAAAAGTATACAAGGGAGATTTCCTTAAGAAATTTAACCTAGCATCCCTTTCCGATGCAACTCAACGCAAGTTCATAAAAAACGTGGGCTATGTTGGACTCATGGCTAGAGGTATAATGACAAGCATTATATCTTACTTCTTCTTAAAAGCAGGATTTAGCTTAGCTGGGAGTGATTCGTCTAGCATGAAGGGCACTACGGAAGCCTTTCAGTTTATTCAACAAAACTCATCTGGCCCATGGTTAATGGGTATAGTGGCAACGGGACTAGTGTGCTATGGAGTATATATGTTCACCAAGGCACGGTATCGTCAGTTTAGTAATTAAGATTATCGCCGTTTATTTGACTTTGTCGTAGTTATCGTCCCAGTTCTTCACTTTGGGTTTGCCCAATTTTCCAACGGACTTAGCAACCATCATAGCAACACAGGCATCACCCGTAACATTTACCACGGTTCGTAGCATGTCTAACGGTCTGTCCACTGCAAAAATAAGTGCTAGGCCTATCGCCAATTTGTCCTGAGGAAAGCCAATTGCTTCCAAAACAATTACCAACATCACCATACCTGCGCCAGGAACAGCAGCAGATCCTATTGATGCCAACAGCGCGGTAAGCACAATGGTAAGCTGTCCGGAAAAAGATAAATCAAATCCTAAAGCTTGTGCGATAAAAACTGCGGCAACACCTTGGTAAAGACTGGTTCCATCCATATTTATGGTCGCACCTACGGGGAGGACAAAACTGGATACTTCTTTATCTACACCTATATGCTCCTCTACCCTTTCCATAGTTACAGGTAGTGTAGCTGCACTAGAACTGGTTGAGAAAGCCAATAGTTGTGCTGGACTCATTTCTTTTAGAAATTTCCATGGACTGTAGCGTGTAAACGAAGTCACCACAATGCTATAAAACACAATCATTAATAGTAACCCTAATGTAACAACCCCTGCATATTTTAAGAGAGCTATTAATAAGTCCGGGTCTCCGGAAGTAGCTACAACGTTTGCCAACAAAGCAAACACGGCTACAGGTGCTGTTAGCATAATTAAATCGACCATTTTTAACACAATGTCATTTAGAGCGTCAAAAAAATCTTTGAGGGGCTTGGCCTTCTCCTCACCAATAAGAAGCATGGAAATACCCATGAAAATGGTGAAAAATATAACTTGGAGCATCAAACTATTGTCACCCAATGCCTTAATAGCATTATCTGGCACCATGTCTTCTAAGAATTGAAGTGGCCCGCTATCTTTTTGTCTAGAGGCTTCTTCTAATTTTGAAGTAACACCACTATCGCTAGAATAGGTTTCAGTTAATTTGGCTATAGTATCTTCTGAGATGCCTTCACCTGGTTTAAGAAGGTTTACGAGTATAAGACCTATGGAAATTGCAATTATAGTAGTACCAATGTAAATGGCTATGGTTCTCAAACCAATGTTTCGGAACTTAGAAATATCCTTTAAATCCGATATTCCCTTTATCAGCGAAGCTAAAATAAGTGGAATTGCAATTAGCTTTAAAAGCTTAACGAAGATAGATCCTAAAGGGTTTATCCAATCTAGAACAAAGTCTTTGCCCCATTCTACGTAAGTCATTCCAAAACCAAAGAGAATACCTAAGACCATTCCGATCAAGATTCTCCAGTGTAATTCCAATTTTCGCATGCATCAAAAGTTTAAGCAAGTAATATACTGCTTTTGATCCGAAAGCAGAAAAACAACCTACAAATCACCTTTGGATTTAATGAATTGCCAATAAATTGATTACGAATTTGCCTTAATAGTACGATTTAGCAAGCTAAAATCCGCCATTACCAATGCGGCCATAGCCTCAACAATAGGTACGGCGCGAGGTACCACGCAAGGGTCATGGCGCCCTTTACCCTTTGTTTGTACAAAATTACCATCCTTATCTATGGTTTGGTAAGGCTGTATTATGGTTGCTACAGGCTTGAAGGCAACACTAAAATAAATGTCCATCCCGTTACTGATTCCGCCTTGAATACCACCACTGTAGTTTGTCTTTGTAGTGCCATCTTGGTTGAATTGGTCATTGTGCTCACTGCCTTTCATGGTGACACCTGCAAATCCGCTTCCATACTCAAACCCCTTTACGGCGTTTATGGAAAGCATTGCTTTGCCCAGTTCTGCATGGAGTTTGTCAAAAGCAGGTTCTCCAAGGCCAATGGGCACATTTTGAATCACGCAGCTGATAACCCCACCAATTGTATCTCCTTGTTTCTTTATTTCTTTAATGTATCCTTCCATTTTGGCTGCCATCTCTGGATCAGGACAGCGTACGGCATTTGATTCTATGAGGGAAAAATCCAATTCTTGATATGGGGTTTCCATTTTCATGTTTCCAACTTGAGAAACATAAGCGTTAATCTTCATTTTGGACAAAAACTGCTTAGCTATGGCTCCGGCCACTACCCTACTTGCGGTTTCACGTGCCGAGCTGCGGCCACCACCACGATAATCTCTAAAACCATACTTCTGATCGTAAACATAATCTGCATGAGAAGGACGATACGAGTCTTTTATATGTGTATAATCGTGAGATTTCTGGTTGGTGTTATGAATGGCAAAGCCAATAGGCGTGCCTGTGGTCTTTCCTTCAAAAATTCCCGAGTAAAATTCAACGGTATCCGGTTCTTTTCTTTGGGTAACAATAGCAGACTGGCCTGGCTTTCTTCGGTTTAGCTCGGTTTGAATGGCTTCAAAATCGATTTCTATTCCTGATGGACATCCGTCTAAAACGCCTCCTATAGCTACACCATGAGATTCTCCAAATGTTGAGAGTTTAAATAGGTTTCCAAAAGAATTTCCTGCCATTCTAAAAAATTAAAAATTAATTATTGCTAAACCGTACGGGCCAAAACCGTAAAATGAAACACTGTTAATAGGTGTTCCCTTTGATTTTGGCTAGCGGTAAAGATAAATCTTAAATCAATGACCGCAAAATTAGGTATTCAGTATTCACGAATAATATGATTCAGCAACCACTTAAAGATTATTTAATGGTTTCAACATCTATTGGTATTGTCAACTTCACGTTCTCTTTACATGCATATGATTAATTTGTACATCCCCGAGAATTAAAAGAAATAACGAAGCTCCTGCCCGTTGTTTTATTCGTTTTTAAGTTCATTAGAGTACATAATAATAGAACATTACGATTGAGTATGAAAAAACGAAAAATAGATATTGCCGTAATTTCGGATGTTCATTTGGGTAGCTACGAATGTCATGCGGACGAATTGCTCACATATTTAAGTAGCATTCAGCCAAAGACCCTTATTTTAAATGGGGACATCCTTGATATAAGACGATTTAACAAAAGCTACTTTCCGCCAGAACATACCAAGGTGCTCCGTAAAATCATTACCCTGTCAATGAAGGGTGTAGAAGTGTATTACATTACGGGGAACCATGATGATATGATGCGCAGATTTGCCGGTGTGTCTTTGGGGAGCCTGCATATTGTAAACAAACTTATGCTAGAGCTTAATGGTAAAAAAGCCTGGTTTTTTCATGGGGATATTTTTGATATATCCATGCGAAATGCCAAATGGTTAGCTAAACTTGGGGGATACGGCTATGCGCTACTGTTTATTGCTAACCGAGCGCTAAACTGGTCATTAAAGAAAAGAGGGAAGGATAAATACTCACTTTCTAAAAAGATTAAAAAGAATGGTGCCAGAAGCTTGGACTACATTGCCAAATTTGAAAAATCCGCAGTAGCTATAGCTATTGAAAATGATTATGATTATGTGGTTTGCGGCCATATTCATCAGCCCAAAAAGAGCAGGCACGAAACGGATAACGGCTCTTGTACGTACCTAAACTCCGGTGATTGGGTAGAAAACCTTACCGCGTTGGAATACTCTTTAAAACGATGGAAAGTTTACCGCTACAATCACGATAAACTTTCCCCTTTTTTATGGATGAAGAATTAAAGAACATGAACATGCAAGACCTCATTAATTCTATAGCCGTAGCCAAATCAAAACCGAAAAAAGAAGGCGAAGCCCCTCTTGAAGGTTGAATCTAACTAATTAGGCCAGCGCATTTTTTAAAATGGTTACCGGATGCAAGGCCTTTCGTTGGGTTCCATCATATATTTGATGTCTACAGCTGGTTCCGTTTGCTGAAATAATAGTATCCTCTGGCGATTTTCTTACGGATGGGAAAAGCTTTAATTCGCCCACTTTCATACTTACCTCATAATGTTCTTTTTCATATCCAAAAGAACCCGCCATGCCACAACAACCTGAACTAATAATGGAAACTTTATAGTTTTCCGGAAGGTTCAGTACATCAAAAGTCACCTTTTGGTTACTCAAAGCTTTTTGGTGACAGTGCGCATGAATCTTAACGGTTTTAGCTTCTTTGGTAAACAAATCTGCCGTGATTTCTTTTTTCTGTATTTCTGCGGCTAAAAACTCTTCCAATAGAAAAGAGTTGACCGCGATAGCATTTGTCGTTTCGGAATCTTGTGAAAACCGCTTATACTCGTCACGGAAAGTCAAAACTGCTGATGGCTCCAAACCAATAACAGGAAGACCGTTAGCAGCAAACTCTTTCAGCTTAGGAATATTGGCCATGGCTAATTTTTTAGCCTGCTTTAAAAAGCCTTTTGATAAATAGGTTCTACCGCTTTCAGCATAAAAAAGCTGTACATCATAGCCTAGTTTGGTAAGTACCTCAATAGCATCTTTACCTAATTCAATATCTAGGAATTGACTAAACTCATCTATATATAAAACAACTTTTTGTCTTGTTATAGTGTGCTTGTTTTTAAATGATTGTAGGTAATTATCAAAATTAAAGCTATAAACTTTTGGCAGGCTTCTTTCTGGAGCAACACCTGCGGATTTTTTTAATAAACCCCCAAAGAATTTTGAATCGTATACGGCATTGGTCAATCCTGGCATTTTACTGCCCAACTTGTTGAATGTAGTGTTGTAAGCGAATAATTTACCGCGTAGTGGGTAGCCGTTCGCTTCTTGATATTGATATAAAAACTCCGCTTTCAACGTTGCTACATCTACATTACTAGGGCACTCTGTGGCACAAGCTTTACAACTTAAACAAAGATCAAAAACCTCTTTAAGTTCCTTCTGGTCAAACTTATTTTTTTGCTCTCCTGTAGTTAAATATTCACGGAGCGCATTTGCTCTACCTCTAGTGGTATGTTTTTCATCTCGGGTGGCATGAAAACTTGGGCACATAGCTCCCGCCGCATGTTCAGTTTTTCGGCAATCACCACCTCCGTTACATTTCTCGGTAGCTTTTAGTATGCCTTCACTATCGGAAAAATCTAATAGTGTTTTTATTTCTGGTTCCTTGCGATCTACTTCATAACGAAGTGATTCGTCCATTGGGTAGGCATCCACAATTTTACCAGGGTTAAAAATACCTTCAGGGTCAAAATAGGATTTTATCCTTCTTAATAACTGATAGTTTTCCTCGCCTATCATTAAAGGAATAAACTCGGCACGAACAATACCATCACCATGCTCACCACTAAATGAACCTTTATATTTTTTTGTCAGTTTAGCTACATCCGTAGTAATATCCCTAAACATAACCACGTCATCTGTCTTCTTTAGGTTTAAGATAGGTCTGAGGTGCAACTCCCCTGCTCCTGCATGGGCATAGTACACAGCGGACTGCTTATAGCCATCCATAATTTTTGTGAACTCACCTATAAAATCCTTTAAATCGGCCACGGCAACTGCCGTGTCTTCAATACAGGCCACCGCTTTGCGGTCACCCACCATATTTCCGAGGAGTCCTAAACCGGCTTTACGAAGAATAACGGCTTTATTTACATCATCACCTCTTAATATAGCTTCCGAATAGCTTAGGCCAGAAGCTTTTGCCGTTAGCAACAGCGCATCAATTTGTCTCTGAAGGTCTTCTTGGGTATGTGCTTTAACCTCTAACATCAAAAGCGCAGCAGGATCTCCATCAACAAAAAACCGATTCTTTAATTGCTCACGGTTATTCTTTGTGCAGTCAAGAATTACCCTGTCCATCATCTCACAAAGATGTAAATCATGCTCCATTACCGGAGCAACGTCAGACAGGCAGTCTTCCAAAGTTTTGTAATGAGTTACCACCATGGCGGAAAACTTGGGTGGTAAATCGTCTAATTGAAAAGTTATTTCTGTAGTAAAAGCTAAAGTACCTTCGCTTCCGCTCAATAGCTTACAGACATTAATTTTTTCATCGGTACCGCCAAATACATTGCTATTCAATAATTCGTCTACTGCGTAACCTGTATTTCTTCTATGAATCTCTGGTTTTGGAAATTCTTCAAAAATGCGTTCTTGTACTTCCTTTGGGGATAACTCTTTATGGATTTCTCTATATATGGTACCTTCTAAGGTGTTTAGACTTTTTTTCTCTTCAAATTCAGATACGGTAAGCGCTTTAAACTCTACTTCATTACCATCTGACAATACTGTCTTAAGTGAGACTATTTTTTCACGTGTAATACCATATTTTATAGAGGTAGTTCCGGACGAATTGTTTCCAACCATACCTCCAACCATACAGCGGTTGGCCGTTGAAGTATTTGGCCCAAAAAACAAGCCGTAAGGAGATAGGTACTGGTTCAGCTCATCCCGAATAACACCGGGTTGTACCGTTACCTGCTTCTTTGTTTCATCTAGGCTAACAATTTTAGTAAAGTGCTTGGATGTGTCCACTACAATACCTTCACCCACTACTTGGCCTGCCAAAGACGTACCTGCGGTACGGGGAATAAGACCAATTTTATGCTTATTTGCAAAATGAACTAAAGTCTGGAGGTCTTTAATCGTTTCGGGGAAAGTAACAGCTGTAGGAATTTTTCTATATACAGAAGCATCGGTAGCGTACAAGGTTTTTGTTAAACTATCCGATAAAACACGACCTTGCAGTGAACTAGCTAATTCTTGAAGTAAATTTTTATTCAACGGTAAACAATTTAGAACGCTAAATTAAGTTTTTATGCTTGAAAGGCGAACGTAAAACGCTTTTTTAGAACCAAAAATCACAAGAATATGAAAAAATGGAAATTTTTATTTTTTATTTGCTTTAGCCTCACCGTACTTTCCCTTCAGGCCCAAGAAATTGCAGACAACGCACTAGGTTTAAGGCTTGGTGACAGCGATGGTTTCGGTGCCGAAATCTCTTATCAAAAATCTATTGGCCGTTATACACGAGCAGAAATTGATCTAGGTTATCGCGATAGTCGCGAGTTTGATGCCGTAAAACTGACCGGTGTTTACCAGTGGGTATATGAGATTGACAAAGGATTTAACTGGTTTTATGGCGCCGGTGGAGGTCTTGGAAGTGTAGATTTTTCTCCCGTACCGAATAGAAACAACCCAACTATTGCCGAGGATCCGGATGGCGGACTTTTTGTTTTTATTGCCGGTGATGTGGGTGTGGAATATAATCCAGACCTGCCCATTGTAGTTTCGTTAGATTTTAGACCGGAACTAGGCCTTTTAGGATATAAGAATTTTGATAACAAGTTCAATTTTGACATTGCATTGGGCATACGTTACCAGTTCTAAAACAATAAATAGGAATACTCTTCTAAGCTCTTGACTCATAATGTTAAGGGCTTTTTTTTGTACCGATATATACCTACATTTGCCCAATCTTAAATAAAAGGAATGAAAAAAGTAGTATTGTCAGTTTGTATCTTACTAGGTTTAATAGCCTGTAACCAAAAACCCGAGGGGTTTAACTTTAAAGGAAATATCACTGGTGAAGTTGAAAACGGAACAAAAGTATTTCTAAAAGCTATGGGCGACAATGGTCAGCCTGTGGATATCGATACCACAACTGTAGAGAACGGAACGTTTGTTTTTACAGGTAAAGCGGATATGCCAGAAATGCATTACGTCTTTGTGGACAAACTGATGGGCTATACTGCTGTAATCTTGGAAAATGGAGATATAGAGCTTAAGGCTCAAAAAGATAGCTTAGGTTTTGCTACCGTAAAAGGATCAAAGCAAAACGAAGTGTTCATGGATTATATGGACCGATCTAAAAAGATAACTGCCCAAGCACAATCTATACAACAGGATATGCAAAAGGCAGATGAAGCTACAGCCAATTCACTTCGTGATGAAATGGTAGAGCTTCAAGACGAGTACAAAAACTTTGAGTTAACGTATATTAAAGAACATCCAGATGCACTTATTTCTGTTCTATTGATTGATAGAGCTATTGGTGCACGTGCGGTAACTGCTGAAGAGGCACAGGCTATGTATGATGGCCTTTCACCTGAAATAAAGAAAACTAAGGCAGCAACTTCGGTTTCAGAGAAACTGGATGCTCAAAAGAAAGCTGAAGAAAACCAAAAGAGTACAGCTATAGGTGCTAAAGCTCCTGCTTTTACAGCTCCTACTCCAGATGGTAAGGAATTGGCACTTGCCGATGCTTTGGGAAAAGTTACTTTAATCGACTTTTGGGCCGCGTGGTGCAAGCCTTGTCGTGCTGAGAACCCCAATGTGGTAAGTGTTTATGAGAAGTACCATGACAAAGGTTTGAACATTATTGGTGTTTCTTTGGATAAAACTGGCGATGCTTGGAAAAAAGCCATTGCCGATGACGGTTTAACTTGGAACCAAGTTTCTAACCTTGCTTATTTTAACGACCCAATTGCCAAGTTGTATAATGTAGATGCTATTCCTGCTGCTTTCTTACTGGATGAGAATGGTATCATCATTGCTAAAAACTTGAGAGGTCCTGCTTTAGAGCAGAAAGTTGCCGAACTACTTAAATAAAAGAATACAGATAATTAAAAAGCCCCGAGCGGATTTCCGTTCGGGGCTTTTTTTATTTGAATAAGAGTGTTTAGAACTTGTTTCTAACATCTTTGAACTCACCAATAACGGTGGCACTCCCTAATTTTTTCACACTACCGAATACATTGGCTTCAGAATCATCTCCTATAAACTCTAGCGTTGCACCATCGTTAAGAATGATATCTCCATAAACCGTTAAGTTTCCTTCAATTCTTAGGGTTGCATCCTTGTTAACCGTAATGTTCTTTCGTTTGTTGTTTCTTCCTATGTACAACGTACCGTTCATTTCGAACAAACCATCACTATTAATATAGCTACTGTTGTTTACCGCCCAAGTACCACATAGTAATAAAGAACCGTTTACGTTAACTGAATTAAAGTACTTAGATCCTTTAAATTCTTTGGTTTCTCCTTGGTTTACTGAAAGGTTTGCACTCCCGGAGTAATAGGATAAATTAGAACAACGAGCTTCTAAACTTTGATCAGGTCTGTTTAGTTTAACAATCTGAAGTCCGGCTTTACCAGAGGCTGCAAAAATATAATCGCCTTTAGAGGCTACATAATTAATTGACCCGTCTAGGTCAACAACACCAATAATATTGGTTTGTCCATCTTTTTCTTCTGACAAACATAAACCGGCACCACCATTGGCCATAAGCAACACATCTTCATTGATCGCTACAGCATTGGTTACGATATTTTGGGTTTCAGTTCCTTCAGGGTTTAATAAAATTGGAATGTATTCTACTAGGTCACCACTGGTCACGTTGTACACTCCGGCTCCTTTAGACCCTTCGGAAACATATATTTTATCCCCAGATAAATCAAGGGTTCTTTTACTGTTATCACCAAAATCCGAGCTAATAGCTATCTCTTTGGTTACGGTAAAGTTTTTGTCCATGATGCTAACGCCTTGGCTGGCGTCCAACACAGCAATAGTTCCATTGTTTTGTGCTACTGAACGTAAATCAGAAAAAGAAACATCATTTTGAGTAGAAAGGTCAGAGACCTTATAAGACGTTAATAAACCATCTTTACCACTGGTGACTAAAACTCCGGTGGAAGATACTTTAACATCATTTGCGGTAAAACCTTCTTGGAAACCGTAGGTTAACTCACCACTTACGTCAAGTCTACCATTAGAAGCCGGTATCTTAACTACAAAAGAGTTTGCCGTAGCTCTAACCGATTTTTCGGAATCTACACCACCAACGGCATATACATAACCATTATCATAAGCAATGGAATTGATGTCTGCATTGGAATAGTATAATCTAGACGTTACTTGTGGGTTGTTAGGATCACTAACATCTATAATGTCAATACCACCTGCGTAACCATCTTCTACCGTATTATAAGATACATACGCGTAATCTCCATCTACGTCTACATGAGAGGCCGTAAGGTTTTCCGCTCCGCTATAAGAAGGTGGGTCTACACGGGCAATTAAGGTTAACGGATAATCCCCCGCCATTTCTTCACCCGTTTTTGAGGTTTTACCAGTAGTTCCGTCCGTAAGATTAATTTGTAAAACACCAGCATCATCATAAAGAATACTGTTTTCGAGTACAGATTCTTTGCCTTCAAGAGAAATATTGTCTTCGGTGTCACTAAAAACTGTGGTCTCATCACTACAAGAAGTAGCAAGTGCAACAGCCGCAAATGCGGCAAGGGTAAGTCTTTTCATTATAAGTAGGTTTAAAAGCTATTAGATTTGGGTTCTAACAGAACGTCAAAAATACGTTCAAGTGTATACTTGAATCTATTTTTTTCGATGAATTACCTATATAATGGGCTTTTCTTTACTTTTTATCGAAATATTTAGGGGTCAACTAGGAGTTTTATTAAGGAATATCGATAAACGGTAACTTAGATTTTACCAAGTTTAGCCATTATTAAAAGTATAATAATAGGTAACGCTAACAAGCCTACCATGAGTGGCTCATTTACTAGTAATTCAGGCATAAATAAAAGTGTACTTGCATAACCGCCAATGGCACCACCAAAATGCGCTGTGTGACCAATATTACCCATTCGGCTTTTCATTCCGTAAATGGAATACAATAGATAACCAATACCAAAAACATAGGCAGGAACCGGCAGGGGAATGAACATAATACCCAGTTGCATATTAGGTTGAAGCAATATTGCAGCGTATAAGACTCCGGTTACGGCACCACTTGCTCCTACTGCACTATAGTGAGGTTCATTTTTATGAAAGAACATAGCTAAAAGGCTACCTGCAAGTAAACTAATGAAATAGACAGCTATAAATTTTCCGGACCCGAACCAGTTTACAACTACTGGGGCGAAAAAATAAAGCGTAAACATATTAAAGAAAAGGTGGGCAATATCTACATGTAAAAAACCAGAAGTAAGCATACGGTCTTTCTGACCTGCCTGAATCTGGCCAATACCAAATTTGTAACGTTCAAAGAAAGCGGTATCGTTAAATCCTTTTAAAGAGACTAAAATATTGGCAGCGATTACCACGATGGTGGCAATATCTAGGTTGTTCATAGAGTGCAGTTAATTTCGGTTCAAATATAGTTATATTTGCCTACTTAAAAGGTTTTCATGCAGTTGCTTGTTTTTATTTTGGTCTATCCATTGTTGTGGTTGATTTCCATACTTCCCTATCGGCTTTTTTATGGATTTTCAGATTTTGTTTTCTTTTGGGTGTATCATGTAGTTGGTTACCGGAAAAAGGTAGTGCAGCACAACTTGGAATTGGTCTTCCCTCACAAGACCCCATCGGAAATAAAAGACATTCAAAAGAAATTTTATCACCATATGTGCGATATCTTCTTGGAGATGGTAAAAACAATGAGTCTTTCCAAAGAGGCCGTAAAGAAGCGCTATACGGTCAAGAATATAGAGGTCTTACAGGAAATTGAAAAAGATAATAGTATTCTGGTAGTCTGCTCTCATTATGCCAATTGGGAATGGAATGTGAGTATGAATAACTATGTAGAGTCTAAGGGCTATGCCGTGTATCAAAAGGTAAGCAATTCTTATTTTGATCGATGGATTAAAAAAGTCCGTGCTCGTTGGAATACGACCCTTATTACAAAAGAAGAAACTGCTAAGACCGTATTGCTGAATTACAAGAATAACGTAAAGGGAATTTTTGGTATGGTAAGCGACCAATCTCCCCAACGTAGTCGGGCGCACTATTGGACCGAATTTATGGGCGTAAAAGTACCCGTTATTAATGGAGCCGAAACTTTAGCACGTAAAATGGACCTTGCCGTAGTTTTTTTAAAGGTGTCAAAAATTAAGAGAGGATATTATAGTGCCGAATTTATTCCGATTACTACTGGAGGACGTTCAACTGAAAAAAATGAAATTACTGATACATTCTTGCGCTTGGCAGAACAGCAAATAAGGGAAAAACCTGAATACTACTTGTGGACGCACAGGCGTTGGAAACATAAGGACAAGGTTCCTGTGGAGTTTCAGTAACCCTCTTCCTTCGACTGCGCTCAGGAAGGCGTTACTTCAATTAAGCGAGAATTTTTTTAAAGTACTTCGCTCAGGAAGGTGTTACTTCAACTACATGAGAATGTTTTTAAAGTACTGTGTTTAGGAAGGTGTTACTTCAATTAAGTGAGAATCTTTTTTTAGCTGACTGTACTCAGGAAGGTTTTGCTTCAATTAAGTGAGAATTTTTTTAAAGTACTGCGCTCAGGAAGGCGTTACTTCAACTACATGAGAATCTTTTTAACCGACTGCGCTTAGGAAGGTGATCTTAACTAACATGAATCATCTGAAATAGGACTGCAGTCAGTAAAGCCTAAGTTAAATCAGCTGTGGTCTTGGTAAAGTATTTCTCGGTTAAACATAAAAATGCTCGGAATGAAAATGAGAAGAATCTCAATCATTCCGAGCGTTTTGTTATTAAGCACCTCCCTGAGCGCAGTCGAAGGGCGGTGCTAATTTTATAAACCAGCTACCGCTTTGATCTCTCCAATTATTCGATCGGCAAGTTCATCTGCTTGAGACTGACTTTTAGCTTCGGTATAAATACGGATAATTGGTTCTGTGTTTGACTTTCTTAAGTGTACCCAGTTTTCAGCGAAGTCTATTTTAACTCCGTCAATAGTAGATATTTCTTCGTCTTTATATTTTTCGGCCATAGCCTTAAGAATACCATCTACATCAAGATCTGGTGTCAATTGTATTTTCTTTTTGCTCATAAAGTATGAAGGATAGCTAGCACGAAGGTCTGCAACCGTGCCACCGTTTTCCGCCATTAACATTAAGAATAATGCGGTACCAACTAAAGAATCACGACCATAGTGACTCTCTGGATAGATAATACCTCCATTACCTTCTCCACCAATAATAGCATTGTTCGCTTTCATTTTTGTAACCACGTTTACCTCTCCTACTGCAGCGGCTTCGTACGTGCCACCGTGCTTCTGGGTAATATCGCGTAGGGCACGTGAAGAAGATAGGTTAGAAACCGTATTTCCTTTGGTCTTTCCTAAAACATAATCAGCGCAAGCTACTAGGGTGTATTCCTCACCAAACATTTCGCCAGTATTATCAATGAATGCCAAACGGTCTACGTCTGGATCAACTACGATTCCAAAATCGGCTTTCTCTTCAACAACTAAAGCACAAATATCTCCCAAATGCTCTTTTAAAGGTTCTGGGTTATGAGGAAAATGGCCTGTTGGGTCACAGTATAGCTTTACTACTTCAACACCAAGTTCTTCCAATAGTTTGGGAATAGCAATTCCTCCTGTGGAGTTTACACCATCTACTACTACTTTGAATTTAGCTTTGCGAATGGTATCGGCATCTACTAAGGAAAGGTCCAATACTTCATCAATATGAATATCTATGTAAGAATCATTTCTGGTAATGCTTCCTAAATCATCAACCTCAGAGAAATTAAAATCTTCTTTATCGGCAATCTCAAGAATTTTAGCGCCTTGGGCAGCATCTAAAAACTCACCTTTTTCGTTCAATAATTTAAGTGCGTTCCATTGTTTTGGGTTGTGACTCGCGGTCAAAATAATACCACCATCCGCTTTTTCCAAGGGTACAGCTATTTCCACCGTAGGTGTGGTAGACAAATCTAAATCAATAACATCTATTCCAAGACCAACCAAAGTAGATACTACTAAGTTTTGGATCATTTCACCAGAAAGGCGCGCATCTCTGCCAATAACCACTTTTAGTTTCTCCTTTTTAGAGTATTCCTTTAACCAAATACCGTATGCCGCAGCAAATTTAACCGCGTCTATGGGGGTTAAGTTATCTCCCGGGCT
Organism: Zobellia amurskyensis; assembly: GCF_009725985.1. Lineage (GTDB taxonomy): Bacteria > Bacteroidota > Bacteroidia > Flavobacteriales > Flavobacteriaceae > Zobellia > Zobellia amurskyensis. Next base: position 18,414 of record NZ_RCNR01000002.1, read on the forward strand.
ACCTCCAATAGTGCCTCGTATACCTGAAATCGATTTTATTAATGTCATATTTTTCTAAAATAGTTTATGCAAATATACAGGTCTAGGGCTAATACTATGTTTGCAATTTGTAAATTCGAGCTTATGAATTTTCTGGCACACATTTATCTATCCTTTGGCGACCAAGAAATTACTTTGGGCAATTTTATTGCGGATAGTATCCGGGCCAATAAATACACGCATTTACCGGAGCGGGTGCAACAAGGAATTATGCTGCACCGTGAAATTGATACCTTTACGGATACACATGATATTCCTAAAATTAGTAGCAAGCGGCTTCATAAGAACTACAGCCACTATAGCCGTGTAATCGTAGATATTTTTTACGATCACTATCTGGCCAAAAATTGGAGTACCTATTGTGATACCCCTTTGGATGTTTATGTAGAGAATTTTTATGACCTGTTGGAAGACAATTACAAGATTCTTCCGGTAGGCGTACAACGGATGATGCCTTATATGATTGCGGATAATTGGATTTATAACTACTCCAAAATGGAGGGAATAGCCAAGGTCTTAAATGGTATGAACCGTAGAACAAAAAACAAATCTAAAATGAATTTTGCTATTTTAGATTTGGAGGAACATTATGAAGAATTTGAAGAGGAGTTTACCGCTTTCTTTGATGAGCTTATGGTGTTTTCAAAACAAAAATTTATTTCACTTTAATATCGAGGCATATACGAATCAATTTTAAAACATTTTAAACTTCAAACCGACCGCGTATGAAACCAACACGATTAATCCTTTTAAAGACCCTTGTTCTCCTTCTTTTTGTTAGTTGTAAAAGTGAGCCGCTTAAGCCTGCCAAACCCACGGGTGTTGTTGCTGAAAAGGCTATGGTGGTCTCTGCACGGGAAGAAGCTTCAACCATTGGTGCTACTATTTTAAAACAAGGTGGAAATGCTTTTGATGCCATGGTGGCAACAGAACTTGCTTTAGTGGTTTCTTATCCATTTGCCGGTAATATTGGCGGCGGCGGGTTTATGGTCTACCGTAAAGCAGATGGTTCTATAGGAGCATTGGATTATCGTGAAAAAGCGCCATTATCGGCTACAAAAGATATGTATTTGGATTCTCTGGGTAACGTTATCCCAGGTATGAGTACCAAAGGGGCTACGGCAGTTGGCGTTCCCGGTACCGTTGCAGGAATAATAGAGGTACACAAGAAATTTGGGTCTATGCCTTTGGCCGATATCCTTGCCCCTGTTATTGCTCTGGCGGATGAAGGTGTGATCATCACAGAAAAACAGGCCGAAAGGTTTGAACATTATAAAGAGATTATTCTTGAAGTAAATGACAGCGTTACTACTTTTCCCATTGGCTGTAAAGCGGGTGACTTGGTAAAATACCCGGCATTGGCAAACACGCTTAGACGTATTGCAAAAGATGGTAGGGACGGATTTTATAAAGGGAAAATCGCAAAAGTACTGGCATCCTTTATTCAAAAGAAGGGTGGTTTTGTTACCGAAGAAGATTTGGAGCAATATGAAGCCCGTTGGCGGGAACCTGTTGTTTTTGACTATAAAGACCTTCATATTATTTCTATGAGTCCGCCTAGTAGCGGTGGTATGACCATCAATCAGATTTTAAGGATGATGGAACCTTATGATATTGCCAAATTTGGTCACAACTCGGAAAAGACCATTCAGTTATTTACAGAAGCCGCACGCCGTGCCTATGCCGACCGGAATTATTGGTTGGGTGATCCTGATTTTGTGAGCATTCCCATGGACGACCTTTTAAGTCCTGATTACCTAGAAGAGCGTATGGACAACTTTTCCTTTAGCAAAGCCACTAGGTCCGAAGATATTCGTGAGGGCAACTTTGAAACTACGGAAAGTATGGAAACCACCCACTATTCTATTGTAGATGCAGAAGGCAATGCAGTTTCCGTAACCACTACCCTAAACGGAGCGTATGGTTCTAAACTTTACTGTGACGAACTCGGCTTTTTCTTGAATAATGAAATGGATGATTTTAGCGCCAAGGCCGGTGTTCCCAATATGTTTGGTCTTGTGGGTGCCGAAGCCAATAGTATTGAACCTGGAAAACGTATGTTAAGCAGCATGACACCTACCATAGTAGAAAAAGAAGGCAAATTGTGGATGGTAGTAGGAACTCCTGGAGGTTCTACCATTATAACCGCTGTGGCACAAACTATTCTAAACGGGTACGAGTTTAATATGAGCATGCAAGATGCGGTAGATGCGCCGCGCTTTCACCATCAGTGGTTACCGGATGTGGTGACTTTTGAGCCAGATGGTTTTTCCGAAGAACTGAAAACCAATTTAAAATCAAAAGGGTATCATATTAATGAAGACCGTACGCCAATTATTGGTAAAGTAGATGCTATTCGTGTTTTGTCCGATGGAACTTTAGAAGGTGGAGCCGATAAACGTGGTGATGATACCGCTGTCGGTTTTTAATGTATTTGTCTGATTTTTAGAGCACAATGAAGGTATTGAAAATTTTAGGAAAAGGGATTCTAATTCTTGCCGGCTTACTTTTGGTTGGTTTTGGAATCCTTTATATGTTGTATAATGAACCTTTACCTCAGGGAACTCCTGGTGCAGAGGCCGATGCCCTTGCCGACAAGATGCTTGACGCCATTAATAACGAAGCGTATGCTAAAACTAATTATTTGGAATGGAGTTTTGCCAATGGCGCACATTCATATAAGTGGGATAAGGAAAATGGTGAGGTTGATGTGGAATGGGATGCTTACCGTGTACTTCTCAACTTAAAGAATACTTCTAAAAGTAAGGTGTTTGAAAATGAAGCCGAAGTTATTGGTAATGACCGAAAAGAACTCATTGCCAAGGCCGAAGGTTTTTTCAATAATGATTCCTTTTGGCTTGTTGCTCCTTTCAAGGTTTTTGATAACGGAACACAACGTAGTTTGGTAACCTTAGAAGACGGCTCTAATGCTTTGATGATTACGTATTCTTCTGGCGGTAGTACACCCGGAGATTCGTACCTATGGCATTTAGGGCCTAACGGATTACCCGAAAGCTACCAAATGTGGGTGAGCATTATTCCCATAGGCGGACTCAAAGCGACATGGGATGACTGGAAGATTATGGAAACCGGTGCTTTCTTACCAACTTCCCATAAGTTAGGACCCATGACTTTGGATATGGGTGAAGTTAGAGGGTATAATTAATACTCATCAAAGGTTTTTCCACCAATTAGCATAAGTACTAACAGAATCTGCAACTATAATTTCTTGACCTATTTGAGGTGCAATTACCTTTAGGTTCAACTCTAAAGCTTTTGCCTCAACACGTTTTATTGGGTCTTTCCAATCGTGAAGTGCCAATTTAAAACCTGCCCAATGTATAGGCATTATTTTCTTTGCCTTTACGTCCAAACCTGCTTGTGCTGTTTCTTCGGGCATCATATGTATATCCGGCCACATTTCGTCATATTGTCCGCATTCCATTAACGCCAAATCAAAAGGACCGTATTTCTCGCCTATTTCTTTAAAGTGCGGTGCATAACCACTGTCTCCACTAAAATAAATGTTTTCATCTAAAGATTTCACGACCCAAGAACTCCAAAGTGTACTTTGGCTGTTGTCTAATTTTCTTCCAGAAAAATGCTGGGCCGGCGTACAGACCAATGTTATGTTCTGCAATTGTTTTTCTTCCCACCAATCCATCTCTGTTATCTTGTCTGCAGGAATTCCCCAAGCTTCTAAATGCACTCCTAACCCTAGCGGCACAAAATAATGCTTGGTCTTGTCCTTTAGTTTTAAAATGGTTTCGTAATCCAAATGGTCATAATGATCATGAGAAAAAATGACCGCGTCAATACGAGGTAACTTTTCAACTTCTAATGGCATTTCCTTGTTAAACCGGTCGTCTCCCAACCAAGGGTGTGGTGCTGGAACCATACCGAACATAGGGTCTAACAAGATATTCAACCCATCCATTTGGAGCAAAAATGAAGAATGCCCATACCATATCATTCGTGTTTTACTCTTATAATCGGCAACATTGGCAGAATCTAATTTTATGACTTTTAAATCCTCTTTGGGGCGACCGTTGGGGACTTTAATCGTGAAAAATTTGTAGGCAAGGTTCAAACTTTCCGAAAAACTCAAATCTTTGGGTACGGCCTTTTTATTAATAAATATGCCCTCTTTAAATTGTTCCGATTGCTTATAAACCTGCTGACGTTCTTTAGTGACATCACCACCAAAACTTGGATAGAAATTATTGAACAAAACGTATGCTATTACTAAAACTCCAATTAATACAACAACCGTAAGTAGTACTTTCTTTAAAATTTTTCTCAGCATTATTTTATTCAACTAGTCTCATTAGTATAGCAAAGGTCTTGGCTTTGTAAGTCAACAAATTCAACCTTTTGGTAAAAATAAGATTTACCAAGATATAACGGACCTCTCTAGGGTTAAATACAACGAAACAATGAAGAGGTGTACCAATGAATGTATTGACTTATTGAAACAAAACGTATCTAGGTGGCACAAGTCCGTTTAGACGCATGGAGACTAGCATTTGTGCTCTGTGATGCGTTATATGGTCAGATAGCAGCATAAAAATTTGTCGTTTACTTCTGTTCAGACCAAAATAATCTAATTCATCATCTAATTGAGCAGTATCAAATTGACCAATTAGTTGTATGGTTTCATCAAACGTGGTATTGATTAAAGCTATCATTTCAGCTTTGGATTTTGTGCCGACTTTAAAAACGGTGTCCGTTTGCCAATCTCTAGATTCTCTGTCCCCTAATAAAGATTGACTATGCCAATCCATGGCGTAACCAATATGTAAAAGATTCTCCGCAAAACTTAGGGATTCTGGTGTAGCCTTAAAAGCATATTTATGCTCCGGTATTTATAATTTATAATCTGTATTTGGCAAAGCAATATCAACACTAAAATTAATTCTAGAAATTGTTTTATTTTCCTCTGTTCCTTTAGTTTTTGCTCCTAACCCTATTCCGTAAACGGATATTCCTGCCTTAATTCCATTCTCTTCTTTTTCTGTTACAGTAACAGCTACGTCAAAATCAACCTTGGAAACTTTAACTGCTCCTTCTTCTTCATTGTAGAAAATATAATTTTCGTTAGAATCATTTTTTGGTCTAAATCTCGGATTAATTCTGGCGTTATGTTCGATAGCAAACTCTTTACAATCATCCAATCCTTTTATAACAGATTTGATTGTCTCGGATATAAATTCATCTAATTTCATAGTTTTCTATTGGTTTGCACTGTTTTAACTATTTATTTCAATATGATAATTCCCAACACTTCTGCAGTGCTTCATAGCATATTCTTAAATCATTTTCAAATTGTTCCTTTGTGATATTTTGACCTACATGCTTTGCTAGCTGTTTCTTTTTTGTGCCCGTGATAATTCTATTACCATTTTCTTGAACGGCATCCAGGTCTTCTTGATTCTTTTTCCAATTACCATAGACGGTACATTTTTGATTAGGATATGATTGTTCAATATCTCTCCCGACAAGTTGGAAGAATTGACCATTACGTTTTAAGGATTTGTAATTATTCAAAAACTGTTTCACACCACCAGCTGTCTGCTCGCTTGGCTCATCAATAAGTATGATTGTTTTATTTCCATAAATACTTGAATTTAATGGTATGAAAGCCTTTTCAATAGAATTTATTGTTCTTTCTACTTGATCAATATCACCATTTGCTTTTATTATTTGAATTTTAGGTTTATCCTCATAAAACCTTTTAATAACTCTAGTCAATAATTCGAGTTCAGATTGCCCTTCTACAATTAGGAAATTTTGAGGCAGTAATAAATCCCCAGGACTACCACCTAATAATTCAAAAACTACATATGGTTTATCTAATTCGTTAGTAAGTTCAAATTCTGTTTGTCCTTCTGATTTTTCTACTTTTAGAATTGATTGATTTTCAAAATTATCTACTACAAAAACTGATGAATGTGTGTTGATAAAAACTTGATCATTTTCATTAGACAAAGTATACAAAACATCCTTTAATTTCCTTTGTGCTGTTGGGTGTAAATGGAGTTCAGCTTCATCAATAAAGAATAGAAATGATTTACCCATATCATCATTAGATTTTCTAAAATCTGCGTATGCCTGGATTATCGCAAGCATTAATGCTCTTTGCATCCCATCTCCTTTTTCTTCTGCTGTAGTTTCTACGCCGTCATCAATTGTAGTTTCAAAATTCTTTAAAAAATCGTCAAACACAGGTGCGGTCACTTCAAATTTCACCTTTGTACAATCCGGGAATTGTTTTTCTAAATAAGTTTGAACTTTATCCCCTACATTGTCAAATTCAATTTTTATTTCAGAGTTGTCGTCTTCAAATAGCTCTCTAAATTTTTGTTGAAATTCTTGATATTGTACATTTTCTTGTAGAATAGCAGACAATACTCCTGATAACATAATACCCATAGGAGTAGTTTTGCTATATTTTGCAACCGCATCATAATATTGCTTTGTTGTAACGTACTCAAATTTTGGCAAAAAATCATTTAGTGCCTTATCGAAACCTGTTCCTGGGTCTACTTCTTCACCATTAACAATGAACTTTCTTTTTTTTACATCTACAGCAGTACATCTTGACACTATAACCGTATCACTCCCATTTAATGCCTTTAATATTTTTGTTTTATTAGTTTGATTTTGCATATTACTGGCTCCTTGTTGTGCACCAGAAAATTCCAATTCAACCAATATTTCATTCCCGTTTTGCCTTTTGTGCTTAAGCTCAGAAACAATTTGTCCTCTACTTAATCCGTTAAATAAAAACTGAATAGATTCAAAAAAATTTGTTTTACCACAATTGTTTTGACCAACAGCAATATTAAAATCTGTAGTTTCAAATTCCGTATTTTTTATAGACCGGAAATTTTCAATTTTAACACGAGTGATTTTCATATGTAGTTTTTGTTTGCAATTAATTTTTGGATATAGGCTAATAATATTTAATTACCAATTTACACCCCTAACCAAAAAAAACCTTACAGAAATCTGTAAGGTTTTCAACAAAACTCTCAACAATACTATGTTACATAATAAATAACAACTCTAATTATTCTTTTAAGTACGACACCAGTGCATCTATAAAAACATCAAACTTTTCTACATGTGGTAGGTGGCCTACGTTTTCTATCTCAACCAGTTTTGAGTTTGGTATCGTTTTTTTAGTTTGTTTTCCTAACTCACTATATAACCCCATAGTTTTTCTAACCTCTTCTGAAACCAATGGTTTCCCTAAAGCGGTTCGGTCTCTGGTTCCTATTATTAATAATGTGGGAGCGGTTATGTTTTTAAATTCATACACCACAGGTTGGGTAAAAATCATGTCATAGGTTAATGCAGCATTCCAAGCTATGGTTTTGTACTCAGAATTTAATGTCCAACCGGCCAATAAGTTTACCCATTGGTCATATTCCGGTTTCCATTGATTGTCATAATAGTTAACGAGCTGGTATTTTTTTATGCCCTCGTAGCTCTTTTTAAGCTCATTGGCATACCACCACTCTACTGGTTTGTAAGGCACTTTTAGTTTCCAATCTTCTAAACCAATGGGGTTTTCTAGAATCAGTTTTTCTGTGGTTTCCGGGTACATTAAAGCAAAACGTGTGGCTAGCATACCCCCCATAGAATGTCCTAGAACGGCAGTTTTAGTAATATTCAGCTTGTCTAGTAGCGCTTTTGTGTTTTGGGCCAATTGCTGAAAGGTGTAATGAAAATGGTCCGGTTTGGAAGATTTCCCAAATCCGATTTGGTCCGGAACAATAACACGGAAACCTTCTTTGGCTAAAGCTTCTATAGTGGTTTGCCAATAGGCGCCATTAAAGTTTTTACCGTGTAACAAGACAATGTTTTTGCCATTGTAATTGTCTGGAGTAACATCCATATACCGCATTTGTAGGTCTTGCTCTTGAATGTTCAATTCTAAAGTTTCAACTGAATATGGATATTCATAATTTGATAATTCAATATCTAACCATTGCAAATTACCGTCTTGTGCGATACTTAACTGTGTAGAAAGGATTACGATGAGCAACCCAAATATGTTCTTTTTCATTTTGTAAATTCTAATAGGGAATAATTCTTCTTTTACTACTGTTTCTATGTTCTGAATATTAAGCAAAAACTAAATTGGAGATACAAGTCCGCACTTAACTTCACAGCAAATTTAAGGCTGTATTAAACATTCGAGTAACAGAAAGTTTTAAGGTTTTCATAAAAGATTCTATGTGCAATTTTCAGTACCGAGTAAACATATTTACAAGTATTCTGGCTACCCTCCTATCACAATAAAAAACCGCCAATCAATAGTATGTATTGACAGGTGGGTTTCCCTTTTTTCTAAATTCACTTTTGGAATAAAACTGAATTTAATTCAGCTTTTTATATATCTCAATGTTTTGAAAAATAGTATCGCTGCGCTCATAAGTGTTTACCTGCTTATAAGTGTTGTTACTGCGTTCTATGGGAATTACATACGTATTTACATCACTCTGCATAGATTTAGACATTGAAGTTAGGGTTTCTGTAATGGTATCATTTTTAAAAGTATAGGTACCATAGCCATGCCATTCAGAAGCATCCGCAGCTGGGTCCGTATTCCAGATAACATGTCCGTCTAAATAAATTTTATGTTGCACTTTACTGGTGTCAACACTTAGCGTATCTCCGTTTCCTAAATTATAGAAATGGCTCAATTCCCAAACCCCAACTATGGCACTTGAATTACTCCCTTTTTCTGGATTGCTGGTTGCATTACAAGAAATGCAAATGCCTACTAGGACAAATGTGCTGGCTAAAACGAAATATTTAAGAGTGGCTTTTTGTTTCATAACTTAGGAAGGTTTCATTAGGTTACGATTGTAACTCTTAGTTTAGTAACCAATTTACAACCTTTAATAGCCTATCCTACAAAACACGTAAGATTTTTAATAAAAAGATAAGCAACTTAAATATAAAAACAAAAAAGCGGCAAAAGCTTGCCGCTCTTGCCGCATAGGGTACTACCTAAATCTATATGTTTAATTGAAATTTATTCCAACCCCTTTTTTCCTGGATTCCAAAAAGGTTTTGTTTTAATTTGCTTAGTTGGCCATTGCAGCTCTTTTCTAAAAAAATGATTTAAGGCGACACAAACCCTACTATCGCCAGCAATGTAGACCATTTTCTTGCCCTTTAGTCCGGGGAGTATTTCCTTTAATTTAGCGATGATTTCAGTACTTGGGTTTTGAGGAAACTCAAAGAAATCAAAAGGGGTGTCGCCATGAATATCCGGAAACAGCTCGCTTTTTTGTTCGCTGTAGATGACACTGGCTATTTGCTTGTTTTCGCCAATGTTCCGGTGAATCATGTACAAATGCGAAAGTGCAGAAAGGTCGCCTACCATAAGGTAACTATCGGCAGCATCATCTGCTAGAAAATTGCCTTTCTTCCATTTGAAGTAAATCTGGTCTCCCTCTTGGCATTCTTTTGCCCATTGTGAGCCAATTCCATCGCTATGTGTAGCAATTGCCAAATCTAGGAAGCCTTCCGTTCTGCTAATATCCCAAACACTATAACTTCTGATTTTATCCTTTAGGGAGATTTCGTCTTTGCCAATGCCAATGCCCATTCGTAAGAACGAACCGGGAATAAAATTAGCCTTGCGAATACTCTCGCTCTGTAACCGGATTCTAAAAACGGATTTGGATAGGGCTTCTTTCTGAATAATGGTAGCCTCGTTCAAGACTACTTTTTTTAGGATATTTTCTATAATGCTCACTCCTGCTATGCTTATTTTATTGATGGGTTTGGTAATAGTCCGTTATCATTTCTAACGGTGCCTTATGCGATCTTCCAGCTGCGCTTTCAAAATCTGAAGGTACTTCATTTGCGCCATTTTTAATGCCTTCATAAATACCGGCAATAACCGTTCCCATAAATTCGCCCAACGCTTCTTGGCGCTCTTGTTTATACTCATCAACCCCCACCGAAGTATATTTTAAATCCGTCTTATACACCTCATTAATGTATTCGGCCAGTTGCGTTTGGGTAATTGCTTCGCCCAAAAGATTGTAGGTCTGGTTATTGAGTTTATCATTATATAGCATTTGTGCATAGGCAAAACCAAGCTCCTCCCTACTGGTATAGCCACATTTGCCATCTGCTGCACAATTCCTGATTTCGCCTTCTTTTACATAGGTGTCTACGTACTCTAAATCCGGCTCAATATAAATTCCGTTTCTACCAATAATCCACTGTAAGCCAGAATTGCGGACATCTTCTTCCGTTTGGCGATTACTGTTTACCACAGGGCTAAAAGCAGTTCCGGTTTCACTACCAACAATGCTTGTGTAGACTATCTTTTGTACACCATTATTCTTAGCGGCTTCAATCACGTTTCTATGTTGTTCAATTCTCTTTTGAGGCTCGTCCATTCCTGAAACCAGTAATACCTTATCCACTCCTTTTAGGGCGCTATTAAAGTCCTCGCGATTGTTATAATCGCCTTTTCTGATTTCAACGCCTAAATGTTTTGCTTTCTCGGGAGTTCTAGCAATACCGATTACGTTGTCTTTTCCTATTAAACGAACCAGGTGCTTAACGATTGAAGCGCCTAATTTTCCACTTGCCGATGTGACCGCTATTTTCATATGTTTCTTTTTACTTGATAATCGAGATTAAATGCTTCGAGACTTGCCTCGAAATTAAAGTGTATTCCTTTTAATGCCCCGTGTGCTTGCCCCGAGGTAGTTTCCTACTATTAACTTTAAGCTAGACCAGCCTTCCTTTTACGCATGGCCATAATTTTTTTTCTTACTGATGGAATTCTAATAATAAAACCTAAGCCCACGATTACGGCATAGATTATCCACGTTTTTTCTAAAATAGCTACGTGTACTAAACTAAGAAAAATAGCTGCGTAAGCTAAACTTTGTAGCTTTTTCCAGTTCAACTTCAATAGCTTCATAGACTTTCTGTTCGATGTGAAAAACAAGGGAATCAATATGAGAACAGCAATGAATCCGGCTACATAATTTACTTGGGTAAAGGTTTCCAAAAAACCTTCTGCCCAAACAAAAATTATAAAATGAATAAAACTCCAAACCGCTGTGGCGATACCCATGGCTTGCCTCACAAACAGGTTGGTGACTCCAAAGAGGATGAAAAACGGAGTACACGTAAGTACCGCGGTCATCCACCGTATGGCGAACTCTCCGGAAACGTGATACAGCATTTCTAGGGTTGTTTTCCCCTCTCCCCCTGCGCCTTCTGCCAAAGCTATGGAAAACCCGTTAGATAGATTTACTTCTAACATATTGGTCAAAACTAATAATGGCAAACTAGCCAAGATAGTTACCAACATCCAACCATAGTTCTTTTTTAAAAAGGTCATATTATTCGGACGATTTTAATGCCTTCAACTCTTCTTCCAAAGCTTCGGCTTTTGCCCTAAACTTTTCCATGGCTTTTTTAAGCTGCCCTATTTTTTTGAAGGCTTCCTCATCCTGGACAGTTGCATAAGTTGTTTTACCCTCCTTTTGTTTTATTTTGGATTTGCTACCGCATGTTGGGCAACTAGCTACATCGCTCATATCTTAACTTATTTAGTATGTATTAAAACTACTTTACCTCCAACCTTGGGCTGCAAGTGGTACTTCTTATTTTGACTTATCGTTTTTAGAAATTCTTGTGTATCCGCCATCTCGGCATTATCAACATAAACAAGAGTGCCTATTTTAAAATTAGGTTCTAACATCTTAAAAAGCGGCAGATACAAATCTTTCCAACCATCTAGCACCAACAAGTCTATAGGCTCCGTATGATTTTTTAAGGTTTCCATGGCATCGCCAATTCTTACTTCAATTAAATCGCTTACCCCAGCTTCTTCAAAATTTTCCATTGCCTTATGCGCCTTAGATTCAATGAGCTCTGTAGTAATGATAGTGCCTTCTGTTTGCTTGACCCCTTGTGCCAAGAAAAGTGTAGATATGCCAAATGAGGTGCCAAACTCAACCACCTTCTTGAGGTTGTTCTCCTTTATGAGTTGTACCAAATCAAGCCCTTGTTCCCTAGAAATAGAAAGATATACATCTTTAAAATCTATGGGTTTCATTGGTCTAATAATGCTTTTGGCCAGGCCTTTAATTATTTTTAGACGATCACTTTTCGCGTCATTAAACAATTGGTCTATGGTCAATTCTATGCTATTGGGTTGTCTAACTACCATAACGTTTTAATTGCACTACAAAGTTGTAGTAATTGTACCGGTAAAACCGAATCAAAATGGGGTTTAAAATGGTTAAAGTGAAACCTTCTAGTTTCCACTAAGACCTATAAGACCTACTTTTTTTCTTCAAAAGTTTGTACAAAACCACGTTCGCCATCTATTTTCATGTTTACTCCGGTGTTTTTAGGTGATCAATAATGCCACTTCTGAATACGGTTTTCAACGTTCTTTCGGGCTTATTCTCATAACCGATAATAATAGAGCTGTGTACAATCATTTTTTCAAAGTCAAGAACAATGGTCAAGTAGTCCTTAATTCCTGTTTCATGCCAATTGATTAAATAAAGTCCATTGCCAATTTTTCGAGAACGGTACTGAATATCTTGATTGCCATTCCCTTTTCCTGGTCCTGCCAACCACTCATATTTGGCCATACCGTTGTAAAATTCAAAGTGGATAGCTGTACCGTTTTGATATTGAAAATTTAATGAGTAGCCATCTACCAAGTGTTCTGGTTCTCCAAATTGATACAGGTTTTCTTGTGTAGTTTTGTTTTGAGCAAAACTATTTCCAATAGTGAACAATGCGAGAATAATTAATGTGCCGATTTTCATTTTTGTAATTTTTAAGTTCATTACAAAAGTATAACCATATAGAATGGCTAGGTAGGTTAATCTTAGAAGATAAATGGTAAATATGAGCGGGCAATGCTACAAAGAAGCCTTAAACTGTTTGGGTGTAGTGCCCATGTGTTTTTTAAAGAATTTGGTAAAGTTGGTCACTTCATCAAAACCTACGGCATACCCAACCTCCTTTAAACTATAATCCGTACTTACTATAGCCCTTTTTGTTTCTAGGATTACAAAATTGTCTATGAAATGTTTGGCCGTGTTTAAGGTAAATTCCTTGACTATTTTATTTAAGTGCTTGGTAGAAATAAACAGCATGTCTGCATAATCCTTTACATTTCTTGTGGTAACGTAGTTTTTCTCTACTAAATCCTTAAAATTGAAAAAGAGCGTTTGGTGTGTTGTATTTAAGTTATCCAGTGGTGTTTTATGTGCATGACGCTCCAACCGTAATAAATAAATCTCCAGTAGTTTTGAAATTATTTCTTTTTGGGCATAGGTGTTATCACTTTCAAATTCTTCTCTTAACTGCTCAAGGAAAATGTTGTTGAACGTACTGTTCTCCACCAAAGGTTCGGAAATGTGATAGTTGTACAAATGCGAAATGTAATTGATAGACGATTTAGAGAAATACCTTAAAACGAAATCTTCCGTAAAAACCACCAAATAACCACTATATTGAAAATTAGGCTGGAAAGCGTGTACCTGGCCTTTCGCTATTTTTAGTACAGAACCCTCTTTTATAGCATAATCCTTTAAGTCTACTTGATGCACCCCTTTGCCATTGGTAATGATCATTAAAGCAAAGAAGGTGATTCTGTGCGGCTGTTTGGGGTCGTGATTAGGGTCCTTAGCTACTCTTGAAAATAGTTCGGCCAAATCAAAAAACTCAACATCAGTATCTCCCTCATTACTCTTAAAGGCAACGTTGGGAATATTTTTTAGTGCTATGTTTTGTTCTTTCACTTGTTAAAAATAACATTCTGCACGGTTTATGCCTTAGATAAGCAGTTAATTTTACACCATACTTGGCACTGGCTCTTTTTCCTCTATCATATCTGCTATAAACTCGTCTATTTGTTTTTTAGTAACATTTGGCATGCAGATAATATGAGTGGCCTCATCTGTAGCTAATTGCCACTTTTCTTTAATGGAATGTGACACCTTAGGAAATACAACGGTAATAGCTCCAGTATTGGTCCACGCCTGTATTCCTATTTTGGCTAGTTCCTCTTTACAATATTCAGCGGTTTCTAAACTGTGCCGATAACGAGCCTCCAAGCCCTTAATACCCATTTTCTTTATGGCGTACCATAAAAATAACGGACTATGCCCGTTTCTAGAACCTGTAATGGTCGTATCTAGAGAACCAATATAAGAAATGCCTCGTGCGATTCTATCTCTCAGAGAACGCTTGGCTATAATGACTCCTGAAGGAAAGGGTGACCCAATAAATTTATGGCCGCTAATGGAAATGCTATCTGCACCATCCTGAAAGTCAAATGGAATACGAGGTTCTATAAAAGCACCATAAGAACCTGCTAGTGCAGCATCACAATGGATGTAATGGTTTTGAATCGCCAATTTTTTCAAAATAGCTTTCACTTTAGAAACATCATCCTTTGCCTCGGTCATGGTAGTACCGAATGTGGTGAGAATAATAGCCGGTTTATCTCGGTTAAGCTGTAACGTATTCTCAAAATCTTCATAATCCAATTCTCCATTGTCTTGGGCTCTAATGGTAATACTTGGAAGATTCAACAAATGAATATTTTTCCGCACGCTATAATGGGTAGACTCGGAAAAATACACCATTGCTTTAGGGTGTAATTCCCTAGCTAAATATAAACCGTACAAGTTACTTTCAGAACCGCCATTGGTTACATAGCCCCAATAATCCTTTTGGTCCGCTCTAAATAACTGGGCAAAGAAATCAACTACTTCCCTTTCCATGTCGTGTGTTTGAACCTTATACGTATTATCCTCATACGGATCTCCAACATTATTAATAGGGTGTTTTAAAAACTCATACAGTCGAGAGTAATCAAAATCCTTAGCCACGGGGTATCCTATAACTCGATCCTTTTCTTGTATCAATTTAGTTAAAAGCTCATCTATTTGTTGTTCATTATCCATATTTGTCGTCATTTCATCTTTCATATTCATTCTGTAAAATTACGATTGATAATAGTTTATTACTTATATTTTAATTAATTTAGAATATTAAACTATAATATTTGTTTTGGTAGTTTTGAATTACTGTATATGAATTTAGAAGGGTAAGAAATAGATAAATAATCTAATATGGATGAGATAGATCGCAAAATACTGATGCAAATTCAGGAAAATGCAAAGCAAAATACCAAGGAAATAGCGAGTAAAGTGGGGCTTAGCGTAACTCCTACTTATGAAAGAATAAAAAAATTAGAACAACGGGGAATTATAGCATCTTACGTTGGGGTGTTGGACAGAACTAAAATTGGAAAAAAACTGATTGCGTATTGCCAAGTCACCTTATCCAAGCAACAAAAGAAGTTGGCAGATAGTTTTAAACGTGAGATGCTTTTATTGCCCGATATTATGGAATGTCATCAAGTCTCTGGAAATTTTGATTACCTACTAAAGATTGCCGTAGATGATATTGCTGGATTTCATGAGTTTATCAACGAGAAATTATCCATCATAAATGGAATTGCCACCATACACACCTCTTTTGTTTTAAACTCAGTGAAAGATAGTACGGCTTATAATTTGTGATTTTTCAATATTAGCTAAGTAGTTTTTCGCTTAAATATTTCCCTACTTTTTTAATATTCAAAGATTTTCTGAATTTGATTTCAAAAACTCCAACACCGCTCACCCAAATCTTAAAATCACTGTCACCATCAAAAGTTCCGGCAGTTTCAATGGAAAACGAGCTTATTTTGGAATAGGGAAACGACTTGAATTCCTTTTTACTCCCCGTAAGCCCTTGCACATCCATGGCTATAATTCTTTTGGACGTAAACCAAACCTTATCCCGCACATGGGAATAGGCCAAATCTATTGATTCGTCATCTACAAGTATATCAGCAACCTTTACTCTACTGGCTTCAGGGTTTTCTTCTTTAGTAACGCTAAAGGTTACTAGTAAATCAATTTTCATGTTTTTATATTTTACTGAAACAGAATATATTTAGGTATCTTAAATCATTATTCACTTAGACTTGGTAACGTCCTAAAAAACAACGTCCCTTTTCAAATACCTTGACTCTCTGTTTCTATTTTTTTACAAAGTTAATGGCCGCTTCTAATATTTTGTCTCTTCTATCACAGTTACGTTTGTAAAATGAGCATATTAATAAGCTTCGGACCCTTGTCTGCTTATTAAATTACACTTCACCAATTTACACCCTTTAACAATACCTACCTTACAGAAATACGTCAGGTTTTCAACAAAAGCTTCCATATCACTATTTTGAAATTAGAATTTGAAAATTAACAAAGTCTTTGATCTGCCTTTTGGTCACTTTTCTTGAAAATAGAGTACTTTTCGTATAGATTTAAAAGGCCACATTTTTTCCTATTTAGGCCGGTAGAAAGCGTAATTTATGGTACAGCAAGAAAAGGAAATGACCTTGGCCCCCAGACCCAATTACCGCAAGCGAATTGAGATATTGGGCTTCTGTATCGGGCTTTTTGCATTAGTGGCACAATTGGCACTTATAATTCAAAATAGGCAGGCATCTGTTATAGAAACCATTATAAGATACTTTAGCTTTTTTACCATTTTGACCAATACACTTGTTGTACTGTTTTTTGCAAAAAATATCTTTAATAGGCAAAGCTCTGTTTCGTTTTGGGGTTCAAAAGGTGCCTTTACTGCCATCACAACTTTTATACTTATTGTAGGGTTGGTGTATCAATTTGTATTAAGGCAAATATGGATTCCAGACGGGTTGCAACTTTTGGTTGATGAACTTTTACATTCCGTTATTCCACTATTTTTCTTCGGCTATTGGGTGGTATACTCTAAACAAGCTGATTTTGACACGGGGTCGGTTTTTAAATGGTTAATATATCCTATAGCTTATATCGTATTTGTAATGACAAGAGGTCATTTTAGCAACTTTTACCCCTACCCTTTTTTAGACATAAAAAGCATTGGAACGGAACAAACATTGATAAATATTCTTGGCCTTATCTTGGTATTTATAGTTTTGTTGAGTACAATAATCTTTATTGGAAAAAAACTTAAAAAATAAACTCATATGAAATTACATAAATTATCTTGTTTACTGGTTCTTTCAATAGTTCTAACCTCTTGCACGTCAACCAAGAAAACTACGGACCATAAACTCTATGATACTGTCTGGGAGCTGGAGTACCTATCCGGACCACGTATAGCCTTTTCTGGTTTGTATCCGAATCGGAAACCGGTAATCAGCTTTAACAAAGAAAGATCACGTGTAGAAGGCAACAATAGCTGCAATGGGTATTCGGCCGATTTTACTCTTAATGGCAAACAGATTTCCTTTGGAGAACCTGGCCCTACAACTATGATGTTCTGTGGACAAGGGGAAGCCTTTTTTGTCAACACCATGAAAAAGATAACGGCCTACACGATAGATGAGGACGGGAAATTGAATCTTTTTTTGGATGACGTTCCTATGATGCGTTTTAAGGTAAAGGACAATAGTACCGCAGTTAAAATACCGGAAGACACCTCCTTATTAAATACGGGTTGCTATGCATTTGATGATAGCAAAAGCAGTATTGAATTTGATATCACTTCTGTAAAAGCGAACAAAATAAAGGGAGTGTTAAGTTATAATTTATATGAAAAGGATGCTAATAAAGGTAGCTTTTTGGGCACTTTGAATGGAGATAAATTAATTGGAAAATATACGTTTTCCTCCGAGGGAATCGAAAGTGTTCGTGAAGTAGCTTTCCAAGTAAAAGGCACTAGTTTGGTGGAAGGTTATGGCTCTGTTGATGCAACGGGAACCAGGTTTAGAGACCCAAATACAATATCGTATACATCTGCCATGCCCTTAACATTGGGTAGCTGTAAGTAATAAAGCCTTGGTATGAAAATATATTTTTAAAGCATTTTTCTAGTGGTAGCCTCTTCTTCTTTGTAAACCTTTTTTACTATTTCGTACAAATCGGGAATTACCGTTTTGGCTATAGGTGAATTGTTGTTCAGTAATACACAAATACCTAAATCCGCTTCCGGATACACAGCAATCTCGTTTCTGTAGTTGTTCACACTTCCGCCGTGATGCCAAATGGTTTTTTCATAAGTCGCATCTCCTTCGGTGAACTTGTGTATTCTCCAACCAAAACCATAATAAGATCTTGTATGACCTGGCCATCGCTGATAGTACTTACTATGACCGGAAATCTCAATAAAAGGATTAAACGCCTCGCCAATGGCGGAACTCTTCATTATTTCTGGGTTGTGCCCTAGCAGAAAACGCATCCAACGGCCCATATCATGGGCATTAGAACTGATTCCACCTGCTGCAATGGCATTGTAATAATTATCTCTTATATGTGCTGCTCTCCAACCATTTCTGATTCTAACGTGAGGCATGGCAATATTCAACTCGTGGGTTAAAGTCTCAAAATTTGTAGTGGTGGTACACATTTCCAACGGCTTAAAAAAACGATCGTCCAAAAGAGTATTAATCTTTTTTCCGGTAGCTTTTTTCATCATCTCTCCGCAAAGGGCGAACATGGCGTTTTGGTAGCTATACATAATTCCCGGCTTGCTGATAGGCATTACCTCCTTAAATCGTTTGGCAATATCCTCTAATGGTAGGCCTGCCTCTACAAGATTGGTATAACTATGGTAAGGTGTTCCAGAAGTGTGGGATAAAATATTGGCGAGCGTTACGTTTTTGGTATTTGAGCCATCGCCCAATTGAAATTCAGGAAGGTAATCGATTACTTTATCCGTCCAATTTAATTTTCCTTCATCCTTAATATTAGCGGCCAACATTCCTGCGAAACCTTTTGATAATGACCCCAGTCTAAAAACGGTTTCGCCATTAACGGAACTACTCTCAACACTGTTCTTTCTACCAAACCCTTCAGAAATCATAATAGAATCTCCTTTTACAATACTTACCCCTGCCCCAACTACATCTCCGTTGGCAATAGCTTTTTTGAAATAAGCGTTTAAGGCAGATTGTAATTTCTTTTGTCTGGAAGTATAAAGAACGGCATCCTTTCTATTGCTTGGTGCTTTTTCTGTAGTTGTAACTGCAGTTTCCGCTTTTTGTGGTTTATCTTTTGATTCTGAGTGGAATAGACGTGAAGTAAGCGCTGATAGCGTGAATACGACGAGCGCAGACGCAATTAAAATTTTATATCTCTGCATTGATGAAAGGGTTCTTTGGTTGTTTAAGATGGACTAAAATAGGATGAATTGCTTAAATAACGGATGAAATACCCTTTTTCTTATGTTTTTTGAGCTCTTTTTATAATGTTTTTAACATTATCCATCATCTAGGGGGCTTTTTGGACAAATGTGGCGGTTCTTACTTCAAAAAATACTGGGGATGTTATTACTTTTGCTTTCTTATCAAAGCTGGCCCTTAATTATTTAGATGAACTTAGAAAAAGAAAACCTTTCACTTCGCGAAGCCCAAAAAATAGTCTTGTTATCGCAGCGTTTACCGGGTGTAAATGGCGCCGGTTCCGCTACAAATGCAACACTACACGCCATAGAGCATTTGGGCTATGTTCAAATTGATACAATTTCGGTAATAGAGCGGGCACATCACCATACATTGTACAACAGAAATCCTCGCTACCAGGCGTCTCATATTAAGGAGTTAATAGCTGACGGAAAGGTTTTTGAATATTGGTCACATGCTGCGGCTTATCTTCCTATGGAAGAATTCCGCTTTACTTTGCCTCGCAAGCATGCCATTGCTACCGGAAAACAAAAACATTGGTTTAAACAAGATGATTCTGTTATGCAATGGGTTTTGGACCGCATAAAAAATGAAGGTCCATTAATGGCCAAAGATTTTGATAAAAAAGGGGTCAAGCCCGGAGAATGGAAAACGGCACCTAAAAAACAAGCACTAGAAAATTTATTTATGCAAGGCGATTTAATGATTAAAGAACGGGTGAATTTTCATAAAGTGTACGACCTAACCGAAAGAGTTCTGCCTCCTGCCATAGATACCACGCTACCAACTGAAAAGGAACAAGGCAAATTTTTAGTGAAAAAATATTTGCAGACCAATGGGTTAGGAAAGCTATCTGAAATGACGTACTTACTAAAAAACACAAAACCAGCAGTTACAAATGCGCTGAACCTAATGCTTGAAACTGGTGAAATAAAAGAAATACAGGTAGATAAAACCGACTATTATGTTTTACCGGAGTCGCTTGAATTATTAAACCAACCATTGTCCAGAAAGAAACTCAAAATTCTATCTCCATTTGATAATTTGCTCATCCAAAGGAAACGCACGAAAGAGATTTTTAAATTTGATTATCTTTTGGAATGCTATGTGCCACAGCACAAAAGGAAACATGGCTATTTTACATTACCAATTCTGTGGGATGGAAAGCTCGTAGCCCGAATGGATAGTAAAGCCGATAGAAAACAAAAAATATTAGATATTCATCAGCTTACCTTGGAGCAAAGTCTAAAGAAAACAGAAGCGTTTTCCAATGCATTATGCATAGAGTTGCAATCGTTTTTAAAATTTAATGATTGCAAGGGCATTCGTCTCCACAGGACGGTTCCGTCAAGTTTCAAAGAAGAATTTGAAAGTAGTTATCCAAACTTGATAGTCTAAGTATAGGCGGAGTGCTTTTTCACCCTTAGCCTTCCTTTATATCTTAATGACACAAACACATTGCATAAAAGCTAAATAGAATATTTTTGAGTGCATTTAAATGCAAAAACAAAGACAAATATTGATTGAAATTCAGAACATAAAATTCAATAATGAAACAAGACCTGATTTAGGTTTTGAACTTGTTAGGCTCGAACAACTTTTAGCACGTGAAATTGAACAAGATATTACACAACTTCACAAAGTTGAATTTTATCAAATTCTGATTATTACGGAAGGTACTGGGAAACACACCATAGATTTTACGGATTACGATTACACAGCTAATACAATTTTAACCATCCGGAAAGACCAAGTCCACCGGTTTTTTGAAAATTCAGAATCAAAAGGTTTTCTTTTAATTTTTACAGAAGACTTTTTAGCCAGTTTGTTAAGCCACAAAGAAGTTTCCCGTTCTCATGAGCTATTCAATGAGTTTTTGACCTCACCAAAGATAGCAGTAGATAAAGAAGATTTTCTATCTATAGAGTCGCTTATTAAGGATATTGAATTGGAGTATACCAAAAACTATGATGAATTCTCTAGTGGTATTATTAGAAATGCGCTGCATATATTGGTGTATAGACTATTCCGTATAAAAGTAAAACAAGGTATAACCTTATCCAAGCATAAGTACGTGGCTGATTTTATACGATTTCAGCACCTTGTAGAGGAACGTTGTTTTGAGACCAAAAAGACCTTGGATTATGCCAATTTAATGGGGTGTACACCAAAAACTCTTAATAACGTTTGCAAAGCAATTGTAGATAAATCATCTAAAATGATCATAGATGAAATTCTTGTAACACAAATTAAGCGCTTGCTTATCAACACCTCAATGTCTATTACAGAAATAGCTTATACATCTGGTTTTGATGAACCTACTAATATGTATAAGTATTTCAAAAAGCACACAGAAGCTACTCCCGAGGTGTTCCGACAACAACATTAGTAAACACTTTCCTTTTTTTACAGTACATCTTCATTTTTCTATAGTCCTTGCCTTGAGCATCATGGCTACTTTTGTCCTATACATTTTAAGTAACTTTTTATAACATATAGCATATGAAAATTGCAGTAACAGGAGCTACCGGTAAATTAGGTTCTCTAGTAATTGAAAAATTAAAAGAAAGAACTACTAAGGCTAACATTATAGCATTGGCAAGAACACCAGAAAAAGCAAGTGATTTAGACGTTGAAGTACGTGCTTTTGATTATGGTAACGCAACACAGATGACCAGTTCTTTGGAAGGTGTGGACAAACTTCTTTTAATTTCCGGAAGCGAGTTAGGGCAGCGTTTAGAACAACATAGCAATATTATATCAGCCGCAAAAGGAGCAGGAGTAAAATCTATAGCTTACACTAGCCTTTTAAAGGCCGATAAATCTAGTTTATCTTTGGCTCCTGAACATTTAGGTACAGAGAAAGTTTTAGAAGAATCGGGCATTCCTTTTACTTTATTAAGAGACGGCTGGTATACAGAGAATTACACAGATTCCTTAAAGGATACTCTAGCACTAGGTACTTTGTATGGTAGCGCAGGAGATGGTAAAATAGCTTCGGCTACAAGAGAAGATTTTGCTGAGGCTGCCGCAATAATATTAACTACCGACGGCCATGAGGGAAAAACTTACGAATTGGCGGGAGACGAGTTTTTTACTATGAAAGATTATGCAAATGAAATTTCTAAACAAACAGGTAAAGCTATTACTTATGTGAATCTTCCAGAAGCGGAATATGCCAAAGCACTTCAAAGCGCAGGCGTGCCTACTCCAATTGCAGAGTTCTTAGCAGGTTCGCATACGTCAACGGCTAATGGAGATTTGTTTAATGATGGTCATCAATTATCAGTAATTCTAGGTAGACCCACTATTCCATTGTCTAAAACTATAGCAGAGGTTTTAGCATAAAATCAGGTAGTTTATAAAGAAAGGGTGTTATTTGAATGTAAACTAATAACATCCCTTTCTTTTTTTTACAAAATTTCAGACTTTTAGTCATTTTGATATGTAGCATCTTATAATAGGCTTCTAAATTTCACAAAATATGGAAAACTCAGAATATAAAATTCCTCAAACTACAAGAATCGGACACGTGCATCTAAAAGTGGCCGATCTACAACGTTCACTGGACTTCTATCATGGACTTCTTGGTTTTGAAATTACAACACTGTATGGACAAGAAGCAGCATTTATTTCCGCTGGAGGTTATCACCATCATATTGGATTGAATACCTGGCAAAGCAAAAACGGTCCACAACCACCACAAAATAGTACAGGGCTTTTTCATACAGCAATCCTTTATCCTTCTAGAAAAGATTTAGCAGAAATTTTACAACACCTCACCAAAGCAGATTACCCCATAACTGGAGCCGCAGATCACGGTGTATCCGAGGCACTTTATATGAACGACCCTGACGGCAACGGAGTTGAATTGTATTGGGATAGGCCTCAAAAAGAATGGACAAAAAGGGAGGACGGTGGTTTGGAAATGTACACGAGACCTTTAAACCTTCAAGACCTCCTTAACGAATTAAATTTATAGTTATAAAATTCTTCTATTTATTTTAAGTATTGACTCCCCTTTTTCTTTCTATCGATTTTAAAACTTTCTCTTTTTTATAGTGTAAAGGCATTTTTGGATCATGAATTAGCTGGAGTGCTAAAGTATTTTTGCAAAGAAATTAATACTTAAAAAAAGAAAATGAAAAACACACTATTATCTACAGTCCTAGTCTCAGCTCTTAGTTTATCCTCTTGTAATGCTCAAGATGATGATACAACAACTGAGGTGTCAAACGAAGAAAAAGTAATACAACTACTAAAATCTATAGAAACAGGTGCACAAGAACCTGCTGCCTACATTAACCCTAATAACTATGTACAACATAATTTAGGAGTTGCTGATGGCATTGCTGGTTTTGTAGCCACACTGCAAGCGTTACCTCCAAATTCTGCCAAAGTAAATACAGTTAGAACTTTTGAAGATGGCAACTTTGTATTCAGCCATACAGACTACAACTTCTTTGGTCCAAAGATTGGTTTTGATATTTTTAGATTTGAAGATGGATTGATTGTAGAACACTGGGACAACTTGCAAGTAAAACCAGAACTACCTAATCCAAGTGGGCATACCATGACAGATGGCACTACAGAGATTACTGATTTAGATAAAACCGAGAAAAATAAGGAGCTTGTAAAGAATTTTGTTACCGATATTTTGGTAAACGGAGATATGAGCAAAATATCAGCGTATTTTGACGGTGACAATTACATACAGCATAATCCAAATATTCCTGATCAGCTTTCTGGTTTAGGGGCAACCTTAGAAGCATTGGCTAAACAAGGTATTTTTATGAAGTATGACAAAATACACACGGTATTAGGAGAAGGTAACTTTGTATTGGCAGTTAGTGAAGGCGATTTTGGTGAAGATCATAACTCTTTTTATGATTTGTTTAGAATAGAAAACGGCAAAATAGCAGAACACTGGGATGTTGTTGAAAAAATAGCCCCCAAAGAAAACTGGAAAAACCAAAACGGTAAATTCAACTTCCCTAAGTAATTTAAGGTTTTAGGCTATATACAGTATAAGGTGACGAAAATGAAACCGTATATTTAATAAAAAAGGCAGCTATTTAGCTGCCTTTTTTATCTACAATGACGAAATCTATTCTTCAATTAAAAATTCACCTTTAATTTCGGCAGCATAAAGCCCCCAATCTCTAATACTCTCAAGAATAGGAACTAAACTTTGTCCAAACTCAGTTAAAGCATATTCTACTTTTAAAGGAGGTTTTTTAGTGAATACTTTACGGGTAACCAAACCATCTAATTCTAATTTTTTAAGTTGAAGGCTTAAAGTTCGTTCTGTAATTCCTTCTACTTCTTTGCGCAACTCATTGTAACGTTTTTTATCATCTGCCAAATGAATTAAAATAACACTTTTCCATTTCCCTCCTATAAGTTCCATTGCGGCACTTGTTGGACAAGAGGAAATTTTGCCGTTAATTTTAATTTTCGGCTTTTTCTCAAACAACTCTTTTCTATCCATTACCAAATTATTTAAAAAACCTATTACTAGGCTATATCTTATCTATTATATCACAAATCTATAACACTATACTTTAGCATACAACTATATTTTTTATAGTATAAATTTACACATCATTAATCCCTGATTATCAATTAATTAAAAAATATTTTTCATACTATCAATCTTGACCGTTATTGTGTGTTAATCATACTATACTTACTTTTGTCACTATAATTTTGATAGTACAATTTATTCACATAGAATATAAGAAAATGAACCTAACAGAAATTTTAAACAACCGTTACTCAGTAAAAGAATTTGATGCTACTAAAAAGATTTCAGATTCAGATTTTGAACAAGTAAAAGACTTATTACGTTTAAGTCCGTCTAGCGTAAACTTACAACCTTGGCATTTTCTAATCGCAGATACTGCAGAAGGTAAAGCAAGAATTGCAAAAGGAACACAAGGCTTCTTTCATTTTAATACACCTAAGGTTTTAGATGCTTCTCACGTAATTGTTATTGCTGCACGTACAAATGCAGACGAAGCCTATATGACTAGCATTTTAGAAAAAGAAGATGAAGATGGTCGTTTTGCTGCACAAGAATTTAAAGACCAAATGCACGGTGGGCGTATGTTATTTGCTGACATTCATAAATACGACCTTAAAGATTTACCACACTGGATGGAAAAACAGGTGTATTTAAATATGGGGTCACTTCTACTAGGTGTTGCTGCTTTAGGTATTGATGCTTGCCCAATGGAAGGCGTAGATGTAAAAGCTTTAGATGAAGAGTTTGGATTACGTGATAAAGGGTACACAGCTTTAGCAGTAGTTTCTTTGGGATACAGAAAAGACACTGATTTTAATGCAAAATTACCAAAATCTAGATTTTCTGAAGACACAATTATTACCAAGTTATAATCGTAAAACAAGACTTTTAATTAGAAACATTATGAAAAGTACAATCGTAAAATTCACAGCAAAACCAGAACATACAACTAGTTTTGCCGCAACATTAAAAGAAGCACAAAAAGCAACACAAAAAGAATCTGGGAATAAAGAAATTAGAGTATTTGTATCTAAATCAGATGCCAATGTCTTTTTTGTTTACGAACGCTGGGCAGATAAGGCTGCAATAACCTCTCACGATAATGAGCCGCATACAAAAAAGCTAATGGAGGTTGGTAAAACAGCACTACAAACTGCTCCTGATTTTTATTTTTTAGGCGATACAAATCCGTTACCAGACCATTCTAAATCTGCAAACCCAGAAGACGAAGTGTTTATTATTTTCTTCATTTTTAAGTTGAAAACTGAATTTAGAGCACAACTTCTAACACAGTTCGAAGACCATATTACAAATACTAGAAAAGAGGAAGCAGGAAACATCCTTTTTGATTTATACACAGTAGATGACCAAGAAGATACTTTGGCAGTTTATGAGCATTGGAGAAAAGAATCTGATGTTTGGGATATTCATTTTAACCAGCCATACGCAGTAAAAACAGGTAAACTAATGGAAGAAGCTGTTGTTGGAGATTTAAAACAGTATATGAATTTTGTAAAAGAAATTTAAGTGAAAAATCACACTCAAAAAAGAACAACTATTATGAAAAAAGCAATTCTATTATTTTCCTTAGCACTTTTAGCAAGCTGCGGAAATCAAACTAAAAAAGAAGCAGTTTCTACCTCAGAAACATACGGGCACGAACATCCACATCCACATAGCTTAGATGAGAATGGATTGGCTCCATATACCGAAAACACCATTCATCAATACGCACCAACAGTTGCCTTATTAAACAGTATTTACGAAGGTGATATTACACCAGAACAAATGGTACAGCAAGGTAACATTGGTATTGGCACAGTAAATCATTTAGCTGGCGAATTGGTTGCTGTAGACGGTGTGGTCTATACAATTGATGCCGAAGGTGGAATAAAAGTTGCGCCACAGGATTTGGAATCGCCAAATATGACGATGATAAATTTTCAGCCGAAAAGAACGGTAACCGTTGAAAATATTGGGTCTTATGAAGATTTAACGAAAGCACTTCAAAAGTATGCAACCTCAATAAACAGTTTTTATGCTTACCGAATTAAAGGTGAGTTTGGTTATTTAAAAATGGCATCTGCCCATAAAGTAGAAAATGAAGATGTGTCGTTATTTGAATATCTAGATACTCGTGTAATGTACACAAGAGAAAATATTAAGGGGACTTTAGTCGGTTTATTTACGCCAGATTATTTAGGGAATATTGTAATCCCAGGAATGCATTTTCACTTTTTATCTGAAGACATAAAATTAGGCGGACATTTAGAAGACATAAGGTTTGATAAGCTTCAGGTTGAAATTCAAGAAATAAATCAAGTAAACCTACAACTTCCAGAAATCGAAAAATTTAGAACTAGAGAATTAAAACAAGGAGCTGCACCAAAAGCTACAGCTAAACAAAATGGTAAATAATATCAGTCTTAAAAACATATAAAATGAAAGCAATCTTATTAGAAAAAGCAGGAGGACCAGAAAACCTTCACTTAACAGAAGTAAATAAACCCAACATAAAAAACAATGAAGTATTAGTTGCTGTAAAAGCAATTTCATTAAACCCAGCAGATGTTAAGCCAAAATATGTTGATAAAATGCTGAATATGATGTACGGCGAAAAACGTCCTGTTATTTTAGGATGGGATATTGCAGGAACCATTAATGAAGTTGGTACAGATGTCACCAATTTAAAAGTAGGAGATAAGGTATTCGGGATGGTAAATTTTCCTGGTGTTGGTAACGCTTACGCAGAATTTGTAGCAGCTCCAGAAAGCCATTTAGCTATAATGCCAGAGACTATTTCTTTTGAAGAAGCTGCAGCCACAACGTTAGCTGCGTTAACAGCATTACAAATCTTAAGTGGTAGAATCAATAAAGGAGATAAAGTATTAATACAAGCGGGATCTGGTGGCGTTGGTCATTTTGCAATACAAATTGCTAAAAATATAGGAGCATATGTTATTACAACATCCTCTGCAAAAAACAAAGATTTTGTACTATCAATTGGTGCAGATGAGCATATAGATTATCACGCTCAAAAATTTGAAGAAGTATTAACAGACATCGATTTTGTTTTAGACACGCTTGGTGGTAAGGTTTTAGAAAATTCAGTAAAAGTTTTAAAAGAAGGTGGTACACTTTTTACCACATTAGATAAAGATTTACCAGAAGATGCTAACGCTATTGTAGCTGATAAAAATTTATCTATTAACAATATCCTAGTGCATTCTAGCGCAGAAGATATGAATACTTTAAAAGGTATGTTAGAAAACGGTAGCCTTAAGCCAAACATTTATAAAACGTTTGCTTTTGAAGATATGGCAGATGCACATACAGAAGTAGAAAAAGGAAGAACTGTAGGTAAAGTAATCGTGACACTTTAAGAAACTTTTAAAATATATTGAAAATGAAAACACAAGAACAATTACCAAATTATACTCAAAAAATATTTGTAGGTGGCGAATGGAAAGACGGAAATGGACCAGCCATAAAAAATATTAACCCTTGGAATCAAGAAGAATTATTTACCTTAAACGGAGCATCTACCGATGATGTAAACGAAGCGTTTGAACTAGCTGCAATAGCACAAAAAAAATGGGCTGCCGTATTACCTCCTGAAAAAAGTAGGATGATGCTTAAGTTGGCTGAAGTGGTTAGAAACAGAAAGCAAGAGTTTGCAGAATGGGCAAGAAAGGAAGTAGGCGCAACATTGGCTAAAGGGTATTTTGAAGCAGAATTGGTAGCGAGTGTTTTTGAAAGTAGCGTACACTTACCGTTATTAGTAGAAGGTAAAATATTACCACAAGATATAGAAGGCAAAGAATCTGTTGCCATTAGAAAACCATTAGGCGTTATCGGTTTAATTTCTCCTTGGAATTTTCCTGGACAGTTAACAGCACGTACGTTAGGACCTGCATTAGCAGTTGGTAACGCTGTAGTTTTAAAACCAGCATCTACATCAATTGTTACAGGAGGGTTAATTTTTGCTTCATTTTTAGAAGAAGCAGGTTTTCCTAAAGGGTTATTAAGTGTATTGCCAGGTGGAGGAAGCTCTATAGGTAGTGCAATTACTAAGCACCCAATTTCTAAGCTAATCTCTTTTACAGGATCAACACCTGTAGGTCGTCAAGTTGGTAAAAATGCTTTGGAAGCAGATATTATTAAAAATATCGAGTTAGAATTAGGTGGAAATAGTCCGTTTGTAGTACTGGAAGATGCAGATATCGACCAAGCTGTTGAAGCTGCTGCTTGGGGTAAATTTATGAACCAAGGTCAAATTTGTATGGCTATTAATAGAATTATTGTTGAAGATAAAGTCTATGATGAATTTACAGAGAAATTTATAGCCAAAGTAAAAACTTTGAAGCGTTTAGATATGAATGACCCTGATACGTTTATAGGGCCAATCATAGATCAAGCACAGTTTGATACTGTAAAAGGTTTAATAGATAAGGCGAAGGAGCAAGGTTACAAAATGGCTCTAGGAGGTGAAGCAGAAGGTTTACATATGCCACCACACGTTTTTGTAGATGTAGATGAAAATTGTCCATTGTTTCAAAATGAAATTTTTGGACCAGCGGTATCTATTGCAAGAGCAAAAGATATGGAAGATGCTTTACGCTTAGCTAACGCAACAGATTACGGTTTGTCTAGTTCTGTGTTTACAAAAGATGAAGGCAAAGGAATGGTGTTTGCACAAGGTATTGAAGCTGGCATGACTCATATTAATGACCAACCAGTTAATGATAGTGCTTATGCACCTTTTGGAGGCGTTAAAAACTCTGGTTTAGGTCGTTTTAATGGACAATGGGGAGTGAAGTCTTTTACGGTTGCACATTGGGTTACTATTCAAAAAACACCAAGAAAATATCCGTTTAAAGCATCAGATTTTCAATAGAAAATTTATGTCAAGTATCGATTTTTCTGTATGCTAAGGGTAACGTTCACACTACTACCCTAGCATACAGTTTTTTTTGGCTAACTTGTACGTCAAAATATCTATACAACTAGGTTATGAGAAGGAAGTCTCTTTTAAAACTTCTAGGTGCTCTACCTATTTTATAGAAGCTTAAAATATAAATGGACAACCTTCTTACCTTTTCAATCACCGTATTCACTGGCTTTTTTGCTATAATGAATCCGCTTTCCAATATGCCTATATTTTTATCATTGGTTGGAGGTGCAGACCGAAAGACTCAACGAACTATTAGTAAAAAGGCGACATTAACGGCCTTTATCATCGTTACTATTTTCCTTGTCCTCGGTAAATTTATATTTCTTCTTTTCGGGATTACCATACCTGCTTTTAAAATTACTGGAGGTATTTTAATCTTCTTTGTTGGTTTTGACATGCTTCAATCTAAAAAGTCCAATGTAAAGCATTTAAAAGAGACTCATATAAATGAAGATTTGGCAATTTCACCACTTGCCATTCCAATTTTAGCGGGACCTGGGACTATTGTGACCGGAATGAATTTTGTTTCAAATGTAGGTTATCTAAAAATTGGTGTGGTTATAATAATTTTTGGTTTGTTATGTTGGCTTACTTACTTTTCCTTTATGCTAAGTGAACTGGTGATTAAAAAAATAGGACACAATGTTATATCTGTAGTTGGTAAGATTATGGGGTTAATTATTGCCATTATAGGTACTGATATGATTATTCAGGGTATTAAAATATCCTTTTCACTTTCTAACTAATACCCTTTAATTCTAAATCTTCAGAGTTATGAATACTGCAGAAAATAAAAAGAACGCCATAGCTTTTTACAGGTTGGCATATGAAGGCAATCCAAAAGAAGCTATTGAGAAATATGTAGGTGATAAATACATTCAACACAACCCTGGTGTTGCAGATGGTTTTCAAGGTTTTATTGATTATTTTGAAAGAATGAAAAGTGAGTACCCCGAAAAATCTATTGACTTTGTACGCAGCGTTGCCGAAGGAGACCTGGTTGCCCTTCATACACATCAAGTCTGGCCAGATGATGACCAATATATTACAATGGATTTCTTTCGGTTTGATGAAAATGGAAAAATTTGTGAGCATTGGGATTCCATTCAACAAATACCAAAAGAATCTGCAAATCCAAATACCATGTATTAAAGGAGAATTTGAACTAGATGTGGTAAGGAATATTTTGTTTTTGTATCAACTTTAAGATTTACGAATGCCATTACGTCCAATATATTCTTAGTTTTATCATTCCATAGACTATAAACCAGTACAACATGACCATTGAAATTTTACACAAATACGATCTTAACGATCAAGTACAGATAGAAATTCAAAATCTGTATAAACAGTTGAATGACAAAAATATACAAAGGCCACTACATCAAATACTTCAAGATGATAATCATGTGGTTTTAGCGGCGTGTAAAGTCGAAGGTCATATTGTAGGGGTAGCACTTTTAGTTACTTATAAAGTGATTTCAGGATACCGAGGATTAGTTGAAGATGTTGTTGTAGATGCCGAACATCGGGGAAAAGGAATTGGCAGAAAGTTAATGGAAAAACTTTTGCATGAAGCGGAACATCTTAATATGGATGAGATACTTCTGTTTTCGGGTCACCATAGAACACCTGCAATTAAACTTTATAAGAGTCTAGGTTTTACGTTGAGGGACAGCGGAGTATACAATCTTAAAGTATCCAAATCTTAAAGATTTTTATACTTTTTTTACATGACGAAGCTGACTTTTTAATTCGTCCATAGATTCTTGCAACTGCCTTAAAAGCCCCTTCTCTGTGGTAGCATCCTCACCAAATGTAATCCTACTGCTTACCTCCCAGATTTCCTGTATTTGAAATGGTTTGATGTCATAAGGTGGATAGGTTTCGTTTAGCGAAACCAAAGTAACGTTATTGGAGTTAGGTCGTTTTTCAACTTTCTTCACCAAAACGGCATCTTCCAAGACCACCACGTACATTTTATTTTGGCTTACATCATCAATATGTTCTACCGCCTTGGCCAAAACCCACTCTCCAGATCTCAAGTTGGGCAACATACTATCACCATCAACTTGAAAACCGCGATACGTTGCGTTTCTAAATTCAGGAATAGGCAGGTCAAAAGCAGGAAGTTGTTCGTACCAACTTGTGTCTTGAATATTCTGCGGATAACCGGCAGCTGCTTTTGCATTCACCAAGACCATATTATCATTGCCAGAATTGTCTACCGTAACAACCTTAGGTATAACACTAACTTTTGATGTTTCAAGATATTTATTCTCACTATCGCCGAACAACCATAACGGATTGATTTTGAACTGTCTCAAAAGTTCCATCACGACCTTTCCGGAAAGTTTGGTACGCCCCCGCTCTATATCTGCAGTCGTACTGGAAACTCCCAATAATTTTGCGAATTCTGCCTGCGTGTGACCCAACTCCCGGCGAACATCTGTAAAGCGTTTTAACGTAATTTCATTTTCCATATAAATCTTGAATTGCCCTGTGTTCTTTAAAAAAAGTAATAGTTAACTCAACCTTCATTACTCTTTCTTCTTCAAATATACACAATTTGGATATACTCCAAAGTTTTATTTGGATTATATCCATAATATGGAATTTTTACATAAATTTGGAATAAATACAAATACAAAGAATGTCCTTATCATTTGATAGAATTAAAGAAAAATTGAACATCCTTGCCGATGCCGCTAAATACGATGTGTCTTGCTCAAGTAGCGGAAGTGTGCGAAAGAATACTACCCAAAGTTTAGGGGATAGCAGCGGTATGGGAATTTGCCACAGCTATACAGAAGACGGAAGATGTGTCTCCCTGCTGAAAATACTATTGACCAACCATTGTATTTTTGATTGTGCCTATTGTGTGACCCGTAAAAGTAATGATGTGCAACGCGCTGCTTTTAAAATTCAGGAGGTGGTAGATTTGACCATCAATTTTTATAGGCGTAACTATATAGAAGGTCTTTTTCTCAGCTCGGGAATATTCAAAAGTCCAGATTACACTATGGAACGCTTAGTGGCCGTGGCCAAGAAACTTCGGTTAGAAGAGAATTTTAACGGATACATTCATCTAAAATCCATTCCAGGAGCAAGTGATGAATTGATGCGTGAAGCCGGGCTTTATGCCGATAGACTATCCGTCAACATTGAGGTACCCACAATTTCTGGACTTAAACTATTAGCTCCGGATAAAAAACATGAAGATTTTACTAAGCCTATGCTTAAGGTGAAAAATGAAATCATTCAATACAAATCAGAGAAAAAAATAATTAAGAGTACTCCAAAATATGCTCCAGCTGGCCAGAGCACTCAAATGATTGTAGGTGCTACTGGAGAATCGGATAAAGACATTATGTATTCAGCAACACATTATTATAAAAATTATAATATGAAGCGGGTATATTACTCGGGTTATGTTCCTGTTGCAGAAGATAGCAGACTACCTGCCATTGGCACACAAGTACCCATGCTTAGAGAAAACCGTTTGTATCAGACAGATTGGCTGTTACGTTTTTATGGTTTTGGGGTTCGGGAACTGTTAAATAATGACCACCCCAATTTAGATATGGATGTTGACCCAAAACTAGGTTGGGCCTTGCGTAACATGGAATACTTTCCTGTAGATATTAATAAAGCCGACAAAAGTGTGCTTGCCCGCGTTCCTGGATTGGGAATGAAATCAGTTCATAAAATTATAAGTGCACGTAAGTTCCGAAAGTTGAACTGGGAGCATCTTAAGAAAATTGGCGTAGCGCTAAACAGAGCTAAATATTTTATTGTTTGCGACTCTAGTAAATGGGAACATAGGGATATGGAAGGAACGAAGATTAAAGGTCTTATTCTCCAAAATTCAACAGGTAAATTCAGAAAAGAATATAGTAGTCAATTACAGTTATTTAGTTAAGTAGGCTTATTAAAACGAATATGGACAATTAAAAAAGGAAACTATGAATGCTACAAAAACCTTAATTTATGATGGAAGTTTCAATGGATTTCTAACGGCCGTTTTTGTGGCTTTTGAGGAAAAAATCCTGGTGTCGGATATTCAAAAAAATGTAGTCGCTCAAAGTGGTCTTTTTTCAGAGACCCAAACTATATTCACCCAGATAGATAAAGCCAAGAGAGTTTGGAACGGTATTCATAAAAAGAGTCATAGTGCCATTAAGGATATTTATTTTGCTTTTTTGAGTGAGAACAATGGTGTAGAGCTTTTACTCTATCGGTTTATTTGTAAAATGTTCGCAGGCACTACCTCTATAGCGACCGATTATTCTGATGGAATTGTTTTAAAAATTAGTCAATTGGCACGTTCTGTAGGTCGTGAAAAACACCGAATGGAAGCTTTTGTCCGATTTCAATTAACCAAAGACGAAATCTATTTTGCCAACATAGAGCCAGATTTTGATGTGCTACCCCTAATCTCAAAACATTTCAGGTCTAGATATGCCGATCAACAATGGCTTATCTATGATGTAAAACGGAAGTACGGTATTTACTTCGATTTAGATCAGGTTGAAATTATCTCTTTAGACCTTAATGAGATACATACCAATAGCCTGAATAAAAGCGCTCATTTTGAAGATGAGGAATACAACTACCAAGACCTTTGGAATAATTATTTTAGAAGCACCAATATCAAATCACGAATTAATTTAAAACTTCACACCCAACATGTCCCCAAGCGCTATTGGAAATACCTGAGCGAGAAGAAAGCGGTGTAAATGTTATGTGTCTCTTCGCGTGAAACCGGCGCAATGATATTATGCGGTTTTTATTGAATAAAATGTTGACTCATAAGTCAGTTTTCGTCAATAATTGTGGGTGCTAGGGGCTACTTCCTTAACATAGATATAAGTAACGGCCACTTCTTTGTTAAAAGGCAAAAACGTACCTTTGCAACTTTGCTATTGAAAATGATAAACTACGAAGAAAATATTGAGGTTCAGGGTGCTCGCGTCCATAACCTTAAAAACATAGATGTTACTATACCAAGAGAAAAACTGGTGGTTATAACCGGACTTTCTGGAAGTGGAAAGTCCTCCCTAGCCTTTGATACGATTTATGCCGAGGGGCAACGTCGTTATATAGAAACGTTTTCGGCCTACGCGAGACAGTTTCTAGGAGGATTGGAAAGACCTGATGTTGATAAAATAGATGGTCTTTCTCCCGTTATCGCCATTGAGCAGAAAACGACATCAAAATCTCCTCGGTCTACTGTTGGTACCATCACAGAGATTTATGACTTTCTTCGTCTACTTTTTGCACGAGCTGGTGACGCCTATAGCTATAACACAGGTGAGAAAATGGTAAGTTATAGTGACGAGCAGATTAAAGAGCTTATTAAAAAGGATTATAACGGAAAGAAAATCAATATTCTAGCTCCCGTTATCAAATCTAGAAAAGGTCATTACCGTGAGCTTTTTGAACAAATTGCTAAACAAGGTTTTGTAAAAGTCCGTGTTGATGGTGAAGTAAAGGATATTGTCAAGGGAATGAAAGCGGATCGTTACAAGACCCATGACATAGAGATTGTAATTGATCGCTTAAAAGTGGTTGATTCCGAGGATATG
Source organism: Zobellia amurskyensis (assembly GCF_009725985.1). Lineage (GTDB taxonomy): Bacteria > Bacteroidota > Bacteroidia > Flavobacteriales > Flavobacteriaceae > Zobellia > Zobellia amurskyensis. Next base: position 53,783 of record NZ_RCNR01000002.1, read on the forward strand.
GATAAACGGCTTGCCGAAACATTACACACGGCCATGTATAGTGGAGACAATGTGCTTATGGTCTTGGAAGAAGGTCAATCGGTAGCACGGTATTTTAGCCGTGATCTAATGTGTCCAACAACTGGTATCTCCTACCCTGTTCCTGAGCCAAATACGTTTTCGTTCAACTCCCCTAAAGGAATGTGCCCCAACTGTAACGGATTGGGTCATGTGTACGAAGTAAACGAGAAAAAGATTTTCCCCAATAAGGCACTATCCATTAAATCTGGTGGGATTGCACCTTTGGGAGATTACAAAAGCTCATGGGCATTTAAACAGATAGAGACGATAGCAAAACGTTATGAATTTGAGCTAACTGACCCTATTTCAAAAATATCCGACGAGGCCATTGATGTATTACTAAACGGTGGACACGAAAGTTTTGAGGTAGATTCCAAGAGCTTAGGTGTAAAGCGTAATTATAAAATAGATTACGAAGGTATAGCCAACTTCATAAAGAACCAATATGAGGAAGCAGGCACCACGGCATTAAAACGTTGGGCTAAGGAATATATGGACAAAATTATCTGTCCGGTATGTGATGGTTCTCGTTTACGAAAAGAATCGCTCAATTTTAAAATCGAAGAAAAAAATATTGCGGAACTTGCGCATTTGGATATTGCGGAACTTGCTAATTTCTTCAAAGGATTAGAAAAAAAATTAGAGGGAAATCAACTTAAAATTGCCGAAGAAATTATTAAAGAAATACGAACGCGTATTCAGTTTCTTTTGGATGTTGGTCTTGATTACCTATCCCTTAACAGAAGTTCAAAATCACTATCTGGTGGCGAAGCTCAGCGTATACGTTTGGCTACACAGATAGGTTCTCAATTGGTTGGTGTACTTTATATCTTAGATGAACCTAGTATTGGATTGCATCAAAGAGACAATTCTCGGTTAATAAAGTCATTAGAAGCGCTTCGGGATATAGGTAACTCGGTAATTGTGGTAGAACATGATCGAGATATGATTGAATGTGCCGATCATGTAATTGATATAGGCCCCAGAGCGGGAAAACATGGGGGCGAAATAATTTCACAAGGCCCCCCAGAGGAGCTAAAGAACGAGAATACCCTTACGGCGGATTACATCACCGGAAAAAAACAAATTGCTGTTCCGGATGAACGGAGAAAAGGGAATGGTAAAAAAATTACCCTTTCGGGTTGTACCGGAAATAATTTAAAGAATGTTTCCGTAACCTTTCCATTGGGTCAAATGATCGGAGTTACAGGAGTTTCTGGTAGTGGTAAATCTACCTTAATAAACGAGACGCTTTACCCTATAATGAATGCCCATTATTTTAATGGTGTGAAGAAACCTATGCCCTATAAAAAAATTACGGGTCTAGAACATATTGACAAGGTGATTGACATCAATCAATCTCCCATAGGACGAACACCAAGGTCAAACCCGGCTACATATACCGGAGTTTTTGGAGAAATTCGTTCGTTGTTCTCAAAAACTCCTGAGGCAGCCATTAGAGGTTACAAACCAGGCCGGTTCAGTTTTAATGTAAAAGGTGGGCGTTGTGAAACTTGTCAAGGTGGCGGTCTACGGGTTATTGAAATGAACTTCTTGCCCGATGTGTATGTAGAATGCGAAACTTGTAACGGAAAAAGGTTTAATAGAGAAACTCTAGAAATACGTTACAAAGGCAAATCTATTGCCGATGTTTTAGAGATGACAATTAACGAAGCTGTCGATTTTTTTGAACTTATACCTAAAATTTATCGTAAGTTGAAGACCATTCAAGATGTTGGATTGGGGTATATTTCGTTAGGACAACAGTCCACTACGCTTTCAGGAGGTGAAGCTCAACGGATTAAGTTGGCAACTGAACTATCTAAACGAGATACGGGTAATACTTTTTATATCTTGGATGAACCTACAACAGGACTTCATTTTGAGGATATTCGTGTTTTAATGGAAGTTTTAACCCGTTTAGTAGACAAAGGAAATACCATATTGGTCATTGAACATAATATGGACGTTATTAAAATGGCGGATTATATTATCGATATAGGTTACGAAGGTGGTCGTGGAGGCGGAAAAGTTGTGGCCAAAGGAACCCCGGAAGAAGTAGCTCAGGATAAAAAGAGCTATACGGCCAAATATTTGAGACCAGAATTAAATATTCCTGACTAAACAAGAAGGGTTATTGGGGTAAGTAATCAGATTTTAGTGAAATTAATAGAACAACAGCTATAAATATTTATAGTTTTACGTTGCAATAAAATAAAAGTGATAAATTCATCTGTTGAATAAGAAAGCAGTCGCAACGACTGTAGACAAGTGGTTGTAGTAAAACTGCAATTTGATCTTCAGATAAAAACTTGCATTAACAAGAGTAATTATACATGAGAAAAGAACAACACCATAAAGGTTGGAACGAAATAAAAACTAACGATTCTTGGGCCATATTTAAAATTATGGGCGAATTTGTTATGGGATTTGAAAAAATGGGGTCTATTGGTCCCTGCGTTTCTATTTTTGGTTCTGCCCGAACTAAAGAAGGCGATAAATACTATGAATTGGCCGTTAGCATAGCCAAAAGCATTGCGGATGCTGGTTATGGCGTAATAACCGGAGGTGGTCCAGGAATAATGGAGGCCGGGAACAAAGGTGCTCATTTGGCAGGCGGTACTTCAGTTGGTTTAAATATAGATTTACCGTTCGAGCAGCATGACAATCCTTATATTGATTCAGATAAAAGCTTAGATTTTGATTACTTTTTCGTGAGAAAGGTAATGTTCGTGAAATATTCGCAAGGCTTTGTAGTTATGCCTGGTGGCTTCGGTACTTTGGATGAACTTTTTGAGGCCATCACTCTTATTCAAACCAATAAAATTGAGAAATTCCCAATAATTCTTGTTGGGAGTGAATTTTGGACCGGTCTTATGGATTGGATTAAGAACACTATGTTAGAAGTGAAAAATATAAGTGCTCACGATCTGGACCTCATTAAAATTGCCGATACGGAAGATGAAGTAGTAGACATTATTGATGCGTTCTACAAGGGCCGAAACTTGAGTCCTAATTTTTAATATCGCTTTTGAAAATTAAATCCCTCATATGTTATTTTTATCTCGGAACCCTTCTTTTGGGCGGTTTCGGTCAGGTATTTGCGCAGCATCAAAATATACTTACGGCTACGCTTGATGGTCAGAGTAAGGAAATACATGTGCAACAAGAGTTCGTCTATGAGAACAATTCGGACGTTAGGCTAAATACGTTGTATTTTAATGATTGGGCACATGCCTATGCCAGTAAAAATACGGGATTGGCCAAGCGTTTTTCCGAAGAGTTCAAAAAAAGTCTTCACTTGGCCAAAAAACAGGAAAGAGGCTACACCAGTATTATAAGTGCTGTTGACAGTGAATATAGAGGGCTACATTGGCGACGTACCACAGGTGAAGATTTGTTGAAAATAGATTTGAACAGTCCGTTGCCTCCAGGTGAATCCGCTAAACTTTTCTTAACCTATACCATAAAGCTTCCAGAGAACAAGTTTACACCTTATGGCTATGACAAGAAAAAGAACAGTTATTATCTAAAAGACTGGTATTTGACACCTTCTTATTTTGATGGTGCATGGCATTTATATTCCAACAAAAATCTAGAAGATCTTTATACAGGAGTTACTGAAACCACAGTGAATTTTGTTTATCCCAATAATTTAAACTTAGCTACTAATTTTACGGTACTTGGGGATAATACAATATCGAACGGGCAAATGGCCCAGTTAACCGCCGAACAACAGAAGAGCTGTGAAATTTTGCTCAGTCCAGAGAAGCGGTTTATGACCCATGTTACTCCGCAAATTACCGTAATTACGGATATAGAGGCTTTTAAATATGAAGATATTTTTAAAGGTTTGTCCATAAATAGGGTAACCGAGTTTATAGAAAATAACTTAGGGGAGTATCCGCACAGGCAGTTGCTTGTGAGTCAATTGGATTATGAAAAAAATCCATTGTACGGTATCAATCAATTACCTTCATTTATAAGACCGTACGAAGAGCAGTTTCAATTTGAAATGAAATTTTTAAAAACTGCCCTTATTAATATTTTGGAAGAAAGTCTCTTCTTAGACCCCAGAAAGGAACAGTGGCTGAGTGATGCAATCGCCAACTATCTCATGATAGAGTTTGTAAATGAATATTATCCCGATCAAAAATTGCTTGGGAAATTATCTAAAATATGGGGAATAAGGAGTTTTAATCTAGCAAAGATGGATTTTAATGAACAATATCCATTTTTATACATGCTTACGGCTCGTACCAATTTAGACCAACCGCTTAGCACCAGTAATGATTCCCTGATTAAATTTAATCAAAAAATAGCTAATAAATACAAGGCCGGATTAGGCCTCGCCTACCTAGCTAGTTATATTGGCAAGGACAAAGTAGATAAGAGTATCAAGACCTTCTACAAGCATTATAAGCTTAGTCAAGTAAAGACTTTAGATTTTGAATCGATACTTAAAAGATCTACCAATGCTGATGTTGATTGGTTTTTTCAAGACTTTGTTACTACAGATCGCAAAATAGATTTCAAGATTAAAAAAATAGAAAAAACAAAAGATTCGCTTAGAGTAACCATAAAGAACAAAAAAGGTACCAATGTGCCTATCTCTATGTTTGGGCTAAAGAATGATTCCGTAGTTTCAAAATATTGGTTTTCTGGCATAAACGATATTAAAACCGTTACTATTCCTAAGAATGATGAAAAGCGACTGGTTTTGAATTATGATCAGAAAATTCCTGAATTCAACCAACGGGACAACTGGAAGTCATTAGGCGGCTTTTTCTCAGGAAACAAGAAGCTAAAATTTACTTTCTTCCGTGATTCGGAAAACCCATACTATAATCAGGTTTTCTATGTTCCCATTCTCAACTTTAATATTTATGATGGATGGACGCCCGGGATGCGCCTATACAACAAAACCCTGTTAGAACGACCTTTCGTATACGATTTTGCCCCCTCCTATTCGTTTAGGGAAAAAGCGTTTGTAGGGTCTGGGAGAATCTCATACCGAAAGTATCTTAGTAAAAGTGGACTCTATTTAGCTAACTATAGTATTGGTGGATCCACATATCATTTTCAAGAAAATTCTCGATACTCAACCATAACCCCATCTATTACTTTTGGGTGGAGACCGGCCAACCTCATATCTAATAAGAGGGAGTTTCTTCGTTTTAGATATGTAAATGTATTAAGGGATAAGGCAGAGAGTTTAGGCGATTTTGAAACACCACCGGATTACAGTATTTTAAATGCCAGATATACCAATAGAAACCCAGGTATCATTAATTATGTTTCATGGTTTGCAGATGCACAACATGCTAGCGACTTTACCAAAGTAGCTTTTGAACTAGAGTATCGAAAATTATTTGAAAGCAACCGTCAATTCAATTTCCGGTTCTACACAGGTAAATTCATCAGAAATAAAACTACAGATTATAAAGATCCGCACTATTATAGTTTTGCATTAGACCGTCCTACCGACTATTTATTCGATTATGGTTACTTGGGTCGTTCGGAAGATTCAGGTATTTATAGTCAACAAATTATTATTGCCGAAGGTGGTTTCAAATCGTTTCTTCCCCAAGAATATCGCTTTGCCAATGATTATCTTACCACAATAAATACAAGCGTAAATTTATGGAAGTGGATTGAAGTCTATAGTGATTTGGGGTTTGTGAAAAATAAGGGTGTTAGCGGAAAGTTCGTATATGACTCAGGGGTTAGATTAAACCTTTTAACGGATTATTTTGAACTCTATCTTCCCGTATATTCCAATAATGGTTGGGAAGTTTCACAACCTGACTATGGAGAGAAGATTAGATTTATTGTCACGGTGAGTCCTAAAACTTTAATTGGCCTCTTTACAAGAAAATGGTTTTAGGGTTTAGTTGTTGAATTCTTAAAAAAATCAATTTTTGATTATTGAAAATTATCAAAACACTATTGATTTACGTTCTTTTTTAAATATATTTTGATCAAGTAAGTTGTGCAAGCATTGTAAAAATGCTTCTAGTTTATTATTTTTGTAAAAACTCGTATAGCTTAAATGGATACTTCGCCTAAAACAAGTAACGATATTACGTTTGATGATTTTAAAACCCAGATTATAAGTGACTATAAAGTTGCTGTTCTAAGCAGAACCTGTAGTCTATTGGGGAGAAAAGAAGTTTTGACCGGTAAGGCAAAATTTGGAATCTTCGGAGATGGAAAAGAGTTGCCACAATTGGCCATGGCCAGGTCATTCAAAGATGGAGATTTTAGGAGTGGCTATTACCGAGACCAGACCTTTATGATGGCTTTGGGACTGTTGACTCCAAAAGATATTTTCCACGGTCTTTACGCCACTACCGATATTGAAAAGGAACCTATGAGTGCAGGTCGTCAAATGGGCGGTCATTATGTAACTCACAGTCTGAATGAAGATGGAAGTTGGAAAAACTTAGCCAAACAAAAGAATAGTAGTGCCGATATTTCCTGTACAGCAGGTCAGATGCCAAGATTATTAGGTCTTGCGCAAGCTTCCAAAATGTATAGGAATTTGGACGGTGTGGATGCCACAAACTTCTCGGACAAGGGTAACGAAGTTGCTTGGGGAACTATAGGAAACGCCAGTACCAGTGAAGGTATGTTTCTAGAGACCATAAATGCCGCAGGAGTGCTCCAAGTACCTATGGTAATTAGTATTTGGGATGATGAATACGGTATTTCGGTACCTGCAAAATACCACACGACCAAGGAAGATATTTCGGAAATACTCAGTGGCTTCAAACGTACCGAAGAACATGATGGTTACGAAATATTTAAAGTAAAAGGTTGGGATTATACCGCGCTTATGCATGCCTATGAGAATGCATCCGATATAGCAAGGGATGAGCACGTTCCAGTTATTATTCACGTTACAGAACTTACACAGCCACAAGGGCATTCTTCTTCCGGTTCTCACGAACGTTATAAAAATGGAGATAGACTGGACTGGGAAAAAGAAAATGATTGCAATAAACGATTCCGGGAGTGGATTTTGGAAACAGGAATTACCACTGACGAAGAGCTTAAAGCAATTGAAAAAAATATTGTTAGAGAAGTACGTTCCGCAAAAAGAGAAGCTTGGTCCGAGTATTTAGAGAATCACAAAGCACTTAAAAAGCATTTGGTTGTATTGCTTGATAAAGCATCCGTTAAAAGTCAGAACAAAAACTTTATCGTAAAAGTAAAAAACGATCTTATTGCAATAGAGGAACCTATTAAAAAGGATTTAGCCGTAAGTTCTAGAAAAGCCTTGAGATACTTAATAGGAGAATCATTTCCTGAGAAACAAGAGCTTTTACAATGGACAAACACTTTTCTGAAAGAAACGCAACCCCTATACAGTGCCAACCTTTATAATGATGGGCCTACAGGAGCATTAAGCGTTAAAGAGGTTAAACCGGTCTATGCAGACGATTTTGAAAATGTTGATGGTAGGGTTATCCTTAGAGATAATTTTGATAAAATATTTGAGAAGTATCCGAACGCTTTAGTTTTTGGGGAGGATAGTGGTGCTATAGGCGATGTAAACCAAGGACTTGAAGGGCTTCAGAATAAATATGGGAAATTTAGGGTAGCTGATACCGGTATACGTGAGACCACTATTATAGGGCAAGGTACAGGTATGGCAATGAGAGGGCTTCGGCCAATTGCCGAAATACAATACCTAGATTATATATTTTATGCTTTGGCAACCCTAACCGATGATGTAGCCTGTTTGAGATACCGTACTGCCGGGAAACAAAAAGCGCCTTTAATCGTAAGAACAAGAGGGCATCGCCTAGAGGGGATCTGGCACTCAGGTTCTCCCATGGGAACACTTATTCACTCTCTACGTGGCATGTATATTTTATCGCCTAGAAACATGACACAAGCAGCTGGTTTCTACAATACTCTTTTAAAAACAGACGAACCTGCTTTGGTAATCGAAAGTTTGAATGGATACCGATTAAAAGAACAAAAGCCAGTAAACCTAGGAGAGTTTTGCACTCCTATAGGTAAGGTTGAAACCATAAAAGAAGGAACTGATATAACCATGGTTTCTTATGGCTCCACACTTAGAATTGTTCTACAAGCAGCAGAAGAATTAAAAGAAGTAGGTATTGATGCTGAAGTTATAGATGCACAGACCTTACTACCTTTTGATGTACATCATGATACACTGGAAAGTGTTAAGAAAACCAATAGACTATTGGTCATAGACGAAGATGTTCCTGGTGGTTGTTCCGCTTATTTACTTAATGAAATCATTGAAAAGCAAGGGGCTTATGCTTATTTAGATTCAGCACCGCAAACTTTGAGTGCCCAAGCGCACAGACCAGCTTACGGAACGGACGGTGATTATTTTTCAAAGCCAAATGCTGAAGATATTTTTGAAAAAGTATATACTATTATGAATGAATTAGATCCAGAAAACTTTCCAAAATTACGCTAATCGGTTCGTTATCAATACTGTTTATATATGGTGACTTCACTACATTGTAAATAGGTGTAGCGTTATGTTTTTATTTGTTGTAGATCTATTTTGGAAGATTCACGAAAATGAATACTTTTATCATTAATGTAAATTTAAAAACATATGTCTAATACACTTTTGAAAGATATCGGCTTGGCTCTATTACGTATTGCAGCATCTGCTATGATGGCTGTTCACGGGTATGGAAAATTGCAAATGTTGATCAATGGTGTAGAGTTTGGCGACCCTATTGGGATTGGAGCAACACCCTCATTATTTCTGGCGGTATTGGCAGAACTTGTTTGTCCAATATTAATCATATTCGGTTTTAAGACCAGATTGGCCGCTATACCAACAGTTATTACCATGGCGGTAGCTGCATTTCTTGTACATGGTGCAGACCCATTTCAGAAAAAAGAAATGGCTCTTCTTTACTTGGTTGTATTTGTTGCCATTATTCTTTTAGGCCCTGGAAAATACAGCGTGGACAAAAGATAGTTTAGATAATCTTTACCAGTAGTTCTTTTAATAGGTCTGCCTGGGAATTAACATTGGCCCCTACCCCTTTTCCTTTCAGATCCATTTCACGAAGAGCGGATATAATTCCGCTAACTTTTTTCATGGGATAGTTTCGCGCAGCTGTCTGAAACTCACCAACAAAATAAGGGTTGATTCGTAAGGCGCTTGCAACACTCTTGGGCGAATGGTCTTTTAGCCCATGGTATTGTAAAAGTTGACTGAAGAATGAATGCAGTAAAGTTACCGTAAGAACAAAGGGATTATCTTTTGGATTCTGAGAGAAATAGTTAATAATACGAGTAGCTTTTAGCACGTCTCTCTCCCCTATTGCTTTTTTTAGCTCAAAATTATTATAGTCTTTACTAATACCTATATGTGCTTCTATATCTGCCGGTGTAATCTCACTTTGCTTAGGTAGGACCAATTGCAATTTTTCCAGCTCGTTATTGATTCGACTAAGGTCCGTCCCCAAATATTCAGTAAGTAATATGGCTGCTTTGTGCGAAATACTATAGCCTCTACCCTGCAAATTCTTTCTTATCCAATCAGAGACTTGGTTTTCATATAGCTTCTTGCTTTCAAAAAGTACTCCTGCTTTCTGAACGGCTTTATATAACTTCTTGCGTTTATCTAATTTTTTGTACTTGTAACATACCACAAGGACCGTTGTAGTTTGTGGATTTTCAACATAAGGAGTTAAGTTTTCAATGGTACGGACTAGATGTTGGGCCTCCTTAACAATAACCACTTGGCGTTCGGACATCATAGGGTATCGTTTTGCGTTGGCCACGATATCGTCTATGCTGACATCTTTTCCATACAGAACCATTTGATTAAATCCTTTTTCTTCTTCCGCCAAGAGATTTTTTTCTATATAGGAAGCAATGGCATCAATATAATACGGCTCTTCCCCAAATAGAAAGTATATGGGTTTGATCGTTCCATTTTTAATATCGCTAACTATTTGTTTTGCTTCATCCATTCAAAAAAAATCATCAAATTTGCCAAATGGCACCCCTTAATTTTCCGGAGTATAAATTCCGTTTCAAAAGTAGCGAAAATAACGTGCGTATTTTTGACTGTATACGCAAAAAATTTGTGGTTTTACAGCCCGAAGAATGGGTAAGACAACATGTAGTAAACTACTTGTTACAAGAAAAAAAATACCCCAAAAGTTTAGTAAACGTTGAGAAACAACTAGTTATAAACAATATCAAAAAAAGATATGATATTGTAGTGTTTAATTCTGACGGTAGTATTAACATTCTTATAGAGTGCAAGGCTCCGGAAATAAACATAGACCAAACCACATTTGACCAAATAGCGCGTTATAATCTTGAGTTGAAGGCTAATTATTTGATGGTAACCAACGGACTGGACCATTTTTATTGTAAAATGGATTTTACATCAGAAAAATACGCGTTTCTAAGGGATATTCCTGATTTTAGCCGTTAATTTGCCATCGTTTTGCGTATTGCTGTCGTCATATTAAACTGGAACGGAGAGGTGCTTCTTGAAAGATATCTACCTTCTGTTGTGCAACACTCCGGTGACGCAGAAATCTACGTGGTCGATAATGCCTCAACAGACAATTCGGTAGGCTTTATCAAAGCCAACTATCCTACTGTCAAAATTGTGCAAAACCAAGAAAATGGTGGGTTTACTACAGGTTATAATACAGGACTAAAAAATATAGATGCAGATATTTACTGTCTACTAAACTCAGACGTAGAAGTAACGGAAAATTGGTTACCTCCTATCTTAAAAGTTTTTTCAGAAAATAAAGAAGCTGCAATCATACAACCCAAGATTTTAGACCTCATGCGTCCTGATTACTTTGAGTATGCTGGAGCTGCGGGAGGTTTTATAGACAAATTGGGATATCCTTTTTGTAGAGGACGTATTTTTCAAGAACTTGAAAAAGATAACGGCCAGTATGATGATGTCACAGAAATTTTCTGGGCCACAGGAGCATGCATGTTTATTAGAAAAGATGTCTATTGGTCCGTAAACGGGTTTGATGAACATTATTTTGCCCATCAAGAAGAAGTTGACTTATGTTGGAGAGCAAAAAATGAAGGGCACAAAGTGTTTTACGTAGGCACTTCCAAGGTTTTTCATTTGGGAGGATCTACCCTTAGTAACATGAACCCCAAGAAAACCTACTTAAATTTTAGAAATTCCCTTTTCTCAATTACGAAGAATCTACCTAGAAGAAAAGCATTGACCATTATTGGTCTTCGTTTATTACTAGACGGAATTGCGGCTTTACGTTTTATCTTTCAATTTAAATTCAACCATTGCTTTGCAATTTTAAGAGCACATTTAAGCTTTTACAGACACTTTGGCAAGATGTACAGAAGTAGGGAAAAAGCTAATTTTATCCCAAAGTATTACTACACGAAGTCTATTGTATGGCAGCATTTCGTACATCATATAAAGAAATTTAACGATTTAGTAAAACATTAACTAATTTTACAAATGGTAAGTTTGGCGTTTATATAATTTTGTCGCTTATTGAAGCTAGTAAACAAATCAAATAACAATCATTAAATATTTAGTAACTCTCATTATGAAAAAATTAATTTTAGGCTGTTTAGGGGTGACCTTGTTGTTGTCTTCGTGTGTATCACAAAAGAAATATTCGGATTTAGAATCTAAGCACAAGGAAGCGCAAGATTTATTGAATTCTGCAACGGTTAAATTGAACGATTGTTTAGAGGAAAAAGCCACTACTGGTTCTAGACTTAAAACATTACAAGACCAAAATGCATTTTTAAAAGCGAACAATCAGGAGTTGATAAACAACATGGGTAACTTAACTACCCTGACTTCAAAAGGAGCTGAAAACCTTGAGAAATCTTTGGAAAGCTTACAAGAGAAGGATCTTACTATTCGTAAGTTACAAGATGCCATCACTAGAAGAGATTCTGTGAACCTTTCTTTGGTTCAGAGCTTAAAAGGTGTTTTGGGTAACTTAGATGATGAGGACATCCAAATCAGTGTTGAAAAAGGTGTTGTTTTCGTTTCTATATCTGATAAATTATTGTTCAGCAGCGGTAGCTACAATGTTACTAGCAGAGCAAAAGAAATTCTTGGTAAAGTTGCACAAGTTGTAAACAACAAGCCGGATTTTGAATTTATGGTAGAAGGTCACACAGATAATGTACCTTACGGAAGACATGGTGTTCTGTTGGACAACTGGGATTTGAGCGTTAAGCGTGCTACTGCCGTTGTTAGAATTCTACAGAATGATTACAATGTTGATCCTAAGCGTATGACTGCGGCTGGTAGATCAGAGTATGTTCCTGTTTCTACAACTGAAAAATCTAAAAACAGAAGAACACGTATTGTTGTACTTCCTAAAATTGATCAATTTTACAGTATGATCGAAGAAGGAATGAACGATCCTGCTATCAATAAATAAGCAGTTACAATAGCATAAATAAAAAGCCGCAACTTTAAAGTTGCGGCTTTTTTTATGTCTAATTTTTTAAATTTCTAGAAGCTACCCTAAAAAATATCAATAGTTCCTTTACCTTCTCTTAATACCTCTGGCTCACCTTTTGAAAGATCTATAATTGTAGAAGCTACATTATCTCCATAACCGCCATCAATTACAATATCCACCAAGTTCTCCCACTTCTCAAAGATCAGTTCTGGATCGGTGGTATATTCAAGTAAATCATCTTCATCACGAATAGAGGTCGAAACAATAGGATTACCAAGACCTTCTACAAGGGCTTTTGCAATAGCGTTGTCAGGAACCCTAATACCTACCGTCTTTTTCTTTTTAAAGTCTTTAGGAAGGTTGGTATTGCCCGGAAGGATAAAAGTATACGGTCCTGGTAAGGCACGTTTAAGTATTTTAAAGGTAGCTGTATCTATTTGGCGTACATAATCGGATAAATTGCTCAAATCAGCACAAATAAACGACCAGTTTGCCTTTGCCAACTTTACACCTTTAATTCGCGCTATTTTTTCTAAAGCCCGAGAATTGGTAATATCACATCCAAGACCATACACCGTATCCGTAGGATAGATGACCAAACCTCCTTTTTGCAATACATCCACAACCCTTTTAATTTCCTTAGGGTTTGGGTTTTCCTCGTATATTCTTATAAATTCTGCCATAGTCCACCACCTTTTATACCTGTCAAAATTAATACATTTTTTCTTATCGAATTTGCTAACCTACTTAGTATTAGCTCTATTCTTAAAAGGAGCTAATATATAGAGAACCATTGGTCGATTTATTCCAATAAAACGATTAAGTAATCGTTCAGGGATTTGATAGATAAACATCAAATAACATATTTTATGAAAATTCCCTCCCTGTTTACCTTGTCTACGTGTTTTCTGTTAATCTTTGCTTCATGCTCCAAAGATTCCGAAGAAGTAGAAGAGGAAGTACAATCCAAAAGTGACGAAAAGGAAATACTTATTTTCAGCATAGATCTAGATAATGAAAGCGTAGAGTTAGCCATTAATTCTACTGAGATAAATCATATGTTCTCCTATGATAAAGATTTGACCAGTTTGGCACCAACAATCACTATCTCGGACAAAGCAACAATTTCACCAAAATCAGGTGTTACTCAAAATTTTTCTCAAGAGGTAATTTATACCGTTACTGCCGAAGATGGATCTAATACAAAGTATAAGGTTAACTTGAGTGTAGAAGATGAAAACAAAAAGGTTACTTTTAGCTTTATAGGTTTACCCGAAGATGGCCCCAACGGTTATAAGCAGGTTAAATTACCGGAAACGGAAGCGGACTCTATAAACTTTCGTGTTCCGTATGTAAGTAAAATTCCAGCGTTAGAGCTTCAACTTAACCTGCCTGAGGGAGCGACCAGCATACCGGAATCGAATAAAATTTTAGATTTTACCAGTCCAGTTACCTATGCTGTTACTTTCAACTCAGGTGATACAAAAAAATACATTGTATCTGTAGATAATAGTCTTGATCAAGTAAAATTACCCGTTTTTCAATTACAGCAGTTCATGAATATAGCTGCTGGGGAAACTTTTACGTTTAATGCATACCCTACCAATCCTATTTTAGATAGTGTAAAGGTTAATTTGGTAAATAGTCATACTAAAGAACGTATACCTCTAACAGTTGAAAAGATTGAAGAAGTTGAATATAGAAAAAATGCTGTTACCGTTAGGCTACCAGAAAGTTATTTAAATGCGAGATACGAATTAGAGATTTTTATTGAACATGACAATAGTGATATTACGTTTGAGAGTCAAATGCTTTTTAATGGTGGATTACCTAGTTTTAATTACATAAACTTATTTGGCGAGCTGGATAAAGTTGTAAGTCGTCCCGGGGCGTATCTGTCAGGAATTATGTATTTAGACCATACCCGCATAAATGACTATACTTATAGCCTTAAAAAAGATGGTGTAGAATATGATATTCCCACCGTAAGCCACAGCGATTTTTATGCCAGATCTACTTTAACTTTGCCTGACTTAGACGGGTTAAATGCACCAAATGGTAATGACTATAAGTTTGTTATTAAAATAGATGGTGAATCCTATGAATATGATTTGGTGGATTATTGGGGAAAACCCGTGGCTGTTGTTACCGGAGGAAATCCTAAGAATACTTCCGTTAGTCAAAATGTTTTTACTAAAGGTGATATGATAACAATCACCGGAGAAAATTTATACTTTGCCAATAACGGTGAAGATATTTATCGCGATTTATCCGAAATAATATTGTCATCTACCGAAAGTGGAAACAATTTGGTATATCGGTTACCTGTAGAATCTAGTAATGAAAACAGTTTGGTTCGCAACATTCCAGATGAAATTCAAAGTGGGGAATACAACATTAAATTAAAAAATAATATTAAAAGTTTTAATCAGGACATTGATACTGGCATAGACATAACCATCTTACAACCTGGTTCTACCCACCCAACACTAGTTGTAACCGAAGCTGTTATAGGTGTAAAATCTGAAGAACCATTCTACAAACAAGCAAAAATAACTTTCAACCAAAATATTGATGGCGTTGAGATTGATGAAATCCTTTTTGTAGAGAATTCGTTAAGCGTGAAAAATTTCTTGACCTATCCTACTTCAGTAGTTACCGGTGTACTAGAAGATGATGATCTTAGTGAAATGAATCATAAGAGAGATGGTAAGGTACTAGTTACTGATAATGGGGTAACTTATGAGATTCCTTTCTCTGTGGTTTTTCAATAATAATACAATTGTAACCACTATTTCTAGTTTCAAAACTATAACAAACAATAAAGCCCCTAAATTCATTTTCTTGGGGCTTTATTTATTATGAAAAAATAGTATCTAACTGATTACTTCCAACTTTGCAAACCGTAACAAGAGCTTTTTAATGTCTCCTTTAATGAACTGAATTTCTGCTTTTCGGTCATTCCCGACCCCTTCTATTTTTAGTACTTTACCACGGCCAAAACGAGTGTGATTTATGATACTGCCCTCTGCTAAGTTCGGGTCAACAGAATTGGTATTACCAACAGGAACACCAAGTTCCGGTTTTAATTTCCTCAACTTTTTAAGCTGACCTTCGTTAGGTTTTTTAGTACTTGGCGGGGTTCCAATAATCGGTTTGTTTTGTCGTAACCTACTTTTATCAACTTCACCAAAAATATCATTGTCCACTAGAGGTTTATACCTATAGCCCGTGTCTATTGGGGTGAGGTTCTCTACATATTTTTCATCTATTTCCTCTAAAAACCGGCTAGGTTCGGCATCTATCAATTTTCCCCATCGGTATCTATTTTGAGTGTACGTAAGATATGCCTGTTTCTCTGCACGGGTCAACGCCACATAAAACAACCTTCGCTCCTCCTCCAATTCGCTTCGGGTGTTCATACTCATGCCGGAAGGGAATAAATCTTCCTCCATGCCCACAATATAAACATACGGGAACTCAAGCCCTTTTGCTAAGTGAATGGTCATTAGAGCTACACGGTCATCATCACCCTTATCATTATCTAAATCCGTTGCTAAAGCCACATCTTCTAGAAATTCACTAATACTCCCCGTAGCATCGGCAATTTCTTTCTGTCCCTCAACAAAATCCTTGATACCGTTCAGAAGCTCCTCTATATTCTCCATCTTGCCAATTCCTTCTGGCGTACCATCTTTTTTGAACTCTAAAAGCACACCGGATTTTTTAGCCACATGTTCAGCAAGGGTAAAAGCATCCGTAGTTTGGTTCATAACCTGAAAACTCTGGATCATAGTGGTAAAATCCTGCAACTTCCGTTGGGTTCCAGCATTAATTTTCAGATTTATTTTATCTAGGTTCTGAATAACCTCAAAAATAGAACGGTTGTAATGGTTAGCAGCTACCGTCAATTTATCTAGGGTAGTTTGACCTATACCTCTTGCCGGGAAATTAATAATACGTTTTAGCGCCTCTTCATCCTTAGGATTTATAATCAACCGTAAATAACTAAGTACGTCTTTTATCTCTTTCCGTTGATAGAAAGAAAGTCCGCCATAAATCCGGTAAGGAATATCACGTTTGCGTAACGCGTCCTCCATTGCACGAGACTGCGAGTTGGTCCTATAAAGTATAGCAAATTGGCCGTTACCCAATTGTTCGTTCATTTTATGGTCCCAAATAGAACCCGCAACAAACCTACCTTCTTCAGCATCTGTAGTGCTACGATGTATTTTTATACTTGCGCCATCGTCGTTAGACGTCCAAACTACTTTCTCTAACTGTTCTTTGTTGTTCGCTATAATCGAGTTGGCCGCGTTTACAATGTTTCTAGTTGATCTGTAATTCTGTTCCAGGCGGTACATACCCACATTGTCATAATCTTTCTGGAAATTCAAAATGTTACTAATATTCGCCCCTCTAAAAGAATAAATACTCTGTGCATCATCACCCACAACACAAATGTTATGAAAGCGATCGGCAAGTGCTTTTACAATAAGATATTGAGAGTGATTGGTATCTTGGTACTCATCAACCAAAATATACCTAAACCTGTTTTGGTATTTTGCTAAAACGTCAGGAAAACGATTTAGAAGTTCATTCGTACGTAGTAGAAGGTCATCAAAATCCATAGCACCCGCTTTAAAACAGCGATCCACATAGTTTTGGTATATCTCTCCCATTCTGGGCTTTTTAGCCATAGCATCGGCCTCTACCAAATCGGAATCCTGAAGATAGGCTTTAACTGTAATCAAACTATTTTTAAAGGAAGAAATACGGTTTTGTACCTGTTTGTATTTGTAGATATCCTTATCAAGACCCATCTCTTTAATAATGGAAGCCAACAAGCGTTGCGAGTCCTGTGTGTCGTAAATTGTAAAATTACTTGGAAAACCTAGTTTGTCCCCATCATAACGGAGCAATTTGGCAAAAACGGAATGAAACGTTCCCATCCAAAGATTTTTGGTCTCCGATCTACCGGCAATTTTGGCTATACGCTCTTTCATTTCACGTGCCGCCTTATTGGTAAAGGTAAGCGCCAATATATTAAAAGGGTCAACTCCTTGCTGCATTAAATAGGCAATCCTAAAGGTAAGCACCCTTGTTTTGCCGGATCCAGCTCCTGCAATAACCATTAACGGTCCATCTTTATGTAGAACGGGTGCTCTTTGGGCATCGTTCAATTCATCTATGAAATTCTTCAATTTACTAGGGTGTTTTTTAGAATCGTGAATTTAACCATAAATAGGCTTATCCTAAAATGATGTTGATTTCTTTTATAAACAGCAAGTACTATTTAGCAATAAAATGAATAAAGACCACAAAAGTCATACTTATGTGGTCTTGAAGTTATTGTTTAGTAATGAATTTAATACATAACCTAAACCATCTTATTTTGGTGATTAGATATGTAATGAAAGCTACACGTTAAATCTAAAGTGCATTACATCGCCATCCTTAACAATGTATTCTTTACCCTCCACACGCATTTTCCCGGCTTCTTTTACTTTTGCTTCACTTCCAAACTGCACATAGTCATTGTAAGCGATAACCTCTGCACGAATAAATCCTTTTTCAAAATCAGTATGAATAACACCAGCAGCTTGTGGAGCTGTTGCCCCAACTGGAATAGTCCATGCACGAACTTCCTTTACACCGGCGGTGAAATAGGTTTCCAAATTTAATAATCTGTAAGCACCACGAATTAATTTGGCAGAACCGGGCTCATCCAAACCAAGGTCTTCTAAGAACATCTGACGCTCTTCATAAGTGTCTAGTTCAGTAATATCAGCCTCTGTACCAACAGCCAAAACAATTACTTCTGCATTCTCCTGTGCAACAGCAGCTTTTACTTTTTCTACATATGCGTTGCCCGTAGCGGCCGCACCCTCATCTACATTGCAAACATACATTACCGGCTTATCCGTAATAAATTGTAGTGGCTTTACAAATTCTTCTCTATCGTCTTCAGATATAGTAACGGCACGAACAGAAGTCCCTGCTTCCAATCCTTCCTTTAACTTTAAAAGAACAGCTTCTTCTTTCTGAGCTTCTTTATTGCCGGTTTTAGCAGCACGTTTTACTTTGTCCAGCTTTTTTTCCACTGTATCAAGGTCCTTTAACTGTAGTTCCATATCAATGGTTTCCTTGTCCCTAATTGGGTCTACAGAACCATCTACATGAACAATATTATCATCATCAAAACAGCGCAATACATGTAAAATAGCATCAGTTTCACGAATATTTCCCAAAAACTGGTTTCCCAATCCTTCGCCTTTACTCGCCCCTTTTACTAAACCAGCTATATCAACAATTTCAACCGTTGCAGGTAAGACACGTTCTGGGTCTACCAAAGCCTCTAGTTTTTGCAATCGAGAATCCGGAACATTTACTACTCCAATATTTGGCTCTATCGTGCAAAAGGGAAAATTGGCACTTTGTGCCTTGGCGTTGGAAAGACAATTGAAAAGGGTTGATTTTCCTACATTTGGCAATCCTACAATACCTGCTTTCATCTTGAAAATTGTAATTAAAGTTTGAATAAATTTAAAAGGTCCTCTAAAATAGGCTGCAAAGATAACTTTTTGAATTGGTATTTTTAATAAAACTCCTTCTCTCGCTCACCTCTTATGTTTAGGTTGATTGATCACCAATATTTACCATTAAATAATATTTAAAAAAATAAGTGTAATGTTGCCACATATTTAGAAAAATCATTCAATCGATGATTTTATTTCCTTAATTAACATAATTTTAATAATGATTGTATATATTTATGACCTGTCCGGATAAAGAATATGAGCATTTCTTCAGAAAAACCTTTATGGCAATTATTTATTGAAGGTGATAAAAATGCCTTTTCTTCACTATTCAAAACCTACTATTCACAATTATATAATTATGGTATAAAAATCTCTTCGGACCAATTTGTGACTGAAGATTGCCTCCAAAGCTTTTTTTTGTACCTGCACAAAAATAGAAAGAATTTAGGCGAAGTTAATAACGTAAAATCTTACTTATTTATATCGTTCAGAAGAGTTGTTCTAAAAAGCCTTAAAAAAGAACGCCAATTTAGCTCTTATGAAGAAACTATAGAGTCTAATCAGTCATTTGGGTTTTCACCTGAGGAATTAAAAATAGAACAGGAAATAAGTAATACAAAGACCACTACCCTAGTAATTCTGCTTAACTCACTATCCGCAAGACAAAGGGAAGTAGTGTATTTAAAATATTACAGCGAACTATCTATTAAGGATACTGCAGAGGTTATGGATATCTCTTATCAAAGTGTACTAAATACGTTACAAAAAGCCTTTTCAAAATTACGAAGCGAGATACTAGATCATGAAATTTCTGCTGTTTTACAAAAAACTTCAAAAAAATAGGGTATAAATAATATCATATGGTCTCTTTATTAATGAAGACCATTTTATGAGTAAAAAAGACCTTTCACTTTTAGAGATTTTAATTGACGATGCATCGTTTATAAATTGGGCCAAGAACCAAAATCAAAACGACGTTGCATTCTGGAACCATTGGATTGAAAAACACCCGGATCAATTAGAAACTATTTTTAACGCCAAGGCTATAATTCTTGGTATTCAGTTTGATAAGACTACAATTTCCGACAATAAAATTGAAAGAGAACTTGACCTTGTGCTAGCTCAGATAGAGCCTGAAAAAAATATTTCCCAGAGTGAAAACCCTATCACAAAAACAGCTAAGTATATAGTGATGGCCACTGCGCTTATACTCATTGTAACTTTTGGGTATAATTTTTTGCCTTTTAATTCTACTATAACACATAAAACGGTATTTGGCGAAATCATTGATTTAAAATTACCGGATGGAACTTCAGTTGTTTTAAACGGAAATTCTCAAATCTCATATAATAAAAAAACTCCTCGTATTATAAATTTATCAGGTGAAGCCTATTTCAAGGTAAAGTCAATTCCATCTACCAAAGCAAAATTCTGGGTTAATACAAATGATTTAAAAGTAGAAGTCTTTGGAACTCAGTTTCATGTTAATACAAGAAACGACAAGACCGGTGTTCTTCTGGATGAAGGATCTATAGAGCTTTTACTTAGCAACGGTACAACAAAAAAAATGGTCCCTGGTGAGTTGGTATCGTATTCCAAGAATGATAAAGAAATAACCCATAATAAGGTAACACAAGAACTCTCATACTCTTTATGGCGTGAAGGAACTTATATTTTTAACAATACCTCTGTCTATGAGGTTATGCAAAATATAGAACATGCTTACGGAATGAAAACTGAATTCATTGATGAAGAACTAAAAAACCAGAAACTAACCGGGGGTATCCCTAATCAAAATCTCAAAATTTGTTTGTCAGCAATAGAAAAATCGACTGGGACTAGAATTGTCTTAAAAGACAAAAAACTACTAATGTTCAAAAACTAATTAAAATTTAAATGATTATTATGAGAAAAACTATTTTGAAAACACTGTTAACTGTAACCCTAGCATTAGGTACTATGCAGATTCAGGCATCAGACATTGACTTTACCATAGCAATGGAAAAGAATGTTGCTCTGTCGGATTTTCTTACAGACATAAGTAAAAAGCACAATGTGTATTTTACTTATAACGCTAGTCTTATCTCAGGAGAGAATCTAGACCCTGAGGAGTATAGATATAGTAAACTCAATAAGATTATAAACAAACTTGAGAGTAAAACAAGTTTTGACTTTGAGTATTTGGGAAATAACTATTATGTTGTTTACCATAAAAAAGCTAAAAAAGTTAAACTCAACAAGCTCTCCCTTAATAATTTAGGATATAGCACAGTAGATGATTTATCCATTCTACAGCAATCAATAACCGGTAATATTAAGGATCAAGATGGTAATCCATTAGCTGGTGTTAACGTGGTTGAAAAAGGTACAACAAACGGGACTACATCAGATTTTGACGGTAATTACACTATTGATGCAGCAGAAGATGCAACTTTGGTTTTTAGCTATATCGGGTTTCCTACCAAGGAAAAAAAGGTAGCGGGCAAATCTGTTGTTAATGTATCACTTAGCGAAGGCGTACAATTAGAGGAGTTTATTGTGGTGGGCTCAAGAACTGCTCCTAGAAGTAATACGGACACACCTTTACCAGTTGATGTTGTTGGTGTTAAGGAATTGACTTCTACGGGTCAAGCAACTTTTGATAAAGCTTTGCAATACAGAATTCCATCATTTAATACGGTTCAAACACCGGTAAACGATGCAACTTCCCTATTAGACCCATATGAGATTCGTAACATGGGACCAAGTAGAACTTTGATCCTTATTAATGGTAAACGTAAAAACTTAAGTGCATTACTTTATACACAAACCTCTCCGGGACGTGGTGAAACAGGTGCAGATATTTCTGCCATACCTACAGATGCAATCAAAAGGGTGGAAATCCTTAGAGATGGCGCCTCAGCACAATATGGTTCTGATGCAATTGCCGGTGTAATGAACATCATCTTAAAAGATTCACCTAATGAAGGTTCCGCTACGGTTCGTACTGGAATTACCTCAGAAGGTGATGGTGAGATGTTCGGCGTAGCTTTAAACAACGGTAGCTCAATTGCTGATGATAAAGGTTTTATAAACTACACAATTGATTTATCAAAAGTAAACCAAGCAAACCGTCCAGGTACAGTAAATGCAGATGGTGAATATGTAGATTTCGTTTACAGAAACCCCCTAGATCCTGAAAATTATGAAAACGGGCATAATGAGGCGAGCTTAATAGCTAGAAACGCAGCTGGTCTAAATTTGGTAAACAGCTTTTTAGCCGATACTCCAGATGCAGGTAACATTAATGGTTCACCAGAGACAGCAGCGGCTAAGTTTTCTGTGAATTTTGGGTATGATTTAAGTGATAACACAAAGTTATATGCTAACGCGGCTTACGTTTACAAAGCAGTAAATAGCTTTGCTAACTATAGAACCCCTTATTGGAGACAGGCCTCAGCTTTGTCGCCCTTAGATGTAGACGGTTCAGACTATTCTAGTTATTTAAACGATTTTTTTCCAAATGGAAACAATGGAGCGTATGTAGGTTATGTACCCACTTTTGAAGGTCTGTTAAGCGATTACAACGGTACAGTTGGTTTTAAATCAAATATTAACGATTGGAATATTGATGCTAGTTTTACTACTGGCGGAAACCTTCAAACCTATAAGGTAAATAATTCGCACAATGCAAATTTTGTTTACTCTCCCTCAGTTTTTCTAGATGCAAACGGAAATGGTTCTGTTGATGATGGTGAAATAACAGAAGGGTCTTCATTGTATAGGGAAAATAGCCAGCAATCTTTTAATCCTGGAGGAACAAAGTTCACTCACAACGTTGGAAACATAGATATTTCTAGATTGTTATCCGATAAGATTAGTATTGGTGTTGGTGCAGAGTTCAGAACAGAAACTTTTGAAATTATTGAAGGAGAATTAGCTTCTTATGATGGTGGTGGTGCCGATTCTTTTGCAGGTGCCTCTCCACAAAATTCAGGTAAATTCAATCGTTACAATATTGGTGGTTACTTAAGTTTAGATTATGACGTAACTGATGCTTTCTTGTTAAGTGGTACTATTAGAACAGAAAACTATTCGGATTTTGGTAATGCTTTTGTGTACAAATTCAGTACACGTTACAAAGTAGCTGATGCATTCACATTAAGAGGTTCTATTTCTTCTGGATTTAGAGCTCCTACCCTACACCAAATATATACCCAAAAAGCACAATATAGTTTTGTGCCAGGACAAGGTATTCAAGTTGGTGGTTTGATAAACAATGTTTCTACGCAAGCTAAATTATTAGGTATTGATCAATTAGATGCTGAAACTTCCACTAACTTTACAATAGGTTTTGGAGGTAAAATCGCAAATAAATTAAGCTATACCTTTGATTACTATAACATTGCTGTAAAAGATAGAATTGTTTTAGGAAATGAAATCGGACCTAGTGGTGATGCAACAAATCCATTGGATATACTGCTGACTAGTAATAATTTAAGCGATGTAAGTTTCTTTTCAAATGCCATAGACACCAAAACTTCAGGTGTAGATGTTGTTCTTGCATATAAAGGTGTACAGCTTGGTGCAGGCACCTTGGATTTAAACTTATCCGGAAACTACACAATTCAAAACGAGCTTGATGGCCCTGTTAAGGATATTGACTTAGTAGCAAATTCCGGACAGTCTGTTGTTAATGGTACTCAAGAAGCTTTATTTTTTACTTCGCGTCCTGAAACAAAATGGATTTTTGGAATGAACTATAATATCAACAAATTCGGTTTCTCTTTGAATAATACTTATTTCGGAAAAACTAAATTTCAACAACAAGGTCTGGATGAGAATTTATTCACAGAGTTCACTCCTAAAGTTGTTACTGACTTGGGCATTAATTTTAATGCGACTGAAAAGTTTACGATTGCATTGAATGTAAACAACTTGTTTGATGTGTTGCCAGAATGGAGCTTTCAATCTAAAAACGCTGCAGGTAATGCTATCCTAGCCGATCCAGCGCAGGTTCAAAACCAATCTAATCTAATTACGTTTAACCAAAGATATTCTCAAATGACTTATGATGGATACCATTTTAGTCAATTAGGAACTATGTTTAATTTATCGTTAAACTATAAATTCTAATTTTTTGAGTTTAAGTGTATTTTGTTTTAGCTTAAGCTGCCTCTCACCGGGCAGCTTTTTTTATGTGTTGATATAGGATTAAAGCTTTTAGTGAATTACGAGCCTTTATGAAGATCCGTTCATATGAATAGATACTGTAGCAAATAGATCTAACCAAATTTATATTTACAATCAGTGTCCCGATTAAAAACAAAAAAAACCTGGGCATTGCCCAGGTTTCTATTTATAAGGTTTAACTAAAAAATTATTTCACCTATTAACCGTCAGGGTGCATGAATTTTTGCTTGGCCAAAAGAGTTTCTTCAGACTCTACATGGTCATCATCCGGTACACAACAATCTACAGGGCATACCGCAGCACACTGTGGTTCTTCATGGAAGCCCATACATTCGGTACACTTATCAGGTGCAATATAGTATATCTCATCACTGATAGGCTCTTGAACTTCTTCTGCGTTCACAGCCTTACCGTCAGGAAGCACTACGTCACCTTCTAAAGAGGTACCATCATTATAGCGCCATTCGTCGGCTCCTTCATAAATTGCGGTATTCGGACATTCCGGTTCACAAGCTCCGCAATTAATACATTCATCCGTTATAACTATTGCCATAATATTCAATTTAAGCTGAACAGATCTAAAAGCTGTTCGTTATATTTTCATTTCGTAATCAAAAAGAAAAATCAATTCAGTATTCTTACTTTTGCACAAAGGTACTTCGGAATACAATTTTGAACAAATATATGAACGACCATCACAAAACTTTTATTGCATTTGTTAAACTGGGCCACTTTCTTAGAAAGTTTGTTACATTGGAAACACCAAATGACGAATGGTCTCAAAAATTAGATGATGCCATTACCTTGTCTAAACACAAAAATGGCTGGTTTACAAGAGAAAACGTTACCCATGCCCTTGAAAGTTGGGAAAAACTACTAACTGAAGAAAAACTATCTGCTTGGTTAGGGTCTTACGATTTGAGTAAGAACAAACCAAAAAAAGTGGCATTAATCATGGCCGGAAATATTCCGCTCGTTGGTTTTCATGATTTTATGTCCATACTTTTAACCGGCAATAAAGTTTTTGCAAAATTATCCTCCAATGACAATGCACTTATCTTATTTTTAAAAGATTACCTTATTTCAATTGAACCTATATTTAAAGAGACCATTGAAATTTCCGACGGTAAAATGGAAGGCTTCGATGCTGTTATTGCAACTGGAAGCAACAACACTTCCCGCTATTTTGAACACTACTTTAGCAAAGTACCCAATATTATTAGAAAAAACAGAAATTCCATAGCGGTATTGACTGGCAACGAGTCAAAAGAACAATTGCAGGCTTTAGGCGAAGATATTTTTAGATATTATGGATTAGGATGCCGTAGTGTAAGCAAAGTTTTTGTTCCTAAGTCATATGATTTTGCGACACTTTTTGAAGCAGTCTACTCTTACCACCCTATTGTTGATCTCGTAAAATATGCCAATAATTACGATTACAACAAGGCTGTTTATCTCATGTCCGAATTTAAAATACTGGATAATGGCTTTCTAATTCTCAAGGAGGATAAAAGTTATTCCTCGCCCATCGCCTCCCTGTTCTATGAGCGTTACGATGATTTAGATTCTTTAAAAGATCGACTTGCAACAGATTCCGATCAGCTGCAGTGTATTGTTGGCGAGAATATTATTGAAGGTGAAATAGCTTTTGGAAAGACGCAACAACCCTCCCTAACCGACTATGCGGATAATGTTGATACTGTTGACTTCCTGTTAAGAACCTAATAGAATTTTTGTAAATCTATAGCCATGTTTTCCCTTAAATTCAAGACCTTTATCTCTTAATTTTTATAAACCTTATGAAAAAACATAATTTTAGTGCCGGCCCCTGTATACTGCCACAAGAAGTGCTATTAAGATCTTCTGAAGCCATAATGGATTTTAACGGTTCCGGTCTTTCCCTAATTGAGATTTCTCATAGGAGCAAAGACTTCGTAGACGTTATGGAAAAGGCTCGCAGTTTAGCTCTTGAACTTCTAGGTTTAGAAGGAAAAGGTTACTCGGCACTCTTTCTACACGGTGGCGCTAGTATGGAATTTTTAATGGTGGCCTATAATTTCTTGGAAACCAAAGCAGGATACCTAAACACGGGAACTTGGAGCGAGAAAGCCATTAAGGAAGCTAAAATGTTTGGCGATGTTGTTGAAGTAGGCTCTTCAAAAGACGAAAATTTTAATTACATACCAAAAGGGTACTCAGTTGCCGAAGGACTAGATTACCTTCATCTGACCTCTAACAATACAATTTTCGGTACACAAATCAAGAAATTCCCAAAGACTAACGTGCCTTTGATATGCGATATGAGTTCTGACATTTTTTCTCGTCAACTAGATTTTTCACAATTCGATTTAATCTACGCTGGTGCACAAAAAAATATGGGCCCTGCAGGAGCAACACTGGTTGTAGTAAAAGACGATGTTCTAGGAAAAGTATCTAGAAAAATTCCTAGCATGTTAGATTATCAAGTACATATTTCAAAAGACAGCATGTTCAACACGCCACCTGTCTTTGCGGTTTATACTTCTATGTTGACTTTGGAATGGTTGAAGAATTTAGGAGGTATTGCTGCCATTGAAGAAATTAATGAAAAGAAAGCACGATTGCTTTATTCCGAAATTGATTTGAACCCTGTATTTACAGGATTTGCCAATAAGGAGGATCGCTCTAGCATGAACGCTACCTTTAACCTGGCAGATGAAAAACTAAAAGATACTTTTGATGCTCTTTGGAAAGACGCCGGTATTAACGGCCTTAATGGTCACCGCTCCGTTGGTGGATACCGAGCTTCTATGTACAACGCTCTTTCCTTGGAAAGTGTAGGCGTTCTTGTAGATGTAATGAGTGAAATGGAAAGAAAAGGGTAAGCCCAACCAGTCCATTAAAAATTTTAAATGCGTCCGCTAGCACATCGCTAACGGACGACATTTTATTAGAAAGTATAGTACTAATAAAATTTCCGAATAGAATGAAGATACTTGCAAATGACGGAATTGCCCAATCGGGTATAAAAGCATTAGAGAACTCAGGTTTTGAAGTGCTTACCACTACAGTTGCCCAAGGACAGTTACAAAATTTCATAAACGAAAATGAAATAACCGGATTATTGGTAAGAAGTGCTACAGAGGTAAGAAAGGACCTTATTGACAACTGCCCTACCCTTAAGCTTATAGGTAGAGGTGGCGTTGGTATGGATAATATTGATGTGGAGTATGCTCAGAAAAAAGGGCTGCATGTAATAAACACCCCAGAAGCTTCATCATCGTCCGTAGCCGAGCTTGTTTTTGCCCATCTTTTTGGCGGTGTTCGGTATCTACACGATGCCAATAGAAATATGCCCCTTGAAGGTGATAGCAACTTCAAACAGTTGAAAAAATCATATGGATCAGGAACCGAACTTCGTGGGAAGACTTTAGGTATTATTGGTTTTGGAAGAATTGGTCAAGCCACTGCAAAAATAGCCTTGGGCGTTGGCATGAAGGTTATTTTTCACGACCCTAATCTAGATAAAGCTTCTATTGAAGTTCCTTTTTTTGATGGACGATCTATAACATTTGACTTTGAGTCGCAAACCAAAGAAACATTGGTTTCTTCATCAGATTTTATAACCCTTCACGTTCCTTCCCAAAAAAACTACGTATTAGGTAAAGAGGAGTTTGAAATGATGAAACCTGGTGTAGGTATCATTAATGCTGCCCGCGGAGGTGTTTTGGATGAAGTTGCACTTGTTGATGCCTTAGAAAACGGAAATGTCATTTTTGCCGGCCTTGATGTATATGAGTCAGAACCTAACCCGGAAATAAGGATACTAATGCATCCAAATATTTCGTTGACACCACATATTGGTGCAGCAACAGGTGAGGCACAAAACCGTATAGGAACAGAATTGGCAGAACAAATCATTGCGCTTTTGAAATAATCTTCCTATAAAATTACGAAAAGAACCTCGTTGAGCATGTAACCGTTCAACGAGGTTTTATGTTTTATAACTATACCTAAACACGTGTATTATATTTAATCTAATAATCAATATAAATAAATATAAACACCTGATTATCATGGGTATATATGTCAAATAAATTATTTTTATTCATAGTACTCTTAAAGCTCTTTTTTAAGAGCATTCCCTTTTTGACCAAATCTTTTTTGTAAATTGTTGTCCAATTATAAAACACTAAACATTATGTCAGGATTATTAGACCTACTAGGAAGCCCAATGGGCAAACAATTAATAAGTGGCGTTGCCAGCCAGACCGGTAATTCTACCGATCAAACAGGCAGCGTATTAAGTATGGCCTTACCTATTTTAATGGGGGCTATGAAAAAAAATGCAGCTACACCAGAAGGTGCGCAAGGGTTAATGAGTGCACTATCAGGAAAGCATGACGGAGGTATCTTAGATAACCTTGGTGGACTTTTTAGTGGCGGTGTTGACCAATCTGTGATGGATGATGGAGCTGGAATATTAGGTCATGTTCTAGGCGGAAAACAGGCTACTGTAGAAAATGCATTAAGTCAAAAATCAGGAATGGACACAGGTTCTATTTCTACCATATTAAAAGTAGCGGCCCCTATTCTTTTAGGGTATTTAGGCAAACAAACAAAAGAACAGAATGTTAGCGACTCTAACGGAATCGGAAACCTTTTAGGTGGCCTTATGGGCGGCGGAGATTCTGGTAGCCAACAACAGTCTTTAATAGAATCCTTTTTGGATTCTGATGGTGACGGTAGTATTCTTGACGATGTAGCCTCTATGGCCCTTGGTGGCAATAAAGGTGGTATTGGCGGACTTCTAGGCGGTCTTTTTGGTAAATAAATCCAAAATTTAAAAAATATCATACTCAAGCCGCTTGTTGATTCGAGCGGCTTTTTTTTGTAAATTGAAACAAGCCGTTTCAATAGATATAATATGAGAAGAATATATATAGCATTTAGCGTAATTGGTCTTTTTGTAATCTTGATAGCAAGTAGCTGTTCAAGCACTAAAGAAACCGTTGCTATTTCTGATGATGAAAAAATGGCTTTTCGCCAAAAGGAAGGTGATACCGTCAAAATTGCGAGTGACGATACAGAATATGAAATTATAATTATTGAACCAGGATTCAATTTCTGGCTTCAAAGTGTAGCTAGGCCACGTAATTTCTACACACAATCCTATATGGAAAATAGGAACAATATATTTGTAACCAATTACAATCAAAGGGTAATGCAACCCTTTCAATATGACCCTAACCTATATGAGCTGCAAATAAACTATAACCCTCATACGGACTATGGTTACGAGGTAAACTACAAGCTCTATAATTACTTCATCTATTTTCAACGAAAATACAATCAACGCTTAGGTCCTTTTGTACCCCGTATATAAAAAGTATATTTGTCCAATTCAATAATTATCATGCAAAAATTAAAAGAGCGCTGGGCTGTTACCAGCAATTTTCAGTTAATCATCATTTTTGTCGTTTTCTCCATAACCGGATCCTCTTCTATATACGTGGCAAAGCCCTTTTTAAATTTAATCGGCCTAGAACAAGCTAATTTTTCAGATTCTTGGTGGGGAATCACACTATATTGGACATTACGAATTCTGCTAGTTTTCCCCTTTTATCAAGTGTTATTGATAATTTATGGCTGGTTATTTGGTCAATTTAAGTTCTTTTGGGCTTTTGAGAAAAATATGCTTAAAAGAATCGGGCTCGGTTTTTTATTTTAAATGATTTTGTTAGGTCTTATTTAACATTCAGTTCTACTTCTTTTAGTATTTTAGCGCCGTGAAGAATTCAATATTTACATATTTCTCTGTATTTATATTGTTTAGCCTTATTCTTATTAAGGTTACTTCTTTTCATGTCTACACCCATCAAGATGATTCGGCGGATACTATAGAAAAGTGCAGTATTTGCGATGTGGCCATACAAAATCAAAATTCTGAATTCACTTTTGCCTGTATCTTGGTTTTGATTCTTTTACCGCTTATCATTTACACAGGTAAGAAAGTTTCGTCTTTAGTTCTTGAGACATCTTCATTTTACTTGCCGTATGTCCATTTTGGCAGACCTCCTCCCTGCCAAGGTTAATACACCCTATCCTTAAAAAATAAATCGATTTATATTCTGAATCGATATCTTTTTCGTGCAAAACTTATATAATGAAATATTATTTATATGTTTTTGCAATCTTTTGCAGTTCAGTTATTTATGCGCAAGATTGTAATTCAATATTACTAGGGGAAATAGTAGATTTCCATGACAACAGTCCGCTGAGTGATGCTACTATTACTATTACTGGAAAAAACATCTCCACAGTATCCAAAGAGAACGGGAAGTTCAATTTTAAAAATCTTTGCGATGGCGTGTTGGAATTAGAAATATCACATCCGGAATGTACTACCAAATTTGTGGTAGTTACCGTAAATGGCGATACTTATTCCGAGATTAGACTTGAACATCATTTAGAAGAACTAGAGGAAGTTAAAGTTGTAGGTAATGTTCCCAAAAACACAAATTCTGGGCAAGAAAACGCTCTTTCTCAAAAAGATTTGGAACGCAATAGTGGTAACAGCTTGGGTGATGCCTTAAAAAAGATTTCTGGGGTGTCTACCTTAAATACCGGAGGCAACATTGTTAAACCCGTAATCCAGGGGTTAAATGGAAGTAGAATCTTGATTCTGAACAATAATGTTAGAATGCAGGATATGGAATGGGGAGAAGAACATGCCCCTAATGTAGATGTAAACGCAAACCAGAATATTAGTGTTATTAAAGGCGCTGCCGCAATTGAATATGGTGGTGATGCTATTGGTGGGGTTATTGTTTTGGAGCCTTTGCCGGTAATTAGGACCGATTCTTTATTTGGCAAAACGCAACTAAATCTTTTCTCTAACGGTCGTGGTGGCAATATTACATCATCCATTACCAAGTCTTTTGATTCCGGTCTCTATATAAAAGCACAAGGTTCTTATAAGAGGTTGGGTGACCTAGAAGCTCCAGATTACCTTTTATCTAATACAGGAATCAAGGAAAGTGGATTCTCTCTTAATATTGGAAAAAGAGATTTTGTACAGGGTTGGGAAGGTTATTACTCTTATTTTAATTCTGAAATAGGAATATTAAGAGCTTCACATATTGGTAATATAGATGATTTGATTTTGTCTATAAACAATCAGACTCCTAGCATTGTAAATGATTTTACATATAATATAGTCCAACCCAACCAAGAGGTAACCCACCATTTGGCGAAACTTAATTACTATAGAAGATTTGAGGGTTTCGGAAAATGGACCGTTCAATATGATTTTCAAAAAAATAGAAGGTATGAATATGACATTCGTGTAGGAGATGATGTGGACAAAGCTTCCCTGGATCTTCAATTAACCACACATTCTGTTTTGTCTAATTTAAAGTTCGATGCAAAACAAGGTTTAGATATAAAGGCCGGGGTCATGGGTAGATTCCAATCCAATTTTGCAAATCCGGATACCGGGGTAAGAAGATTAATTCCTGATTACGACAAATATGATTTTGGATTATTTGCTATTGGAAGCTATGAGCTTAATACCGATTGGACACTAGATGCAGGAGCGCGCTATGATTTTAGCAGAATTGACGCAAAGAAATTCTATAGGGAATCTCGTTGGGAAGAAAGAGGCTATAATATAGATTTTGCCGATATAGTGCTAGAAGATCTAGGAACCCAATTGCTTACCAACCCTGTTTTTGATTACCACAATTTTTCAGGAACTGCTGGTTTTCACTATGAAATCAACGATAAGGATCATTTACGTTTTAATTATGCTTTTTCGCAAAGAGCCCCTAACCCATCAGAACTGTTTAGTGACGGCTTGCACCACTCTGCTGCCCGTATAGAACTTGGTGATCTTAGGATAAAAAGTGAAGCGTCATCTAAACTATCTGCTTCTTTAGAGAGGAATACGAGCAAATGGGGGTACACCTTAGCACCGTACCTAAATAGCATTAATGATTTTATACTATTAGAGCCAACAGGAGTGGAATTTACCATAAGGGGAGCTTTTCCTGTATGGAGTTATCGTCAGACCAATGCTGTCTTATTGGGTGTTGATGCATCGGTATACAATAATTGGTCATCTCATATAAGAACCGATCATAAGTTTGCTTGGGTAAAGGGAACTGACAAAGAAACAGACATTCCCTTGATAAATATACCTGCTGCCAATTTTACGAATAGCATTACCTATACGAATCCTAAATGGAACAATTTCTTGGTAAGCTTAGAGAGCCAGTATGTGTTTGAACAAACGAGATATCCTCTTAACATTGAGGTATTTTCACCACAGCAGCAAGAAAATGTGATTTTAGATATAAACACACCCCCAGATGCTTACCATCTATTGTCTTTAAATACGGAAGCATCCTTTACTCTTAAAAACACAAATGACTTAACTGTAGGCTTAAGTGCTGCCAACCTATTGAATACTAAGTATCGTGATTACTTAAATCGCCAGCGATATTTTGTAGACGACATGGGCAGAAATATAAGTCTTCGCCTAATTTTCAACTATTAACACAATTTAAAGCAAAAAATGACAATTATGAAAAGCAACAAAACGTTAAAAACAGTTCTAGCACTAAGTTTAATGGCATCAGTACTAACATCATGTTCTAGTGACGATAATGCGCCAGAAGCTGTAGATGAAGAAGAAGTAATTACAACAATGAAGATTGCCCTTGTTGGTGAAGGTGGGGAAACTGCCTCTCTTCAATCTCAGGATTTAGACGGAGACGGACCAAATCCTCCTGTTATTACAGTTGATAATTTATCAGCAAACACAACTTACACCGGTTCTATAGAAGTGTTGAACGAAACGGAAACACCTGCAGAAGATATCACCGTAGAAGTAAAAGAAGAATCTGACGAACATCAGTTTTTCTTTACCGTAAGCGGATCTATCACATCAACATCTTATGGTGATACTGACGAAGACGGAAACCCTCTTGGCCTATCGTTTACACTACTTACAGGTGATGCCGGCGAAGGAACCCTACAAATCACTTTACGTCATGAGCCTACAAAACCAAACGATGGCTCTTTAGTCGATGCCGGTGGAGAAACTGATATTGCACAGACCTTTACTGTAACAGTAGAGTAATCCTCGTATTTAATCGAATTTAAAAGCCCTTAGATCAATCTAAGGGCTTTTCTTTTTATATCTAAATCCATGAACCATTTGACCTAAAAAATTTTTAGGCATTTTGGTGTCTCCTTCATAACCTAACGGAACAAGACCGCTATCTTCCGGAATATAATCGGTTTTAAAAAGATAATCCCATATACTCAAGCTAATCCCATAATTCACCCCGTTCTTTTTACCTTCAGGAAGTTCATAAGCGTGATGGTATAAATGCATTACCGGATTATTGAAAATATATTTTAATGGTCCCCAAGTTATTTTAATGTTGGCATGGTTTAAGTGACCGATGGCAATAGCGAAAAAATGTACAATGTAGGCCTGCTCAGGTTCAAATCCACCTAAAACCATAACACCAAATGTTTTAAGAGGCTTGTAAAAGATATTCTCCATCCAATGGTAGCGCATGTGTGCTGCAAAACCCATTTCCTTTACACTGTGATGCACTTTATGAAACTCCCATAAAAAAGCGTACCTATGGAGTAACATATGGGTGAACCACTGTACAAAATCCAACAGCACAAAAAATACGAACAGTTGCAAAATGGATGGCCATTCCGATAGGTTTATAAGTGCTAAAGAATGTATGGATATATCAAACTCTAAAAACAACATTTCCAGACACTTATAAAATCCACTTATAGCGATTGTAAAAAGGAAAAAATTAAAAAAAATATAGAATGCATCCAACCAGAAATCTTTCCTAAAAACAGCTTGATTTTTACGCCATGGGAACACTATTTCCAAAATCCAAACTACTAGTGAAAGTAGAATAATTCCATAAAAATAATTGGTATACCACGGAACTTCAAACAACATGGATTTATAGGTCCAACTTAGTGTCCCCATAAAAGAGTTCAGAAATGCATCAAGGTATTTTTCCATTACTTAAGGGGTTACGCAATATATGTCGGTAAATGATATTTAATCTTTCAACTCATACCAATCAATATCTGTCAGCACTTCCCTTCTGCCTTTCTTTTTAGGAGGGTAATTGGTAACGAGATAATTAATAATAACATCTTCATTTTCTCCAAGGTCCCAGAGGTTTTGAGTTTCTTGCATCCATTTAATCGTAGTCTTCCACCTTTCTTTGTTCATCCGGTTCTGCATAACCAATTTAGCTGAATGACAATTGGTACAGTTTTGAACGGTTTCCATCATTCCCGGGGCTTCAATAAAACCGGTACGTACATGTATCCCGTTTTCCACTTTGTCATAATCGTCGTCTTCCTCCACGGGTACGGAAACCATTTCCGTATTTGGTTCTGTACTTTTAAAAGAAGATAAATCAGGGTCTACCATCAGGTATATCATAGCAACGGAAAAAAGCGCTACAATTACACAAGAAAGGACCAATATTCTATAGAACCCCTGAAACTCATGCTTCAGTTTGTCGTGATTTCCTTCTTTCATCTATGCAATTTTTACGGCTATTCTATGACATGCATTGTTTAAATAACCTTTAGGGTTCCAGCCGGGCAATAACATAGGTTGGGCAAATCCGTTGGAATCCGTAGCCTTGGCCCAAACCTCATAATAACCTTCTTGAGGAAAGTCTACTTCCGCAGAAAAATGCTGCCAGGCCAATCGGTTCACAGGCTTCTCTAGTTTACAGGTTTTCCAAGTGGAGCCAAAATCTATGGAATACTCCATTTTAGCTACTTCTAATTCACCCGCCCAGGCATGCCCTCTAATATTCAATTTTTTTCCTTTGGAAATAGTTGCCCCAGATTTTGGATAGGTAATGAGGGATTTTACGGGCATAGATTCTATGATGCACATATCTTCATCAGCCACTTTCTCACCAGGCGCTACAGGTTTACAAGGCACTCTATAGGCCGTACCTGTCATCTTGGTGCCATCATGTACTATATTTCTAATACTGATACGTTGCAACCACTTGCCAGACACCGAAGCAGGCCAACCCCCGGCGATTACACGAAGTGGATAACCATGAGTTAAAGGAATATCCTCACCGTTCATCTTAAACGCCAATATAGTTTCATCTTGAAGCGCCTTCGCCATGGGTGCTCCTCTGGATATAGGTTCTTTTGAAGGATCTCTGCTCAAATGAATATCTGCAGCATGGTAACCAAAATAAACAGCATCATCTTTTATACCTACATCCTCAAGAACATCTCTAAGCCTAACACCTGTCCAACTTGCACAATATACTGCACCAATTGTCCATTGGTTTCCTTTTGCAGGTGGATCAAACTCACTTCTACCATTACCACCACATTCCAATGTTAATTGATAGGTATGCTGTTTGAATTTTGATTTGAGCTCTTCTAAGGTATAGGTCTTTTTTTGTTTAACGGATTCACCGTCTATAGTAAGTGTCCAATTTTTTACATCTATTTCTTCGGGTATGAGCCCGTTATTACGAACAAAAATATACTTGTTGGGTGTAACCCTATCATCCAATAAATGAGCCTGAGCCTCCATGTTCCATGGTTTATCATTCAGAACAACCATGTCCTTATCCTTATTGAACATTTTAAAAGGGTCTGGATCCTGAAGAGCTAGTGGAATATAATTTGGTGACATTTTTGAGCCATACACAATATCAGCTCCAACAATACTCGCCAAAGATGCGAGTGCAGCTTTACCTATAAACTTTCTTCGTTGCATAAAATTCTGGTCTGGGTTTAACCCAAAGTTAGAGATATTTAATGTACTCCTCTATGCTATTTTATGAATTTAGTTTTTTTTAAGGAATTAGTTGGTAGATTTCTAATAAAGGTTAAACAAAATAATAAAAACGATGTTACCCCCTTTAAACATCAGGGAAGACAGAGATTCACCATAAAACCTTCTTAAGCAATTAGAAATGAGAAGTGTAGAAAAAACCCTACTAATTCTATGGGTTTTTTAGATATTTACTTTTTTTAACCTAGGAAGGCAACATGGTATATTTAGGATAATTTAAACATTGACTTCTATAGTTTCTGCCTGCTTGGATTTTTTAAAAACATAGGTGTACAGCCACATTAAGGTAAAAGTGGGTATAACATCTAATCCAGGAATAATTTCTTCTAAAAATGTAACAAGACCTGCACCCTGCCCTATTTTGCCTTTATACATACGGGTCATAAGCCAACCGGCTAATGGCGCCCAAACAATATCCGAGAACTCACCAATAAACGGAATAGCAAAAGAAAGCATACCTATACCATCAAAAAGAAGGCTTAGGAGGAGTTTTTTATATTTATCGTCTTTATTTTTGGACATAATGAAAAGTATTTATTCTTATCACTAAAAGCAATAAGGATGCCAAAAAATATTAAAATAAGAAGGATTTCTCTAAGAGATAATACAATTGAATAAAAGCTGTTAAGACAAATCTGAGCTAATCAACTTTAAAAATTCGTTTCTAGTTTCTTGTTTTTCAAACTGCCCTCTAAATCCAGACGTTGTAGTAACAGAATTCTGCTTTTGAACCCCACGCATCATCATACACATATGCGATGCTTCAATAACCACGGCTACACCTTTTGGTTTCAATGTGTTATTGATGCATTCCAAGATATCATGGGTTAAACGCTCCTGCACTTGTAAACGACGAGCAAAAACATCTACCACACGAGGAATTTTACTTAACCCAACAATATGTCCGTTTGGAATATAAGCCACATGCGCCTTACCAAAAAAAGGCAACATATGATGTTCACAAAGTGAATACAATTCTATATCCTTAATGATAACCATATCATCATAATCTTCCTTAAACATGGCACCTTTAAGTATTTCTACAGCATCTTGTTGGTAACCTTGCGTAAGAAACAACATAGCTTTGGCCGCTCTCTCCGGAGTTTTCACTAGTCCTTCACGCGTTACATCCTCCCCTATTCCATCAATAATTTTTGAAAATCGGTCTTTAACTTCCGTTGTAATTTCCAAATTGTATTCTTCAAAATTTTTATAGGGTGCCATAAAGCTATCTTGTTTATTGTAAGGGTAAAAATAGTAAACAAAAGTACAGTTTTCTATACCAATGCGCCAATTTAATCTTTTTGACCTAAAAAATGGTTTCTCCCACTATCTGTCCGTAAACATCAATTTTCATTACTTTTACAACTCACAAATTTTCGAATTAGTTTTTTTAATAAAAATCTTGCGGATTAAGAATCGACATATATGATCAAAGCCACTAATATTAAGAAGTTTTACGGTGATTTAGAGGTGCTGAAGGGTGTTGACCTCCATATTAAAAAAGGCGAGGTCATTTCAATCGTGGGGGCTTCCGGAGCTGGAAAAACAACTTTGTTACAAATATTAGGCACGTTAGATGTACAGTCTAATCCATCTGACAGTAACCTTCTAATTAATGATACTGAAGTAACACAGCTGTCCGATAAAAACTTGGCCAGATTCAGAAATGAGCATATTGGTTTTATTTTTCAGTTTCACCAGTTGTTACCAGAATTCACGGCACTTGAAAATGTATGCATTCCTGCATTTATTAAAAATACCCCCAAGGCGCAAGCCGAAACAAAGGCCAAGAAACTATTGGACTTCTTAGGGCTATCTGCTCGTTATAACCACAAGCCAAGTGAGCTTTCCGGGGGAGAACAACAGCGTGTAGCCGTAGCTAGAGCTCTTGTAAACGACCCTTCTATTATTTTTGCCGATGAGCCTAGTGGAAATTTGGATTCCGAAAGTGCCGACAATCTTCACAAACTGTTTTTTGAACTGCGGGACGAATTTGGGCAAACCTTTGTAATTGTTACCCACAATGAACAATTGGCGGATATGGCCGATCGTAAATTAACGATGGTAGATGGGTTAATTGTGAATAAAGAGATAGTTCTGGACACTCCTGAGCTCTAAAAGCACTTATTTATAACCATACGGAATGAACCGCACCGAACTAAAGCAATTTTTGGACGCCAAGGTATTGGAATATGAACACCCAAAATTCTTAGAGACGGACCCAATCCAGATTCCACATAAATTCTCTCGTAAAGAAGATATTGAAATCAGTGCTTTTCTTACGGCTACCATTGCTTGGGGCAATAGAAAGAGCATTATTAACAATGCAAATAAGTTAATGGATCTTATGGGCAATTCGCCATACGATTATGTCCTGGAATATACTAAGGATAACAATGAAGAGTTATCTGCTTTCGTACACCGCACTTTTAATGGTGAAGACCTTGGCTATTTTATTAAAAGTCTACAGAACATCTACTTGAATCATGGTGGTTTAGAAGCCGTTTTTGCTAAGCATGCGACAGGAGAAAACATGCAAACTGCTATTTCAGGATTTAAGAAGGTGTTTTTTGAGCTTTCACACCCATCACGCACACAGAAGCACGTAAGTGACCCCTTAAAAGGTTCTGCTGCGAAACGTATAAATATGTTCTTGCGATGGATGGTTCGTTCAAACGCCACTTCCGTAGATTTCGGTATCTGGACTAGCATTAATCCGAGTCAATTATCTTGTCCACTTGATGTACATTCAGGAAATGTAGGAAGAAAATTGAAACTCCTTACAAGAAAACAGAACGATGCCAAAGCTTTGGCCGAGTTAGACAAAAATCTACGGAAATTAGACCCTAATGACCCTGTAAAATATGATTTTGCCCTTTTTGGACTGGGTGTTTTTGAAAAATTTTAAGCTATCATAAGCATTGCTGTATCACTGATATCGCTTCTTAAACTCCAAAGGAGTTACTTGGGTCTTTGCCTTAAATACTCGTGAGAAATATGCGTAATCTTCGTAACCTAACGAATCCGCAACATAAGCTAATGAATTTTCAGAGTGTACCATGAGTCGCTTTGCTTCCAGCAGAATACGTTCTGTAATTAATTCCGTTGTTGTTTTCCCAAGGGTACTCTTCGTTACCCGGTTTAAGTGTTTTGTAGTGATATTCAGTTTATCTGCATAAAAATTCGCCTTCTTTTCGGTTCTATAGAATAGCTCTATAATATGTTCCAAATCAGAAAGTATCTTCAAATAAGTAGATGATACTGTTTTTTCTGTTTCATCAAAAGAGGCGTACATTCTACTTAAGTCTATATATACCAAATTGATAATACTAACTAATTTCTGTTTTTTATAAACGGTATCTACATGATATTCTTCATTAATTTCATTAAACCGAGATGCAATTTTCTGAAGTTCTACAGGAGATAGATTAAGGTATGGCGGATTCTTATACGAGTAATAAAAAGGAAATTGGTTCAATTTAATATCAGAAATACTCAATTCAAAAAAGGATTGAGTGTGGAAGAAAATATACCCTTCGGCTTGGGTATTGAATTTCCAGCTATGAGTTTGCCCCGGTTTAAGGAAGAACAAGC
Source organism: Zobellia amurskyensis (assembly GCF_009725985.1). Taxonomy (GTDB): domain Bacteria; phylum Bacteroidota; class Bacteroidia; order Flavobacteriales; family Flavobacteriaceae; genus Zobellia; species Zobellia amurskyensis. The sequence continues at coordinate 93,487 of NZ_RCNR01000002.1, forward strand.
TTCCTTCTTTTATCGAGTATGAACTAAAATCTATCTCATGGGTACCGCTTCCTTTTGTAAATAAGACACAAAGGAAAAAATCATGTTTATGAGGTCTATGCACAATTGCTTCATTCTTCTTTAAATGAGCGGCTAAATCGTTACTATAAAATTCAACCAAAGCATTTTCTCCTTTGAATTGCTCAATATGTAAAACTGGCACAATTTGCATAAAACCTAATTATGTCCTAAAAGTACAAAAGTATGCGATAAACATATATGAGTAAAATCCTTAAGACCCTTTAAATTTGTATATCCGTAGAACAAATAGTAATTCATGTAGAATTAATATAAGTTCTAAAAATGCAATGTTTTACGAACTAAATAAAAAGGAGCATATGAAACTTTTAAAAGGCACTAAAGTTTACAGCATATTTACAGGCACTTGCCCGGTTTGTCAGGAGGAAAGCATGTATTTAGAGTCTAACCCATACAAACTCTCCAGAACTTTAAAAATGGAGGAACGTTGTGGACATTGCCATACGAAATATAAAATAGAGCCGTCATTCTTTTATGGAGCAATGTATGTTAGTTATCCGGTAGGCCTTTTTTTTGCTAGTGTTGCTTTGTTTTTCTGTTTCTTTGTCCTCAACATGAGTCTCTTAACAACGTTTCTGATTATCGTAATAGAAATGATATTGGTCTTACCTATAGTGCTACGTTTATCTAGAAATATATGGATCAATTTTTTTATGCATTATGGGCAACATCTTAAAACCAAACAACGCGTTTAATATTGTAAAAACTAGCTTACATAGCTATTAGATTATCTAATATTTTTCTAAATTTTTGAGCATTCCAATCAGTCGACCCTGTTTCTTTAACAATGATTATTCCATCCTTATCTATAACAAAATTAGTAGGTATGCTTCTTTCGTAAAGTGGATCAGGAGCTTTGATTTTTGGAATGTATACCGGTAGACTATATTGTTTTTTATCTAAAAATTGTTTTACTACAGAAGGCTCTTCATTAGTTAAGAGTACAAAGTTCACCGACCCCCCATAATCATTATACAATTTTTGAATACTTGGCATTTCTGCAATGCAAGGCGGACACCATGTTGCCCAATAACTAATGAAGGTTACCTTGTTTTTCCCTATTTCCAAAGAGGTATTTACACCATCTAAAGTTGCTACATGATAATCAAAGGGTTCTAGGGTCCTTTGGTCTTCTTCACTAAGAGCTGACGGTGAAAAGAACTGCATTTTTAGACTATTCAACGCCACCTGGATAGGTTTTCTTGTCTGTGGTATAATCAGTAACAATACGAAAACCAATAGCAGGCCATCACTAATGTTAAACTTTCTTTTTTTCATTAGCAGCAATTTACTTAAATCATGCCACACTAATACTTTTAAGTGCTTCTAAAAATCCTATAAAATCATTTTATGAATACCTGACATCCTTGAAGCAAAATTGTCCGTACATTATTTGAAATCTCGTGTGATTAATGAAATATTAATTTCATTAATTGACCCAAATTAGGTAACATTCAAATTTTAAAAATGAGATACTTTATACAATTGTATATATTTTTTACACTGATTATTTTAATTATTAGTTGTTCTTCAAATGAAATTAAAAACATTACCGAGCCTGTCCAAGAAATAAAAGACACTGTTTCTATAGATAAAGAAGATATTAAAGAAGAGAATGCAATACCTACAGAGACTATTGACACTACCACTACAGTAGAAAGCGAAGAAGACATATCGAATGAAAAACCTATGGATAGTACTCTTGTAGAGAAAAAAATACAAATTGTTCTTTTGGCCGGACAGTCAAATATGAGTGGGCATGGAAATTACGACATCCTCGATGACCAAACTAAAGACCGAATCACAAACGCTTCAGAGACGGTTTTCTTAAGTAACTATAGAGATAAGGCTCCCATAGCCCTAAGCTACTACGATTATACGGGAAATAATTATAGTTTTAAAAACCACTTTGGTCCTGAACTTTTAGCGGGAGCGACTTTAGCAGAAAAATATCCTGAAAGGGAATTTTTATTTATTAAGCTTGCGATGGGAGGCACATCATTATACGGTGCTTGGAACGCGAATTGGTCTGCCGAACAGGCTGCTGAGATAGAGAATGAAGTTATTAGGCAGAGACCTTTGTATAGTTGGCATTTGGAGCATATAAAAGCCAACCTGTCAGCTCTGGAAGAGCAGCAAAAATCCTATGAAATTATTGGTCTTCTTTGGTTCCAAGGTGAACATGACAGCTTACGGGAAGCAGCGGCGAATAGCTATTTAGAAAACTTGACTGCTTTAGTAAATGCATACAGAAACGATGTTAGTGTGCAAAAGATGCCGGTAGTAATTGGTCAAATTAATTCTACCTACGGTGTTGACGGTGGGGCTGCAAGAATAAGGAAAGCCATGGTAGATTATGTTTCATCGGATAAACATTCAAAGTTAATATATACCAAGGAAGGTCCCAATTGGGACGATTATCCTAAACACGAGGATAATATTCACTATAATGCCGAAGGCCTCAAAAGTCTTGGTGAAAAATTTGGACAGAAACTTATTGAATTAATAGAGTAGCTTTAGTTATTAAAGGAAAATTACTGAGCCTCGCTAAATTTCTTAAACTGCTTATATATCCATTGTTTCTCTTTAAGAGAAAACTCTTTGTTCTCAAACCAATCGTGAGCTGCTATTTTTTCATTTTCAATTTGTGCACTTCTAATGGCCTCAATAGATACTAAATGCCAATGCACCCCTTTTTGGCGATTGACCGAATAACCAATACTCTCTGTTATGTACGATATTTTAGGGCGATTAATCAGCTTTACGCCATTCCTTAAAACAGCTAAAGTTTTGGTGAGCTTAACGACTTCCGAAAAGGAATACCGCACAAAATCGTTAAAACCTTCTTGCTTAGTGTTATATAGTTTGTCGCCTATTTTGAGTTCTTCCATGGTCTAAAAAGCAAGTAAAATTAATGGCTTCAAATGGTTTCTAAAGAATTATACCATCAGAAATTATTAACAAATTCCTGTTTTACTAGATAGTAGACTGACCTTTAAGGCTCAACATTATATTACCAAAACTATCTCTACAAAGGATTACAAATAAAAAAAGGATGCGAACAGCAAATAGGTCCACATCCTTTCTCATTACAACATATAAAAAACAGGTTAAGCCATTTTAGAAATTTTAATTTTGCTTTTGGGGCTATGTTCAGATTAGACTTTAAAAATTATAAGTAAGTACTCCGTAAAAACTTCTAGGATCTGTCTGATTAATATATCGTGTACGATAAGCGTTATAACCAATTTCATCGAAAATATTATTCAACAATACACGTACACCCCAATTTTGGTTAAATTGGTATGCTGCTTGGGCATTTACAAGGGTATATGCTTCAACATCAAAAGGCTCTTGAAAAGGAACAATTCCTTCATGTGTTACAGGACCAGCACTCCAGTTATTTATAGGACGCTCACCCGTATAGTATGCTCCTGCTCCAACCGAAAGCCCTTTTAAATTGTTTTTGAACGAGTAGTTTCCATAAACGTTAAAGGTATGTTTGGGGGTGTTCAAAGGTGCTGAACCGTAAACGTAAGATGTGTGTTCTTTGTACTGTGCATCAATATAAGAGTAACCAGTAATCACTTCAAAATTATCAAGAATACGACCTGTAAGTTCTACCTCTACCCCTTGGCGTTGGTCGTTACCACCTTTTTCATAAAAACCTGTAGCTACCCAGTTTTCGTCATACACAGGAAGGTTCATATCTCTGTTATTAATTTTAAAATAGGTAAGATTAAATCGCAATCTGCTATCTAGCCAATTGGTCTTTATTCCCGCTTCAAGTTGATCGTAACGCTCATTGCCAAGCTCTGTTCCGTCTGCACTTAACCTAGTGCCATTTCTAGGGTATGAACTATTCGTATAGGAAGCAAAGACATTAAGGTTTTCTAATGGAGAAATGATAATACCACCAAGTGGATTAAAAGCATCGCTATCTGTGATTTCTGTCTCAGTGCTGGTTTCCGTAGTACTGTAACGGAAGCCCAAGAAGGACTTCAACCAAGAATTAAAAGTAATTACATCTTGCGCTACAAGACCGATTGATCTAGATTCTGAACCTCCCGTTGTATCTCCTGTCAATTCAATAGTAGTAGGTGTACTATTTGAAATCGTACCAAAAACATCTAAGGTATCTACAACGGCAGCGCTATTACTAAACGTACTAAATGTTGTTTTTCTATAATCCACTCCTACTTGAAAAGTATGACTGATACCACCTGTTTTTACTTCGTCTCCAATAAGGTCAATTTGTAAAACACTGTTCTTATCGTCTCTTGTAGACGTAGCGTAACCCCTCTTTCTCAGGTTATAAATAGGATTTCCGTCTACGTCGTTAACAACACCACCAATACTGGCATTCTTAACATCAAGATCTAATTTAGAGGCGAAATAAGCTGCATTTACACTTAACTTATCGTTAATTTTTTTCTTGAAACGTGCTGAGTAAGTGGAATTTTGAGTAAGGTATTTATCCTCTTTATAACCCAAAAACTGCTCATGTGGTAAATCATAGATAGAATTGGTGTCATCTGCACTCAAGTTAACGGTACCTGGGTCTGGAGTTCTACTATCGTCAAAATAATCCATTTCAAGAGTTAAGGTCGTACCCTCATCAATTCGCCATTCAAAAGACGGGTTGATGTAAAAACGTTGTGAGGAAACACTGGCCCGGTAACTATCTGCTCTTTCTAAAGCTCCGTTAATACGGAACGCTGTATTTTTCTTGTCGTTTAAAGGACCGTAGACATCAAAAGTAGGTCTTGCTTGTCCAAAACTTCCTCCACGTAAAGAGGCAGAGCCTCCGTACTGATATTTAGGGGTTTTAGTTACAATATTGATAACCCCACCTGGGCTGCCCAAATCTGTGGCTACACCTTGAGTAATGGAAGCCGCACCCTTTAAAACTTGAATATTATCTACACCTTGCATATCCGTTAAAATACCTTGCCCTCTAAAATCGGAGTGCACACGCACGCCATTTTTAAGAATAGGAATACCCCTAAACCCACGGGAAGACATACTTTCACTTCGGTTTCCGTAAGTGGCAAATGAATATACACCAGGTACGTTTTTGGTTGCATCGGCAATGGTTAGGTTTCCTTGGTTCTCGATTACCTTTTCTGAGATTACCGAAATACTTTGTATTTGCTCATAGGTAGCTAATGGTAAGCGAGTTAACGCCTCTATTTTATCTGGATGTTCATAACGTGAACCAAACACTTCTACTTCGTCTAGTTCCGAATCCATTCGGACGATAAAGTTGAGTGTTGCATCGGCGCCTGACACAGTCACTTTTTTCTTAATCGACTTAAATCCGACTGCGCTTACACGAAGTTCATAAGACCCACTTGATACGCCCGTAATCTTATATTCGCCGTTTTCATTGGCGGCGGCACCATTTTTTGCTTTTACAATAGCTACATGGGCGTAGGCAACTGCTTCACCATCTGTTGATGTTACTTTTCCATTAATAGAATAGTTTTGCTCTTGGGCATATCCAAAACACAGACTAAAAAGAATTAATAGTAATGTTGGTTTCATTGCATTTTATTTAGAATTATTATAAATAGTTTATTTGAGCGCAAATGTATACCCCAACACACAAGTGAACAAATTTATTTGTAATTAATCTAAATAAGAATAATTAACGCCTTGATTAAGAAGTTTTAATGAGCGAAATTTTAACATTTACTCATCACTATGCCACAAAAAAAACCACTATCAAAAGACAGTGGTTCTATAATTAAAGATTATTTTTTTAGTTAAAGCCAAACTTTTTCAACCCTTTACGACTTACTTCAATAGCCTCTAACGGTGTCATTTTAAAGGTTTTGTCCTGCTCTACCATATAATATTTCATTCCAGATAATTTTTTCTGTTCTAGAATGCGTCCAAAATCAATGCTACCAGTACCTACAGGCGCAAACCACCCATCTTCGTTCATGTCTTTAACATGCCAGATTTTAAATCTTTTCGGATGTTTTTTGAAGTAAGCCACGGGATCCGCGCCTGCCTTTGTTACCCAAAATAAATCCATTTGAAAATTCACCAATTTAGGATTGCAGTTTTCTAAAAGATAATCGATTACTACTACTCCATTTTCATCAGCTTTAAATTCAAAATCATGGTTGTGATAAAGCAATTTTAATCCTGCTTTTTTGCACTTTGCACCAAGTTTATCAAGAATATTGGCTAAATTTTCTGCGCCACCGGTCATGCCCATTTTCATTCCTTCTTCCTCAAACGTAAAAAGTCCCATTGGGGGAATAGGAATAACAAAATATTTAAAACCCGCAGCTTTTACATCTGCTATCATAGCATCTGCATTCTCAAGAGTTACTGTTGCTTGGTGACTACTAATAGGTTTTAATCCTAATTCTTTCAGGGTATTCTTGAATTCCAATGGGGTCATTCCATAAAATTTTCCGTCATTATAACCTGCAGCTTCAAGGTATTTATAGCCTGCATCTGCCACAGCTTGTAAAGTAGCTCTTGGTTCCGAGGCCATATCATCCCTTAGCGTGTACAAGGCCAGTCCCCCGTAATTATCTTGGGCATTAATACAGAAGCTTGTTCCCATTAAAAGACAGACAAGCAATACTTTAATTTTTTTCATGAGTATTTTGAGTTTAGTGAAGAACGCTAAGATACTATATCTTCATAAATGCGATTTGACCCATGATCATAAAAAAATACAACATCAAACTTTAAAACACAGTACTTTTAAATCTATGCGTATCATTTTCTAAAGAACCTCAAAAAATGTAGTTTTAAACTCTAAACCAATCCGTATGCAGTGCCCTTGTAACTCACTTAAGAACTACAATGATTGTTGTGAAAAAGCACATAGTGATATAAATAGCGTAAAAACCGCTGAAGCTCTTATGCGTTCCAGATACAGCGCCTTTGTATTGGCCAATATAGATTACTTACAAAAAAGTCATCACACTACCACCCGACCAAATAAACGAGAAAAACGTGAAATTGAGGCTTGGGCCAAGGCTGTTGATTGGATAAAATTAGAAATTTTAAACACCATAAACGGAACCCAAGAAGATACAACAGGGACTGTAGAGTTCAAGGCTTTTTATATGGAAAACGGTCAAATGGGCGTTATTTATGAAAATTCAAATTTTAAAAAGGAAAATGGTTTATGGATGTATGTTGATGGAGTCCATAAACGCTAAATCATTATTTAGAAAAGTGTACGCATTGTTAATAGAAACACTGTTGGAAAAGCTTCAGTAATAAAAATGGAAAATAAATATCAAAAAACTACAGACCAAAGAATTGGCGTTCCCAAGGAATTTGAAGCTGTTTTCTCCCATTTTTATAGTTCTAAAAACGCTTCGGATAAAGATATTTCAAAAACTTTGCTGCCTAATTTTCAAATAATAATGGTTTTTAGTTTTGGTTCTTCGGTTAGTTTTAGCACTAATCATCAAGGCCAAATTTCTATTGAAAAATGTATGGTTCTTGGCCCTATTAAACAGGCGTTAACTTATACGTTGCCCGTGGGTTCTGAAATATTCGTGGCCCATTTTAAAGATGATGCGTTTTACCGTTTCTTTGGTAAAATAATTATATCCGATCAGTTTCCGGTACATCCGGGTAATCTAGTAAGCGACAATTGTTTTACCAACCTGTGGCAACTAATGAACGGAACACCTTCAAGTAACCGAGTAGCTTTGTTGCTTGATTTTTGCAGACCCTATTTAAAAGGTAGCGAAGAGGAATTTCAAAAATTCATAGACTTTACAAATGAAAACTCCGCTGTAAGCCCAATTAAGAGTATAGCCCGGGACACCCACAAAAGTGAAAGAACCATTCAAATAAATCATAAAAAATATTTAGGTTATTCCGCAAAGGAAAAAAGCCGGTACCAAAGGTTCATAAAGGTGTTACAATTACTCCAAAATACCCCAGTAAAACCAAATTGGCATGATATTATTGATATCTGTAGTTATTATGACCAAAGTCAACTTATTCATGATTTCAAACACTTTACAGGTTTGACTCCAAATCAATATTTAAAATTTCAACAAGCCATTTGCAGAGGTTAATCTTCATTTCGTTTTCTTACAATTCTACAGTATTATAGCTTGTTACATTTGCTTCGTTAACACTTAATACCATAAAAATGAAGCATCTTATTATTTACGCTCACCCCAATGAAACCAGTCTAAACCATTATTTAAAAACTAAAGTAGAACAACTTTTAAAGGATAACAAACATGAGGTACGTACAAGAAATCTTTACGAACTTCAATTCCAGCCTGTTTTAACTCTTGATGATATGGGTGGACAACGAAAAGGACTAATAGCTGCAGATGTAAAATTAGAGCAAGACCACATCTCATGGGCGGATAGTATAACATTCATTTACCCCATTTGGTGGACAGGAATGCCCGCCATTATGAAAGGCTATATTGATCGTGTTTTCAGTTATGGATTTGCTTACAGGTATGACCAGGGTATTCAAAAAGGATTGCTAAAAGGTAAATCTGCATTTATAATAAACACTCACGGAAAATCAGAAGAAGAATATAAGCAAATAGGGATGGATAAGGCATTATCTTTAACTTCGGATAAAGGTGTTTATACATACTGTGGACTGGATGTAATAGCTCATTTTTTTATTGACCAGGCAGACCGAGCAATGCCAGAAACCATAAATAAGTGGACTTTTAAAATTGAAAAATCGTATACGAAGTATATGCTAACATATGATAAAACTAGTTCTATCACATAAATAGTTTTAACTAAATATACTTAACAAGAAAATTTCCTTTAACGTTTGAAATCAAATTCTAATTTGTAGATAAACGTCCTTTGTTCATCCAAAGATCAAAGAACTTATTCATGCATTATCAATTCTAATAATTCACCATTTTTTTCTGGGTAAAGGGCTTTCTTTTTGTTCATTTCAACAGCTAATATTTGCATCATTTTTTTTAGTTGCCCAGGGTTTTCGTCAGCCATATTATTGGTTTCAAATGGATCTTGCTTTAGGTTGAACAATTCATATCTTAAATCATTGTTTATTTGATAGTGATAAATGATTTTCCAATCGGATTGAACAAGGCTAGTAAAATAATTGGAACGATGATTTCCATGGGGAAAATGATTCAGGAACAACTCGTTTCTTAATTCACTTTTACTACCCGTTAACTGACTTTCAAGATTAAAACCATCCGTAATTAAGTCTGATGGTAAACCCACATTAGCTACTTGACATAGTGTAGGGAAAATATCTAGAATTGAAGCTAGTTGTTCTTGGGTAGCATTACGCGCAATAGGTAACTTAAGTTGGGAGGATACGTTCTTTTTGGGCGTGACCCACGATGCAATAAAAGGTACACGCATACCGCCTTCCCAATGATTCCCTTTTTTACCTTTTAAGGGAGATGAACTGCTATAATCGTTTTCAATTGGTAATGGGGCATCGGAACCATTGTCTCCTAAAAAGAAAACAAGCGTATTTTCCCCCAACCCCAAATCCTCAACATGTTGTAATATATCGCCCAAAGACTTGTCAATGCCTTCTATTAATGTAGCATAAGCCTGTACCTTATCGGACATTCCAGAGTCTTTATAATTTGCAGCAAAACGAGGGTCTGAATAAAAAGGTGCATGTACAGCATAATGCGCCATGTTTAGAAAAAACGGCTTCCCCTCTTCTTTAGCCTTGGATATGGCCAAGTTTGCTTCCAGGGTTAATGCCTCTGTTAGAAATATGTCTTGGCCGTGGTATTTCTCCAAACCAGGTACAGCTCTAGCTTTATAACCACCTGTATGTCCAAAACTTTCCGTACCAAGATAGCTTCCTGGCTGCCCTATTGAACTGCCGGCAATATTTACATCAAAACCTAAATTCAATGGATCTTCTCCTTCACTGTTGTAAGGTCCAAAATGAGCTTTCCCAACGTGAATGGTCTTATATCCGGAATTTTGTAAAATTCGTGGAAGTGTAAGCGATTCTTTCTCCAATCCCTTCCAGTTCCAGTTAGTTGGCCCAAACTCAGAGCGATTATTTTCTTCAGATTTAATCCAATTGGTTACCCCGTGTCTAGCAGAATTCTGCCCTGTTAAAATAGATGTTCTCGAAGGAGAGCAAACGGAATGCGCATAGAAATTTGAAAAACGAATGCCTTGTTCCGCAAGCTTCTCCATATGGGGTGTTCTATAAAAATCATTTAACGGATACTTTACAGGTTTTCCATTACTGTCAAGTAAAAATGGAACCGAACTATCCATAAGCCCCATATCATCTACCAAAAAAACAATTATGTTGGGCGAGGTATTTTCTTTTGTTTGCCCATAACTGGCTGTTACACAAATTAAAATTAGCCATGTAAAAATTGAAAGTTTTAAATCTAATTTGATAGTGTTCCTCAAAATTTCTGGATATTAATATATGCGTTAATAGAAAACCTAAATATATAGGATAAATGATATGTAAGGAAATTTTAAATTCGATAAAGGAAAAACAGTAGCCCTTGATTTTAAAAGAAAAAACAACCTATGCTTTCATACGAACCTACAGAATATTTCAGTAAATACAATGAGGCCATACCAGAAGATTCACCTTATTTACGCGCGGTTTTTAAATAGCCTGACAAATTTAATGTCTTAGAATCGTTCCCTTTTTAATAAAATTTTGTAATTTAAAATTGAAATTGCAATTATATAGCTTAGGTAGGTCTTATTCTTGTTAAAGTATTGATAATCTAGGTGCGATATTTGCTATTTTTTTTTCGTTTAGTTATTTTCGCAAAAGTTGAAACGTAATATATTTATGGACATTTTAAAAGAAGCTACAATTTTTGAAACTACCAAAATGAGTCACATGAGTACCAGTGATAGGGTAACAGCTTCAAGAGAAGCAAAAAGACTTATTTTAGAAATCAACGAAATTTACAAAAAAACGCAGGATAGTGATTTAATGGATATAATGAAGCGGTTAACCGCTAAGAAAAAGAGAATTGATATCCGATTAAAAGGAAGACCTGATTCAGGACTTTAATGTTCCGAGTATAATAGGTTGAACATTTTAAAAGAGCCTTTGGTATCTTGATAAAATATGCCCACTACAAATACCTTGTAGTGGGCATTAAAAATATCCCAAGAATATCATTGAGCTCATTTGTTATGCGTTATTATTTCTTTTTTAGATTTTAAAACAACCCCTTTTTTAGAAGTAAATAATTACTTCCAAATTTACTTATCTTTCTTAATAGATTTAAAGCTGTTTCACACAAGGAGGCCGGAAGCTAGATTGTCTTGTGTACTTCCTATTTGTGATTATCAAAACGACTCTAAAATTCACTCACTTTTAAGAGCGCCACAAATTGTATGCGCTAATTTAACCGTGTCAAATGTTGACGGGATGTAAATTCTAAATAAAAAGCCTTAAAAAGCAAAACCCCGTAAACTAAAGTTTACGGGGTTTTTATGCGGAGAAAGAGGGATTCGAACCCCCGGAGGTGTGACCCTCAACAGTTTTCAAGACTGCCGCATTCGACCACTCTGCCATTTCTCCTTGAGTGCCTCATCAGGTATTCCCTGAATGCGGGTGCAAATATAGTAACCTTTTTCTAGTCTATAAAATGTTTTGTTATTTTTTATTCGTTTCTAATTAAAAATAGAGTCCATTTTTGCTAAATTGCCCCCTATGCAACAGCCCCTTATTAGTGTTCTTATCCCTTTTAAAAATACTGAAGCTTTTCTAAATCAATGTCTTGACTCCATTTTAGAACAAGAATATAAGAATTGGGAAGTACTTGCTATAAATGACAAAAGTTCAGACGGGAGTCGCAATTTGGTAAATTCCTATGCTAAAAACGACCTTCGTATACAGCTCTTTGATAATGAGGGAGATGGGATCATAGAAGCTATGCGAACTGCTTATAAACATAGTAAAGGGCAATTCATTACTCGCATGGATTCTGATGATATTATGGCCGCTGAAAAGCTAAAAATCATGGCAGAATCACTTTTGAAAAGTGGAAAAGGCCATTTGGCAGTTGGGCAAGTTCGTTATTTTTCTCACCGCGGTATAAGTAATGGTTACGCGCGCTATGAAAAATGGCTTAACCATTTAACCGAAACTGGGAACAACTATTCTGAAATCTATAAAGAGTGCGTTATCCCCTCTCCTTGCTGGATGGTTTTTAAAGATGATTTAGACCGCTGCGGCGGTTTTAAGCCAAATTTGTACCCTGAAGACTACGACCTTACTTTTCGTTTTTATGAAAATGGACTTAAATGCATACCGTGTAACAAAATCTTACATTTATGGCGAGATTATGATACTAGGACCTCTAGAACCAGTGAACATTATGCCCAGAACTATTTTCTAGGAATTAAGCTTAGATATTTCTTGAAATTGAATTACAATCCCAGCCGCCCTCTAACCGTATGGGGAGCTGGAGCTAAAGGAAAAGAAATTGTAAAGGCATTACAGGAACAGAATATTGATTTTTATTGGGTGTGCGACAATCCCAGAAAAATTGGAAAGCATATCTATGATAAAGAAATGTTTCATTTTAGTAAACTCAAAGAACTCTCCAACGCTCAAAGTATCATTAGTGTAGCCAACGCAGATGCACAGGTTCATATTAAAAAGTTCTTTTCAGGTATCAATCATAAACCAATGAAAGACTATTTCTTTTTTTGCTAAAAACTGAATATCAGGTTTTATACCTCCATTTGAGAAATCAGATAAAATAACTTTTTAGCTACGGTAGCAATAAAGCTTGAAATGTCTATCTTTGGTAACTCAATTCAGGAAATGCAGTTTAAATATCCAGAACTCTTTTGGGCCCTTTTTCTTCTCCTGATTCCCATTTTTATTCATTTATTCCAATTACGTCGTTTTAAGAAAACACCATTTACGAACGTCAAGTTCCTAAAGAAGGTGGTTTCAGAATCAAGACAAAGTAATACTTTAAAAAAATGGCTGCTTCTACTTACTAGAATGCTGCTGCTTGCCGCTTTTATATTTGCTTTTGCCCAACCGTTTTTCGCAGAGAAATCAGCTTTGAAACAAAAGGAAAATGTTATCTATTTAGATGACTCCTTTAGCATGCAATTGAAAGAGGAAGGAACTACCCTTTTAGAAAACGCAATTCAAGAATTAATTAAGAACCTGCCCAAAACAGAACTTTTTTCCCTGTTTACAAATACAAAAACATTTAGGAACACTACTTTACAGGATATACAAAATGAGCTACTTGCTTTAAAAGCCAGTAATAAGTCTCTAGAGCTTAATGAAATTTACCTTAAAGGGAAAACTCTTTTTTCCTCGAACAATTCTTCGGAAAAAAACCTGATAGTACTTTCTGATTTTCAACAATCAATGTCCAGTCCTCAAATAGACAGTTTACAGGGTGTTCGTGTGCATTGGGTGGCCCTGCGCGCAGATGAAGCGAAAAATATAGCTATTGATTCCGCTTATATTGCGACTGAAAGTTCAGAAAACCTGAATCTTACGGTAAGCCTTTCCGGTTCTGGTAACATAGAAAGTACGCCAGTTTCGTTATTTAATGGCGAGAAGCTTACAGCCAAAACATCGGCATCTTTCAACGATTTAAAAAAGGCAACGGCAAGTTTCTCAATTCCTAAAAACGAACCTTTTGATGGTAGAATTGAAATAATGGATTCGGGACTGGCATATGACAATCTACTTTATTTTACCATTACCGAAAAAGAGAAAATAAAAGTGCTAGTTATAGGTGATGCCCAAAACAGCTTTCTCAGCAGAATTTTCACAAAAGAAGAATTCAACCTCACCGAAACTGAATTAAAAAACCTGAATTACAGTAATTTAGCAACACGACATTTCATTATTTTAAATAGTTTAAAACAAATTCCTTCGTCATTAACTACTAGTTTAAAAGCATTTACGGATAATGGTGGTCATTTAGCAATTATTCCATCTGCCAATGTTGATTTAGATTCTTATAATTTACTGACCAGTAATTACGCCTCTACCACTCTTTTACAAAGCGTGCGAGATGAAAGAGAGATAATAGATATTTCGTTTGCGCACCCACTGTATCAAAATGTATTCGAAAAAAATGTAACCAATTTTCAGTATCCTAAAGTTTCAGAATTTTATACTCTAAAGACAGGTGCTCCGGCGGCATTAACATTTCAGGGTAACGAACCGTTTTTGGTGGGCAGTAAGTCATTCTTTTTATTTACTTCATCTTTATCTGCAGAGCATTCAAACTTTATCAATTCGCCGTTAATAGTACCTACCTTCTATAATATGGCAGCAGGAAGTTTAAAATTACCTCCTTTATATTCCGTTTTAGGGGAGTCGGTTTCTGTAGACGTATCCACATCGTTAGCTCAGGACGATATTCTTAAGCTGAAAAGAGGTGATTATGAGTTTATTCCGCAACAACAATCGCTCAGCAATAAAGTTTCACTTTTCTTCAATGAGAGCTTGCAGGAAGACGGTAGTTATGAAATTAGACAAAATGAAAAAACATTAAAAAACATCAGCTTTAACTATAATAGAAACGAAAGCAACCTCTCGTATTTAAATATTCAGGAACAAGAAATGGTATCTACGTCATCCTCCATATCATCTTTGTTCAAAACCATTGAAAAAGACAGTACCGTAACGGAGCTTTGGAAATGGTTTGTTATTTTAGCGTTGGTGTTGCTGTTTATTGAAGTCCTTATTCAAAAATATCTTAAATGAACATTCTCTTAAAATCGGCAAAAATAATTGATAAGCATAACGAATCACTTCATTTAAAGACTCGTGACATTCTTATTAAAGATGGTATAATTTCCAAAATTGCTGCCAAAATAGAGCCTGAAAGTAAAACTCAGGTAGTCAAACATAAAAATTTACACGTATCCATCGGGTGGTTTGATAGTAGCGTTTCTTTTGGTGAACCAGGTTATGAGGAACGGGAAACGATTGAAAATGGATTGCGCACCGCAGCCCTTAGCGGATTTACGGATGTAGTCCTTAACCCAAATGCTCACCCATGCCCTGACAGTAGTTCGGACATTGTGTATCTTAAAAATGCCGCAGTAGGCCAACCAACCAACCTCTACCCTCTTGGAACTTTGACTATGAAGGCAGATGGCAATGATTTGGCCGAATTGTATGATATGAGAAATGCTGGGGCAGTTGGTTTTTACGATTATAAACTACCAATGATCAATGCCAATCTTTTAAAGGTTGCTTTGCAGTATGTACAGAACTTTGATGGTTTAGTTTATTCTTTTCCATTGGATACTAAAATTGCCGGAAAAGGTATTGTAAATGAAGGCGAGATATCTACAAAATTAGGGTTAAAAGGCGTTCCTACCTTAGCGGAAGAGCTTCAGGTGGTTAGAGACCTTTTTATTTTAGAGTATACGGGAGGAAAATTACATATTCCTACCATTTCAACAGCAAACTCTGTAAAGCTAATTGCAGACGCCAAGAAAAAAGGACTGAACGTAAGTTGTAGTGTTGCTATTCATAATTTAGTTTACACGGATTCTGTTTTAGATGAGTTTGATTCTATATTCAAGGTAATGCCACCTTTACGTACAAAAGCTGATGCCAAGGCACTTTTAAAAGGTTTGAAAGATGGTGTTGTGGATTTTGTTACTAGTGACCACACCCCTATGAACATTGAAGAAAAACGTGTTGAGTTTGATAATGCATCCTATGGCACCATAGGACTTGAAACTGCTTTTGGGAGCCTTAATCAACTTTTAGATATTGAAACGGTAATAGATTTACTTTCCAAAGGACGAGAAAGATATGGCTTAGAATCACCTATTTTAAAAGAAAAGCAAGCTGCTTGTCTAACCCTTTTCAATCCTGATGAAACGTTTATATTTAATGAAGAACATATTACATCAACCTCAAAAAACAGTATGTTTATTGGTGCTGAAATGAAAGGTAGTGTATATGGAACAATCAACAACGGAAATTACACATCAAACAACTAATAAAAGCATTAATACAGACCAAATGAACGAAAATATGATTGAAGAGGGGAAAACCATGGCTATTATCAGTTACATAACCTTAATAGGTACATTGGCCGCTTACTTTATGAATAGAAAGAAAGGTAATGAATTTGCTGCTTTTCATATTGGGCAAGCGCTTAGGGCATGGATTACCGGAATAGTTGTAACGTTTATTGCTTCTCTATTAATTATGTTTACGGGCATAGGTATCTTTAGCTATTTTCAATATGTTGGTTTAATTCTTGCAATTATTGGTGCCATAAACGCTATGAACGGAAAGATCGAGAAAATACCATTTGTAGGTAATATAGGTTAAAGTGCATATAAAAATATTAAAAAAAGAGACCGTAAACATGGTCTCTTTTTTTTGTGCAAGACTATCGCTTAGATTAACTTTGTCAGCATGAACACAGTAAAGGAAGGAAAAACCACGGCTTTAACGGCTTATTTCACTATCGTAGGTTCACTTATTGCCATAAGCATGAACTCCGAAAGTAAGAATGAATTCGCTCGGTTCCATATTCGGCAGGCACTGGGATTGCATTTATTCTTTTTAGGGTTCGCCATATTTTTAAGTCAATGGTTTAATGAATATGCATGGTACGGCCTATACATTTGTTATTTTGCTTTATGGTGGTATGGCTTTATTGGCGCTTTAAAAGAAACAAAGCAGTCTGTTCCGCTTGTTGGTAATTTTTTTCAAAAATGGCTTAAATTTATTTAATGACTACAGCTCCCCTATCTTTAGAACATATAATTAGACCTTCCACAATAAAAGAAGGTAAAGCCCCTGTTCTTTTTATGTTTCATGGTTATGGCAGCAATGAAGAAGATTTATTTTCTTTTGCTCCTGAACTACCTGAAGAACTTTGTGTAATTTCCGTTCGTGCTCCCTACCCTATGGAACCCTGTGGAAATGCATGGTATGCCATTAACTTTGATGCTCAACAGGGCAAATGGAGTGATGACGAACAAGCAAAAGAATCTAGAGATAAAATAATTTCGTTCATAGACGAAGCCTGCACTACCTATGGATTAGATGCTGAGCGCGTAACTATTTTAGGATTTAGCCAAGGCACCATATTAAGTTATGCCGTAGCGCTTTCCTATCCTGAGAAAATTAAAAATGTAATTGCCTTAAGTGGGTATATTAACGAGGCAATTCTAAAGGAAGGATATGAAAATAAGGATCACTCCACTATAGCTATATATGCTTCTCACGGTCAAGTAGACCAAGTTATACCTCCGGAATGGGCACAAAGGGCGCCCTTATTTCTTGAGAACTTGAATATTGACCATGTTTACGAAGAATTTCCTGTAGGCCATGGTGTTGCCCCACAAAATTTCTATTCCTTCAAAAAATGGTTAGAAAGTAAAATTTAATTACTGGCTTCTAGTATACAATAGATGGTCAAGCAATGTAAAATCTACACCTAAATCATCTTTAAGCTCATATTTAATAAGAAGCTCTCCCCAGTATTTTCCATCGGAGAAATCGGTTAAAATCCATTTGTGGTTTAATACCTTTATTTTGTTTATTTTAAAGTCGTTTTCCATGCCTTCATAAGGCACTAACGGATTATCACCTTTGCTTTCATTGGTTTCAAGTAGCTTGTCGGCAATATACCTAGCGGGATCTTTAAGTTCCAAGTGGTCATAGTACGCTAAAGCATCATCATTGTTTTCTAATGAGAAATATTGCATTTCCATTACCTTCAACTGTGTGTTCTGAACCGAATCCTGTAACTTCTCTATTTGTGTTTCCAACTTAGCAATACGCTCATCTTTTACATTTGCCATCTTACCATTACTCACAAAAAGATAGAGACATATAAGTGATACAAAGATTAATAGATAAAAAACTATTCTACTTTTCATAAACGAATGTGATTTGTACTTTAAACTGTTATGGTTAGATTATCGTATGCCAAGTGTACATTTTCTGGCAAATTTTTATCAACTTCCTCGTGAAAACCTAGCATATGGCTAATATGTGTGAGGTAAGCGGTTTCGGGTTTGACTTCTTCAATAAAAGCCAAAGCTTCCTTTAAATTAAAATGTGAATGGTGTGGCTCGTCCCGCAGAGCGTTAATTACTAGTACTTTTGAGTTTTTTACTTTCTCAGTTTCTTCCGGTGTAATGGTTTTTACATCCGTTAAATACGTGAAATCTTTAATTCTAAAACCTAATACTTTAATGCGGTTGTGACTCGCTTCAATGGGAATTATCTTTACACCCCCTATGGTAAACGGATGGTCTTTGTCAATAAGATTCACGGCTACAGCTGGCGCACCAGGGTATCTATTTTCATCGGCAAAAATATAATCGAAACGTCTTTTAAGTGAATCTGCTACACGTTTATGTGCATAAACAGGCACATCGCCCTGTCTAAAAAAATAGGGTCTAATATCGTCTAAGCCGGCAGTATGATCAGAATGTTCGTGCGTAAATAAGATTCCGTCCAATTTCAGCACTTCGTTCGTAAGCATCTGTTGTCTAAAATCAGGGCCACAATCAATAACATAATTATAATCCTTCCATGAAACCAGAGCAGAAACTCTAAGTCTTTTATCTCTTGGGTCAATACTCTTGCAAACCGGGTGATTACTGCCTATTACTGGGATTCCTTGAGAAGTGCCCGTACCCAAAAATGTAATTTTTAACGCATTGCTCATGTAGAGTCAAATTTATAACTAAAAAATTTAATAGATAACCCGAACTTGTTAACTTTGTTAAAAGCAAAATAGACCAAATGGCTTCAGTTTTAAAACGAGACACTGTATTTGAGAATATCCCATCTATCAAAGCTAAAACTTTGAGGATCAACCTAAACCCAGACATTTACGGAACGTTTTCGGAGATTGGTGCTGGGCAAGAAACTGCACGGCATTTCTTTCGCTCTGGGGGCGCCTCAGGCACCATTGCCAAAGCGATGAGTGCTTATGACAAGGATTTTAGCGATGCTATTTACGGCATAGAAGATGACGGACGTTATGTGACACAATCACGACTAAAAAAGATGCTTTCTCATGAAATGACGCTGATGGAGGAGCGTATTAGCCGAGAAACACATCCAGACCGACTTTTCTTTTCCTATGCCAACACAGTGGCAACTATAGATTTTTCTAAACGATTTAAAGGCCACGGTTGGGTAGGCATCCGTTTCCAACTAGATCCTAACCAGAAAGAATTAGACGAAATCATCCTTCATATTCGATTCAAGCAGAACGAAGCCCGTTTACAACAAGAAACCTTAGGTATTCTTGGGGTTAACTTGATTTATGGTGCTTTTTATAAGTACCACAAGCCAAGAAAAATGTTGAAATATCTTTATGATCACATAGATAAGGATACGGTAGAGATTGACATGGTGAATTTTTCTGGACCAAATTTTAAAGATGTTGACAACAGATTAATGAGTCTTCAGCTCATCCGAAACGACATGACCGATGCGGTAATGTTCGGCCCTGACGGGAATAATTTTTTGCCAGCTTCTGCCTTGTATAAAAAGAATATTTTGGCTTTACGCGGAAGTTTTAGACCGGTTACCAAAGTAAATATGGATATGTTTCATAAATCTTATGACATTTTCATTCGGGATCCTGCAGTTGACCAAGAAAATACCATGGTTATTTTTGAAATAACCCTTTCTAACTTAAAGGCTTCCGGTGAAATAGATGAACAAGATTTCATGGATCGAGCAGAACTGCTTTGCGCTCTTGGTCATAACGTAATGATATCTAAGTTTCAGGAATATTTTAAACTTGTAGAATACTTTAACAGATATACCAAGGCCAAAATTGGTCTTACTATGGGGGTTAACAACCTGGTAGACATCTTTGATGAGAAATACTACAGGCATCTGTCTGGAGGTATTTTGGAAGCCTTTGGAAAGCTATTCTTTAAAGAATTGCAGGTTTACTTATATCCTATGAAAAATGCTGAAACCGGTCAAATAATGACTAGTAACAACATTAAAGTACACCCAAGAATGAAAGAGCTTTACAAGTTCTTTAAGTACAACGGTAAAGTAATGGACATTATAGATTACGATCCTGAAATCATGCATATTTTCTCAAGAGATGTTCTTAAGAAACTCATTAATAATGAAGAAGGTTGGGAAGAAATGCTTCCTAAAGGTATACCTCAAATTATTAAGGATGAAAGCCTGTTTACCAGAAAGTTACTGAAATCTAAAGAAGATAAAGTAGAATAGTAATAAAAAAGGGGCTTAGGCCCCTTTTTATTTTTAAATTATGTTTGATGATATTGTGCTATGATATTTAATCATCAAGTAGCTGAGCCGCATGATCTTTGGTTTTCACCTTATCTATTACCTTAGTCACAATGGCGTTACCATCAACAACAAAAGTTTTTCTATGAATACCGTCGTACTCGCGACCCATAAATTTTTTCGGGCCCCAAACACCAAACGTATTAATTACCGTATGGTCCTCATCCGCCAATAAAGGAAAAGGGAAATTATACTTATTTCTGAAATTACCTTGGCGTTTTTCTGAATCTGCACTTACACCCAATAACTCATACCCCTGTGCTTGTAGTTCTTCATAATTATCGCGCAAGTTACATGCTTCTGCCGTACATCCAGGAGTGCTTGCTTTTGGGTAAAAAAAGACAACTAGTTTCTTATCTTTAAAATCTGACAATTTAATTGTATTACCATCTTGGTCTTTCGCTGAAAAATCGGGTACTTTGTCCCCTACTTGTAATGTGTTCATAGCATTTCTTTATTATGTGTTTCTATTTTCATTGCTAAAATTAGACAAAAATGACAAAAGCGGAAAAGGTTGATTTTACTATTAAAACCCTAAGGGAAATTTATCCATCTATACCTGTACCCTTGGACCATAAAGATCCGTATACATTATTAATTGCCGTATTATTATCAGCACAAAGTACGGATGTTCGGGTAAATAAAATTACCCCGTTTTTATTTGAAAGAGCCGATAATCCTTATGATATGGTAAAACTATCAATAGATGAGATTCGGGAAATTATAAAACCGGTTGGACTTTCGCCAATGAAATCAAAAGGAATTCACGGACTTTCCAAAATGTTGATAGAAAAATATGATGGTGTGGTTCCTCAAGAAATAGAACTTTTAGAGGAATTTCCTGCTGTGGGCCATAAAACGGCCAGTGTTGTGGTTTCGCAAGCTTTTGGTATTCCTGCCTTTCCCGTAGATACCCATATTCATAGGTTAATGTACCGCTGGGGTTTTACTAACGGAAAAAATGTAGTGCAAACAGAAAAAGATGCTAAGCGCCTATTTCCAAAAGAAATTTGGAATGATCTACATCTTCAGATTATTTGGTACGGCCGAGAATATTCACCTGCCAGAGGATGGAATTTAGATAATGATATCATAACCAAAACCATTGGCCGAAAAACAGTAATCGACAATTATTACAACGCAAAAAAGACCCGCTAAGTTAAATCGGGCCTTAATACTTTAGTTCAAGCTATTCTCAAATTGAAAATTCTTGTACTCAACAATGTGAAATTGCTTTGAAAAACTAAGCAAAAAGTTGATAGTTTCTGTTGTTGCTTGTATAGCTGCACCTCTTTCAAGGTTCTCAGAGTAAATTTTTTCCATAATAGTTGTATAGTTATACAAAGGATAACGCAAGTAGAATGGAAATATTGTTATTAATTAATAGTGATCTATTAATTCGTTAATACTATGTTATGTTTATCTATGATTTTTCTTAGGTTGATCAAGGCGTAACGCATTCTACCTAAGGCTGTATTGATGCTTACTCCTGTGTTTTCAGAAATTTCCTTAAAGCTCATATCTTTATAGATACGCATTACCAAAACTTCTTTTTGATCGTCTGGCAATTCCTCGATCAGGTGCTTTAAATCTGATGTAATTTGATCTTTAATAATCTGCTTTTCAGCATTTAACTTGTCATCCCCTATTACAGAAAAGATATTAAAGTCATCACTACCTTCAAACATTGGCATTCTTTTGTTCTTTCTGAAGTGATCAATAATTAAATTGTGTGCTATACGCATTACCCATGGTAAAAATTTACCTTCTTCACTATAAGAACCTCTTTTTAAAGTTTTAATCACTTTAATAAAAGTATCTTGAAAGATATCTTCAGTAACGTCTCTATCTAGAACCTTTGAGTAAATGAAACTAGAAATTCTTTGGTTGTGACGTTTGATTAAAACTTCAAGCGCTTTTTCATCTCCGCTGATATAATCTCTTACTAATACTGAATCTTCGATTTGTGAGCTCATGGTGTAGGGTTTTTAGTTTTTTTGGATTTGAGACTTTCTTTAGAAAGGCTGCCGTTATTTAGTTGCTTTTGAGTACTGTTATTATCCTTTGGTGGATGACCTTGTTGTTAATTATGATATAAAACTAGAGAATAGAGGCCTCTAGAAAAAAACATTGTTGTAAAACCGCCTTTTTTTGATGTGAAAACCTACTTTTCTATTTTTCTGCAAAATAAAATGCAATGAAGTGCGTTAACCACGGAAAATCAGCCTTCTGAAGAATGTCATAGAAGTGCTATTTATATAAGGTTCTTTTTTACAAATAGGATATAACATATAGTGTGTACTATAAAGACAGTAATTAAACTTGGTTATTTCCTACAAAAAAGCCCCGATAATTCTCATTACCAGGGCTATATATATTTTAAAGAACTATTACTAGTTCAAATTCGATTCAAATTGTAGGCCATTAACTTCCGTTATCTCTAACGCTTTGGAATAATCCAATAGAAACCTCACTGTTGAAGGTTTTGCTTTAGCCAATCTACATTTGTCCGATTCTGTAGCGTAAATTTTTCCCATATCTATTTTAGTATTGTTTCCATATGATAACGCTACTAATATAGATATAATAAATAGACACGACCTACCGCTGATTAATTCGTTAAAACAATATTATGCTGCTCTATGATCTTTCTAAGGTTGATTAATGCATAACGCATTCTTCCCAAAGCGGTGTTTATACTTACTCCTGTATTTTCAGAAATTTCTTTGAAGCTCATATCCTTATATATACGCATAATCAAAACCTCTCTTTGGTCCGCAGGCAATTCGGCAACAAGAACTTCCAGGTCACAATCTATCTGGTCTTTTATGAGTTGGCGCTCCGCATTAAGTTTATCATCACCGATCAATGAAAATATATCAAAACTATCCGCCCCTTCAAACATAGGCATACGACTACTTTTTCTAAAATGGTCAATAATTAGGTTGTGCGCAATACGCATTACCCAAGGCAAAAACTTTCCCTCTTCGTTATAAGCACCACGCCGTAATGTTTTAATTACCTTAATAAAGGTATCTTGAAAAATGTCTTCTGTAATATCTCGGTTATTTACTTTAGAATAAATAAAACTACTAAGCCGCTGGTTGTGCTTTGCAATTAATATTTCCAATGCCTTTTCATCACCGGAAACGTAGTTCTTAATAAGAAGGGAATCTTCTGTCAATATATCCATAACAATTACTTTAATAGTTAAAACGAGACGCCCTCCCCTTGGAAAGGTCTAGTAGATAATGTTTTAATCTTTTTAAAAGTAATTTTTTGCTATAGGCGTGTTAACATTTTATTAGGCCTCAAATATAGATAAAATTAAATGACTTTAGAAAATTTCTAACGTCATGCACACATTTTTTAATGCTAACCATACAATTTTAGCTATTGAATTCTTCATATTGTATCTTTGCAGGCTTAGATAAAAACATGGTGGAAATAGCAGATGTAAATCCTAAACACAACATTATAATTAAAGGTGCAAAACTGCATAATTTAAAGAATATTGATGTTGTAATACCCCGAAACAAACTAGTGGTCATAACCGGTCTTTCAGGTTCAGGAAAGTCTAGTTTAGCTTTTGACACCTTGTATGCCGAAGGCCAAAGACGTTATGTTGAAAGTCTTTCCTCATACGCCAGACAGTTCCTTGGCAAACTGGATAAACCAAAGGTGGATTATATAAAAGGTATAGCCCCTGCCATTGCTATTGAACAAAAGGTGAATTCTACAAACCCACGGTCTACCGTAGGTACCACTACCGAAATTTATGATTATCTAAAATTATTGTATGCTCGTATAGGGCGTACCATCTCCCCTATTTCTGGCCGTGAAGTAAAAAAAGATACGGTTACGGATGTGGTGGAACACGTAAAAAAATACGAAGAGGGAACAAAGCTACTATTATTGGCCCCTATTGTTATTGATGAAAAAAGAGAGACTTTAAAATCTCTTCAGTTACTTTCTAAACAAGGGTATGCCCGAATAAAGTATAATGGCGAAGTACTGCGTATAGATAATGTACCCGAAGATATTGGAAGAAATTTTGATTTGGTCGTTGATAGGATTATAGTAAAAGACGATGAGGATTTTTATAATCGTTTGGCCAACGCTGTGGACACCGCTTTTTTTGAAGGGAAAGGAGAATGTGCCATTGAAGAGCTGTCCACAAAAGAGCAAACACCTTTTAGCAATAAGTTTGAACTAGACGGCGTCACTTTCTTAGAACCTAATGTACATTTATTCAGCTTTAACAATCCTTATGGGGCATGTCCAAAATGTGAAGGTTACGGAGATGTGATTGGTATAGATGAAGACCTGGTTATTCCAAATACCGCTCTATCCGTATATGAGAATGCGGTTTTTCCATGGCGAGGAGAGAGTATGGGCTGGTACAGGGACCAACTTGTAAATTCGGCATATAAATTCGATTTTCCAATTCATAAACCATGGTTTGAGTTATCCGAGGAACAAAAGCAACTGGTCTGGCAAGGTAACGACCACTTTATTGGGTTGAACAAGTTTTTTGAGCAATTAGAAGAAAAGAGCTATAAAATCCAGAACAGGGTCATGCTTTCCCGCTACAGGGGAAAAACCAGATGTAATGTTTGTCAAGGAAAGCGATTACGAAAAGAAACCGATTATATTAAAGTAGGAGGAAAAAACATTTCTGACCTAGTTGAATTACCTATTCGTAGATTGATTCCGTTTTTTGAGGAATTGGTTTTAGATGCAACTGACGAAAAGATTGCTTCTCGGCTTTTAAAGGAAATTAGTGCCAGATTAGGTTTTCTCCATAAAGTTGGATTGAGTTACCTGACCATCAACAGAAAATCTAATACGCTTTCTGGCGGTGAGAGTCAGCGTATCAATTTAGCCACTTCATTAGGCAGTAGCCTTGTGGGAAGTATGTATATTTTGGATGAACCCAGTATAGGACTACATCCAAAAGACACAGAGAACTTGGTTGATGTTCTATTGTCCTTAAGGGACCTTGGTAACACCGTTATTGTTGTTGAACACGATGAAGACATCATGAAAGCTGCAGATGTGGTTATAGATATTGGCCCCGAAGCTGGCACGCATGGTGGTGAAGTCGTTGCCTACGGAACACTGGATGAAGTTCTAAAATCCACATCGTTGACGGCCAGTTACCTTAATGGCACAGAAGAAATAGCCGTTCCAAGCAAAAGAAGAACCTCTACCGATTATATTACAATAAAAGGGGCACGTGAAAATAATCTAAAGAATATAGATGTAACCTTTCCGCTTAATATGCTTACCGTTATTACGGGTGTTTCTGGTAGTGGTAAAAGTACTTTAGTCAAAAAACTCCTGTATCCTATTATTCTGAAAGAAGTAGGCGGATATGGAGAAAAGGCTGGTCAGTATACTAAAGTAGAGGGTAAGTACAAGACTATAAAACATGTTGAGTTTGTAGACCAGAATCCAATAGGCCGATCTTCACGCTCTAACCCTGTTACGTACATTAAGGCTTACGATGATATTAGAAACCTTTTCGCCTCCCAAAAACTAAGCAAAATAAGAGCTTATCAGGCCAAACATTTCTCCTTTAATGTAGATGGAGGCCGATGCGAAAAATGTAAGGGTGAAGGTGAGATTACCGTAGAAATGCAATTTATGGCAGATGTTCACTTAACGTGTGATACCTGTGGCGGAAAGCGTTTTAAAAAGGAAGTATTAGAAGTTAAATTTGAAGATGCCAGTATTGATGACGTTTTAAATATGACTATTGACGACGCTATTGCATTCTTTGAAGAGCATAAGCAAACTAAGATTGTCAATAAATTGAAGCCTTTACAAGATGTAGGCTTAGGTTATGTAACCTTAGGTCAATCCTCTTCTACTCTGTCTGGTGGGGAAGCGCAGCGTATAAAACTGGCTTCTTTTTTGGTGAAGGGTACTACAAAAGATAAAGCACTATTTATCTTTGATGAGCCTACTACCGGTTTGCACTTTCATGATATCAAAAAACTTTTAAAATCTTTTGATGCCTTAATTTCCAAAGGACATTCCGTTATTGTTATTGAGCACAATATTGAATTGATCAAGTGTGCGGATTATATTATTGACCTTGGTCCTGAAGGTGGTGAAGGAGGTGGACATCTTTTAGCAGAAGGTACACCAGAAGAAATTAGTAAGAGCAAAACTTCTTTTACGGCCAAATACTTAAAAGAAAAATTATAGTAAAACCTCAAGAAATTAAGTACAGAACTAAAGACCATATTTCCTTAAAAGGAGGTATGGTCTTTTATTTTATAATAACTTTTCCTTCTGCTCAAGCAATAGATGAAAATATATAAATAATTGACTATCATGTAGTTATTGTGTTTTTTATTTTTTTGGCACGTTGTTTGTTTATTACAACTCGAATGTGAATAATTACATTCAAGAATTTAAAACCTTATATTATGAGAAACTTACTACTCTTTTTTTCGGCCCTTGTTTTAAGCACCTCTGGTGTTATGGCCACAAGTACAGTAGAAGATAAGGTTGCAGAACGCAATGCTTATAGAAATAACGACTCTTTTATTTTTGTCGAAAATGGCATTACGTTTTCGGTATATCCAGATGGTGAATTTGATTTTTATATAGACAGCCGTGTAACTGGTCGTAGGAATGGGGTAACCTTTAATTCAGGATATGACTATAGTCCATATGCCCAATACGATGATTATGGTGCTGTAATCCAAGTAGAGAACGTTCCTATTTATTATGATTATTATGGACGTGTTACCCAAGTAGGTGACGTAGACATTAGCTACAACAACAATCGGGTACGTAGTGTTGGTGGAATGTATGTATACTACAACCAAAGAGGTTTTTACGATTACCACACAGGTTATATTAACGCCTATAACAGACGTTACGTATACAGACCTTTTCACGCATTTTTTGCTAGACCTGTAATTGGTTTTAGTTTAGTGTTCAATAGACCTTACAGAAGGTTTTATAGCCCTATACGTTATACTTACTACAATCCATATAGATATAACACAAGAAGGGCATACGCCAAAATAGGAAAAACACATAAGTATAATAAAGTAAGAAGCAATAGGTCTAGAATCTATAAAAACGATAGAAGGGTAGCTGTTAGAAGCAATACTTCAAGAAATAACAGATCTGTCTCTAAGAGAAGTTACGCCACTACTCGTACAAATAGAGCTGTTGCAAGTCGTGATAATTCTGCAAGAAGAACGGTATCTAGAACTAATGCTACACGTTCAGGTAATTCTAACGGAAAAATCACCAACCGAAGCACCACCGTAAAATCAAGAACGACCGCTCCTTCTAGAAATAGATCGGTTACCCAAAGGTCTACTACGGTACGAAAGCCTACAAGCAATACAGTTACAAAAAGAACCGTAACTAGATCGCCACGTAGCACTACGGTAAAAAGAAGTACAACGACTTATAAAAGTCCACAGAATAACAGGAGCACAAATAGAACCGTAAGAAAAGCTCCTGCACAAAATAGAAGTAGCGTTAGCACAAGAAGTTCTTCTAGAAGTTCAGTTAGCAAAGCTCCTTCTAGAAGCAGTAGAAGCAATACATCCTCTAGAGCAACGTCAACAAAAAGTTCTAGAAGATATTAAGATTAGTTTTTAGGTTGGTTAGTTGTTGCCCCCGCAGTAGATTTATTTACTGTGGGGGTTTTTCTTTGTAACAATAAAACTACGCCACCTTGGTTACAGTTACTTTTATAGATTTACTAATTGGAGTTTTACTTTTATCAGCATATTGATCAAAAGGAACCAAAACATTGGTCTCAGGATAATAGGCAGCTAAATCTCCGGATGGGATATTATAAGGAATAACCAAAAACTTATTAGCTGTACGTACTATTCCATTATAAGTGCTGGTAATATTGATAACGTCTTTTTTCTTAAGGCCTTGTTTCTCCATATCCTCGGGATTCATAAACAACACCCGTCTTTCATTGTAAATTCCACGGTATCTATCATCCATACCATAAATAGTGGTATTAAACTGATCATGAGACCTTATAGTCATCAACATGAACTCTTCTGGTTTCAGATTATGTTCTGGTAATGGATTTACGGTTAATTGTGCCCTACCATTGGGCAGCATACTAAAATCCAAGTCGCGAACATTATTTGGCAAATAATATCCTATACCTTTAGACCTTTCTTTAGTATTGTCAAACCCTTTAACTACATTATCTATACTCTCTCTAATGAGCTCATAATTCTCACCCATCTCTTTCCAATTAACAGAATGGTTACCCCCAAAAAACGTATGTGCTAATTCTGCAATAAGTTCTGGTTCACTCTTAATATTATCGGAAGTCGGTTTTAGAAGTCCACGAGATTGTCTTACACGGCCCATACTATCTTCCATGGTCTGATAGCGCAACGTACCATCTTTCATGTCTTTTTCAGAACGACCAAAAGTGGGTAAAATCAGTGCTGTTTTTCCAGTAACCAAATGAGAGCGGTTCAACTTTGTACTTACTTGAACGGTAAGTTCACAATTTTGTAAAGCTTGGGCCGTGTACATAGTATCTGAGGCTGCCATTAAAAAATTTCCTCCTAAGCAAATAAATACTTTACCTTTTTCATCATGCATCGCCTTAATAGCTCCAACTACATCAACACCTTCTTTATCCGGTGCCGTAAATCCTAAATATTTTTCAATGCGTGCGTTAAGTTCTTTATTTACAAAATGCATAATACCCAC
Source organism: Zobellia amurskyensis (assembly GCF_009725985.1). Lineage (GTDB taxonomy): Bacteria > Bacteroidota > Bacteroidia > Flavobacteriales > Flavobacteriaceae > Zobellia > Zobellia amurskyensis. The sequence goes on from NZ_RCNR01000002.1 coordinate 122,588, forward strand.
AGAACGATCACCTTGTACATTACTATGGCCACGAACGGGACATGTTCCTGCATTAGGTTTACCCAAAGAACCTTTTAACAAAAGTAAATTTAGGTATTCACATATGGTAGCCACTCCATTTTTATGCTGAGTCAACCCCATGGCCCAACAGACAACAATATTACTGCTCGTTGCCAAAAGGGCCACTGTTTCATTTACTTTTTCTTCGCTTACCCCACTTAAAGCCAATAACGATTCTTCGTCATAATTCTTAAAATCTGAAATTAGGGCATCATAACCATCTACATATTTGACCATGAAATCATGATCAAAAACCTTTTGTCCTTTTTCATCAAGGGCCGCAAGTCTCTTTAATATAAGCTTCATCAAAGCTATATCTTGATTTATACGAACTTGCAGGTGTATGTCCGTCAAGTCTTCACCACTACCAAATAAACCGTTTAAATGCTGTGGGTTTTTGAAGTTGACAAGGCCCGATTCTTCTAGTGGATTTATGCTAATTACTTTTCCCCCATTCTTTTTACATTTCTCTAAAGCCGAAAGCATTCTTGGGTGATTCGTACCAGGGTTTTGACCGGCAACAATAACCACATCTGCACCATATAAATCTTCAAGTTTTACAGATCCTTTTCCAATACCCAAAGTTTCGGAGAGTGCCACACCACTTGATTCATGGCACATATTTGAGCAATCCGGCATATTGTTAGTACCTAAAGCGCGAGCAAACATACCATATAAATATGCTGCCTCGTTACTTGAGCGGCCGGATGTATAAAAAATGGCGTCGTCCGGAGAGTTCAATTTGTGTAATTCTATTGAGATAAGTTCATATGACTCTTCCCAAGAGATAGGCTCATAATGAACACTGCCCGGTCTAAGAACAACCGGTTCGGTTATTCTACCAAATTTATTGAGTTGATATTCTGTTAGCTTGGAAAGTTCCTCAACGGAATATTTCTTAAAGAAATTACGACCAATTTTATCTGTGGTAGCCTCATCAGCAACAGCTTTTGCTCCGTTTTCACAATATTCCGCAATAGACGATGGCTGTTCTGGATTTGGCCAAGCACAACTGGGGCAATCAAACCCATCTTCTTGATTAAGCTCTAAGAAAGCACGCATAGAGCGCACAATACCCATTTCCTTAAATCCGTGACGTAGTGCTTCTGTAACTCCTAATTTTCCTGCGGCATATTTAACTGGCTCTGTAATTTTAATATTGGAAAAATCCTCGGAACCTATAACTGTAACATTTCTTTGAAAGTCTTTATTGGACATACTTAACTTCAATTTCTAGTGTTGTAATTTCGGATTTGAATAATTATCAGTTTCATCTTCTCCCCTATCTTCTAAGCAAGTAAAATCTTTTTCAACCAAAAGTGATAAAGTCTTACCGTCTTCAAGGGAAACCAAATTACTAAATCCAACTTTTTTGCTATCCTCCCAGCCATCAATGGTGTCTAATGGTAATATCAAAGTGATTTTATCATTCTCAAAACTCGCCGTTAGGGTGGGTTCATCTGCCTTAGCACTTAGGGCATACGTAAACGTTTTATTTAAAAAATGAGTTTCTTCTTGTACATAACCAGTTTTACAAAGCTGAGACACTTCAGTTTTTGTAATGCGCATGCGTATAGAGTTACCTTTTATCCGTATTTTCATTTGAGGTAAATATTAAGATTGACTAGTAGAAATAGCCCGGAAATTTAATTAGTGTTAAATATACAAGTCAATATTGAAACAACGCGAAATATTTTTCCTTTCTTGCGTTTTACCCATGGCTCTGTTCTCTTCATATAACAAAATACCCTCGGATGTTGATATTTTAAAATAAACTCCGGGTCCGGGAATGGAAGAGATTGGTGTTTCAATACTTATAAGAGGAGAAAGATATGTTTGCTTATAATCTATACTTTTATAATCTATTCTGAACCGGCCCTTGCTATCTGAAAGTGCGCTTCCTAAAAAATCGTCTTTAATCCAATCTACATCCATTGCAGAAACTAACACCCCTTCTACAGGTATTTTTCTGTCTTCAATAGATTTTACACTTCCCACAATCGTCCAAATATCAAATTGCTTCCTTACCTGACTCCAGAATTGAAGACTAAAACTGTAATTCCAACTGTACTCTTTAGTTTCGTTATTACTTCTCCATACCGGCATCAATCTCTTTGCCGTGAAATGGATGGGCTTAAATTTCTGTTTTGAGGGTTGCTTATCCTTTATAACTAAATCTATTTCAATCTCACCTTCCTTGTAAGAATCACATATATCAATCAAAAAATTTCCTTCAGAATCAGTATAACCCGTACCAAGAAGATTTTTGGATTTATATTCAATAGCAGCTTTAGACAGCACGTGAAGTTCATTCTTATAATCGTGAGCTACTTTAATATCGCTCGTAACTTTATAGATATTGACCTGTACTTTATCCAAGGTTTCATAGAGGTCTAAGTATAGACAAGCTCTTAGATTACCTTTGACTGTGTACCCCATTTCATTTAGCATTAAAGATGATAAAATAAAAATTATAGCCTATTCAGTAGTAGGCTAGTACGTATAACTGGGGGCTATTGTTAATGAATCCGAGTGTTAAGATATAGTTATTGTCCTTTCTTTCCAAATACTTTTAATAGCACTTGAAAAACATCTTCTGAAATCCTGAACTTGTATAGAACCCCAATATAAAGCAGGGCTATGCCTAAACTTTTGATTATTATGTTTACTATAGGATGAAATGACAATTGTAAAAAGTAAAATATAAAAATTGTTATGATTAACAATACTGAAACCTGAACCGTTTCTCTAGTGAAAGGCAACATATTGAATTTCATCTTAACATAAATCAACTTTACGGTGTTGTAAATAAAGAAAGCCGAAAAACTAGCAATAGCCGCACCATCCAAACCATATGCGGGTATTAACCAGATATTTAAAAATACGGTTACAATTGCTAAAAATATACCCATGTACAAGACAGCTCTATAATAATCGGAATTGTACAAAATGGAATTATTATTACCCAATAAGGCATCGTACAATTTGGCCAGACCCAACCAAACAAAAATTACATAACCATTGCGGTAAGCATCTGGCAATAATTCATATAAATCGTTTAAATTGAGGAAAATGAGCACAAACAAAAGACCTGATATAATGTATAAGGTCAAAGAGCTTTTTTGATAAAGTCTGTTAAGACCCACTAAATCCTTCTTATTCAGGAGTTCCGCCGTAAGTGGATATGTAATTTGGTGCATAGACCGTGAAGGAACAGCAATAACCAGAGCTATAAAACTTGCTACACTATAATAGGCAACATTTTCTATTTTAATAAATTGATTGATCATCACCTTATCAATCTCCAATAAGACGATGGCAACGGACCCTCCTAAAATTATCAGTGCACTATATATTATAATTTTCCGCGTATTTTCGGGAAACTCAAATATCAATTTAGGACGATGCAATTTGTAGGCATAGATTTTCATAGCTATAGTACGAAGCAAATAAGCAACGACCAAAAAATCTAGAAACGACTGGACGGTAATAATATCAAAATACAGCAAAATTAAAAGTACGGATTGCGCAACTCGGCCAAAAATCTCTTTCATAAAATTTCCAAAGACCGACTTCATTTGCACCCGTGCCCAGGCATAAAATACCTCAAAATACGCCATGGACATTGCTATTAAAAATATATGCCAGACATATCCTTTTACAATAGGATTTTCTTTGGATAAAAAACTTCCGATGGTATCATTTACCAAATACGTAATACCAGCAATAGGAACGATCAAAACCAACGGCAACAGCAACATAAGCGTCAAAAAACCATCCGTAGACTTCTCATCATTCTTAAAACTACTATAGAATTTAACCAATGTATTGGGTACGCCAAAAGCCAGAACCGGCATTAAAACTACCGAAGCGGACAAAACTACTTGAAGAAGACCATAATATTTAGGCTCCATGAACTGTAGGTACAGCACCAAAGTATTAAGCGCTCCTAGACCAAAACCCAGATAGGTAATTATTGAATTATTCAGTGACTGTTTAAATACCAATCCCATTAGAGCAATTTAGATAATTCTTCGGTTAATGCTCTACGACTATATTTTTCAATACCTATAGATTCAGAAACAATCCGTTCCTTCTTAAATGCCGTATACCATTGTAGAATAGTCTTTTTCAGCTCAGCTTCTGCAGAATAATCAAATACCTTACCGGCATTAGTATTACTAACTATTTCACCTGCCTCCCAGCCTTCAGGCCCAACAGCCAAAATAGGCCTCTTGGCTACCATATATTCAAACAGTTTGCCAGGTATAATACCTTTAGTTTCTATACTGTCTATTTCTACCAAAAGCAGCAGTTGTGATCTTTGTTGCTTGCGTTGAGCTTCGGCATGAGAACCATACCCCAACATTTTTATATACGGCCCAAGCTCAAAACGATACATAGAATCCATCACGTCTTGACTTACCACTCCCATAAATTCTAACTGAAGGTCGCCACGAAAGACGGCATCCTCTGCCGCAATTTGAGACAATACCTTCCATAAGTTTTTTGGGTTTCTACCTGTTAACAAAGAACCTATATGCGAAATTGTAAACCTTTTATCTAAATCTGCATCTCCTTTATAATCGGAATCATAACCATTTGTTATCACAGAAATTGGCTGCTTGGTAACACCTTCAAATTCTGTTTTTGTAGTATTGCTCGTTACTAGGATTCTATCGGGCTCATTTAAAACAGCATGTTCCAATGCTTTATGTTTCTTTTCAGAACTATTACTTAGTTTTAGCTCTTTGTGATAACCAATAGACGTCCAAGGATCTCTAAAGTCTGCCAGCCAAGTTACTCCAATATCTTTCTTTAATTGTTTTCCAATAAGGTGAACACTGTGCGGTGGCCCCGTAGTGATTATCGTGTCTATGTTTTCTTTGGAGATAACATCTTTCAAATATTTCACGGAAGGTTTTATCCAAAATTTTCTTGCATCAGGAATGAAAAAATTCCCTCTGACCCATAACATGCTTTTTTCAAAAAAAGATTGGTTCTTCGCTTTAATAATACCGGAGCTTATCTGTTTTGTTTTCTTTGAAGACAACAACTTTGCTAATCCGTAAGGTTCAAAAATAGGCTGGGAATACACCATAAGATTTTTGGAAACCTCAGTTGTTAAACTGCCATCCTCTATGGGATAATGTGGGTTTTCAGGAATATATACTATTGGCTCAATATCAAAATCTGGAAGATATTTTACAAATTTCAACCACCTCTGAACACCTGGACCACCCGCAGGAGGCCAATAATAGGTGATAATGAGGACTTTCTTCATAAGTTTAAATTACTAGTTGTAAGACTGGGGAATCTCTACAAACTATTTTTTAACTTCTTTCTTTTCTTGACCTTCGTCCTTTTTTGAACTGTAAAATGTGAAGCCTATACCACCTAAAACAATAAGTGCTAACAAAATAGAACTTGCCAATGTTATTTGACTTCCAATACGCACTACTTCCGGTTCAAACTTAAACTCAATGGTATGTGTTCCTTTAGGAATTTCAAGTGCTCTAAGGGTATAATTGACCTTAAAGTGTTCCTTTAAATCCCCATCAATGTAAGCGTTCCATCCATTTGCATAATACATCTCCGAGAAAACGGCCAGGCCATCATTTTGGTTTTTGGATTTGTACGTAAGGTGATTGGGCTTATAATCGGTTAATATAAGGGTCGCAGTAGAATCTACTTCAAAATCGAACTGAGTTAAGCTTTTTACTTTACCTAAATTTACTACAGCTTCTATTCTTGTATTCAATTTATCTAGGGCAGCAATTTCTTCATCTGCCGAGTTTACCTGAACCACACGATTAACAAACCAGGCATTGCCATTGGCATTCGGATTTACTGCTGGGTAACTCTTCCCTTCTTCATCTTGTTGAACAACATACTTTACGTTCAACATATTAAGTACACCCATGTTGCCTTTGTAGACATAAAAACTGAACAGGTCTTCCAATCCTGCTGGTTTAGCTGCGTGATATCCTCCAATAGATTGATGATAGTACGATGTACGAGCACCGTTAACACCTTCACTAGGGTCATATACTCTATAAATACCTTTGTCTTTGCCTATTTCTTGGTCTATAGCTGTCTCGGGAAATGGTTGTGTCATTCTTCGTTTAGCAACAAAGTTCTCAGAATCAACATAACGCAAACCTACACCTACCAAGTCAAAAATTATTAAAGCACCAATGGCTACGATAGCTAAATTTTCTTTCACTTTTCCTTTAATATAAAACCAAAGTGCAAGTGCCGCTAAGAATACAAATATCATGGAGCGCAAAAGATCGGAGTTATACACCGCTTTTCTGTCAGCTTCAATTAATGAAACAAGCTCGTCTCCATAATTCCGTTTTAAGAATTCATCATTAGGTCCTTCAAAATCAAAACCTGCCTTAAAAATAAACAGGGCAACACTTAACCCTAATACCGTAAAAAATGATATTCTAAGTGCATTGAATTTTTCAGATGTATCTACGGTAGATTTAAAAAGTTCCCGCAAAGCCAAAATAGCCAGCACAGGAGCACATAGTTCTAAAATAACCTGTATGGAAGAAACCGCCCTAAACTTATCATATAGCGGAAAATAATCGATCATAAAGTCAGTTAAGAAGCTGAAATTCTTTCCCCATGAAAGTAACAGGGACATGAGTACACCTCCAAGAAGCCACCACTTTGCCTTTCCTTTTACCAGAATAAGTCCTAAGATAAAAAGGAAGAAAATAATAGCCCCTATATAAGCCGGTCCGGATGTACCAGGCTGATCTGCCCAATACAATGGTAATCCGCTAGAAAAACTTAATGCTTGGCTTCTAGATACTCCTTGGTCAATTAGAAAATCATAACTTTTTGAGTTTTCACCCAAATTCTCATTATTTGACCCACCGAACAAACGTGGCACAAATAAGTTCAGAGATTCCGTAATACCATAACTCCATCTGGTGATGTAGGATTTTTCCAATCCTCCAGTATTTTCTTTGGATGAACCATCTGGATTGATAGTCAATTCAGATTTTCCACGGGTACTCCAATCCGCATATTCCTTTGTTGCCATTAAACTAGTGGCGTTTGCAGCAATACCCAATGTCACAGCTACCAATAAAAGACCAACAGAGCTAAAGTAATGCTTCAACTTTTCTGTTCGAATAGCGTCAACTAGATAAACCACACCCAAAATCAAAACTAAAAGCATGAAATAATAGGTCATTTGGTAATGGTTGGCCCTAATTTCTAAAGCCATAGAAATGGCTGTGAGGATAAATCCCCAAAGATATTTTTTGCGAAACACCAATATAATACCTCCCAGAAGCATCGGTAAATATCCTAGAGCATGTGCTTTAGCATTGTGCCCTACTCCCAGAATAATAATCAAATAGGTAGAAAAACCAAACGCCAAAGCTCCTACAATGGCCAATCTATAATCGACTTTTAAACAACAAAGTAAAATGTAAAAACCAATAAAATATAGAAACAAATAATCTGCAGGTCTTGGTAAAAACCGAATTAGATTATCTAGTTTTTTTACATAATCATGAGGGTAATAGGCTCCTAACTGATAAGTTGGCATGCCCCCAAAGGCGCTATTTGTCCAGTAGGGTTCTTCTCCTGTTTTTTTCCTAAAATCATTTTGCTCCTTGGCCATTCCTGTAAATTGAACAATATCTGATTGCTCAATAACCTTACCTTGAAGCACCGGATGAAAATAAGCCAAAGCGGCAATCACAAAAAAAACGGTAACAAAAAAATGTACGAAGAAGGCCTTCAATCCTTTTTGCATAGTGGGATTTATGGGTTGTTTCGGCTAAAATAATGAAGTTATTTCTACTTACGAATTTGTTTTGATTTTAACTTGGCAAGTAGATGGAAGTTTTGAAAGTATTAGTATGCATTGTTTAGGCTTTTATCAAGTCCTACGGTGGGTTACTTTTGTGAAATAAGTGATTTTTTTTAGAGAGAAAGATTACTCTACTTCTTCAAAATCTATGTAATCACCCACTTGATTGTTGGGAGTATTTTTCTTAGCAGGTTTCTTATCGATAATAACATCCCCTACTTGTTCTTTCTGAGTTGGACCATTCGCTTGTTGGGCGAATCCGCCAAATTTTTCGTTAAAATGTTCTTGAGTTTTACGGGCGGCATACCCAAATATTTTAGGGGCAAACATCTTCACCACTATCTTAAAAAGGTAATAGACCAATAAAATAATTAAGATTGTCTTTAAAAATGCCATACTTTTTCAAAATGATTATATCAAAAATACGATTCTAGCGTTGTAATAACTGTGTAGAAGTGCTAAAATATTATTAAAGTAGCCTTTGTTGATGCGTATTATATATCCGTTCCTATATTTACTTTGGCTGAAAAGCCCGTAAATAAGGGCATCTTGATGTTCCAACAAACGGCTTAATATCAACAATGGTATTTTTATTATAAAAAAAGAACAAGCCTGAACTAATTAATCCAGTGACGCTAAAATGAAAAAATATCTTTTAACCTTGTTTTTCACCCTTCCATTTATTGGAACCTCTCAATATACAGACGTAATCAATTCCAACCGACCGGGCCTATCAGTTAGTGCATATGCAGTAGGTAGAAATGTATTGCAGGTAGAAGCCGGAGTCATTTATGAGCAACGGGACCACACCCTTCTAAATACAAACAGCAATATTTGGGGTTCGGATATATCGTTACGCTATGGATTACTGTTTGAACAGTTAGAATTAAACTATGAGGGTACTTACGTAAACCAAAATATTACCTATAATACTCTAGAAACTTCTGAAAACCTAACTGATTTCTCTAGAAATCGTGTGGGTTTAAAATTTTTGATTTACGACCGATTCAAAAATCCAGAAAGAAACAAACCAAATCTGTATAGCTGGAAGGCCAATTACGGTTTCAAGTTTAAAAACTTGATTCCATCCGTTTCACTTTACGGAGGGGCTACTTTTAATCTAGGCGACAACCCTTTTTACGTTGGCGACCCAACTGTATCTTATCGTGGGATGATAGCCACCCAAAGTAGATTAACACCTAGGTTTGTACTTATAACCAATATCTCATATGATCGCATTACAACAGATTATCCTGAACTAAGCTATCTTGTTTCGTTATCACACGCATTCCGAAACCCTAAATGGAGCGCTTTTGTTGAAAATCAAGGAATTCAAAGTGACCGTTATTCGGATGCATTGATTCGTGGTGGTGTTGCACATTTATTGACTGATGACCTTCAAGTGGATTTTAATCTTGGTGCCAGCTTTAAAAACACGCCTTCTAGGATATTCATGACCGTTGGCGGTTCTTATCGTTTTGATTTCCATAAAGATAAAATCAAGGCAATAGATGAACAAAGTGCCGGTGAAAATGGTGGTCCAATTAAAAAGAACGCCATGAAAAAGAAAGAAAAAGAAGAACGCAACAAGAACAAAGGTGGTAGCGGTGCAGAAGATATTGATTTAGGACCATCTAAGAAACAGCTCAAAAAGCTTAAGAAAGAAGAGAAAAAGAAGCGAAAAAATAAAGAACGTGGTAGCGGAGCAATTGATTTTTAAGCAAAGTTAACTTTTCCTTTATTGATAAAATTAAGTTTCAGAATTTTATTCTAACCCTATTTATCCCTAATATTGACCTTACAAAAAGAATTGTATGGTCACCCTTAAAGAAGCGATTTCAAAAGCAGAGCTAAAAGAGTTCGTGAAATTCCCATTTTCGCTTTACAAGGGTTCGTCTTACTGGGTGCCACCTTTAATTGCAGATGAATTATCTTCATTTGACAAAGATGAAAATCCAGCTTTTAAAAATGCGAGTGCATGGTTCTATTTAGCCTACAAAGAAAATAAGCTTGTTGGTAGAATTGTTGCTATCATCAATCACTTAGAGGTAAATGATCAAAATGTGCGGAAAATGCGCTTTGGTTGGTTCGATTTTATTGATGATACCGAAGTGTCCGAAACCCTTCTCAACAAAGTAGCGGAAATAGGTGCGGCACAGAACCTAGAATTTATGGAAGGCCCTGTTGGCTTTTCCAATTTAGACAAGGTTGGCGTACTTACAGATGGTTTTGACCAGCCAGGAAGTATGGTTACTTGGTACAATCATGCTTATTATATAAACCATTATGAGCGTTTAGGTTTCACAAAGGAAAAAGGTTATGTTGAAAACAAATTTCCTGCAAGAAATGCCGACCCTGCTTTATTTACAAAGTTAAATGGACTCGTAAAAAGACGTTATGGCCTACGTGAAATAAATTTCAAAAAAACCAGTGAGGTACTACCATTGGTGGACCAAATGTTTGACCTTTTCAATCAAACTTATTCTAAACTTTCTTCTTTTGTACCTATTACAGATGTTCAGAAAGAATATTTCAAGAAAAAATATATAACCTTTATAAATCCTGAATATATTAAGTTCATTGTAGATAAAAATGATAGCGTAATAGCCTTTGCCATTGTCATGCCGTCTTTTAGCAACGCATTGCAGAAGGCAAATGGAAAGTTATTCCCCTTTGGCATTCTACACCTTCTACGGGCAAAAAAGTATAATAAAGATGTTGTTTTTTATCTTATAGGAATTCACCCTGAATATCAAAACAAAGGAGTGACCGCCATAATTTTTAACGAATATTACAAAACCTTCAATAAGCGGGGCATTGAGATGTGTTATCGCACACCCGAATTAGAAGATAATATTGCTATACGGCAAATGTGGAAACATTTTGACCCGAAAATATATAAACGACGTTGCACTTATAAAAAGAGCTTATAAATCAAAACGTAACGTCTACCCTATTATTCCTTTGTTAAACTATAGCATAAAAAAAGCCTCACTTTTACAGCAAGGCTTTCTTTTTATAGTATATACAGGTGAACACTACTCACCCATAGCTGCGGCAACGGCTGCAGACAATCTTTTATAAGTACCGTTTTCTAAGCGGTCTCTAATAGCTGAAAATGCAGTTAGAGTTTCGTCTATATCTTGCATTGTATGTGTAGCAGTAGGAATCATACGTAGTAAAATTAATCCTTTAGGTATAACTGGATAAACTACTATAGAACAGAATATTCCGTAATTTTCACGCAAATCCTTTACAAGAGCCATTGCTTCTGGAATACTTCCGTTAAGATAAACTGGAGTTACACATGTATTCGTATTTCCAATATCAAAACCTTTATTCTTTAGACCGTTCTGAAGGGCATTTACGTTCTCCCACAACTTAGCTTTAAGCTCTGGCATAGTCCTAAGCATGTCCAATCTTTTTAACGCTCCCTTCACGTAAATCATAGGTAATGATTTAGCGAACATTTGCGAACGTAAGTTGTACTTTAGATAATCTATAATTTCTTTATCCGCTGCTAAGAATGCACCGATTCCTGCCATGGACTTCGCAAAAGTGGCGAAATACACATCAATATCTCCCTGAACTCCTTGTTCCTGACCTGCACCTGCACCTGTTGCTCCTAAGGTTCCAAAACCATGAGCATCATCTACAAACAAACGGAAAGTATATTTTTTCTTTAGGGCAACTATCTCTTTTAGTTTTCCTTGTTCCCCACGCATACCAAAAACACCCTCGGATATAACCAATATACCTCCTCCGGTCTGTTCTGCCATTTTAGTGGCGCGTTCTAGATTTTTTTCTAGACTTTCAATATCATTATGCTTAAACGTAAAGCGCTTGCCCATATGCAATCTAACACCATCAATAATACAGGCGTGAGCATCTACATCATAAACAATAATATCATCTTTTGAAACCAGGGCATCAATAGCTGATACCATACCTTGGTAACCAAAGTTCAATAAATAAGCAGACTCCTTATCAACGAACTCTGCCAACTCGTTTTCAAGTTGTTCATGAAAATCAGTGTGGCCACTCATCATTCTTGCTCCCATAGGGTAAGCAGAGCCATACTCCGCAGCGGCATCGCCGTCTACTTTTTTTATTTCAGGTAAGTTGGCTAGGCCCAAGTAATCATTGATACTCCAGGTGATTACCTCTTTTCCTTGAAACTTCATTCTGTTAGAAATTGGTCCCTCTAACTTAGGAAAAACGAAATATCCCTCCGCCTGTGAAGCCCATTTTCCCAATGGCCCCTTGTTCTCTAGAATTCTGTCAAATAAATCTCGCATTTAGGTGTACTTTGGATTTTAGTGCAAAAGTAAGATTTTAAGAGCAACATTCATAAAATATTATTCTCTAACAAAAAAGCAACAACCTTACGGTCATTGCTTTCTAACTTTTACAAACTTGTATGTTATTCTTTTATGTATTGTACCTTCTGAGTTTCGCTTACGGTATTAGTATCAAAGAAACCTTGGTCCTCCATCCATTGATCACTATATACCTTACTCATATATCGTGAGCCATGATCCGGGAAGATAACAACTACGTTATCTTTAGGCCCAAACTCACCTTGCTCGTTCAATTGTTTTAAAGCCTGTGTAACCGCTCCACTTGTATATCCTGCAAAAATACCTTCTGTTTTCGCAATTTCACGGGCGGTATGGGCACTTTCTGAATCTGTTACCTTGATAAACTTATCTATGACATCAAAATCGGTAGCTCCAGGAATCAAGTTCTTGCCAAGCCCTTCAATTCTGTATGGGTAAATTTCATTTGAATCAAACTCCCGTGTTTCGTGATATTTTTTTAATATAGAACCAAAAGCATCAACTCCTATTACCTTAACATTGGGGTTTTGTTCTTTCAGATATTTTGCCGTACCTGAAATAGTACCTCCTGTTCCACTGCATGCCACTAAATGTGTAATTTGCCCACCAGTCTGTTCCCAAATTTCCGGACCAGTACTTTTGTAATGGGCTTCCATATTCAACTCATTAAAATATTGGTTGATATAAATAGATCCGCTAGTTTCTTTATGCAAGCGTTTTGCCACCTCATAATACGACCGTGGATCATCTGCACTTACATGGGCCGGACAAACGTATACAATGGCCCCCATAGTACGCAACATATCAATCTTATCCTTTGATGATTTTGAACTAACGGCCAAAATACATTTGTAGCCCTTAATTATGCTCACCATAGCAATACTAAAACCTGTATTGCCCGAAGTTGTCTCAATTATAGTACTGCCTTCTGTTAAAATGCCTTTTCGCTCTGCCTCTTCAATAATGTGCATTGCGATACGGTCTTTGGAAGAGTGACCCGGGTTAAAAGATTCTACCTTGGCAAAAAAATTACCGGTAAAGCCTTCTGAAATTCTATTTAATCTTACTAATGGAGTGTTTCCTACAAGTTCTAGGATACTGTTGTGTGCCTTAATTTTGTTTTCCATAAAGGATATCTGGTTTTGGGAACTACTTATAAACTAAAAAGCATCCACAAAATTCTTCAGACAAAATTACTATTTTTTTTGAATATGTCATTTTATCATCGAAAATACCTCTAAAAAATGAAGGTTTTTGCTGTTTTACGTTGTTTTATTAACATTTCGTTAGCATATTACCCAAAATCTAGTCAATTTCAAACCTATATTTTGCTCCTTTTTGTCATTTAATGGCACATAGTGAAATTATCCTTGCAAAGGATAGGCTATTATATACTGATTTTACCTTCTAAATCCAGTAAAAAAGCATATTCCTTGGCTACTTCTTTCAATGCTTCAAAACGTCCAGATGCACCGCCGTGGCCAGCATCCATATTAATATCCATCATAAGTAAGTTTTTATCGGATTTCATTTCTCTCAATTTAGCCACCCACTTGGCCGGTTCAAAATATTGAACTTGTGAATCATGAAGTCCAGTAGTAACCAATAAGTTTGGATATTTCTGAGCTACTACCTGATCGTATGGTGAATACGATTTCATATACTCATAATACGTTTTTTCATTGGGGTTCCCCCATTCATCATACTCTCCGGTAGTTAACGGAATGGAATTATCCAACATTGTAGTTACAACATCTACAAATGGTACCGCTGCAATGATACCATTGTATAGTTCCGGAGCCATGTTTATAATTGCTCCCATAAGAAGACCACCTGCAGAACCACCCATTGCGTATAAATGGTCTGATGACGTATAACCCTCTTCAATTAAATGCTTAGAGCAATCTACAAAGTCTGTAAAAGTGTTCTTTTTATTAAGCAGTTTACCATCTTCGTACCAAGGCCTCCCTAAATATTCACCGCCCCTTATATGAGTTATTACATACACAAAACCTCTATCTAGAAGACTTAGGCGCACTGTAGAGAAATAAGGGTCTATGGTGTGACCATAAGATCCATAGGCGTATTGTAATACCGGAGTAGTTTCGCTTAATGGTGTGTTTTTATGATATACGATGGACATAGGAACTTTTACTCCATCACGAGCTGTAGCCCAAATACGTTTTTCCTTATAATTGTTTTTATCAAACTTACCTCCTAATACCTCTTGTTCTTTTTTTACTTCCTTCTCCTTTGTTCGCATATTAAAATCGATAACGGAGCTAGGAGTGGTCATAGAATTATATCCATAACGAAGAATCTCTGTATCAAAATCAGGATTACGACCTACACCTGCAGTATAGGTTTCACTCTCAAAAGGAAGGTAATATGCATTAGTACCGTCCCATCTATTAATTTGAACGCGGTTCAACCCATTTGTTCGTTCTGATATTACGTAGTACTCTTTAAAAATATCTATGTCCTCTAAAAGAACATCTTCACGGTGAGGTATAAACTCCTTCCAATTTTCCGAAGACGTATTGCCCTCTTCGGTTTTCATTAACTTAAAGTTAGTAGCACCGTCCTTATTGGTAAGTATGTAAAAATGGTCGCCATAATGAGACATGCCATATTCTACACCTCTTTCGCGCTGTGAGAACATTTTTAATTCTCCATCCGGATTATCGGCCCTTAAAAATTGATATTCAGAAGTGAGCGTACTGTATGACCCCACAATAATGTATTTCTTGGATTTTGATTTATAGACATAGGTCCCGAACGTATCATCTTTCTCATGAAAGACCAATTGATCATCATCTGCCGAAGTGCCAAATTTGTGTTTCAAAATTTGATCTGACCGCAAAGTAACTTCATCTTTTTTAGTATAAAAAAGAGTTGTATTGTCATCTGCCCAAACCGAACCTCCGGTTGTATTCTCTATTTTATCCTTATAAATCTCACCTGTTTCAAGGTTTTTAATGTTTATAGTATACTGTCTTCGTGAGACAGTATCTACCCCAAAAGCCGCAAATTTATTATTGGGACTGATGGCTATACCACCAATACTGAAATACTCGTGTCCTTTAGCCATTTCATTTCCATCAAACATAATTTCTTCAGGAGCATCTAGGCTTTCTTTTTTTCGAGCATAAATAGGGTATTCTTTACCTGTTTCGTACCTAGTAATATACCAATATCCACTTTGCTTATAGGGTACTGAACTATCATCTTCCTTTATGCGCGATTTCATTTCGTCAAAAAGAAGTCCTTGAAATTCCTTGGTGTGCGCCGTAAGCGATTCGTAATAATTCTTTTCGGCTTCCAAATATGAAATCACTTCCGGATTCTCTTTGTCATTTAACCAATAGTAATTATCTATTCTAACATCTCCATGTTTTTCTAATTTATGGGTAATCTTCTTGGCTATCGGCGCTTTTACTTCACTCATATTCATATGTTGACTTTGAACTAAGGGCACAAATGTAAGGCATAACCCAAGAACGATTTTCTTTTTTTTAGACAGGCTCATAGTTAATGGTTTTTCCTACACAATTTATTAAATTCGCAACTTAATTCAATTTTTAAAAACAAAATTTATGTTTGGAGATATGATGGGTATGATGGGGAAACTTAAAGAAACCCAGCAAAAGGTAGAGGCTACAAAAAAAAGGTTAGACACGGTAACCTTAGAAGAATCTTCTTCTGAAGACTTATTAAAAGTGGTCATAACCGCCAATAGAGAGATTAAACAGATTACCATTGATGATAGCTTACTAGAAGATAAAGATCAGCTTGAGGATTTTTTGATTCTTACTATTAACAAAGCTATTGCAAAAGCAACACAAGTAAACGAAACAGAACTTGCTGCGGTAGCTAAAGAAGGTATGCCCAATATTCCTGGTATGGACTCGTTATTTAAATAATGGCAAGCTATTTGCTTTTTGATTAAATAAATACACCACTAATGAAGTTTTTAATTTTTCTCATATTACCTATTTTCTTGATTGGCCAATCTGATACTACGAGTGATATAGAATGGTTAAAAGACTATGATGAGGCTATAAATTTCTCAAAAAAAGAAAATAAAAATGTTTTAGTTTATTTTACGGGAAGTGATTGGTGCCCACCGTGTAAATTGCTTAAACGCGACCTATTTGATACGGATGAGTTCTCTGAATTATCAAAAAAATATGTGCTCTTGTACATAGATATTCCTAGAAATAGAGATTTGTTAAGTGAAGAACAATGGAATCACAATCAAGAGATTTTTAAAAAACTAAATAAGAAAGGTGTATTTCCTATGCTTACGGTGCTAAATGAAAAAGGAAAGATGCTTGATGAGTATTCTGGTTATGGTATGACCGGAGAAATTAAATATCATCTAGATTTTCTAAATAAGAATAAATAAGCACTGGGGCGAGCCTCTAAGTATGTACAATACAGACAATAAATAACAAGGCCCCTTTGTAGGGGCCTTGTTTATTCCTATAGAATTCTAGTTTAATTATTAATCAATCTAAATTCTGTTCTTCTATTTATGGCGTGCTCTCTTGAAGTACAAGAAACACCATCTTTACACCTGTTCTTAAGTTTTGTCTCCCCATAACCATTAGCAACCAAAAGACTAGAGTTAATACCCTTTGAAATTAGATATTGAGCTACAGATTTTGCTCTTCTCTCTGATAAATCTTGATTGGATGACGCACTACCTTGTGCATCTGTATGAGAAGCCAGTTCTACTTTAGCCCCTGGGTTTTGAGCTAAAACAGGTAATAGTCGCGTATCAATAATTGTTTTGGCTTCAGCTGTCAAGGTTGCGCTACCTGAATCCCAACTTATAGGAAGAGCTTGATAAGTGACCAATTCACATTCAACTTCTTTCCAAGTTGTTAACCCACCCTTTTCTTTCAAAACCTCTTTTGTGTAAGATTTTGTAATTGGAGCAACCATTTCTTCCACAGTGTATGCATCCTTATCCAGGACTGTTCTTGTAATTTCATCATAAACGGCAGGAATAATCTCTTCAACAACTTTAGCAGGAGAAACAAGTATTCTTTTTGTGTATGTAGCACTCTTTTCCGGAATTGCGGTTTTATTGGTGCTGGCATTACTAGCAAGAGTTGCTGTTTCTATAGTCTGAAATTCTGCGGGGTATCCTTTATAACACCAATACCTACAATCATCAGGGTTTCCTGAATCACAATCCGGAGCGGATGCTCCCAATTCCCACTGGGCATAAGCTGGTTTTACCTCAATAGTTTGCGAAGCATTGCCAAAACTAGCGGGAATAACGTTTAGAGAGTTCCCTCCTTCCTTAGAAACATAAGTTACCTTTTCTG
The DNA here is from genome assembly GCF_009725985.1 of Zobellia amurskyensis. Lineage (GTDB taxonomy): Bacteria > Bacteroidota > Bacteroidia > Flavobacteriales > Flavobacteriaceae > Zobellia > Zobellia amurskyensis. The sequence goes on from NZ_RCNR01000002.1 coordinate 140,167, forward strand.
TACCCCATTCCTCAGGAATAATACGGAGTTTCTTACTCTCTTCTTTTACTAAAACTCGTTCTGTGACGGTCTTATACGTAGCAGGTACGGTTTTTAAAACCTTGTAACCAGGTTTTACCGTAATAGTCACGGTTTCGTTTACGTAAACGTCAGGAGTAGTACACCTTACATAGCACTTTCCTGGTTCAGGGTTTTCAGGCAGGTCTTGAGCCATACCAAATGATGCCGCAAGAACGGCCATTGAAAAAAGAATCTTTTTCATAATACGGTTAATGTTTAATGTTTATTATAGTTGAAATAAAGTTAAACATTTAGTATTTTTTAACAAGTGCTTTCCTGTTAAGTATTGAAATAATCGATGAAATGCATCATTTTAACCAAAAACTATGTTAAAAAGAACCACTAGCATAGAATAGTGTAATTTTCGTAATTTTTAATCCGATTAATGCTTTTTACAGAGAAGTAATGTTTTAGATTAGAAAAAAAGGATGAGGTATTTTAAATACAATAACCCTTATAATTATTGGTGTTATTTTGTATCTTTTACCTAAAAAATAAAAGTGATAGAAATAGTTAGCTCTACAAATTCTGATTATCAGTTTCACATTAAATCAAAAAGCGGTTCTACTTTACTAACAAGTAAGAAGTTTGAAAATAAAATAGAATTAGAAAACACGCTTTCTAATCTAAAGAACCTTCAAATTAATCGCGGAAATTTTGAACGAAAAACGAACCATCAAGGTAAATTTCTATTCAATTTCAAAGATGAAAATGGCAGTTTGCTGGGGTCTAGTCAACTTTATGATTCTGAAGCAGGAATGGAGAATGGTATTAAAAATCTACACAACCGCCTAACCGAATTAAAGGAACTATAATTTTCTTAAGATATCCAAGAAGGCCTCATGCATAACGTCCGTATAATCTAGGTGGGTAACTATTCTAAGTTTTCCTTGCCCCATATCTATAATATGTACATCGTTCTCTTTTAACTTTTCAACGAAAGTATCGCCTGTCATAAACTCTTCATTAATTTCAAAAATAATGATATTGGTCTCAATAGGTTCTACTTGTTTTATATAGGTTAACTTACTTAACACCTCCCCTATTTCCCGAGCTTTTTTATGATCTTCTGCTAAACGCTCTAGATGATGGTCTAGTGCATAAATTCCTGCTGCTGCAAGAAAACCGGCCTGCCGCATTCCTCCACCAAAAATCTTACGTATACGAAGTGCTTTGTGCATCAACTCTTTACTACCTACTAAAACAGAACCAACAGGACAGCCTAAACCCTTACTCAAACAAACACTAATAGTATCAAACAATTCCCCATAGACTATAGAACTTTCCTTTTTCTCTACCATGGCGTTCCATAAACGCGCACCATCAAGATGATAGGCTAACTCGTTTTTCTTACAAACCATTTTTATTTTCTGTAACTCTTCAATATCCCAACAAGCACCACCACCTTTGTTAGTAGTGTTTTCAACACAGACTAATGACGTTAAAGGACTATGGTAAAAATCAGGAGGGTTTATAGCTTTTTCTACTTGATTAGCCGTAATCATTCCCCTACTTCCATCTATCAATTTACATGAGACTCCGCTGTTAAAACTGACGCCACCTCCTTCATAATTATAAATATGGGCATATTTATCGCATATTAATTGATTGCCAGGTTGTGTATGTAGCTTAATACCTGTCTGATTTGCCATTGTTCCCGAAGGAAAAAAAAGTGCTGCTTCTTTACCGAACATTTTGGCAACTTTTTCTTCAAGAGCGTTTACCGTAGGGTCGGCCTTAAACACGTCGTCCCCTACTTCTGCAGACATCATAGCCTCTAACATTCCTTTTGTTGGTTTGGTTACCGTATCACTAATAAGATTAATCAACATGTAAAATATTTAATAAATGAACTTTAAAAATTCAGGTTAAACTAGATGTTCTAACTCTTTGGGAATAATTTACCAAAACCAAGTAAATGGCATAAAATAAACTGCATTTTACTACCAAAACAAGTTTATATGACAAAATATTCTGTTTTTTATTACATAATAATCAAAAATGTATTTTGATTATTATGTAATTCTTCCCATTAAAAACAACGAAAATAAATACCTTAAGTACAAACAAATATACTATGGTAAACTTAGAAAATCAGATTTTTTCATCCTACCAAAGAAACCCCGTTTTATTTGACGAAATCTTTGACGAAAGAGGACAAGTAAAAGAAGTATATTCAAAACTTTTTAATCTCTACGGAGAGCATTCTATTAATGATTATGTCAATCTAAATGAAAAGGCAAAATCATCTTTTTTTAATCAAGGAATCACCTTTCAGGTGTATGACAAAAAGAAAACTCAGGAAAAAATTTTTCCATTCGATCTCTTCCCTAGAATAATTCCACCAGAAGAATGGAAAATAATAGAATCCGGGGCTATACAACGAAGCAGAGCGTTGAACCTATTTCTATGGGATATTTATCATGATAAAAAAATAATTAAACAGGGTATAGTTCCTATGGAACTCATAAGCTCCTCCGCCAACTATTTGGATCAGATGAATAATGTTGACCCTCCGGGCGGCATCTATAACCATATTTCCGGCACCGATGTCATTAAACATACGGATGGGCAATATTACGTATTAGAAGACAATATAAGATGCCCAAGTGGCGTGAGTTATGTTATCTGTAACCGTACTGCCCTTAAAAGAGCACTGTTTGGGGTTTTTAACCATTATAAAACATACTCAGTAACCAATTATGCTGAAAACTTGTTGGATTTACTTGAGACCGTTAAACCTAAAGGTGTAGACGTGCCCAACGTAGTTGTTATTACTCCTGGTATGTTCAATTCTGCATTTTATGAACACTCCTATTTAGCAAAGACAATGGGTGTGGAACTCGTAGAAGGCAGAGACCTCTTCGTTGAGAACGACTTTGTCTACATGAAAACCATTCAAGGACCACAAAAAGTAGATGTTATTTACAGGAGAATTGACGATGCATTTATAGACCCCTTGGAATTTAGACCTGATTCTTCGTTAGGTGTGCCAGGCCTCTTTGCTGCTTATAAAAAAGGAAATGTAACTCTAGCAAATGCACCGGGCACAGGTGTTGCAGACGATAAAGCGGTATACACCTATATGCCTGAAATTATAAGGTATTATTTAAACGAGGAACCTATTCTTAATAATGTACACACATACCACTGTAGTAGACCAAAAGAGTTAAAATATGTTCTGAACAATATAGAGAATTTAGTAATAAAGCCAGTAGATGAAGCTGGTGGTTACGGTATATCAATAGGCAACCGATTAAGTAAAAAAGAAATAGAAGTGGTAAAAGCCCAGATACTTTTAAGCCCCAGAAAATATGTAGCCCAACCTATTATGTCTCTTTCGGTACACCCTACCTATATAGATAAAAGTGAATCATTTGAACAGCGTCATGTAGATTTAAGGACATTTACAGTGCTAGGCAAAGACAAAGAATTTGTATTGAAAGGAGGATTAACGCGAGTAGCCTTAAAAAGAGGTAACCTAATTGTGAATTCCTCTCAAGGTGGCGGATCAAAAGACACTTGGGTATTAAAGACCTAATACTATGTGCCACGAGAATTGCATTAAATTATTTATAAGAACATTAATATTTAAAAAATGCCTATGCTAGCACGAGTTGCCAATAATCTTTTTTGGATGGGACGTTATATTGAACGTTCAGAGCACATTGCCCGCTACCTGCGAGTCAATTATTTTTCGTCACTCGATGCTCCTAATCAACTTTCGCAATCTAGACAATTCGTACTACGTTCCATGTTAACAATGATTGGAGAAACGGTAGAGGATGAATCCCTTATTCTGAATGAAGAAGATGTTCTGTATAAAATAGGGTTGGACCCTAATTATACTTCTTCAATTATAAACAATGTTAGAAGTTCTAGAGAAAATGCTAATAGTGCACGCGATTTAATATCTACAGAACTATATGAATCCATTAACAAGTTCTATCATTTCATCTCTAACTATGATGCAAAAGTTTATAGTAAAAATGGATTACATGATTTCACCCTAAACGTCACCGAGATGTCCGCTATCTTAAGAGGTAAAGTACGAAGCACTCTGATGCATGATGAAATCTATGCCATTATAATGATGGGTGCCAATATAGAACGGGCCACTCAAATTATACGTATAATAAACGCTAAACATAATGATGCCCTTAAGGCCCAAGGCAGTTACGGCGATAAATTTAAAAATAGCTTTGAGTGGACTACATTATTAAAGTGTACGGAGTCCTATGACATGATGCGTAGGTTTTATAAAAAAACACCCAATAGCATATCTACATTAGAATTTCTCATACTAAATCCCGATTGTCCAAGATCAATAATGAACAGCCTAAACCAAGTGTGTAAGCATATAAAAATATTGGACTCTAATAAAAAACCGAGTAGAAATTCAACGGCTTTTCTGGTAGGAAAAATACGAGCCGAATATGAGTTTAAATGTATTGTTCAGATTGAAAATGACATTCAATCTGTAATTGATAATACCTTAAGCAGTCTTTATCAAATTAGTCAGAAAATGGAAGAAGAGTTTTTTAGCTACTAAACATAGTTAGGATAGAGAATAGCTTAAAGAATAAAATTATCATTAACCAACTTATCCAAATAAATCATGCCATTAGAATATTCTATTACCTATAAGGCGGAAAACACCTATGAAGAATGGGTGTATGAAGCTTATTGGCAATTTTTAGTCATTCCTGAAGAAAATGAATCTCAACAATTCATTGGGGTAAACTTCACCAATACAATTAATGCGAATAACGAGTTTTCAATAAATGGGCACGGTTTTAAAACCATTCGTGTTCACCCAAAACAAAAATTCAACGAAATTGGTTTTGAAGCCAATTTTAAATTGATAAAAAAAGAAATCAACCCTTTTGATTTTAAGCCAGAAGAAGATATCTCAAGGTCATATGAGAAAATTCAAGAACTAGATTTTAAAGTAGATTATGAAGCGTTTTTAAGAACAACCCATTTTACCCATATTCCAGAGCAAAAAACACCTTTATTTCAGTTTGACCTGGCTAAATCCATTTTTGACAATATTCAAAAGCTCAATGAGTATACTTATGGCTATATTCACTTTAATGCAGATGCCACAGATGTTCAGACAACCTTAGATGAGGTGCTAAAAATCCGTCAAGGTGTCTGCCAAGATTTCACCCATTTATTCTGTGCATTAGCCCGTATGAACGGAATTCCAGCCCGCTATGTTTCAGGTTACCTACATCAAGGAAATGGTTATTTTGGAGATTCTCAGATGCACGCTTGGGCAGAAGCGTTTATACCTCATGTGGGCTGGCTTGGGTTTGACCCCACAAATAATATACTGGCAGGCACCAATCATATTAAGGTAGCTCATGGCAAAGATTATAGTGATTGCTCACCACTAAAAGGGGTGGTATATACAGCAGGTAAGAATGAAACCGTTCATTCTGTACAAGTTAGCAGTCAGAATCAACAATAAGGACTCATATAGACCATACACTGCAACATAAACATTCAACTATTTACTACAGAATAGAGCAAAAAGAGTAGTATTTTTGTTTGAAAATAAAATACGATGACAATTACTACAGACCTATTTAAAGGTCTACAAGATCGCCTTGGTGCGTTAAGGAGGTATCTTTGACGTTGATGCGAAACTTATTGAAATAGAGAACGAACAGGAGAAAACCTTAGCTCCTGATTTTTGGGATAATCCGCAGGAAGCCCAGGCTCATATGAAATTTATACAGTCTAAAAAACAGTGGGTAGACGATTACAATGCTGCCAAAACACTAGTTGATGATTTAGAAATTTTATTGGAGTTCCAACAAGAAGGAGAAGATAACGAAGCCGAAGTAACCGCTCAGTACGAAAAAGCACTAAGCAAGTTAGAGAATCTAGAGTTCAAAAACATGCTTTCTGAAGAAGGTGATGAACTTCCTGCCGTTCTGCAAATTACCGCTGGTGCCGGAGGCACCGAAAGCTGCGATTGGGCTTCTATGCTCATGCGTATGTATATGATGTGGGCCGAAAAAAATAAATACAAAGTAAAAGAACTCAACTATCAAGAAGGAGATGTTGCAGGAATTAAAACTGTAACTCTTGAGATAGATGGCGATTTTGCTTTTGGCTGGTTAAAAGGTGAAAACGGTGTACATAGATTAGTGCGTATTTCCCCGTTTGATAGTAATGCCAAGCGTCACACTTCATTTGCCTCTGTATATGTTTATCCTCTTGTAGACGATAGTATTGAAATTGATGTGAATCCTGCAGATATTACCATTACGACCGCTAGATCCAGTGGTGCCGGTGGTCAAAATGTAAACAAGGTAGAAACCAAGGTACAATTGGTTCACCACCCTACGGGTATTCAAATTTCTTGTTCGGATTCTAGAAGTCAGCATGATAACAGGGCTACCGCCATGAAAATGTTGAAATCCCAGTTGTATGAAATTGAGCTTCGGAAGAAAATGGAGGCGCGTCAGGAAATAGAATCCTCAAAAATGAAAATTGAGTGGGGTTCTCAAATCCGTAACTATGTTATGCATCCGTACAAATTAATTAAGGATGTACGAACTGCTGAGGAAACTGGTAATGTAGATGCCGTTATGGATGGTGATATTGATGCTTTTTTAAAGGCATTTCTTATGATGATGGGACAAAAGGAAGAAGAATAGACCTTTCCTTGTAGCAAAATAGAAAAAGATAAATAAAATTGAATTGAAAAAATGATTAAAATCTATCACAATCCAAGATGTCAAAAATCCCGAGAGGGTTTGCAGGTACTTGAAAAATCTGGTAAAGAATTTGAAATCATAAAGTATCTGGAAGAAGTACCTACCAAAGAAGAACTTCGTAAAGTTTTAGATTGTCTAGCTATTACTCCAGAAATGCTGGTTCGTAAGAATGAACAGATTTGGAAAGATAACTATAGAGGTAAACTTCTGTCCAATGAAGAAGTCCTAGATGCTATGATAATGCATCCAAAGTTGATTGAGAGACCCATTATAGTCAACGGGGGAAAAGCGGTTATTGGCAGGCCGGTTGATTTAATTGATGGAATAATTTAAACAAACCCTGTTTGAATTTAATACACATACAAAAGGCATTCCGTTGTTAATCAATAGAATGCCTTCTTCTATTTTATTAGTATTATCTGATTAATTATTTGGTACATTTGTTGCTGTTTCATTTTAACAAAGCTTTAACCATAGTGGGTTAAACCATTCACTAAAAACTCAATCTTATAAATTGATATCGTCATGAAAAACAATATCCGATACGTTATTTTATTTTTTGTTCTATTGCTCTCAAGTCCAGAATTAGTGGCTCAATATGGCTACGGTGGCGGAGGTTACGGTTATGGCGGAGGAGGCTATGGTGGTGGTTACGGAAGACAACGTAGTGCTATACCACAAGTTCAGGAAACTCCAAAAGAGCCAGAACCAAAGACTGCCGAACAGATTGTGAATGATGAGATGCCCAATATTGCAGCCGTTTTGGAGCTCAATGAGTTTGAGTCCGCTGTAATGAGCTCTGTACTAAAAAAGTATCTGCAAAAACGAATTGAAATGCAGATTCTTCAGCTTACTCCCGAGCAAATGCGCGAAGGAATGGAGAAAATTACAAAGGCACAGGACGAGGAGCTAAAAGCCGGGCTTCCTATTGAGAAGTACGATGCTTTTGTAGCAATGCAAAAGAAAGGCCTGCAAAAGACGAAGAAAGATAAGAAACGAGAAAAGAAACGAAAGAAGAAAAAATCTAAAGACTGACATGAATAAAACGTTCTTGATTGCCCTGTTACTGTTATCGCTAAATACATTTGCACAACGGCCGCAGCGGCCCGAAAGTCAAGAACAACCCATTAAAATTACCGGAACCGTTCTGGATAAAGACAATGGCTTACCCCTTGAATATGCCACTTTAGTACTTCATAGCGTAAAAGACCCTAGCAAAGTAACTGGTGGAATTACCGATCTAGATGGTAAATTTGAAGTAGAGACTCAGCCAGGAAAATATAATATTAGTGTAGAGTACATCTCATATAAGACGTATAAATTACCGGAACAAGAACTCAAGCAATCTACAGACTTGGGTACTATAAGACTTTCCCTTGATGTTGCACAACTGGAAGGTGTAGAAGTTGTTGGCGAGAAGACTACAGTAGAAGTTCGCCTTGATAAAAAAATCTATAACATAGGTAAAGATCTCACCACTAGTGGCGCAACCATTAGTGACGCCTTAAATAACGTGCCTTCTGTAAATGTTGATGTAGAAGGAGCAATTAGCCTAAGAGGCAATGAGAACGTAAGAATCCTAATAAACGGTAAGCCCTCTGCCCTAGCCGGTTTTGGCTCTACGGACGCCCTGAGAGAACTACCTGCCGATGCTATAGAAAAGGTAGAGGTCATTACAAGTCCTTCAGCGAGATATGATGCCGAGGGTACCGCCGGTATCCTGAACATTGTTTTAAAACGAGAGAAAACCCTAGGTTTTAATGGCTCGGTAAATGTCAACATAGGATACCCTGCACAAAGTAGTATGTCTGTGAACGCCAATTTAAGAACAGATAAATTTAATATTTTCAACACACTTGGGTATAGGTATTATGAATCACCAGGTCATGCTTTTTATGAGAATTCATACAGCAATGGCCAATATGACCAGATTAATGAAAACCGAGATTACACCCGTATGGGCAAGGGTTTCAACAACAACTTTGGGGTAGAATATTTCATAACCAAAAACTCATCCATTACAGGTAGTTTCTTTATGCGTTTTCAAGATGGGGACGACCTAACAGAAAATTATAGTGATTATTTTGAGAACGGACTTTTAACAAGGCAGAGCTTTAGGGAAGAAATAGAACTTGAAGACGAAGAGAACTATCAATTCTCATTAAATTATGTCAATAATATTGATGATGACGGTCAAAAATTTACCGCGGACCTGCAATATTCAAATGGGGACGAGGTAGAGAACTCTACCATTGATGACAATAATATATTCCCTAACTCCAGTCTCAACACACTTGAAAGTGTTTATCAAAATGAAATTGAAGATGAATACCTTGTGCAAGCAGATTATGTATTGCCATTAGGTGATGCCCAGTTTGAAGCAGGGTACAGAGGAACTTTTGAAAGGGAAATCACGGATTACAAACTAGATTCCCTAAATCGCTCTACAGGGCAATTTGTTACGAATGAAGATTTGACCAACAAATTTGAATACCAAGAAAATGTAAACGCTGTATATACACAATATGGTAATAAATTTGGTAAATTTTCTTTCCTGGCCGGATTACGATTAGAGAACACACAATTAAAAGGAGAGGTTACTTCTGAGTATGATACATCATCCGTTGAAGAAGCGTTAGGAGAAGACATCGACTTAAATTTTGATAAAAACTATTTAGGCCTCTTCCCTACCCTAAACCTGATATTTGAAATTGGTGAAATGGAAAATATTTCTTTAGGTTATAATAGAAGAATTAATAGACCTAGAGGCCGTTTTATAAATCCGTTCCCTTCTAGATCCAGTAGAGCCAATATTTTTCAAGGAAACCCTGATTTGGATCCTGCCTACTCAAATTCATTCGATTTAGGTTATTTAAAACGATGGGATAAGCTTACACTTACGTCATCTGTATATTATAAACGTGAGACCAACTCGTTCGAATACATTCAAGAAGCCACAGGACAAACTACAACGGACAGTGTACGAATTATTAGGTCTCTACCCATTAACCTCTCATCCAATGAAAGAATAGGTGCCGAAGCCGGTGTTCTTTACAACCCTAAAAAGTGGCTACGTTTAAACGGGAGTGTCAATTTCTTTAAATTTTCAAGTGAAGGAGAACATAACGGTACCGATTATGGTACGGATAACACAAGCTGGTTCGCCCGCTTTAGCTCTAAGGTAAGTTTACCTCAAAAGATAGAATGGCAGACCAATGCCTTTTATATGGGGCCACGTCAAAACTCACAGACCGAAACAAAAGGTATGTTATCCCTAAACCTAGCGTTCAGTAAAGATATCATGAAAGATAAAGGCACGGTATCCTTAAATGTAAGTGACCTTCTAAATTCAAGAAAGAGACAATCTTATACAGTATCGGATGATTTTACCTCAAGGAGTGAATTTCAGTTTAGACCAAGGTCCATTACCTTATCGCTTCGCTATAGAATAAACCAGACCAAAGAACGTGACCGTAAAAATGGTAGAGGCGGCAATGAGAATGGCGGCGGAGAAGATGAAATGGAAGGTTAAAACGAAGCACAAAAAATCCCCGCTAATTATAGAAATCAGCGGGGATTTTTTCTTCTTAATTTTAAGACATAAAAAAGCAGGAAAACGAATTTTCGTTTTCCTGCTTTAAACTTATATACAAGCGTTTATACGCTACGTTTTGCTTTCTTTTTATCCTTCCACTCTTTGTAGAGTTCCAATATGTTTCCACCCAACCAATAAGGTACTACAAAGGTCAATAAAAAAATCATTAACCAAAATCCGATGGTTAGAATGGTTAAAAATGCTAAAAATCCAAGGTACTGATCAAATTCCATGTTCTAAATTTTGCACTACAAATATACTTTAGAAAGTACGAAAATTGCAAATCATAATCAAAAAAAATAATATAACTTAAAACAGCCAAATTTTTAAAGCTCTAAAGAGGAATTAAAATGGTGAAATACTACCTTTGTTAACTAACGTAATACTACTAATAATGAGCTTTAGAATCGAAAAAGATACCATGGGTCAAGTAGAGGTGCCCAGTGATAAATATTGGGGAGCCCAAACTGAGCGTTCCAGAAATAATTTTAAGATAGGCCCAACGGCGTCCATGCCATTAGATGTGGTCTACGGATTTGCCTACCTAAAAAAAGCTGCTGCCTATGCAAATCATGAACTAGGTGTTCTTCTTGAAGAGAAAAGAGATCTCATTGCCCAAGTTTGCGACGAGATTTTAGAAGGCAAACATGATGATCAATTTCCTTTGGTCATTTGGCAAACGGGATCTGGAACACAGAGTAACATGAACGTTAACGAGGTTATAGCTAACCGTGCCCATGAAATTGCAGGAAAAAAAATTGGTGAAGGCGAGAAAACGATTCAGCCTAATGATGATGTAAACAAATCTCAATCATCTAATGACACCTTCCCTACGGGTATGCATATTGCTGCCTATAAAAAAATTGTGCAGAATACCATACCAAGCGTAACCCAGTTACGTGACACTTTAAATAAAAAATCAAAAGATTTTGCCGAAGTGGTTAAAATAGGCAGAACCCATCTTATGGATGCCACTCCCCTAACCTTGGGTCAGGAATTTTCTGGTTATGTTTCACAATTGGACCATGGCTTAAAGGCTCTAAATAACACTTTAGATCACTTAAGTGAATTAGCTTTAGGGGGAACTGCCGTAGGAACAGGATTGAACACCCCAAATGGTTATGATGTTCTTGTTGCCAAATATATTGCAGAATTCACCGGACTTCCTTTTCGCACAGCGGATAATAAATTTGAAGCTCTTGCCGCACATGATGCTATTGTAGAAAGTCATGGTGCACTTAAACAACTGGCTGTTTCCTTAAATAAAATAGCTAATGATGTTCGCATGATGGCTTCAGGACCAAGATCAGGAATTGGTGAGATTATCATACCTGCAAACGAACCAGGAAGTTCTATTATGCCAGGTAAGGTTAACCCAACACAATGTGAAGCTATGACTATGGTCTGTGCCCAAGTAATGGGTAACGATGTAGCCATTTCTGTTGGCGGAACCCAAGGCCATTACGAATTAAACGTATTTAAGCCTATGATGGCGGCTAACATCCTTCAATCTGCAGAACTGATTGGTGATGCCTGTGTGAGCTTTGATGTAAACTGTGCGGCTGGAATTGAGCCTAATCACGAAGTAATCAAAGAGCTATTAAATAACTCTCTAATGTTGGTTACTGCCTTAAATACAAAAATAGGGTATTACAAGGCTGCCGAAATTGCTAATACAGCACATAAAAACGGAACAACATTAAAAGAAGAAGCTGTAAATCTAGGTTATGTTACTGCTGAGGATTATGATGACTGGGTGAAACCAGCCGAGATGGTAGGCAGTCTAAAATAGACAGGCTTTAAAATAGTTAAACGAAAAAGGGGCAATCTAATATTAGATTGCCCCTTTTCTATTTATATATAATGGATAGTGTGTGTTATTTTAAAGTGAACTTAGAAGTTCCCAGTAATTTCAATCTATCGTCATAAACATTCACCATATAGTTACCATCTTTGAAGTCTCCGGCAGGCTTGCTAATGTAATCGCAAACATCTAAAGATTTATTCTCGTAGTAGAAACCAGTTCCTTTGCTGTATGTTACAGAAGCACCAGAATCATTAGTCTTAGAATAGCTTTCTCCCAAAACATTACCTTGTGGATCAAGAACTTCAATAAAGAATTCTCTATCACCCGCTTGAGCAATTACGTTATCAGCTACGGTAAAACAGATTTTAAACTTATCCGTTCTTTTGGCTCTTGAAGTAGAAACCATTTTTCCACTGCTACGTTCTTTAACAGCATCAACACTAAACTTAGACAAGTTAAGAGCTGAACCTTTTTCAACTACATCTGCCAATTGTGTATTCTGCACAACTAAAGAATCGTTAAAAACAGTTTGCTTCTCTAATTCAGTATACGTGCTATCTCTCTGCATAGCAATAAAAGTGTTCGACTTTGTAAGTGAATCAACTTGTTTCAACAATTGCTCTCTTTCTTGCTTTAAGATACCAACTTGTCTTCTGTATCTTGAAAGAGAAGAAATATCACCCTTCATGCTTTTTACAGAATCAATATACTTTGCAATGTTATCTCTTGCAGAAACCAACTCCTCGTTTGTAGCGTTGCTTTCCAAAATAGCTTTATCATATTCAGACTTTAAGCTATTCAAGTCTTCAACCACTAACTGCTTTTCTTGAGTAAGCGCAGTTTCGTTTTTCTTTTTTTCTTGATATAGACTAACTGTGTATATGATGGTACCCAAAAGTACCACACCTAGCAATCCCGCCAGCACTTTTAATCCATTGTTACTTTTTGTTTCAGTCATAATGTTAAGATTTATTACTAGTAAAAATTATTTGTTTGTATCGCTGTATATACGATAAGATTTTCTTTTTAGATTTTTTGATGTAAAAAAATCAAATAATAAAGCAATCAAAAGATTTTGATATAGTAACTTTAAAGTACGGTTCACACTATACAAGAGAATATGTCTATTAAAATTATACCTTTTAAACCTGCCTATGCCCCTATTTTTAAAGAGCTAAACCAAAATTGGATAGAGCAATATTTTACGATAGAACCTTTGGATCTTTATCTACTAGAGAACTGTCAAGAACATATAATAAATAAAGGTGGATATATCTTTTTTGCAAAAAAAGAAGATACTATAACAGGTTGTTTCGCTCTATTACGTGTTGACAACGTCACATATGAGTTAGGAAAAATGGCAGTTTCACCCGAGTTTCAGGGTCTCAAAATTGGTCAGAAACTATTGTCTTTTGCTGTAGATTTTGCCAAAGAGAAATCATGGAAAACTCTTATCTTATATTCTAGTACCAAATTAGGTAGTGCTTTACATATTTATAAGAAATTCGGTTTTAAAGAAGTAGCTATAGAGCCTAATGTTGAATACGCCCGAAGTGATATTAAAATGCAATTAACTTTATAACAACAACGCTATGAAAAAAACATTATTAGTATTTATAAGCTGTGGCCTTCTTTTTCTTGGGTGCAAGGAAAACAAAAAGGACATGGCAGAAGACAAAGATGTGATGTCCAATACAAATGATACTGCAACTATGTCCATGAACGAAAAGGTGACTGCAGACGTTAAAATAACTCCTGTTGAACATGCTACCGCTGTTTTAGAATGGAATAACATTACAATTTATATAGACCCAGTTGGCGGAGCAGAAGCTTTTAAAGGATTTAAGGCGCCAGATCTTATTTTAATAACGGATATTCACGGAGACCATTTTAATGTGGAAACCCTAGAAGCCTTGGGAACGGACAAAGCAAAAATAATGGTGCCCCAAGCTGTAGCGGACAAACTCCCCGAAGTCTTCACACCGCAGATTGATGTCTTAAATAATGGAGATAGCAAAGAGCGTTACGGAATAACTGTGGAGGCTGTAGCCATGTACAATTTAAGGGAGGAAGCTTTAAAATTTCATAAAAAAGGTCGAGGTAACGGCTATATTTTAAATATAGGTGACCAACGTATTTATTTCTCAGGTGATACCGAGGATATTCCGGAAATGAGGAGTTTAAAAAACATAGACAAAGCTTTTATCTGCATGAACTTGCCGTACACCATGACTCCTGAAAGGGCGGCAGATGCCGTACTGGAGTTTAAACCAAAAAAGGTTTATCCATACCACTACAGAGGAAAACCAGATGTTAGTGATGTTTCTAAGTTCAAGGAATTGGTAAACGCAGGTGATTCCACCATTGAAGTGATACAGTTAGATTGGTATCCAAACGAAGCATATTAAAAAAAATATGCCCATAAAAAAAGCTCTTAAGAAATTTCTTATGAGCTTTTTTTTGTTTTTAAAACTGATATATAACTATCGAATCAATTTCTTGTATTTGATGCGCTGTGGAATTAAATCCCCACCTAAACGTTTTTTCTTGTTCTCCTCATAATCAGAGAAAGAACCTTCAAAGAAATACACTTGAGAATCACCTTCAAAAGCTAAAATATGAGTACATACACGATCTAAGAACCAACGGTCGTGAGAGATAACCACAGCACAACCCGCAAAGTTCTCAAGACCTTCCTCTAAAGCTCTTAAAGTATTAACATCTAAATCGTTAGTTGGTTCATCTAAAAGTAACACATTACCTTCTTCTTTTAAGGTCATGGCCAAATGTAAACGGTTACGCTCACCACCAGAAAGCATACTCACCTTCTTGTTCTGCTCGCTTCCTGAAAAGTTGAACCTACTTAAATAAGCTCTGGAATTTACCTGACGTCCGCCCATCATAACAAGCTCTTGCTCATCACTAAAGTTTTGCCAAATTGTTTTTTCCAAATCTATATTTGAATGGCTTTGGTCTACGTAAGAAATCTTAGCCGTTTCACCAACTTCAAAATCACCTTTATCAGGTTTCTCTTCGCCCATGATCATTCTAAAGATAGTGGTCTTACCAGCACCGTTAGGACCTATAATACCAACAATACCTGCTTGAGGTAGTTTAAAATTCAGGTCTTCGTATAGCAATTTATCATCGTATGCTTTACTTACCCCTTTAGCCTCCAGTACATTTGTACCTAAACGAGGTCCGTTGGGGATATAGATTTCAAGTTTTTCATCAAGTTGTTTTTGGTCTTGACTCATTAACTTATCATAGTTCTTCAAACGTGCTTTCTGCTTTGTCTGACGGCCTTTAGCCCCTTGACGAACCCACTCCAGCTCTCGCTCTAATGTTTTCTGTCTTTTAGAAGCAGTTTTACTTTCATCCGCTAAACGCTTTGATTTTTGATCAAGCCAACTAGAGTAATTACCTTTCCAAGGTATACCTTCTCCTCTGTCCAATTCCAAAATCCATCCAGCAACGTTATCCAGGAAGTATCTATCGTGAGTTACAGCAATTACAGTTCCTTTATACTGAGCTAAGTGATGCTCCAACCAATGCACTGATTCTGCATCCAAGTGGTTAGTAGGTTCATCCAACAACAATATTTCCGGCTCTTGAAGCAGTAAACGGCACAAAGCAACACGCCTTCTTTCACCCCCCGAAAGCACACCTATTTTTTTATCCGGATCTGGAGTACGAAGCGCATCCATTGCTATTTCCAGTTTCGTATCTAGTTCCCATGCATTTGTCGCATCAATTTTATCTTGAAGCTCAGCTTGTTTATCCATCAACTTCTGCATCTTATCCGCGTCTTCATAGACTTCCGGAAGACCGAACATATCGTTAATCTTATTGTACTCATCAAGTATAGCAACTGTTTCACCTACACCTTCCTTAACAATTTCAAGAACAGTTTTGTTCTCATCTAGTTCCGGCTCTTGCTCTAAATACCCAACTTTATACCCAGGTGAAAAAACAACATCGCCTTGAAAGTTTTTATCTACTCCCGCAATAATTTTCAGCAACGTAGATTTACCCGATCCGTTTAAACCTAGAATACCGATTTTAGCTCCGTAGAAGAAGCTTAAGTATATATTTTTAAGAACAGGCGTATTTGCGTTCTTATATGTTTTGGTGACTCCTGACATGGAGAAAATCACCTTCTTATCATCTGACATAATATATTGTTAAATAATTTATTAAAAGGATATTATACGTATTATCTAAACTCTTCCTTTAAGTGCATTGAACACCCAAGCAATAGCAAAAAATCCTATCCCTACCGAGGCAAACCCCCAACCAGCAACTTCATCGTACCTAAAAGCTCCTAAAGCTATTAGCGCCAGACCTACAAAAATCATTATAAAGGTGGCCCATGCCAGTACAGTATTTTTATTCATTCCCATGTTAATTCGGTTTCAATTTTGGTAACTTCAAATATCGTAAATTTTAAAATATTTTAAGGCACTACACCTTCTTTTGTTCTTCAAAAGGAAAAATAACTCCAGATTTTTTACGTACTTCATAAAGAAGCTGCGCTAAATCTACACTATTTTGATGGCTCCACATTGTACTTTCCTTTTTACCAGAAGACAGACAAGCATGAACTTCTTCTATTTCATATGTGTATCCCTTGCCGTGGGTCGGTAAATTATAATCAATTAATTCCCCATCTTTTTCTATAGAGTAGCCCTGTGCTTCATGCCATCTTGGGTGCAAAAATATACTTCCTTCGCTTCCTGATATTTCAGCCTTCATTTCAGATTTAGAGTTTAATCCGCTATAAAGAATGGCTTGTGCCCCATCATACTCAAATATCATAGAGGTCTGCATCTCTACGCCTGTCTTATAAAAGAGAGAAGATGCTTGAATTTTATTGGGCATTCCCAACAGCAAATAAGAAAGAAAGATGGGATAGATACCTATATCCAACAAGGACCCACCGGCCAAATTAGGATTCAACAATCTGTTTTCAGAATCCCTTCCTAAAGCATAGAAAGCAAAATCTGCATGAATAAACCCAATAGAACCAATTCCATCACCTTCTACCAGCTGCTTTACTTTCTGAATGGATGGATTAAAACGGCTCCACAACGCCTCCATCAAAAATACGTTGTTCTCCTTGGCAACAGCAATCATTCTTGCAACCTGCTCAGGATTTACTCCCATTGGTTTCTCACAAAGTACGTGCTTGCCATTTTCCATTGCTTTAATACTCAAGTTTTCGTGTGAAGTATGTGGTGTTGCTATATACACCACATCTACCTCACTACTCTCAAAAAGTGCATCATAGCTATCAAAAATATGGGCCGCCCCATATTCATTACCAAATTCTTTTGCTTTCTCAATACTTCTAGAGGCAACTGCGGTAAGGTTCCCACCTGTTACTAAAGCCAAATCTTTCGCAAAAGTATGGGCTATACTTCCCAAACCAACAATTCCCCAACGTACTCCTTGTGCCATATGATTTTCGATTTTTTCAAATGTAAACAATTTTACTCCTTATCTTTAAGCATTGAAAAGTCAAGGCAAAAAAAATGGATTTAAAATTTAACAAGAACGAAGACCATAATAAATTACTAGTAAGTGACCTTAAAAGACGCCTTGCACAGGTAAAATTAGGTGGCGGAAAAGAACGCATTGAAAAGCAGCATGCTCAGGGTAAAATGACGGCCCGTGAACGCATAGACTACCTTTTGGATAAGGATAAAGACAGTGTTGAAATAGGCGCATTTGTAGGTGATGGTATGTACGAAGAACATGGCGGATGTCCATCTGGCGGAGTTATCATAAAAATAGGCTATGTTTCTGGCAAACAATGTATTGTTGTTGCAAATGATGCTACAGTTAAAGCAGGAGCTTGGTTTCCTATAACGGGAAAGAAAAACCTAAGAGCCCAAGAAATTGCTATGGAGAACCGCCTACCTATTATATATCTTGTGGATAGCGCAGGTGTCTACCTTCCTTTACAGGACGAAATTTTTCCGGATAAAGAACATTTTGGTAGAATTTTCAGAAACAACGCCGTAATGAGCAGTATGGGTATTACTCAAATTTCTGCAGTTATGGGCAGCTGTGTGGCTGGCGGAGCCTACTTGCCCATTATGAGCGACGAAGCTTTGATCGTAGATAAAACCGGTAGTATTTTCTTAGCGGGAAGCTATCTCGTAAAAGCGGCAATTGGCGAAAGCATAGACAATGAAACTTTAGGTGGCGCCACGACCCATTGTGAAGTTAGTGGTGTTACCGATTACAAAGCTAAAGACGATTCTGATGCGTTGACCACCATTAAAAACATCATGGACAAAATTGGTGATTTTGATAAAGCCGGTTACAACCGAAAGCAAGCGGTAAAGCCCAAGGAAAACCCTGATGATATTTTTGGCATCCTGCCCAATTCCAGAACAGACCAGTATGACATGGGCGAAATTATAAAACGCCTAGTAGACAATTCTGAGTTTGATGAATACAAAGAAGGTTACGGAAAAACAATCTTAACAGGCTACGCGCGAATTGACGGATGGGCCGTTGGTATTGTCGCCAACCAGCGTAAGGTTGTAAAAACACAAAAAGGAGAAATGCAGTTTGGAGGAGTGATTTACTCGGATTCTGCAGATAAGGCTACTCGTTTTATTGCCAATTGTAACCAGAAGAAAATTCCGCTCGTATTCTTGCAAGACGTAACCGGTTTTATGGTAGGCAGTAAAAGTGAACATGGCGGAATCATTAAAGATGGTGCCAAAATGGTAAATGCGGTCAGTAACTCCGTGGTCCCAAAATTTACTATCGTAATTGGTAACAGCTATGGTGCCGGAAACTACGCCATGTGCGGCAAAGCATATGACCCACGATTAATAGTTGCCTGGCCTAGTGCAGAGCTAGCTGTAATGGGCGGAAATTCTGCGGCTAAAGTACTTTTACAGATTGAAAAGGCGTCCCTTAAGAAAAAAGGAGAAACCATCACCGAAAAGAAAGAAGCCGAACTTTTCAATAAAATCAAAAGTAGATACGATAATCAGGTTTCACCTTATTATGCAGCTTCCCGTCTTTGGACAGATGCCGTAATAAACCCTTTGGATACCCGTAAATGGATTTCCATGGGAATTGAAGCTGCCAACCACGCCCCTATTGAAAAAGACTTTAATCTAGGCGTTATTCAGGTATAATTCCAGTTTTTAGATTTTAAAAAAGTTATAAGGTAACCTTGTTTAAGGTTGCCTTTCTTTTTATTTTTCCGCTAGATGTCTCTACAAAAGCATCCACCGTAAAAATTTCTTTTGGTATTTCATACTTTTTAAGAGAACCGAGGTTTTCTAGTTTATCTTTTAAATCTGCTATTTCTTGTTTTCCTTCTACTACCAAAACTAATTTTTGGCCAAGTTCTTCATTTGGTAGACCTGCAACAAAAAACCGATGTTTAATTATTGAGACCAGCTTCGCCTCTATCTGCTCAGGAAACAATTTTATGCCTCCAGAATTAATTACATTATCAAATCGTCCCAACCACTTAAAAGTCTTTTCCGAAGTTAATTGGACCACATCATTGGTGTAAATGGTTTCGTTGGAAACTAATGGAGCATCAATCACCAAACAACCTCTATCATCTGTAGCAACACTAACATTCTTTAAAGTCGTGAACACATCCAAATCTATACTCGATTCAATCAATGCCCCTAACAACGGCTTTACCGCAATGTGGGTTATAGTTTCTGTCATGCCATACGTTTCGTAGACGTTGGTTCTTAGCGATGCCTCAAGAAACTCTTTCTTCAATTTATAAGAAACCGGTGCACCTCCTACTATAAGTTTTTTTACCCTGTCCAGGTCATTCAAAGAATTTCCAAACTGTAGAGGAACCATAGCAACAAAATCATATGAAGCGGAGGTTTCCAACATAGGGCTGGAAGACGGAGCAACACAATCTATGGAAAGTCCTAGAACCATGGCCCTGACCAACATCATCTTACCTGCTATAAAGGTGGCCGGAAGACACAACAAAGCCTTATCATTAGCTTGAAGGTTAAAGAAATTACCAGTTGCATTGGATGAGTTTACCATATGCTCTTTCTCCAAACTGATAGCTTTTGGCTTCCCTGTTGAACCAGAAGTATACACCGTTATACTAGAACTTTCATTTAACCAGTCTATAAGGAAGTCTCCAATCTCTTTTTCATACGGCTCGCCTTCTTTCACTAAACTGTAAGCTACTTCCTTAAGTTCATCTATTGAGTACGAATTGCCATTAAGTTTAAAGTCTTTATGAAGGGTTTGGTACGTCTGCATTATCATTATTCAAAGCTAAAAATGTTTCTTTTGATGGCACATCACCTGTAAGACGGTCTTTCCAATTGGACCATTTATATTTTTTTGAGAAAACGTAAAGTAATATCGGATAGATAACAAAAACAGGCACCAATACATCCCAGCCAAGAACAGGATCAGAAATATCACGGTACAAAGAATTGGTTTGAAAAGCGGTCCAATCTGCGGTTACTAAAAGCGCAGCGGTCAAATTATTTGCAGCATGAAAGCCTAATGCCAGCTCCAAACCTTCATCCATTAAGGTCAAAATTCCAAGGAAAAAGCCTGTACCTATATAAAAAATTAAAATCCCATAACCTAATTTGGCGACCTCAGGGTTAAAAATATGCATGATTCCAAAAAGAAACGAAGTCACCATTAACGGAACCCAACGGTTCTGTGCTAAAATGCCCAGCCCTTGCATCATATAACCTCTCATATAGTATTCTTCCATACTGGTCTGTAACGGAATCATCAAAACTGCTATGACGGCTAATACTAAAAAAGGTCCCAAATTAAAGTTGAACTCATAATCTTCCGGAGAAAGGGTTATATCTATAAAAATGAATGCCGTGGAAATGAGCGCCCAAATACCAAAAGCAAAAAATACTCTTTTAAAATCGATTTTCTTTCGAGAGGTTGTTAGCTGTGTAATTTTTTGTTTATGAACAATAGATACGTAGGCAAAAAGGCCTATTAAACCAATTACAAAGGTCAACAGCATAAAAAACAATAAGTTATTTGCTCCTAAAATATCTGCCATTACACCCATATCTCCTGAACCTAAAACAGCAAGAGAATCTGACTTGGCCAATAATGCAATAATCAAAGGAATTCCTCCTATAAACTGCCACACAAAAAAAATGGCAATAAGGCCTACAACGTACCTCCAAGAATCACTCAAACCTTTATAAGCCTGTGCTATATACATAAATCTTCAATTAAGTTATTTTTCCATTTTTTGTTGTTGTCGTAAAACAACTGTCCATTGCGAACGGTAAGCGGTGAATCTAAATTATTAGTGTACAAACTGCCAGTACCCAAACCTTGAGGCATGGAATTGCTCAACGTATAAGTCCATTGTGCGATAGCATTTAAGCCCACATTGCTTTCAAGTGCACTTGTAATCCACCAGCCAATATTCATTTTTTCGGCAATTTCAATCCATTCCTCACAACCTCTATAACCACCCACCAAACTTGGTTTCAAAATAATATACTGAGGTTTTATGGTTTGTAGCAATTCTTGTTTGTTCGTTACACCAAAAACACCAATTAGCTCTTCATCCAGGGCTATTGGCAAGGGCGTAACATTACACAATATCTTCATTGCGGCATGTTGCCCCTGTTTAATAGGTTGTTCTATTGAGTGGAGTGAAAACCGACTTAATACTTCTAATTTGGTAAGTGCATCTTCAGGCTTAAAGGCTCCGTTTGCATCAACCCGTAGTTCTATTTTTGAAACATCATACTTTTCCCTAATAGACGATAGAAGATTAACTTCCGTATCAAAGTCTATTGCGCCTATTTTCATTTTAATACACTGGAAGCCCTCCGTCAACTTTTGAGCTATTTGCTCATGCATAAATGCTTCATCTCCCATCCAAATAAGTCCATTAATGGAAATCGGACTTTGTTCATTGATGAATTTAGAAGGGAAAATTTCAAAAGGGTTATGAGCGTTCAACGATAAAAATGCCTGCTCTACACCAAATTGTATACTTGGAAATTCCAATAAAGCTTCCCAAAGAGCATCTTTCCCAAGCTGAATGTTATTACAGGTCCACTTTAGTTTCTCTTCGTAATTCTCTACATCATCAACACTCAATCCTCTTAAAATTCCACATTCCCCAATCCCGTATTTTCCGTTTTCACCAAGAACCAAGAACCAAGTCTCCTTTTGAGTTAGAACCCCACGCGAAGTTCCACTGGGGCGCTTAAAATTTAAAATACATTTTTTATAAGTTGCTTGCATAATTAGCTTCAAATTTAGCTATATTTTACCTCTTAAATACCCTAAATGGCAAGCATAAACAACAAAACTGTCTGGATTACTGGAGCCTCCTCTGGAATAGGCGAAGCTCTATCCTATGAATTAAATAAAAAGGGATGTAAATTAATATTAAGTTCTAGGAAAAAAGAAGCCTTAGAAAGGGTTAAGAATAACTGTAAACATCCTGAATCTGTTAAAATTGTTCCGTTGGATATTACCCAATACCACACGATGGACTTAAAAGTAAAAGAAGCGATTGCGTCTTTTGGTTCTATTGATATATTGATTAACAATGCGGGAATCAGCCAACGTTCTTACATTGTAGATACAGATTTTGAAGTCTATAAAAAGTTAGTAGACATAAATTATCTAGGAACTGTTGCTGTGACCAAAGCTATACTTCCCTACTTTATAGAGCAACAACGTGGGCATTTTGTAACCGTTACTAGCCTAATGGGCAAATTTGGCTCCCCCATACGATCAGGGTATTGCGGTTCTAAACATGCGCTTCATGGTTTTTTTGATGTTTTACGTATGGAACATGAAAAGGACCATATAGATGTTACCCTTATAGCTCCAGGGTTCGTTCAAACCAATATTGCTAAAAATGCACTCGTTGGCGATGGCAAGGCTAGAGGTTATGAGGATAACGATAATGCAAGTGGTATGACTACAACCGATTTTTCAAAGAAAATGATAAAGGCCATTGAAAGCAATAAATTTGAGGCCTACATGGGCGGTAAGGAAATTATGGGTGTGTACCTAAAACGCTTCTTTCCTAAACTATTGCATAAAATAGTTTTAAAGAATACAGCTAAGACCTAAACTATTAGCAAAAGTTAAACCAGTAGCGTACGCCGTCTTCGGCTGTTTTATCTATATTTAAAGTGGTTTGCAGTTGATTAGCCAGACGATTCATTAATCTAATACCCATAGATGAGTTGGCTCTTTCATCTGTATCATCAGGCAGGCCAATTCCATTATCCGAATATTCAAAATACCCTTCTTTCTCACCTATCTTACGAATGTGGATGTAAATTTTTCCGTTTTCGTCATTATCAGGAAAAGCATATTTGAATGAATTGGAAACAAGCTCGTTGAGCATCAAACCAAATGGAATGGCTCTATCAATATCTAGCTCTACTCCTTCTGCGTCTACCGTAATATTGATGTTGTGTCCTCCCTTTTTATAAACAGATTGAACACTATTGATTAAACTCTCAATATAACTCTGCATTTCAATAACCGAAAGATCTTCGTTTTGATATAACTTTTGGTGAATCAGAGCCATAGCCTTAACCCTACTCTTACCTTCTTCCAAAGCTTCTATAGCAGCTTTGCTTCTTGTGTTCTTGGTCTGTAAACTAAGCAAACTAGAAACCATCTGAAGGTTGTTTTTTACTCTATGATGAATCTCTTTTAGAAGCGAATCTTTTTCCACCAACGCGTTTTCAATAATATATTTTTGCTCAGCGATCAAACGTTGGTTCTTAATACTTTTGAGATAAGCATAGACCAGGCCGGCAAAGCCTACAAGAGTGAATAACAATGAAATAAGAACTAGGTTAATGTTCCTTTCTTTTGCCATCATATCTACACGAGATTTTTCCAAGGCCAGTTTTTGTTCGGCCAACATGGTTTGAGATACGGCAAGATCCTGACCCATTACAGTGGCTAATTGCTGTTTCCTTAATTCCGATTGATTATCTAATATGGAATCACGTACACGAATGTTCTTCTTAAGATAAAGTGATGCGTTTTTATAATCCTCAGTCCTGTCATAATACAGGGCGAACAGTCTATTCTTTCGTAATAGATTTTTTGTGGTTTTGGTCTCTAGATTATCACTTAAAAAATCCGTGGCTTTTTCGTAGTCTTCCAAATGCAGATAACACTCGCTAATCGCTAAACTATTTTCGGTTATCTCAGAGGAAAGCTCTTTGTTTTTATACTTTTTGAGGGTGTTAATGGCACTTTCTAAATGTGGAATAGCCTCTTTATACTGCTTTAACTCTACGTGACACTTACCAATATTCCCTTCAATAATTCCTTTTAATAGATTTGCCTGCTCTATTTCTTCATCAGATTTTTTTCTGGTAATAAGATTTAGAAAAACATCTATATAACCTTTAGCTTTTTTGTAGTGACTCAACGCTGTGGGCGCAGACTCATCTAACCTAAGATAATTGCCCAAATTATTATAATACTCCGCCTGGGCGTAAAAATCATTCTCTTCAATGGTCTTTTTAACATTATCAATATAATGTTCCATCGCCTTTCTATACATACCTAAGTTGGCATAAATATCATAAAAGGCAACATTCTCATTGATACCCAGCTCTCTTTGCTCTTTACGGATTTCAATTTGTTCGGTATACATGGTCAATTGACCATAGTTATCATCCATAATATCCAACAACTTGGATTTTAGATAGATGTCTAAATCTTCTTTTTCTGCATATAGCTCCTTTGAAATAGCTAAACTCTTATCATAATCACCCAAATCATAATATATTCTGGCTTGAATGAGCTTATAACGTTCTATTTCCGAAGATTCCTCATCTTTTATTGCAGCATTAAGGTATAAGTTGACCAAGTCCAACCAGTCGTATGTAGAGGTCTCTCTATAAGGGTCTGTTGCATTAAAAAAGAAAGTGAGCCTTTCGTCTGGAGTTTCAATGTCCTGAAACTGTTGAAACAGATTTTCTTCTGTGGTTTTTTCTTCTTGTGCCGACACAACTACGGAAAGAAAAAAAATTACCCAAACGAAAATGGTATTTTTATAGTGAATGTTGTTCATATATCTAAATGGAACAAAATGAAAAGCATTTTGTTCTGTTTATACTAGGTTTGAATTTTAGCCTATGGCACTCCGTCTTAATACGCACAAAAACAACATCTTATCAAACTAAAGGCTTATCTAAGCTAAACTATTTAATCGATTATTTAATCCATTTATCCATAAATTTAAAAAAAAGGACTGTAACAAAATAATCTATTCTAAGAACTATATAAAATAACTCCATTATACGTACTAATGAGCCTATTTTAGGAGGTTCTTACTTATAGTAAAAATACTATTTACATATAGAGAACGGACTAATTTTGTTGTGAAATAGTGTTTAATTGTTGTGAAAACAATTTCTTTTTTCGGTTTTCCGACCTATTTATTCATTTCGTTAAACGAGAACATAAGCTTAATTTTCTTACAAACTTATGTAAACTAAAAAGAACCTTATCTAGATAGACAAGGCTCTTTTACGAGAACACTATATGAAAATGAAAAATTGTATATGCTTTGTTGAGTATCACTTTTGTAATACACTACCAAACTATTGCTTTAGTCATGGAATTAAAAAATAATGTTGTGAAACTCCTAAAAGTTGTGGTGAACTCTACTTTTTAAATAAAAAAAAAGGGGAAGCATAAAAAATGCTCCCCCTTTTTTTAAATTTTTATGTGAATTTAAGAATTCATTGCCGAGATTATAAACTCCTTAAAATCTTTTGAAATTGGGATTAAAGTATCCTTAATCATAATATCTTTTGAGTTGATTGCATCTATATGATCAACATTTACGATGTATGACTTATGCGCTCTGTAAAACTTATTTTTAGGTAGTTTTTCCAAATAATCTTTTAACGGTGAGCGTACCAAAAATTTCTTATCTACGGTATTCACTTCTAGATAGACATTATCGGCCTTAATGAAACGAATATCACTAAACTGTATACGGTAATATAGGTGTTGTTTCTTCACAAAAATTGAGTCCTTTAGTACCGTATTGGACATAGGAACATCTTCCTGGCTTTCTACGACTGCAGCAGCAGACTTATCTGATCTTGTAAAGTTGGAAAGTGCTATTTCAATAGAAGTATACAAGTCTTGCTGTTCAAAAGGTTTTACCAAATACCCATTTGGTTTTACCGTTTTAGCGTTCTCTACAGTGGCCCTATCAGAGTTTGATGTTACAAAAATGAAAGGGATATCATAGTTCTCACGAATATGTTTACCTAAGTCAATTCCTGTTTTATCAGAAGCCAAGATAATGTCAATCAAAACAAGGTCAACATGTTGTGTTTTTAAAACTTCTTCAGCTTGTTCATAGACGATAACATTATCTACAATCTCATAGCCAATTTCTTCGAGCATAGATTGCATATCATCAGCAATGATTACATTATCCTCTACGATTAGAATTCTAATTGGTTGTTCCAAAATGGTTGTTGTTTAGTAGGTTCATATTCTAAATTTACAAAAAAATATTACAACTGATGTAAATCAGTACTGACAAAAGAAAAGTACTTAACGCCAATTTCTTTAACTCAGGATCTATTTGGTCATTTCTATCTGTTGTATACACTCTTTTCATATGAAGGAAAATAGGTGCAAATGCAATTAAAGGTAAAAAAATTCCCCATCCTTTTAAATTCATGAGTGAAAACGCAACAATACTTATAAAGGCTCCCATCAACAAAATGTAGTGATAGATTTTACCTTTTTTAAAACCTATAAAAACAATAAGTGTGTTTTTATTGGCCCTTTTGTCAGATTCGTAATCACGTAAATTATTGAGATTAAGAACTCCCACACTCAATAAACCAATTGCTATGGCAGGTAATAGTGACATAGCGGTAAGTTGCTTAGTATATAAGACCATAGAACCCATGACTGCTAACAATCCAAAAAAAAGAAAAACAAAAACATCTCCCAGACCGTGGTAACCATAAGCGGAAGCTCCTATTGTATACTTAATTGCCGCCCAAATACTTGCTGCCCCTAGCACCAAGAACAGTAAAGGATACATCATATTATCAAAACCGAAAGCAAAATAGACCAAGGCAATGACCAATATGAAGTTTATAACTATGGAAAAAATTATACCTTCCTTTAATTCTTGTCTTGAAATACTGCCACTTTGAAGGGCTCTTTTAGGACCTATTCTTTCTTCATTATCCGTTCCCTTTACCCCATCGCCATAATCATTGGCAAAATTAGAAGTGACCTGAAAACCTATTGTTGTTAACAGCGCCAAAACAAACACTACTATATCTTCAAAACCATATAAATTAGCTAAAGCAGTACCTACAACTATACCTGAAACGGAGAGTGGTAACGTTCTTAACCTAGCCGCACTTATCCAAGGACTAATATTCACCAAAATTATTGTGGGGATTCAATCTGTATTCTTTTTCCTTCTTTATAGGATGCCACAAAGGCATCTTGAAAACCTAGGTCTACCAATTGTTCACGGAATTTCTGAGCTTCTTCCAAAGTTTCAAAATTACCTAGTGAATATGAATAAAACGGATTGGTTTTTACAAATATGGTGTTGGTAAGTGCTTCCGAAGCAAGTGTCATATTGTTATCTACAAATGACTTTATCTGTACCGAATAGATTTTTTCTTTTTCTAAAAATTTCTTGGCCAGATAAAACTCCCTTACTAAACTTAACTCTTCGTTCTGCTGCTTTAAATTATCTATCCTAGATTTAATAGCATCCAAACTGTCTATAGAAACAAGTAAATTACTTGGACTTTCATAGTTATTAGAAACATTTCTTCCGGCCGTAAAAGAAAAGACAATCAAGGTACCAATAAGAAATAACCCCGTTACGCCAGCAAGTAAATTACGCTGTAACTTTTTCTTCCTTAACTCTTTATTTTTGAACTTGATTTGATCGAGAAGACGTTCGTTTATAATCTGCGCCTTGTCTATATCTTTGTGCAACTCCAGCAAGTCACTTTCTTCTATAAATGGCATATAATTATTTTTTCGAGGTTACACTGTTAAAGTTAACCAAAATACCGAAAGATCGATGAAATGCACTCTCGGAATGTTGCGAAATTACCATATTCTGTGGTATAGCTAATTATATACGATGTTAAAAACTTTCCGTTCATCGATTAATTTATAGCTACGCTTCCAAAAGGACCTTTTTTAACTAGATGGCGTGAATGCCATCATCCTTAATTTCAATTTTTCGTTCCCTATATAATGTGCCAACCCCTTTCTTAAAAGTTTTTTTACTCATTTGAAGTTCGCGCTTTATCAGTACAGGGTCTGATTTATCGTGAAGTGCTAAATACCCACCGTGAGCCATTAACTTCTTATATATAGCTTCTGCGGCTGGTTCCAGCAGTTTTTCACCAATGGGTTGCAACGAGACATCCAACTTATTATCTGGGCGAATATTTTTAATATACCCCTTTGTTTTATCGCCAACGGCTACATGCTTGTAAATTTCATTAGAATACACCAGACCTTTATGCTGATCATTAATAATGACTTCCCAACCTAAATCCGTCAACCTGGTAAAAAGTAATTCAACTTCTTGTCTTTCGCGAACGGTAAGTTTATCGTTGCTCAAAAACTTATCTATTTTATTGGAACCAACAAGACGAAAAGAAACCTCGTCCATATAGCAGCGAACAACATACCACTGCCCTTCTTTCATTTTATCCCTTTGCTCGCTGAACGGAACAAGCAAATGTTTTTCAAGGCCCCAATCCATAAAAGCGCCAATTTTATTTACTTCGGCAACTTGCAGGAACCCATATTTGTTTCTGATTACACTAGGTGTTAAAGTAGTTGCTATAGGCCTTTCTTCATGGTCCAAATAACAGAAAACCTTTATCATATCGCCAATATCTATAACCTTTGGCACATACTTATTTGGCAAAAGAATTTCTGTACCGGTATTGCTCCCTAAAAAGAGCCCCACACTAGTATCCCTAAGTACTTCTAACTCGTTATAATTTCCCAGTTCGATCATATTGCAAAAGTAACTTTAAAATTTGGGTATAAAAAAAACCGCCCACTTCAAGCGAACGGTCAAAATTAAATTTTCTAAGTCTTACTAATAAATAGAAGCCTTGTTGAAGTGCTTACAAAGCATATAGTAAATTACAGCTCTGTGCTTGTTTCTGTTTGAAGAACCATACTTTTCTACTACAGATTTAACAGCTTCCATTAATTTAGGGTCATCATCCATACCCAATTTTTTCATCAAATAATTTTTCTTCACAGTTTCCAATTCCTTATCATCAGAACCGGACACCTTAGAAGCATCGATATTATAGATTGCTGGACCAAGGCCCACAGTCACTTTTGTCAGAAGATCCATGTCAGGAGTTTCTCCAAATTTTTCCTTAATGTCTTCTGCGTACTTTACAATCAAATCGTCTCTTTTACTCATAATAGTTAGTGTTGATAATGTTAACGGTTTATATTAATTACTCCGAAGATATAAAATCAAAATAACCGAGCAAAATTTTGTTGTTCAAAAATCTTGGCGTATGGACTTCCAAAATTTTTGGTTTGTCAGACAACTTATAAAATTCGTTAAGCCTGACTTCCAGACTAGTTACATCATTTACTAGCATATGTTCGAACCCAAATTGAGAACTCAAATGCTCTACATTTTTGTCGTGCGTCGTTTCAAAAAAAGTAGCGAAATTCTCAGTTTCTTCTTGTCCCGGTAAAATTCTAAAAATGCCACCGCCATCATTATTTATGATTATAATCCTAAAATCCGGACGGATGTAATTATTCCAAAGACCATTGCTATCGTAGAAGAAACTGATGTCACCTGTAATCAATAAAGTGGGAGTTTCTTTATAATATGCTGCGCCAACAGCCGTAGATGTACTTCCGTCAATTCCACTAGTACCCCTATTGCAAAAAATCTCTAAGGAAGAATCTAAATCAAATAGTTGAGCATAACGTACCGTGGAGCTATTGGCCAATTGCACCTGATAGTTTTCAGGAATTGATTTGAGAATAAAATCAAAAGCCAACATATCCGAAAACGGAATATCCTTTATATACGCTTCCCGTTTAGCTTCATACTGCACCCGTCTATTATTCCAATAATCAAAATAATTACTTGGTTGCGGCTCTATAAAATTTACAAAGTCTGCTAAAAAATAATCGATATTTATTTTAAAGTGATGTGTTAAAGAAAAGAACGTATTGAACGCTTTAATTTCATCTACATGCCAATGATGTTGTGGTTTGTATTCCCTCAAAAAAGCTTTTATTTTCTTAGATACAACAAGCCCACCAAAGGTTAACAATATTTGGGGTTGAAGCTTTTCAAATAGCTCTTCTGTTTCGTTGCTCTTTTCAATTGGAGCCACAATACTATCTATACTTTTAAAAAAATTAGGGTGATGGAGGTTGGATGTAGTTTCCGTTAAAACTATAACGGACGGGTCTGTTGCCAGCACATCTAAAAATGCTTGCTCTACCGCATTTGGGGGATTCACTCCTACAAGCACCATCTTTTGTTTGGAAGAATTCCAAATATCGGCGTAAGCTTTTAAATGGACTGTTTGAGCCCCTTCTTTGCCTATTTCGGAAATACTCTCCGCTTTAACGGTAGGTTCTGTAATCGTATCATACAGAGGCTCCTCAAAAGGCACATTAATATGTACGGGCAACTTAACCTGTAGTGCTACGTTCAGTACCGTATTTAGTTCATTATTATTATACGCTTGTATTTCTTGTTGTACTGTTTCTATATTTTTTCCGGACAACCATTGTGGCATGTATTTTTCAACTCTATGTACAGCATGCGATACATCTTGTTTTAAATTGGCCGAATAACCAATATGCCTATCAAAAACATTATCCTGTCTTATGGTTTGGCCATCACCTACATCTATTTTATACACCGGACGATCTGCAGAAATAACAACTAAGGGAATTCCACTATAAAACGCTTCGGCTACTGCAGGATAATAGTTCAACAAGGCACTGCCTGAAGTACATACCACGGCAACAGGCTCATGTAATTGCTGTGCTATACCCAATGCAAAAAAGGCAGCACTACGCTCATCTACAATGCTGAAACATTTAAAATAAGGGTCCTCACTAAAATCAATGGTTAGCGGGGCATTTCTTGACCCTGGGGAAATGACTATATTCTTTATTTTTTTCGCCTTGCAGTGTTGCACTACCAATTGGGCGGAGGGTATGCTAGAGTATCTCATGAAACACAAAAATACAACGGTTGTATTTCTTAAACCAATCTAGTTTAAATTACTCTACCGCCTTTATAACTTTAAGCATAGTCTTGCTCTTAGCTACAGTCTCAACCCACTCTTTTTCCGGGTTGGAATCTTTGGTAATTCCTCCCCCAACGTATATGCTTACTTTATCTTCGTTCATTTGCATACAGCGTAGGTTCACAAAGAGTGTGGTGTTTTTAGATATTGACCTGTACACATTGTTTTCTGTGTTCCTGGGTCGATTATTTCTGTTTCTTTCTGTCTTGAAATTCAATTCACCTAAAAAACCGGTATAAAATTCGCGGTCATAATTTTCATTTGTAAGAATAAATGCCTTAGTCTTTTCTTTAGGCATACCACAAACCGCAGGTGTTGGATGGAGTGCCCTTATTACCTCGCCTAGATTTTCTTGTTTGCTATTTCCCGATATTTTAGTCCGAAGGTGCAGTAATGAGCCCGCCCTTACGGATTCTGTTGGCGTTCGTTCCAAATCAGAAACCTTACCTTCTAGCGCATTGAAAATATATTCCGTTACCAACTGCTGCTCTTCTAACTCCTTATTGCCCCATTCAGGGTTTTCTTCATTATTATAATTTTGCGTTCCCGCTAATGACATTGTTGTTATTTTTCTATTGCGCATAGTCAATAGAATTTCTGGTGTAGCCCCAAGCCATAGCCCTACCTTTGGGTGATACCATAAGTAACAGAACGCTGTTTTATATTCATGTAACAATGACCGAAATAAAGCCAAAGGAGGGGTTTTCATATTAAGCTGTATCCTTCTTGACAGGACTACTTTATCAAAATTTCCGACATTTATTTCAGCTATACCCTTTTTTACTAAATCTAAGTGAAATGCTTTTTGTTTTGTACAAGTCTCTTCCCTATTACTTTCCGATTTTACAATCTCTTCATCCTCAAAATCAGTAAAGCGCAATACTTGATCTAATTTTAAAAGAACCGTAGTGGAACTTGAATCAAAAGGGGCAAAAACAAATCCTGTTTCAGTATAGTCGCTTAGATAATGTAACTCATCATCTTGTTGACAAATTGCAGTAACGGCCTGTTCGTTCGGTTTACGATAGACTACAAAAGGTAACTTATTCTCTAAGTGAGATTCAATTTTTTCAAAAAAATCCAAAGGCATTAATTTTTCTTGGCTAAAGCAATAGTGGTTAACTTACAATAAGACACCAGTTTACCTTCTTCATTGGTTATCTTAATGTCCCAAAGCTGTGTAGTTCTTCCTTTGTGTAAAATAGTCGCTTTTGCAAAAACATCACCGTCACGAACACTTTTTACATGATTCGCAGAAATTTCAATTCCACGTATGGCAAATTGTTGTGCGTCAAGAAAAATATAAGAGGCCATGCTACCAATACTTTCTGCCAAAGCTACCATGGCACCACCGTGCAAAACACCATCTGGCTGATGCACTCTTGGGTTCACGGGCATCTTTCCAACCAAAAAATCTTCCCCTACATCTACGTATTCTATTTGCAAGGTCTCCATCAGGGTGTTTTTAGAAGAGTTGTTGCAAACCTTTAGTATTTTTTCTTTGTAGCCGTCCATATCGTCTATTTTTGTCAAAATTAAGCATTACAGCTTCAATAAAAGCCATTACTTTTATAGAGATTTTGTTCTATGGATTATTCTGAAAATACGGTGTCCTACACCACTACAAATAGCTACGCAACGCTAAACGCGCTAACAGACCAAACTAAAAACGTTTGGATAGTACTACATGGTATTGGTTATTTAAGCCGATATTTTTTAAGGTATTTTGATGAATTACCTCCTCAAGAGAATTTTATAATTGCGCCTCAAGCTCCTTCTAAATACTATTTAAACAACAAATATAGACATGTAGGGGCCAGTTGGCTCACCAAAGAGGACACCAAACAAGAAACGCAGAATGTCCTGACCTATTTAGATGCAATTTATACTTCGCAATCTATTCCCGAATCGTGTAATTTGATTGTATTTGGATACTCACAAGGCGTTTCTATTGCCACACGATGGGTTGCCAGCAGAAAAATAAAATGCAATCATTTAGTTTTATATGCAGGTGGAATTCCCACGGAACTACAACCTTCCGATTTTGATTTTCTAAAAGAAAATGGTACTAAAACCACAACTCTTGTTGGTAATGCCGATGAATATTTAACGGAAGAAAAACTAGCGTCCGAAACTAAAAGAATAGAACACTTGTTTAACGGTAAAGCAGAACAAATCTTTTTTGAAGGTGGTCATGAAGTAAAGAAAGAACTCATCTTAAATCTGGTATAATGAAGAAAGAGGTTACATTAGAAAACGAACTGGTAAAACTCGTTCCTTTAAACCAAGCACATCATAAGGTACTATGGCCGGTTGCCCAACAAGTAGATTTGTACAAATACGGTTCTAATGATGTTTCCAGCGAAGAAAAATTAAGCGCATACATTGAAACAGCATTGAACGAAGCGCAAGAAGAAAAATCAATTCCTTTTGCTATTTTTAATAACGCAACTAACGCGTGTATAGGGAGTACAAGATTTGGAAATATTGACCAAAAGAACAAAGTTCTCCATATTGGTTGGACATGGATTTCTTTGGATTCACGGGGTACGGGACTCAATCATCAAATGAAATTTTTGATGCTAAGCCATGCTTTTGAACAGATGGGTTTTGAGAAGGTAGAATTCCGAATTGATGAAAGAAATGTTCGTTCTAGAAAAGCCGTAGAAAAGTTAGGGGCAACTCTAGAGGGTATTCTCAGAAAGAATGTTGTTACCAAAAGTGACTTTAGAAGGAGTTCTTGTTGTTATGGGATCCTAAAGGAGGAGTGGAAAACAATAAAACAAACAAACTTTAAGGAACTCATATGAACCAAGCCATAGCCCAAGTAACACTTGTAGTTAAAAATTATGATGAGGCAATAGACTTCTACACTCAAAAACTAGGTTTTAAGCTTGTAGATGACATTCAACTTGATAGCAATAAAAGATGGGTTACCGTATCTCCGCCAAGTCTTAACGGCCTATCGCTCTTACTAGCCGAAGCCACAAACGATGAGCAACGAAAAGCCATTGGAAACCAAACCGGCGGTCGTGTTTTTTTATTTCTCCATACGGATGATTTTTGGCGTGATTACAAGCTTATGAAAGACCAAGGTGTAGAGTTTAACGAAGACCCAAGAGAAGAGCCCTATGGCACCGTGGTAGTCTTTAAAGATCTATATGGTAACCTCTGGGACCTTATTGAAAGAAAATAGATAAGTATCAATAACTGGTTTCATCCAATTGAACTTTACCCCTAAAAGTCCTATAGACAAAGAAAGTATAACCCAAAACTAGCGGGCCACCAATGGCTACCATCGTCAACATAATTTTCAATGATTTTGTAGATGCCGCTGCGTTGTAAATATCGATGCTGTATTCAGGGGCCAAAGTAGAAAACAATAATGTCGGATAGAGTTCAATAGCCACAAGAATCAACATAAAACTTATGGTTAATGATGAAAAGAAAAATGCCAATTTATAGTTTCGCTTATTAGCAAGCCTCGGCACATTGGCTATACTTAAAAATGTAGCTACAGGAACGATAAAAAGAAATGGATCGCTTCTAAAAGCATCCGACAAATGTGGAATATAAAGCAAGGTGTAAAGCGTTGTTATCGCAAAGCTTACCATAAAGAAAATCATACCTTTCTTTAACAAAAACGTTAGTTTGGCAAACAGCCTACCTTCCGTCTTTAAGAGTAAGTATATAGCGCCATGGGCCATAAAAAGAGACAGGGTAGTAATTCCTGTTAGAATGGCATAGGGGTTTAAAAATTCAAAAAAACCTGCACCTTGGTATTGGTAATCTGGGCCTAAAGCTATTCCTTGTAAAACGTTCCCTAAAACGACCCCTAATAAAAAGGCCAAAAGAATACTTGAAACACTATAGCCTATATCCCATGTCTTACGCCACCATTTCATTTCTTCTTTCCCCCTGAATTCAATTGAAATAGCCCTAAAAATTATACAGACCAAAAACAACATAAAAGGCATGTACAAAGACGAAAAAAGGGTGGCGTACATTACCGGAAATCCAGCAAAAAGAGCTCCTCCTCCAATTACCAACCACACTTCATTACCATCCCAAACAGGGCCTACGGCATTTAACGCTATTCTTCTGCTATTTTCTTTTTTAAAAAATAGGTGCCAGGCACCTGCTCCAAAATCAAATCCATCAAGAATGGCATAACCGGAAAACAGTCCACCTACTACCAAAAACCACCATGTGGGATAATCAAGTCCTAAAAAAGTCTCCATGCTATTTTAATTTCCTGTTACTACTTCGGTAATTTCTTTTGTCAACGGGCGGTCATCCTCATCGCTATCATCATACGGACCATGTTTTATCTTTTTATTCAACAAATACACGAACAAAAGAAATAACAGCGTGTAGACCAGCATAAACAAAATTAAGGAAAACAATACCTGATTTGCCGTAACGGCTTGTGAGAAAGCATCTGACGTTCGTAAAAGCCCGTATACCACCCAAGGTTGCCTACCCATTTCTGCCGTAAACCACCCTACTTGATTAGCTATCTGAGGTAGAAAGGCCGTAAATACAAATACCCACAGCAACCATCTTTTCTCAAAAAGTTTACCACGCCACCACAAATAACAGGCATAAAGTGTTACTAAAATAAGGAACATACCTATACTGACCATAATGTGATAAAATTGAAACACGGCGTTTATTTGCGAAGGCCTATCTTCTTCTGCAAAGGCATTCAATCCGGTTACGGGCGCATCAAAATCATACTCAAGCAAAAAAGATAGTCCGCCAGGTATTTTTAAGCCCGTTACTTTCTGTTCCTCTTTATCTACCCATCCAAAGAGATACATATCAGCTGGAGCCGAAGCTTCAAAATGGCCTTCCATAGTTGCCAGTTTTGCAGGCTGATTAACTGCTACACCATCAGCAGAACTATGTCCCGTAACCAACTGACCTAGTGAAAAAACAGTGGCAACCACTAAAGTCATTTTAAAAGCTTTTTTAGAGATATGCTCAAAACGGCCTTTTAAAATGTAATAGGCATGTACGCTCAAAATCAAGAACGTACCCGCTAGAAAAGCACCTAGCCATACATGAAGAATACGATCTACACTGGAAGGATTAAAAACCATAGCCCAGAAATCAGTGATTTCAGCCCTAGCTTCAAGACCCTCGCCCACTATATGATATCCCGCAGGAGTTTGCTGCCAACTGTTAGCTACTACAATCCATATAGCCGAGAACATAGAACCCAAAAACACACCAATGGTAGCTACCAAGTGTACCCATGGTTTCACACGGTTCCACCCAAAAAGCAGCACGCCCAGAAAACCACTTTCCAAGGCGAAGGCAAAAATTCCTTCCGCTGCCAAAGCACTACCAAAAATATCGCCTACATATCTGGAATAAACTGCCCAATTGGTACCAAACTCAAACTCCATTACAATACCTGTAACCACACCTATACCAAAGGTGAGCGAAAATATTTTGGTCCAAAATTTAGCAAGGATATGGTATTCCTTATTTTTAGTCTTGATGTACAAGCTTTCAAACACTACCATAATCAAACCGATGCCAATGCTCAGCGGCGGATAGATGTAGTGAAATGCAATAGTAAAAGCGAATTGAATACGGGAAAGAATCTCTACATCCATAGTGTGTAGTTTTACACTACAAAGATACAAAGCAAACTACTTTTTAGCCAGTAACATAGGTTACGTTTTGAGGTTCTTTTGTGTTAAAATTGTATTTTGGATTTTTACTTTTAAAACCTTCTGTCCGGAGAAAAAGCATCAATATTCATAGACGTTTTTTTATCGTCAATTATCTCAGCTACCAATTTGCCTGTTGCAGGACCAAGACTCCATCCCATCATAGCATGTCCCGTGGCCAAAGTTAAGTTCTCTAGCTTAGACGACCTTCCAATATAAGGGAGACCGTCTGGAGAAACCGGACGCAAACCTGTCTTTACATTTGCAATTTCTTTTGTATTGATATCTACTGAAGGATAGTACTTTTTAGCCCCATTTGCAATGGCCATCACTCTTTCATTCCTAACCAAATCATTTAACCCAGAGAACTCCATAGTTCCGGCAAAACGAGTAAAACCTTCCATTGGGGTGACTGCCATCTTAGATTCCATAAGAATAGCGGGAATGGTTATTCCGGTAGGTCTTTCAACATTTATACTATATCCTTTTCCACCCTGCAAGGGTGTATCCAAGCCCATTTTTTTAGATATCTTACCACTCCATGAGCCAGCGGCCAAAATTATTTCATCTGCGGTATAAGTCTCTTTGGATGTCTTAATTTCATGAATACGGCGGTCTTTCACTTTAACATCTAAAACCTCCTCATTAGTTTTTATAGCTACTCCAATATCCTTTAAATAAGTAACCATTTTAGGCATAAACTGAGATGGAGTAGAGTGTGCATCACATTCATAATGAATGGCACCCTTGGCGTCAATTGCAACCCCTGGTTCTAATCGTTCTAATTGTTTTTGGTCTAATTCTTGAACTTCTAACCCCAAAAAACTGGCTTTGTCGGCTACTTCTTTTTCATGAAGATAGGCCTCCTTGGTTTTATAGAGCATCAATAGTCCTTTTCGCTCCAACTGAAAATCTCCTAAATCACCAGAAGTTTTTATATCCTCAAATAACTCACGACTTAGAATATTAATGTCCTTAATTACAGGAATTGCCCGGTCTACTTTTTCTTTAGTCGATGATTTATGAAAATACCACGACCATTTAAAGAACTCCGTATCCCAACGAGGTTTCATATAGAATGGGCTGGCCGAATTGAACATCATTTTGATGCCCTTTGCAATCATACCCGGTGATGCCAATGGAATAATATGGCTTGGAGTAATATACCCTGCATTTACAAAAGAAGCTCCAGAAGTAATATCGGATTTTTCTATTATGGTTACGTTATGTCCTTCTTTTTGAAGAAAATAAGCTGAACTGAGTCCGATTATTCCCCCTCCTATTATGATAACTTTTTTACTCACTTCTCTTCGTTGTATTAAATAACTTGAAATCCGTGTGCATATGGATCATCGTCATCAATGGTGATGGTATTTTGTCCATAGACCCTAGCCCAGCCTTGAATACTTGGGATAATTGCTTTCTTGTCTCCTAAAACGGTCTCCTCTTCTACCCTGCCAATAAATTTGGAACCTATAAAACTCTCATGAACGAACTCTTCCCCTACTTTTAATTTTCCTTTAGCATACCACTGTGCCATTCGCGCAGACGTTCCTGTACCACAGGGAGACCGATCAATTGCCTTATCGCCATAAAAGACAGCATTTCTTGCGGTAGCATCTGGGGAAATGGTTTCACCCGTCCACAAAATATGACTTACCCCTTTAATGGTTTCATCTTCCGGATGAACAAACTGATCAAGATATTTTGAATTGATTCCATCTCGAATTTCTTGACTCAGCTGTATTAATTTACTCGCTGTAAAATCCTGGATGCCCGAAAAATTCTCTTGAGGGTCTATTATGGCATAGAAATTTCCACCATAGGACACATCAAAAACTAATTCTCCCAAAATGGGACTTTCAATGGTCAAATCGGTCGCGGCTAAGTACGATTTCACATTCGTTAACTTTACCCAATCTACCTTTTTCCCAGTTTGTTGATAATCTATCTTTACCAAACCAGCGGGTGTTTCCATTCGTATTTTCCCCAAAGTTTTTGGTTGAAGCAAACCTTCTTCAACACCTATGGTTATAGCACCAATAGTACCATGACCGCACATGGGCAAACAACCGCTTGTTTCTATAAAAAGGATGCCAAAATCATTTTCGGGATGTGATGGAGGATAAAAAATACTACCGCTCATCATGTCATGACCCCGAGGCTCGAACATCAATCCCTTACGAATCCAATCATATTCCCTTAGAAAATGCTGACGCTTTTCACTCATTGAAAAACCATCAAGCTCAGGTCCGCCTTCAGCGACCACCCTAACCGGATTTCCACAGGTATGTGCATCGATACACCTAAAAATACTCGCTGCCATAACTCAATTATTATTTACACGACCTGAGTTCTACTCTAATTTTTTATTGGTATGCTCACTATCTACAATTCGCATAATAGAAAGAGGATTTCCATCTTGTAATGCCTCCGGCAATTCTTCTTGAGGCCAATTCTGAAAAGATACTGGCCTTACCCAACGCTTTACCGCAGAAACACCAACAGACGTAAACCGGCTATCGGTACTAGCAGGAAATGGTCCGCCATGTTGCATAGAAGGACAAACTTCCACTCCTGTTGGAACCCCGTTAAATATCAGCCTTCCTACTCTTCCTTGCAAAGCATCAACTACTGACCTGTATGTTTTCAACTCATCAGGATTACCTAAAATAGTACCCGTTAACTGACCTTCCAAACAGTTTAATACTTCTGTCAATTCTTTTGCATCGGCACACCTAACTACAATAGAAAATGGTCCAAACACTTCTTGATGTAACTTAGGGTTCTTTAAAAAATTGGCACCGTTAACCGTTAAAACCTTCTGTTGTGCATGGTTGGGCGCTACAGATTTTTTATACTCGGCAACCACATCAGCGCCACCTTGATTGGAAAGTTCGTTTTTCCCTTTTTCATAATTGTTATGAATGTTAGGATGCAACATACATGTGGGTTCCAATTTATCTATTTCATCACCCAATGCGTTGGTAAAAGCATCAAGTGATGTGCTTTTTATACCAAGTATCAATCCAGGGTTTGTACAAAACTGACCTGCTCCTAACATAACGGAACCTGCATATTGTTTGGCCCAATCCAATCCCTTCTCACGCAAAGCCGATGGCAAAACCACAACAGGGTTTATACTACCCATCTCCGCAAAAACAGGAATAGGCTCTTTACGTTCGTTCGCCAATTTATAAAGTGCTGTACCACCTTTGATGCTGCCTGTAAAACCTACACCTTTAATCTTTGGATGAAGCACTAATTGTTGACCGACTTCAATTCCGCTACTATTTAAATTGGAGAAAACACCATCAGGCATATTCGTGCGTTCCGCTGCTTTTATAACCGCAGAGGAAACCATTTCCCCAGTACCTGCATGCATAGGATGACTCTTTACGATTACAGGACAACCCGAAGCTAAAGCACTAGCAGTATCTCCGCCAGCTGTAGAAAATGCAAACGGAAAGTTACTAGAACCAAAAACAGCGATAGGCCCAATAGGAAGCAACATTTTACGTAAATCTATTTTAGGCAATGGTTTTCTATCCGGCTGTGCCGTATCAATAGTAGCCTCTACCCATGAGCCTTCTTTTAGCAACTGGGCAAATGCTCTTAACTGCCCCATCGTGCGACCACGCTCTCCGATAGCTCTGCCTTCGGGAAGCCCTGATTCTTTACAATAAGCTTGAATTAATTCATCACCCAAAGCCTCTATCTCTTCTGCTATTGCCTCTAAAAAAGTGGCTTTTTTGGCTCCTGAAAAGTTTTTATAGCTCTGAAAAGCATCTTGCGCCTTATCTACCGCCTCTCCTATTTCTTCTTTTGTGGCTTCATAAAAAGTCCACTCCGTATCTAGATTAAGTTTTGGGTCAAAGGTTTTATATGTATTGCTTCCATTAGATGAAAGTTTATTTCCTATATAGTTTTTTCCTGTAATCATAGTATCTTTTTTGAGGTCTTAACAATTGCCCTGAAACTACTATATTTGAGTTTAAGCACCAAGAATTTGTACAAAAGACTTTTGTTAATCAAAACCACTGTAAAACATAGACATAAATAATATCCATTAAAGTATTTCAGCCCTAATTTCAATTAATTTGCTGCTAAACCAATTCCTTATTTACAACAGTCAGGTTTTTATAATCAGGTAATTGAGGTCTACTTTTTAAACCATCATTTATCACTTTTAAAACCCTTTCACGTTCTTCGCCCTGTAAAGGAAGCCTTGGTTTTCTTACGGTTTCCGTACCAATACGCGTAGCAACTTCTGCCAACTTAATATTCTGGACCAATTGTGGACTAATATCCAACTCCAATAACGGCAAGAACCATCTGTAAATTTCCGTAGCTTCTTTAGCATAACCAGCTTTTGCCAATTCATAAATAGCAACTG
The DNA here is from genome assembly GCF_009725985.1 of Zobellia amurskyensis. Taxonomy (GTDB): domain Bacteria; phylum Bacteroidota; class Bacteroidia; order Flavobacteriales; family Flavobacteriaceae; genus Zobellia; species Zobellia amurskyensis. Next base: position 181,804 of record NZ_RCNR01000002.1, read on the forward strand.
TTTCGGCAGGAAAAGCACATACCAGGCCTGCAACCCAACCATCAGCACCTATAAGAAGACTTTCAAGCGCTAAAGGATCTACACCTGTTAAAATACTAAGGTCCGAACCGAATGCATTACGCAACCGCCCAATATTAATAATATCTCTAGTGGACTCTTTTACCGCTGTTATATTCTTTAATTCAAGAAGTTCTTTGAACATGCTTACCGTTACTTCAATTTTGTAATCTACAGGATTGTTATAGATCATTATAGGAAGTTCTGTACTACTGGCAATATCTTTAAAGAATGTTACCGTTTCATGATCGGTAGATTTATAGCGCATGGGAGGAAGAATCATAAGTCCGTCCGCACCACTCTCTTCTGCATCTTTAACTGCTTGTAGCGCCACTGTTGTAGCTTGCTCGGCAATGGTCATAATAACCGGAATCTTGCCATCTACAATATTTATCGTTTCTTTTATTAATATCTTTTTCTCTTCTGCGGTCAATGTGCTAGCCTCGCCAAGTGATCCGCCCAAGACAATACCGTGAACTCCGGCTTTTACTTGAGCCTCTATATTTGTACGGAACATCTTTAGATCAAGCGTATCGTCCGAATTAAATTTTGTAGTAACCGCGGGCATAACGCCTTTCCATTCAAATTTCATTTGGTATATTTTATGTTTATCTAAGCAAAATTAAAAGAAGGTAAGTGATAATAATTAGAACATCTTATCATAATTATGTACTATATTATCCAGTTAATACTTATTGTTACATTTACTAAGGCTAAATACGCATTATTTGTAGAATGAAAGTTCATCCTTTTCAAATTCCAAAACGGCTACACCAAAATCTACTTGTGCAGGTAGATCGTGAGATGGTTTTCTATAATAAACTCCATCAACACGCAGAAATTCAATTCACTCTAATAGTGAAGGGAAAGGGGAAATTAATTGTTGGTGATAGTGTTCACCCGTTTGAAGAAGGTAATTTTTTCGTCATCGGCCCTCATAGCCCCCATTTGTTTAAAAATGATAAAACTGATGAAATGGCACATAAGATTTCACTGTTCTTCACGGAAACTACTTTTGGGAAATCGTTTTTTAAATTACCTGATTTGGAAGAACTACAACCTCTTTTAGATATTTCAAAAGAGGGTTTTCAAGTTATAGAAAATACCGAAGCCATTAAGAAGACTATGATGCTACTTCCGGATTTAGAAAAACTTGATCGTTTTGTTTGTTTCTTCAGTCTATTAAAAAATCTTATTTATGCTGATAAAAAGACCTTGACGAACTTTATCTCCCCAAAAAAAATGGGTAGTTCACAGGGACAGCGAATGCAAACAATTTTTGACTATGTGGTGACACATTTTCAAAATGAAATTGACTTGAACACCATATCAGGAAAGGTTCATATGACGCCTAATGCCTTTTGCAAATTCTTTAAACAGCACACTAACAAAACTTTTTTTCAGTTTTTAATAGAGCTCCGTATAGAGCATGCCTGTCAATTATTGAACCGGTCAGACGACCGGCTCTCTATTTTGGAAATCTCAGAACAATCTGGATTTTCATCGATCTCAAATTTTAATAGGCAGTTTAAAAAATTAAAAAAAGTAATCCCTTCTAGGTTTGCTGCTGAACAAAAGAGGAGAAAATCAATTCAAGATAGTATTTAGTTATTGGTAACACCAAATTTATAGGTACAGTATGACGTGTATGTTTCACCCGGCTCTAATCGCGTACTAGGAAACTCAGGGTGATTGGGTGAATCCGGAAAATGTTGTGTTTCCAAACAAAAAGAACCTCTACGAACATAAGCCTTACCGCTTTTACCAATATCCGAACCATTTAAAAAGTTGCCGCCGTAAAACTGAACTCCAGGTTCAGATGTATACACCTCTAGGGTACGACCACTGTTAGGTTCCACCACTCTGGCTGCAAACGTTAAGCCTTTACGGTTCTTTGGCACCTCATTAAGAACAAAATTATGGTCATAACCATTACCTAGTTTCAATTGCTCAAAATCTACTTCAATATCTTTTCCTATGGCTTTTGGATTTCTAAAGTCAAACGGAGTTCCTGCAACATCCTGCAATTCTCCTGTTGGAATTAGGCCACTATCAACAGGTGTAAACTTATCTGCATTCAATAGTACCACATGATCATTAACCGTACCTTCTCCTTCTCCTTTTAAATTAAAGAAAGAGTGATTTGTAAGATTTAAATACGTTGGCTTATCCGTCTTTGCTTCGTAACTTATTTGTAATGCATTGTCATCTGTCAATATATAACTTACCCTAACCTCAAGATTACCAGGGTAACCTTCCTCCATATCCGGTGACGTACGGCTAAAACTGATTGTATTATCGGTTTGCTCATCTACTTTCCACACTACACTTTCAAACCCAACTAATCCTCCATGAAGATGGTTTTCATTATTGTTAATAGCCAAATCATACGTTTTATCATCTAGGGTAAATTTCCCTTTTGCGATACGATTTCCATATCTACCAATTACTGCACCATAGAAGTTTTTCTTTGCTCTGTAATCTTCCAAGTTATCAAAACCTAAAACCACATCTTTAAATTCACCGTCCCTGTCCGGAACATATAAAGAAACCAAACGTTGTCCGTAATTGGTGAAAGTTACCTCCATTCCATTGGCATTGGTTAAAACAAAGAACCTTACCGAATCTCCTTCAATAGTTGTGGTAAAATCATCGGGGTCAATATTCTTCTCATATTTTGATTTTGCTATGGGTGTCTCTGAAACGGATTCATTCATTTTTTCTTTTTTCATTTGGTTACAAGAAAGGTTTATGGTACTAGCTAGGCCACAGGCAATTAACAGTTTTACAATTTTCATATTCAAAATGGTTGTTGGTATTTGATAAAACCAAAAGCAAGTTAACTAAAAAAGTAATGAATCATCATACATAATTATTACTTGGCCATCAGATTTGTTCTAATAGTTTTCGTTAATTTTGGAAACTTTTGAAAGCATAACTCATACGACATGAAAAAACTCATTATTCTTGCCATAGGATTGGCTATGTCCTGCAATTCATCACAAACAACCGTTTCCGATGGAGATAAAAATGCAGTTTCCAAATCTACCAATACTCCAGAAACTTTTGCAGAGACCATCACTGAAAGTGAACTAAAAGAGTACCTGTATACATACGCCTCAGATGAATTTGAAGGAAGAGAGACCGGTAAACCGGGCCAAAAGAAGGCCGTGGAATACTTAAAGGCCCAATATGAAAAAATGGGGATTCCTGCCGCACAAAAAAACGGGGATTATTTTCAAAAAGTACCACTTCAGGTGAGTCAATTACCTGTAGGCTCCCTTATTGTTGATGGCAAGGTTTATCCATTGGGAGATGATTTCTTGACCTTTTCCAAAGCACAAGGAACGTTTGATAATATCGTGTATGTTGGCTACGGTATTGAGGATGACAATTATTCTGACTATAAAAACATAGACGTAAAAGGTAAAGTAGTCTTGGTTAAATCAGGAGAACCTGTAATGACCAATGGAAACTATCTATTATCTGGGTCCTCAGAAAAATCTATTTGGAGCAATATGTCCGAATCTTTAGGTAAACGTCTAGAGCTAGCGACATCTAAAGGAGCTAAGGGCATTCTTTATTATGATGAATCTAATTTTTCCCGCTTTAAAAGTAGATTTTCATGGATGAAGTCTAACGATAGCGGTAGAATGGAAGTAGCTAAGGATGATTCGGACGGATTCTTCAACTTCTTGATCAATGCTAAACTGGCCAAAGCTCTTTTGCCAAGCATTTTATCGGATAACAAACCAAAGAAAATATCTAAAAAAATAGTTGTTGATGTTGAGAGTAAAAATGACGACATTGAGTCTGAAAATGTAGTTGCCGTATTAAAAGGTTCTGAAAAGCCTAACGAATATTTGGTTATTTCATCTCACCTAGACCATATTGGTGTTACCGCTGATGGTGAAATTAATAATGGCGCAGACGACGATGGTTCAGGTACCGTAGCCCTTTTAGAAATTGCACAAGCATTTAAAAAAGCTGCCGATGCGGGTCAAGGACCAAAGAGGTCTATTGTTTTTCTGCATGTAACCGGTGAAGAAAAAGGATTGCTAGGTTCTCAATACTACGCAGATGTTGATCCAATTTTCCCTTTAGAAAACACAGTTGCCAATCTTAATATAGATATGATAGGCCGTATAGATCCTAAACGTGTGGGTGAGCGCAACTATATTTACTTAATTGGTTCAGACAAGTTAAGTACCGAACTTCACGAGCTTTCTGAAGAGGTTAATGAAAAATACACTAACATAGATTTGGATTACACCTACAATGATGAAAACGACCCTAATCGTTTTTATTACAGAAGTGACCACTACAACTTTGCAAAGAACAATATTCCGATTATCTTTTACTTTAATGGTACGCATGATGATTACCACAGACCAGGAGATACACCGGACAAAATCAACTACGACCTTCTTGAAAATCGTACGCGTTTAGTCTTTTATACGGCTTGGGAAGTTGCCAACCGTAAAGACCGCATAATAGTGGACAAAGCCACTAAATAAGCCTTTAAATACACTTTTTAAGGAAACCTGCTCTAAACGGCAGGTTTTTTTATGCTTTATTTTAGGAAATTCTATAAAACCAAAAAAGCCCTGTCAATTAAGACAAGGCTTTTTATTTCGGGGTGGAAGACCGGTTTCGAACCGGCGACCTCTTGAACCACAATCAAGCGCTCTAACCAGCTGAGCTACAACCACCATTTGTAAGCGGTGGCAAAGATACTTTTTTTCATGTAATCTTTCAAAATAAAAACTCTGTTATTTTTACAATACTTTCTTATTCCTCTCTATTGCAACTACATAATGAATGAACTAAAATGAATAAAACCTGAAAATCATCGATAAAATGCAAGGTACATACGTTAAAACACACAATTTCTTTGCTTTCACAACAATTATTAGAGATATCTACATCATATAAATACATTAGACGAATAATTAATTTTGAAAATGCTTTTTGTCAAAACCCCTTTTTTGACCTCTAACCTACTGTCCAAATTATGCACTTTGCTTTTTGGAATACTTATATTCTGTACACCAAAAGTAAATGCGCAACAAGAGGCGAAAGATAGTTTGCAAACACTCATTAAAGAATTAAGAAGTACCCCCAATTTTTCCGTTCAAGATAGTACCCACATAGACCTCCTAAATGACTTAGCTTATGAGCTAAGGTTTTATAACACAGACAGTCTTTTACTACTCTCACAACTTGCCCTGAAACACAGTAAATCATCCCATTATAAAAAAGGGGAAAGCTATGCCCTATTAGGGCTGGGCAATTATTATTCTGATAAGGGCGATCATTCTAAAAGTATCCTCTATTTTAGAAATGCTCTCTCTATGAGCAAAACTATAGGAGATATTGAGTTAACACTACGAACACAGAACAACCTTGCTACACAATTCAGCTATATAGGAGATTATGCAAAATCATTAATTTATTATTTGAAAGGTATAGATATAGCAAATACCAACGAAAATAAGTTTATGCAATCCGTGCTTAATGAAAATGTAGCCAACTTATATGCGTCGCAAAAGGATTATACTCAAGCCTTAGAGTTCTACAAAAAAGTCAAAAAGATCAACGAAGAGATCGGGAATGAGATTTATTCTGCGGAAACCATGAGCAACATAGCCTCTATTTATGCAGATATGGGAGAACTGGAATATGCAATGTTTAACGCCAATGCTAGTATTGCGGTTTTTGAAAAAAATAAAAAAATGGAATGGCTTGCCTATGCCTATGCAATTAAAGGTAAAACCTATTTAAAAGGTAATAAATACGAATGGGCCCTTTACTGGTATAGACAAAGTGAAATGCTTCATGAAAAAATTCAAGATGACCGTGGTAAAATAGAATTGCTTAACGGTATGTCTAAGGCATATTTAGGCATGAGCAATGATGACATGTCCGAAAAATATGCTTTGGACGCTTATGCTATTTCAAATGAGATTAAGGACATGGAAGGTTCACAACAGTGTGCCAAAACACTATATAAAATAAATAAGAACAAAGAAAATTACCCCGAAGCCCTAAAATACCACGAAATATACCAATCCTTGTCGGATACATTATCCAGGAATGAGAATAAAAAGAGTTTGACCATGCTTAAAACCAAAATGGAGCATGAAAAACAAAAAGCAGACCTTATAGAAGAAAACAATAAACAATTAGACATGCAACGGGCATATGTAAATGTAGCCTTGGGCATTCTATTAATTTTTATTGTTGTTACCCTATTGGTTGGTAGAAGTGAAAAAATCCAAAAAAACCTAAACTTAGAACTTCACAAGAAAACAAACGATTTAGAACAAAATGAAATAGAACTACATGAAATAAACCGAACCAAAGACAAACTTTTTTCTATTATAGGACATGACCTCCGCGGTCCTATCGCTGCTTTTCAGGGCCTTTTAAAACTCTTTAAGGCTGGCGAAATAGAGCAAAATGAATTTATGGGGTTCATGCCCAAACTATCGCATGATATAGACCACATATCCTTCACCTTAAATAATCTTTTGACTTGGGGCCAGACTCAGATGAACGGGGCCGTTACCAGGCCTGAAGTTGTTGCCTTGGAGAGTGTAGTTAGAGATAACATTGACCTACTCTCAGAAATAGCAAAGAACAAATCCATACGTCTTGTAAATCACTTGGAAGTCAAAACGTTAACTTGGTCAGACAGTAATCAAATAGATATCGTTATTCGTAATCTCATTAGTAACGCTCTAAAATTTACTCCTGAGAACGGTATGGTAACCATTACAGCCATTGAGAAAAAGCAAGAATGGCAAGTATCCATACGTGATACTGGCGTAGGCATGGATAAAAACACCGTTGAAAAAGTATTTTCTAACAACTCTACACTAACCACTTACGGTACAAATAATGAAAAAGGCACAGGACTGGGCCTCTCATTATGTAAAGAAATGATAGAGAAAAATAACGGTAAAATTTGGGTAGAAAGTTCCTTACGAAAAGGAAGTACTTTCCACTTTACCCTGCCCAAAGCAAAAAGCAAATATCAAAGGACTGCTTAAATAAGGTCATCAATATTCTTTACTGCTACAAAACGTTCCGTAGTAAATCCTTCAGCGTGCTCCACTCCTACTAACCGTCCTAAATCTTTTGCTCTGTAATTAACACTTTCAATAAAGTTTCTACTACTAATAGGCGTTTCGGGTTCTTTACTCGTAGGGTCATGAAATTGGGACGAATAGGCTAAAATAGCTTCTGTTTTTTTGTCGATAAACTCCGAAACGTCTACTACAAAATCCGGCTCTATATTTTTCCATTGAATATAGTGGTAAACCACCTTTGGCCTCCACTGAGCCTGATTTGTATTTTCTCCCTCCAGCTGACTCTCAATCTTAATCAATCCACTTAAGAAACAAGCATCACTTACTAGCTTACTCCCCTTTCCATGGTCTATATGGCGGTCATCGATGGCATTACATAAAACAATATCCGGTCTGTATTTACGAACCATCTTAATAATCTGTAATTGATGATCTTTATCGTTTACAAAGAAACCATCTGCAAAGCCCAGATTCTCCCTAGCAGATACCCCTAATATTTTAGCGGCAGCGGCAGCTTCTTTATCCCTAATTTCAGCGGAACCCCGTGTACCAAGTTCTCCACGTGTCAAATCTACGATTCCTACTTTTTTGCCATTGGCAATGGCTTTGGCAATGGTAGCCCCGGCGCCAAGTTCAACATCATCTGGGTGAGCGCCAAAAGCTAATATGTCTAATTTCATTTTTTTAAATTGAGTCCTGTTCTTTGTTTGGATAAAATGCTTTTAACTAGTCGCTATTGCATTACCAGACCTTACTTTTTCTAATGCTTGTTCTATATCTACAATTAAATCCTCAGGTTCTTCTATACCCACAGAAAACCGAATTAGGCCGTCTACAATACCTTGTTTAGCTCTCTCTTGGGCACTCAAAAGCGCATGCGATGTTTTTGTTGGCGAAAGCATAGTACTTTCAACGCCGGCCAGACTCATTGAAGGTTTTATCAATAGCAGTTCTTTCTGAAATTGGGCCGCATCATAATCTTCATGTAACTCAAAAGACAACATGCCACCAAAACCGTTCATTTGGGATTTTGCCAGTTCATGATCAGGATGGCTCTTTAAACCTGGGTAATAAACTTTGGTTACAGCAGTATTGTTATAAAGATATTCTGCCATATGCTGCGCATTCTCGTTTTGAGCTTTTACTCGTATGCCCATGGTCTTTAAACTTCTTTCTAGCAGCCAAACGGTATAATCACTTAGACTACCCCCAAAGTTCTTGGCAAGTCCAAAAATGCGATTAATATTTTCCTCGGATGATGCAACTGCACCTGCAAGAATATCCGAATGACCTCCCATATATTTTGTTGCGCTATGGACAACCACATCAATACCAAAATCGATAGGATTCTGATTTACCGGACTAGCGAAAGTATTATCGATCATAGAAACTAGATTGTGTTTCTTGGCCAGTTTTGCTATGGCATCCAAATCAGTAATTGTAAGCAATGGGTTTGAAGGCGTTTCAATATAAATGACCTTGGTATTGGACCTAATCTCCTTTTCAAAATCTTCGGCTTGCCATCCTTCGGTGAATGAGTATTCAATACCAAACTTCTCAAATTCCTCTACAACCAGATTGTAAGTCCCTCCGTATAATACTTGTTGAAGTACTATATGATCGCCTGCCCTTAAAAAAGCCATTAACGAAGTTGTTATGGCAGCCATACCGCTACCAAATATAAGACCGGCTTCGGTATGTTCCAAAGCAGCTATCTTTCTACATAAAGCCTCTTGATTTGGCGTATTGAAGTATCTAGGGTATCGCTTAACATCAACATCCTCAAAAGCATACGAGCTGCTCATGTAAAGAGGAGAAATAGCTCCCTTAAATTGTTCATCTTTAACTTCTCCTACATGAGTACATATGGTGTTAAGACCTATTTTCTTCTGCTGCATATTTTTCCTAGATTTAAAAAAATAAAGTTACAAAAAGAGGATTAGACACTAACCTTTTTCCAGTTTCCTTTTTTAAACCATACCATTGAAATAATGGCCAATAGTACTTCGGCGGCTGTAATAGCTATAAACACACCCATTGCCCCCAGTTCAAAAGTAATAGCGGCTAGATAGGCGAATGGCAATTGAAACAACCAAAAAGCAATAAGATTAATTTTTGTAGGAGTCCCTGTGTCTCCTGCTCCATTAAAAGCTTGGGTTACAACCATACCATAAGCATAAAACACATAACCTATGGCTATAATTTGAAGGCATAGCCCTCCAATTTCCACAACAACCGGATTAGTATTGAACCATCCCACAATGTCGTATGCAAAAAATAAGTAGAGTAAGGAAACGGCACCCATAAAATAGGCATTGTATTTTCCTGTTTTCCAAACGGATGTTTCTGCCCGTTCTGGCTGTTGGGCCCCAAGGTTTTGTCCTACCAATGTAGCCGCTGCATTGCTCATACCCCATGATGGCATTAAAGTAAATAACATAACGCGTATAGCAATCGTATAACCGGCCAGCACCTCACTGCCAAACTCTGACATCATACGCATAAGAAATACCCAACTGGAAGTACCTATAAGAAATTGGGCAATCCCACCCAACGAGACTTTAATAAGGTTTAACATTACGCTAAAGCGAATTACTATATCCTTAAAGCCAATTTGTATGCGACTCCATCCAAAGAATAAAACTGCTAATTGAAACAATACGGCCGTACCTCTACCAATATTAGTAGCTATAGCAGCTCCCATAACCCCATATTCGGGTACGGGTCCCCAACCAAAAATAAAGATAGGGTCTAGTATAATGTTGAGTCCGTTGGAGAGCACTAAAGCCCACATTGCAACGGAAGCATCACCGGCTCCCCTAAATATAGCGTTGATTAAGAATAAAAGTAAAATAGTAATATTACCTCCTAATAAGAGTCGGGTATATCCAGAGCCTTCGGCTATCAAATCGGGTTCTGCACCCATTAACGCAAGTATATCTTCGGCATATAAAAACCCAAGGACACCTACTATTATGGAAACTAGGACTCCTAGCGCAATTGCCTGTACAGCGGCTTCTTGAGCTCCCTTAATATCCTTTGCCCCTATTCGTCTGGCAACTATAGCTGTTGCAGCCATACTCAAACCTATGGCGACTGCATATACCAAAGTAACTACGGATTCGGTAAGCCCAATTGTTGCAACGGCGTTAACACTTACCTGTGATACGTAAGCGATATCTACTATGGCAAAAATGGATTCCATCATCATCTCAAAAATCATTGGAATAGAGAGCATGAAGATGGCCTTGCGGATACTTCCGGTAGTGAATTCTGTTTCTTTTCCTGTTACGGCAACTATAAAGTACTGAAACAGTCTTTTAAAAGTGATTCTATTTAAATGTGGCATTTGAAAATGAAATTATGTTGATAAAAAGAAGAACGTGCCATAACCGAACGAAGTAAGGTTCGCTTATTTCTGGGAACAAAACCCAGTGACATCTATACGGAACATAATTTCTATAACTTCATGATGAGTCAAATATCTAATTTATTTCTGACATATAAAAGAAAAATAAAAAACCGTTTCAAGTGTAATATGCTCTTAATGAACACTAACCACACTTAAAACGGCTCGTATAAAATATAATTTTAAGGTATTTCTAAAATTAAAATACCTCAACAATTCTCTACTTCAACTCCAGTTCTTTAATCTCTAAATCATTCTCACCTCTTATGGCTTCAAAACCTTCTACCATTTCCTGTAGTTTTTCTGGGTTTTCTTTAGCAACGTTTTTAGTTTGAGCAAGGTCCTCTTTCAAATTATATAGTTGGTACTCGCTATCGTTACCTAATTCTATATTAACTTGCTTATTAAGAGCTGCACCTTTATAAGGTGGAATCATAGCCCAGTCCCCTTTTCTAAAAGCAGTTCTTGAACCAGCCTCTAAAACCAATTCTTTTCTACCTTGATCTGTTTTACCCATAAAGGTATCTAGGAAGTTTTCACTATCCTCACCTTTTTTATCACTACCTACTAAAGCTGCCATAGAGGTAAGTAAGTCTACCTGACAAACTAAAGCATCTGATTTATCTGGTGCAATTGTCCCTTTCCAGTATGTAATGAAAGGCACACGAGTACCTGCCTCAAACAAGCTATATTTACCACCACGCAATACACCTGCGGGAGTGTGTTTTCCCAATTTCTCTTCAGAGTCGTCATAATAGCCATCATTTACAACAGGACCATTATCACTAGAAAATACAATCAACGTGTTTTCTAAAAGACCTTGATTTTCTAAAGTTTTCACGAATTCACCAACAACCCAATCCGCTTCTAGGATAACATCACCACGAGGACCCATTCCAGATTTCCCTTCAAAACGTGGGTGTGGCGTACGAGGTACGTGTGGCTGCTGCAAGGCATAATATAAAAAGAAAGGCTCATCTTTATGCGCAGTAACATACTCTTGTGCTTTTACTAAAAAGTGGTCCGCCATATCTACATCCTTCCATTTTGCAGCTTCTCCACCTTTCATATACCCAATACGGGGAATACCGTTTACAATACTATTGTTATGGCCATGGTGCCACTTCATAGTAGTTAACTCTGGGTTGTCCAACCCTGTTGGCTCACCTTCAAAGTTCTCCTTGTAACTTACTTCTATGGGGTCGTTTGGGTCTAAACCGTCTACATTACCATTATCAATGTAGACCGTGGGAACCCTATCTTGAGTAGCCGCCAATATATAAGAATAATCAAAACCAACTTCATTAGGGCCTGGAGATACTCTCTCATTCCAGTTTACATTACCACTACCTAAACCTAGGTGCCATTTACCAACTATACCCGTAGCATATCCTTTTTCTTTAAGGACCTTAGGAACAGTAAGCTGATCTGTACTAATGATTAAGGGTGCGGTACCCGGAAGTATTTTTGCGTCCTTATTTCTCCATGGATATCTACCCGTAAGAATAGCGTATCTACTTGGCGTACAAGTTGCCGAAGTAGCATAACCATTCGTAAACTGAACTCCACCTTCCGCTAAAGCATCAATATTAGGCGTATGTAATTCCGTTGCTCCATATGAGCTAAGGTCACCATAACCCAAATCATCCATATAAATAAAAACGATATTTGGTTGCTTTGGACTCTCATCCGGAACTGCTGCTTTTTCTTCCTTAGACTTACAGCCGGATAACACCAACAATAAGAGGGCTCCTTGTAAAAAATAATTCCTTAAACTTGTCATGAACTGTTCTGTATTTATAAATTAATTTACTCTCAAATTTATTCCTTTTTGCTTAGACAGAAATAGTCTTTTTAGGATCAATGGTTATTTCTATACCACTTATGGCTTTTTCTGTAGCTCCTTCACCTATAATTAAAGTGTACTTACCTAATTCATAAACTGACGGGGTGTACGTATTGCCTTTTATCCGCATGGCATGTACCAGCTCTTTGGTATCCTCTTTAATTATTTTCAAAACTTGATTGGCCGATTCTACTTCTAATTTTGGAAGATAACCTATTGGTCTTCGACCGTCATTATCTGTTTGCTGAATCGTAAGTGGCCACCCTGGATATGAATTTTTCTCTGATTCGATATCCAGATTAGCTAAAAACCGAATGGCTTCCATTTTTATAGTTCTCTCTTTAGTATCAAAAGTAACTATACCATAACCCGAAGCCTTTTTCTGAGCTTTCTGGTACCGATCAAATTCTTCTTCAAAGTCATCTGTAGGGTTTCCAACGGCATAGATATAATTATCATTCCCAAAGCCGTCTCTATAACATCCCGTGTTTGGTAAACCATGCTCCGGTCTATCGGTAAAAGGAACGTTAACTGAGTCTGGTTGCCCCCATCTAGGATACCCTGTAGAAATTGCAGGCGTACAGAACGTCCATCCTCCATCTCTTGGTTCGTTAATACTGTATTGTACCATAAAAGGCAAATGCTGATCTCCATTAATATGAAATGCACATGCCTTTCTTATCGTTTCAACAACCTTATCTCTTTTAGATTTTGGCCATCCCCCAGAATCAAGGTCGCCAAATAAAAATTCCTTCTCCGGACCATGGTGCGTGCCCACATTAGAAAATAGCGTTTGACTAAGCAATACTTTCATGTTAGCTCCTTTCCAATCCGCTACCCAATCATTTAAAAAGTCTAGTTGGCGTTGCCCCATAAAATTAAGGTGATCAGATTCCAACTCTCCGGGTTTTGCTGGTGCTGTCAAGTGATCTATTCTCCCCTCTCCCGCTCTCACCATTTCAGGACCCGATTTAAAAAGGCGATCACTAACAATAGCAAAACTAACCTTACCATATACCAAGTGGGTATACCACGTACTAATGTTAGATTTCATGGGTGCCTGATCATACGCCTCTGGCATATGACCACATTGGGTCTTATTAACGACGTTTACAAAATTTGGAGTTTGTACTAAACCTCCGTGAGCATCACGTACTTTATCCCATTCTTCAAAAGTGATTCCTTCTCCACCTTCACCCCATAGATTACCTTGATACACATCATGGTCATCCGGGGTACAAATACTAGGTCTATTTCTTAATACATCACCAAAAGCCCAACCAAACATATACCACTTACCCAAATAGTTGAGAATGGCCTTATCTTCTGGTTGTCTTTTTATGGGATAACCGCCATTACCTTCGTACAACTGATCACCCGAGAAATAAAGTATATCAGGATTAGACTTATCTAAGTTCTCTACTAACGGACGATATGGGAACCCCATAGCATGCTGACACGTAAGTCCACCAAAGGTTAAAGGTCTATCTAAAGGTTCTTCACGAATAACCCCCTCATAGGTATGTCTTTCTTTGTCTAAGCTGTAACGTAAACGATATTTTACATCCTCTGAAGCATTCCAATCCGCAATGGAAAAAACCGAGGTAAACGAAACTGGATCAATTTGAACCTTATCTTCTTTTATCCACTTTCCATTTCTTAAAAACTGTAATTCTACTTTTTGAGCATCTTTTACTCCTACAGGCGGAAGCTGTGCGGTAAGTTTTAAATTACCTTGTGATAAGGTATACATTGCCCATAGAATAGGTCCAAAGCTATTGTCCGGTTTATATTGAACCTTTGATCCGAAAAATTCTATATCGCCCCACCAAAAGGTGCTTTCTCCTTTTTCACTGCCCTTGTTCTCCAGAGCAACAAGTCCGTCTAGACTTCCTTTAAAAGTATTTTTTAGAGATATGCTTTTTCCTGCTCCATCAGTAGCTTTAAGTTCAAGCTCTGTTTCACCTCCATTATTATGCCCTTTTAACTGAAGAGAAACATTTTCAAAGTCAAATCCGCCAGGTAGTGCTTCTCTCTTCTTATCTATATAAATTTCTCCCTTTAGGTTTACGCCAACGGAAACACCTTTACCAAAGTAACAAGCCGCTTTTACACTATTAGGATCTGTGTTATCTTTTATCCCAACGGAAAAACCGACATCTCCTTTTTTACCTTTATCTTCCAGTAACCCTAAATTTCCAGAAAATTGAAAGTCTCCTTGGTTCTCACCAAGTACATGAGTTAAAATATGTAGTCTTGATTGCTTCTCTACCCCTGAAAACTCAAGTCGGTTGTTCTTAATTTCCCAGTCCTCCATTGGTACGGCCCAGAAGGAACTGCCTATCCACACCCTTTCGTTCAACTTTTTAAAATTGGTAGTGAAAGATTGGCTATCCACGTTAGGCGGCATGATGTTCGAAAAGGACATTTCTTTTGCTAGAATGGGATTAAAAGGACTTGCCAGCATGGGCACGGCAAGTCCTAGGTTTTGTATAAATTTTCTACGTTTAATTGTCATCAGCTAGTTCCCCAATTTTGGATTAACATTCACCTCTGACTCTGGAATTGGCCAAACATCATCAATACCCGCTCTAAAATTCTTTGTGGTAACATACCATCTTGACTGTGGGTCTATTTTCTTTGATGTAGTTGGGTATAATGTGGAATCAGGAAAAGGAGCTCCCCAGAAATCGCCTACCAAAACTTCGTCACCAATATCCCATCTAAAAATATCCCAAAGACGTTGACCTTCCAATGCCAATTCAATCCTTCTTTCGTTTCTTAAAATTGGTCTAAGCGTTGCCGCATCCGTTTCCGTTATTGGAGGCAACCCTACAGACGCTCTTCCTCGTACAGCATTAATAGTTTCATCTAACAATTGCTGTGTAATGGGATTACCAGCCTCTAGCTCGGCTTCTAAATAACTCAATAAAACTTCGGCATATCTTATGATTGGAATATTCCCACCGTAATCAGATTTCAAATTCCCATTGAAGGATTCATCAAAAAACTTTCGTAATCCATAACCCGTTCTAGTGGCTTGCTTTGAGTAAGTTAACTGATCAAGAGATTCTGTGTGATCAGGGTGACAATCGTAAATATTATCACCAAATGAAGAACCATCCCAAAGAAGATTATAACGGAATCTTGGGTCTCTATTGGCTCCCATATCGTCATAGTCGAACCTAGGGTCTTCATAAGATAATGGCGTTCCATCATCAAAACCATACGCATCTGCTAAACTCCCTAATGGGTTAATAATATGCCACCCAGAAGCAACAGCCGGAAATGCATGTTGAGGAAGGGCATTCCCCGCTTGACCACCAAAATATTGTGTACTGAAAATATTCTCGCTACTGCCTTCGTTAACCGGGGTAAAAAGAGATGCATAGTCTGGGTCTA
Organism: Zobellia amurskyensis; assembly: GCF_009725985.1. Classification (GTDB taxonomy): domain Bacteria; phylum Bacteroidota; class Bacteroidia; order Flavobacteriales; family Flavobacteriaceae; genus Zobellia; species Zobellia amurskyensis. The sequence goes on from NZ_RCNR01000002.1 coordinate 197,612, forward strand.
TACCATTTTCGCCCATATCTATAATTTCTTTGTACACTTTAGAAGCTTGATCAAAATCATTTTCTCCAAGATACATTCTTCCTAGGAAGGCCATTGCTGCTTGCTTGCTAGCACGCCCAGCTTCTGAACCTGATAATTGAGCGAACGATGGTAAATCTTCCACAGCAGCTTTTAATTCACTTATAACAAATGCTACCAATTCGGCTTTAGAAGCCTTATCTACATTATTTGCTTCATCTGGTGTCAATGTTGTGGTAACCAATGGTGCACTCCCCCAAAATTGAGAAATATAAAAATAAGTGGAAGCTCTAAGAAAACGAACCTCGGCAGCCATTCTATCAATTTTTGCCTGTTCCATTTCTACGTTACCAATATTCTCCAAAAAATCATTACAAATAGCTATACGCTTGTAAGACCCTTGCCAGTATCCATTAACCACATTGTTGTTGGGCAACAAAGTACCATTTGTAAGTCTATTTTGGGTTGAGTTGTCTCCCCTACGATCATATGCATTGTCCGTTGCGAACTCCATGAATACAATTCCACAATAGGTCCACCAGTCGGAAGGCACTACCTGGGTTCCATATTCAATGGCGCCACGATACGCACCGGTAAGTGCTATATTAGCATTTGACTCCGAGGTCCAAAAATTATCTTTCGCAAAAGCATTACTCGGAAATTGTTCCAATTCTTTGTCACAAGCCGAAACTAATATCAATACCATTGCCAATACAACAAACTGGGCAAAACCTGATACGCGAGTTCTATATGTATATTTAAAGTTTGTCATGTTCTAAAATTTTAAGTTTAATCCAAAGGTGTACGTTGTTAAAATGGGGTAATATCCTCCTGAAGAATTAATTTCAGGATCCCACCCATCTCTATAGGAGTTGAAAGAATGTAAATTCTCTGCTCCCACATAAACCCTAAGGTTGTCTATACCTATTAAATCCGTAACCGGGTTAGGAAAGTTGTAGCCCATTTGTACATTTTTGATTCTAAGATATCCTGCATTTATTACCCAATAATCTGAGGTTGCCGTATTAGGAGTACCACTGTTGGTAACCACCTCTAGTCTTGGGTAATCTGGGTAACGCACCGGATTGTTCGGGTCAAACCTACCATCCATCTGCCATTGCTGAATATTCCCTAAATTGAAAAAGGCATAACCTGCATAATTCGTTAATTGTCCTTTTACGCCACCGACCCCTTGTAAGAACAAGGAGAAATCAAAATTCTTATAGTTTAAATTGATATTGGCCCCATAGGTATACTTTGGAATACGACTGCCCAAATATTTTCGGTCGTAAGTAGGATCTACTTGTCCGTCTGGTACTCCGTCTGGACCGCTAATATCCTTGTATCTAAAATCTCCTGCTTGCGAAGCTGGATTCACTGCCGTTTGATCTGGCCAACTACTGGTTTCTCCATCATTCAAGAAAACACCATCGGTCTCGTAACCGTAGTACATCTGCATTGGAAAACCAATAAACAAATCGGAACCATTCCCTACGTAGCCATTAGGTTGCTCTACATTACCAAGGCCTAGGGTTACCACCTTATTATCTATAATAGAGAAGTTTCCGTTTACGGAATAACTAAAATCTCCTTTACTACCACGGTAGCCCATATCAAATTCCCATCCCGTATTCTCTATAGCTCCGGTATTTGTTTCACTTATACCTACACCAAGAACAGAAGACACACTAGATGATGGTTTGAAAAGAACATCAGTGGTGTTTCTTTTAAAGTACGTAGCATTGAACGTTAATTTTCCGTCAAAAAAACCTGTTTCAACACCTATATCCGTAGTTTCTGTAGATTCCCATTTTATATTGGCATCTCTATACGTAGAATATGCCGCACCAGTAGAAAGTCCTCCACCAAGCGCATAATCACGACCTGACGCCAATACGGTCTGATACGGGTAGTTACCAATATTCTGATTACCCAAAATACCCCAAGAAGCCTTGAACTTTAAATTGGACAACCAACTCACGTCATTCAAGAAACTTTCTTGTGAAGCCCTCCAACCTACTGCAGCAGCCGGAAAAACAGCATATTTATTGCTTTTCGGGAACCTTGAAGAACCATCATAACGTAGCGTAGCCTCAAAAAGGTAACGTTCGTTAAAACTATACTTTAAACGAGAGAAAAATGATTGCAACGCCCATTCTGCATCAAAACCGGAGGACTGTTGATTCTCCGCACTACCTATGTCCAACACCGTATAATCATTACTAGCAAAGTCTTGACGATATCCGTTAAAAAATGAAAATTCTTCATTTTCAAATGAGTACCCACCTAGGAAGCTAAAATCATGAACACCAACCTCTTTAGACCATTCACCGGTAAACTGTAATGTTTTGTAAAGTTCCTTATTGCTATATTGATTGAGATACGACTGTCCTAGATTTACATCTGCATTCAATCTTTGCGATGCATAATAAGAGCGTTCCTCATGAAGAGTGAAATTGTAGCCACCTATTGCTGAAAAAACAAGGTTGTCATTTGGCTTGTAATCTAACTTTACATTTACTCCTGCTTTTGTTCTAGGGTTTTCTAAATACGAATCTGATGCCAACCAGGCAACTGGTGTACCTCCACTTTCTGGTCCAATACCAAAATTACCTTGTGAATCTTGACCGAGTTCCACTGCTGGGTATCTCACTGCATTGGATACTAGTTGCGTAACGAAACTTCCTGCATTATCACTTGCATCATTAGACCTATCAGTTTCGCTTTGATAACCAAGACCTTTATTACCGGTTACCTGAGGTTCATTCCTCTTTTCTACAGAACCAAAAAACCGAGTATTCAATTCAAATTTATCACCTAATTTATTTTGAAGGTTCATACGAACATTATACCTGCTAAAACTATTTTTTGGGATAATTCCGTCTTGTTCTAAGATACCCGCAGATACATAATATTTGTTTTTTTCATCGCCGCCATTAAGGGTCAACGTATGCGATGTTTGAATACCTTGTTTAGAAAACAAGTCTTCTAAAAATTTGGTGTTGGGATAATTATCAGGATCATCTTGCGCTTTATATTTTGCTATATCCTCTGCTGTAAAACTATTACTTCCAGATGCTATATTGTACATTTCCGCATACT
>NZ_RCNR01000003.1 GCF_009725985.1 Zobellia amurskyensis
TGCTCCAAGGTAAACATATCGGAGCACTGGACATTGGCAATGGTATTTGGAGGGTGTTTTATAGAAACGTATTTTTAGGATACTTTGATGAACATGTGTTTAGAAAGAAAGAACAATCAGTAAGGTTAGAAACTAACTTAGTGTAAACGCTAATCTATAACTTTTGTAAACAATGTATATTAACGAACAGTTGAAAAAATGAGGAAAATAAAGAAGAAAACAATATGAATAAGATTATACTCACTGTCATTATCTTACTGACAACAATGGGTTCAATTGCTCAATCCTTATCCGAAAACAATCCAGAAACTATTAATCAGAACGTTGAAAAAGAGATATTGACCTATCGTCTTTTTCCAACCCAAAATATGTGGACTTTTATAAAGCTGAATACTCGAAACGGCAAGATGTGGCAAGTTCAATATTCGATGGATGTAAATAAGAGATTTGAATCAAATTTGAGTCTTATATCTTTAGTAGACATAGATTATGAAGTTGATAACAGATTTACACTTTATCCAACTCAAAACACTTGGAATTTTATTCTTCTTGACCAAATTGACGGAAGAACTTGGCAAGTACAATGGTCAATTGACTATGGAAAAAGAGGAATAATGCGAATTAATTAATGAACTCAAAAAGTTAAGGCACAACACGTATAAGCATAATAACCGAAGATCCGACTGAAAGATAGGGTTAGGTGTATTTTACAGATTGACATGTAAAAAGAAGAGTTAGAAACTGATTTCTTACTATCGTTTTCCGTGAACCACTGGACTAAATAAATAAACCAAATTACCCGTCAAGACATCATAATAGGGAGTTCTCCCCGTAGCATCTTTTCCAAGATTTTTAATAGGTAAATACTGGGATTTAATCAAAGTTTTAAGTTCTTGAATATCTCTTTTTGTTGCCGGTTTGTTTTCTGCTGAGGTAAGTATGGTTTTTGCAAGTTCTACAACTGCTACTCCGGTGGCTGCATTTCCTACTCCGGCCAGGGACATTTTTTCGCCAGTAGTTGTCTTTGGTATTTGTAATCCCTCGTTATTGAGCTTTGTAAGTGCTTGATTTTTGTTTTTATCCCGCTGTTTGGATTGCCAGTTACGACTGCGACAAGAATTACTGCAGAATTTTTGAGCTCCTCTCCTTGTTGGTGTAAAATCACCACCACAATAGGAACAAATTTCTCTTCTTTTCATAATTATACGTAAATTAAACGTTTAATTTACGTATAATTTTTTTATTGTTCATTAGAATTAATATTGAAAATACGCTTCAATAAGAGGACTTCAGCCTCGTTTTCCGATATTATTGGGGTCTTTTTAGCTTTCTTTATAGCAGGTGACTCGAAGTTTTGGTCTTCTATTTTTTCCACGGATTCATTTATACCATCTAAAGTTCCGGGAATAACCGTTTCTTTCGTGTGATGTGATATTGATAAGTTCGGAAATGAAGATTCTATGATGTTTATAACATTGAAATTACTCTTTGGTATATTCTCCTTTTCTGGATAAAAGTGTTTCAAAAGCGTCTTAAAATGAGTATTGAAATTATTGAATTGCAAGAGAAACAATCCTTTGGTGTTATCGTCTATAGGCAGGATTTGGATGAGATTGTCGTTCATCCATTTAGCTATATAAAGCAAACATTCCGTTTGCTCAAAATAATTCTCCAAAATATAGCTGAACTCTAATATATTGGATTCGGATTTCTTGCTTAATAATAGAAATATATTTCTTTTTAAAGAAGCACCTTTTAGTATTGCTTTATTGTTATCTCTATTAGATTTGTAGATAACAGGTCCTTTTAAATAATCTACAACTAATACTTTGTTCCGGAATTTCTGAAAATCGAGTTCCTTATAGTTGTCTATAAACTCTGATGCGACCTTATTGTTCGGTATATAGAATAATAAATCCTCCCATAGAGCTGGGATTAAGCTTTTATAGAAACTTTCTGATTCAGTTTTATTCATCTACTGACTTTAACATAGTTGAATAATCTGCGGGTAATTCCGCATCTATATCGCGTAAATATTTCTCCAATGCGGTCATGGAGGAGTGGCCGGTTATCAGCATTAGTTTACTCTTAGCTTCGAAAGGGGAGGAGTTCTTAATCAGGCTCCTGTATACTTTAGTAATATAAGTATGTCTAAAACTGTATAGTCCATAGTCCGGACCTAAGTTGAAATAATCCTTGACGACTTTTTTAAACCGTTTCGTAAAATAGTCCCTTCTATTAACAAGGGCCGCCTCTCATTCTCCTCCAATTTTGTCAGGTGTAAACAATAGACCTTCTTTGTCCAATTTGTTAAGATCTGGTAAATCGCTCCATAGCAGCTCTGGTATGATTTTCGTCTTCAAAGGACTGTTTTTAGCTTTTACCTGTAGTTTTTTGTGTTTCAGGTCCAAATCCTTGACTTTTAATCTACATACTTCGATTGGACGTAAAAAGTTATAAGAAATGAACTTAATATAGAGGAGTAATATAGGATCTTCTATCTCCAAATAATCGAATATCTTTTCTTGTAAATCCTGAGAGTACGTTTTATTTCGTTCAGGAATCGATTTTAAAGGAGGTATTTTTTTAATAAAGTTTTGTCCAATAATATCGTTATCTACCAATACTTGAATTATACTACTAAGGTCCGTTCGGAAATTATTTCTGTTTCGTGGACCTGTCCTATCCAAAACATCATTTAAAAACGTTGTTACTACCTTCTTGTCTAAATCTGTTATATTTTTTATTTCGGGGCGATTGACCTTTAACCATTTCAAGAAATTTTTGATTTTATTCTCATAGCCCCTTTTTGTGGTTGCGCTTAAAATTTTTTCTTTAAGCTTCAGTCCAAAATCAAAAGCTTCTTCAACTGTCATTTTTGGTTCGTCTGAAACAGCTTCTGAATTTTTGTTTTCGTCCTTGGATAGATTTTGAGTAGAGGTTATTTCATTTTTGGAACGTAACTGATGGTGCAATTCGGAATTATCCGCATATGGGCTATAACCCTTTTTTAGCAATCTTAGTAGAACCTTTCGGTAGGTAACCAATATGGACAATCTATCTTCTTTTGTGTGGTATTTGTTAGCATCTCCATAAAAGGGAGTTTGCCGTACTAGCTTTCCACTTTTCGGGTTACGGAAAGAAAAATAAACATACCAGCGTTTTTTCAAATCGCCGTTCGCCGAATATATTTTAGGGTTGGAAAAGTTTCGCTTTACAGACAAATCGTATGCACTTTCGTATTCATTCTTGTATTCAAAGGTAAGCAACTCCTTAAAATTAGGCATAAAAAAACGGTTTAGTGAAAACTAAACCGTTGTCTTTGAATACGTTAATCTTAGTAGCGGGGACTGGACTCGAACCAGCGACCTTCGGGTTATGAGCCCGAAGACAAGGGTCGGGTCTATTGAAGCTTATTGCCCGAAATGTAATTTTACGGAGTGCAGGGTAATGTGCTGAACGGATATATAAGCACAAGATATTATGAGTTCGGTAAGATATAGTTTGAGCTATTGGGCAAACCTTTAAACATAATGTGTAATTCTGAATGTTTTTATTGTTTAATTATCCAATAGTTGTTTCAAGTTTAACACATATTCCCTCTTATTTCTCTCGTTTTAAACTGTTCGGTTTGTAAGGGGAAGGTCATGAAGTTAGCGTTGCTATTTGTTGGAGTAAAAATTTAATCTATCATGTTAGTACTTAAAAAAACTCAGTTTTAGAGAAGTATTGAAAACAACTATAACCATGGGGTAATTCTAATATATTAGAGATATTGAGAAGAAGATTAGTGAGTGTAAAGTAACGGTTGGACTCAGGTATTTTCAATTAAAACAACCACTAATGAAAATTAATGGTTGTTTTACACATCTTAAGCTTGGTTATCATTAAATAAACTCTGATGAAATTTTATACAGATAGATTATTCAAAAACGTGTTTGGCATAATTTAATTCCATTTTATCATATATACCTTTAAATCTATCAAGTCTTTGAAGAAATTCTTGGTAGTCTTCAGAAGCATTCGGTGACGACCAGGCAACTTCAGAAATTGCCGTCATGCGAGGTAGCAACATGTACTCTGCATAATCAGGGGTGCTGATATATTCGGTCCATAAGTTGGCCTGAACACCCCAAATATGTTTTTGTTCATTGCTTGAAAGTTCTTTTGGTAAAGGATCGAACATATAAACATCTTTAACCGTATTCGGACCTCTACCACCAATGGCCAGTGGTTCGCTGGCAAAGTTTTTATCTTGGTAATAGTCAAAATAGCAAGGCTCTCTTGGTGAAATAATAACGGGGTGGCCTTGCTTTGCCGCCTCGATTCCACCTGTAAGTCCGCGCCATGACATAACGGTAGCATTGGGTGCCAAACCTCCTTCAAGAATCTCGTCCCAACCTATGATTCGCTTCCCTTTACTGTTAACAAACTTTTCCATATGATTAATGAAGTGACTCTGAAGACCATTTTCTCCTTCTAAATCATCATCCGCAATTTTCTTTTGGCAGTTAGGGCAACGCTTCCAGTTATCTTTTCTACACTCGTCACCGCCTATATGAATATATTCTGAAGGAAAAAGGTCTATTACTTCACTTAAAACATTCTCATAGAAGGTATACGTGCTCTCCTTTCCAGCGCACAGAACATCGGTTTTAATACCCCACGATTCTTGAACAACCTTTTTTGTGCCATTTGCCATAAGCTCCTTTGTAGCTTCGGAAATTATGTTCTCGTTCATTGGGGTTTTCTCTTCGGGGAAACAACTCAAAAAGGGATATGAGGCTATGGCCGCACCATTATGACCGGGCATATCTATCTCCGGTATAATTGTAATGTGTTTCTTTTTGGCATATTCGATTACCTCCTTTATTTGTTCTTGAGTATAGAATCCGCCGTGTTTTTTGTTATCACTTTCCGTTCCGGGAGTTTGGCCTATTTCCGTACCGTTTCGCCATGCACCTACCTCAGTAAGTTTAGGGTATTTTTTAATTTCAATTCTCCAACCTTGGTCTTCCGTTAGATGCCAATGAAATATATTCATTTTGTGTAAAGCTATTAAATCAATGAACTGCTTTACGAAAGCAACGTCATAAAAATAACGGCCCGTATCCAGCATCATACCTCGATATGCAAACCGAGGCGCATCTTCGATTTTTGTAGCAGGTACAACAAACATTTCTTCTCCATCTACCGTTTGCTTGGTAATTAATTGCCTTAAAGTTTCAATACCATAGAATATTCCGGTTGAGGTTTTTCCCTTGATGGTTATTTTGTCGTATCCTACTTCAAGTACATAACCTTCTTCTTCACTCACTTCATCAGAGATTTTAAGCTCAATAAGATGTTGACCTTCGGAATTATTCAATATATCATCAGCAGAAAGCTCCTCTACAACACCTAATATTCCCACTAAATAATCAGCCTCATTTTCAAGCGACGCAGAACTATTGATAACAACGTTTTCGTCTAGAGCAAAAACACCTAAATTCTTGGTTAAATTACTTGGTTTGGGAATAATACCATAAGCCTTTTCGCTAGCAGTAACATCTTTATATCTATCATAATTTTCTGCACAACTAAAGCTTAAGAGAATAATGCTTAAAAATAGAATTCTTTTCATATTTTCATTTATTTGGAAAATTTGGTTTTGGTAGAAATTAATACCCGGGATTTTGGGTAAGATTAGAATTCAACAACCTATCTTCTTCTGGAATAGGAAAAAGATATTGACGCTCCGGAAAAGTTGTAACGTTTAACGTACGGCAATACCCGGCATTCAATAAATTAGAGAAATCAGGAAGCCCATCTTCTCCTATTTCTGGTGTTTGACCCCAAAACCATAGTCCTTCATTCACCAAGTCATCCATTAACGGGCCTGTTGGCGCAACACTAACTTCTGCATCTGCAGTAACATTTAAAAGACCATAAGTGAAACCTGTAAGCGCCTTCTCTGCCAACCTCCATCTAATAAGATCCATGTATCTACGACCTTCAAATGCAAGTTCTGCCCTTCGCTCATTTCGCACCTTGTACCGTAATTCGGTTTGGTCCGTAGTTGCAATTGCAGGATTTTCAAAACTGGAATTTGTATAAGCTCTATTTCTTACCATATTCATAGCATCTAAAACAGATTGGTCTATTTCGTTCAACTCAATTTTAGCTTCGGCATACATGAGAAGCACATCGGCATAACGAATGACAATTAAGTCTGGATCTGTTCGGTAATCTTTCCAATCTTTAGTTACACCCTTTTTAAATAAAAGACCATTGAATGCCGCAAAAGCCCCAATAGACCTAGTGTCTTGGTTTTTAATTACAACATTGTTTTCAAAATCAATTACCTCTTTACTTTCCGGGTGTGGATTGTACTCAATATCCATAAAATTGGACCCGTCTTTAGGCTCTAGACCATCTCCATCTTCCAAAGACCCAAACGGGGCAATGGTAGCCAACAAACGCGGATCCCTGTTCTTAAATGGATTTTTCGGGTCAAAAAGAGGTGATTCGTCCACAGGTAGACCGTCTACACATTCATACGATGCCAAAAGTTCCCAAGTTGGGTTTCGCCCTGCAAAACCACCGTGATTTCTAGGTAAAAAGTCTCGGACGTTATCGTTTCTGATAACATTCAAATCTGTGTTTCTGGCAATATGAAAAATGGTTTCAACTGAATTCTTCGTGGTCGGCTCAAAAAGCTCAGCGTAGTTTGGGTACAGCTCGTATAAGCCTAAATCCATGACATTTTTGGATGCTTCCGCAGCTATTTCATAATCCCCCATGTATAATGCCAAACGAGCTTTCATTGCATAAGCTGCCCCTTTTGTTGCGTATTCTAACCCGTTATAGGACAATGGAAGGGATGCTGCCGCATTGTCATAATAGGTATATAATTTCTGTTTGATGATCTCTTTTGAAGTTCGTTCAATGTCAAAAGATTCATCTATACTTAACTCATCTTCATAGAAAGGCACATCACCAAAATGAGTAATAAGATAAGAGTAGTACGAAGCCCTCAAAAAATCGGCCTCACCCCTATATTGTTCGGCTTCTTCTGCGCTTAAAACGGTTTGGTTCTCTAATTGACTTACTACAACTAAAACCCGGGCGATAGCTTTGTAAAGATTTGACCAATCTGTATTTGACTTGGCGTATTCAGAAGAAATATTGCCAGCTTTTATGGCATTTAAAACATCTCGGCGTTGCCAATCATCGTCCATACCCTCATAAACTTCATCCAAGGGCCAGAACACTTCTCGGTAACCTTCATTTAAAGATTGTCTAAACTGGTCTTTGGTTTGATACCAAGTTGCAGAGCTCGCCGCATCTTCTTGAACCAAGTCGAGTTCAGTACAAGAGTTGAAGAGAAGACCTACAGCAAAAAATAATGTATAGCCTATTTTATGAATATATTCTTTCATCTTTATATTTTTTAGAAATTAGCTTTTAGACCTAAAATGAACGATTTTGTGATCAAGTACCCGCTTTGTTGTTCAGGGTCGATTCCATCGGGCAAACTGTCAAAAGAGAATAGGTCGTTACCAGAGGCATAAACCCTTAAACTTGTAAACGGTGAACTCTGCATAAAGTCAGAAGGTAAGGTATAACCCAAGGTGATATTCTTTATTCTTGTATAAGCTCCGTTTTTAAGCCAAAAGTCAGAGAATCGGTAATTATTACTAGATGAACTTTCGGATAAACGCGGATACTCAGCATTCATGTTCTGTTCAGGTGTATTGTAATTACTGTAGTAGTTGTTGTCATAGATGCTATTGACAGCTTGCCAGTTATACAAGAAAGGACGAATATAACTTTCAGATAAATAGAACTTTTGTTTGCCAACACCTTGAACTGTAACCCCAAAATCAAAATTCTTGTACTTAAGGTTTATGGTTCCTCCATATTGATATCTTGGTAATGACCCTCCTAAATGTTGCTTATCAAGCTCATTGATAACACCATCTGGCACACCATCTGGGCCACTAATATCTTTATAACGCACATCACCTGGCATTACTGAAGCACTGGTAACAGCAGAATTGTCTATTTCTTCTTGAGACTGGTATATACCGTCCGATACATATCCGTACCATGATCTAAACTCTTCACCTTCTTCCGAAATGACATTGCCGGAAATAAGTCGTTTATCGTTAATATCACCTACGGTTGACTTTGAATCAAATATGTTGGCAGAGACGGAATAATTGAAATCACCAATACTATTTTTATACGATAGGGCCATTTCCCATCCTTCGGTCTTCATACTCCCGACATTTACGGTAGGATCTTCATAACCTATTAAAGAAGGTATACTTAAACTAAGTAACATATCTTCCGTATCCTTTATATAATAATCCGCCGTTAAGGACAAAGAACTGTTGAACATGGAAAGGTCTATACCTACGTTTTTTGAAATTGTAGTTTCCCAAGTAACATCCTCTACCGCTAAGAACCTTTGTGCGGCAGAACGAACGGCTTCCACATCATTACCATTTGCAATTAAAGCATTGCTAAATTGAAGTACGGAAAGGTATAAGTAGTTACCTAAACGATCGTTTCCTAAAGAACCGTAGGAAGCTCTAAATTTTAAGAAAGAGATGGTTTCGCTCAACGAATTCATAAACTTTTCGTTGGACAAGACCCAGCCTGCTGAAATAGATGGGAACGATCCCCATCTATGATCTTTACCAAAACGAGACGACCCATCTCTACGTACATTGGCCTGTAAATAGTATGTGTCTTTATAGTCATAAGCCAACCTACCAAAATAAGAGGTATATGCATTCTCAGAGATAGTTGATCCATTATCAAAGACACCATCGATAGGCGCTTGACTTAAGTAAGGGTATTCAGCGCTTACAAATTCATTTCCTCGCACACTTAGGGTTTCATAATCCGCAGAAAATTCTTCATAACCAAGAACCCCGCTTACGGAATGGTTTCCAAACTCCTTGTCATAATTTACGAGTGCCTGTGTGGTTAATGTTTTGTCATTAGTTCTATTTTCCAAGAGGTAGTTCTGACTATCATTATGGCCCGAAATATAATTAGGAACGCCTGTTTGATTAGGGTCATCATAATCCCAATATGGAATTGCTTTATTGAAAAACTTGTATTTATTGAAGTTAAAATTAGGAGCTACATTTACTGATAGCTTTAAGCCTTCAACAGGTTTATAATAAGCCCCTACTTTACCGTAAAACAAATAGGACTCACTGGTCTGAAATCCTCCGCTTTGCAATACCGCATAAGCGTTTTCCCCAGATTTTCCACCGGCAAGACGTCCATCTTCCCATACCGCAGGATAATTAGGACCTGAATTTAAGGCCAAGTCAGTGGGATCTACAACAGGGTTGTTATTCGTTGTCAATTTTAAGGCAAAATCAATATTCGCTCCTATTTTATCAGAAATTTTAATATCATTATTTATACGTGCAGTGTACCTATCCCAATCACTATTGTCGTATATGGCGTCTTGGTATTCGTAACCCATGGTAAGGTTAGATTTAATACGTTCAGAACCTCCGCTAATACTTATATTATGACGGTAACCGAACGATGCATTTTTTAAAATAAAATCTTGCCAATCCGTATCTGGATATTGATCAGGGTTTGTCAAGTGGTTTGCATCGTAATTGGAAATATAATCATTTGACCAAGTAGGGTCTTCTACTCCTGTATTTCCATTATCGTTCCATGCTTTCTCATTATCCATTTGAAGATAACGAGAGACACTTACATTTTCTCTGGTCTCGGTAGGGGTATTAACTATAACTTCTCCACTATAAGACACCCTATAGACACCTTCTTTTCCTCGTTTAGTGGTAATTATAATAACTCCTGCCGCTGCTCTGGATCCGTAGAGGGAAGACGAGGCACCATCTTTAAGAACCGAAATACTTTCAATCTGATCAGGATTTACGTCGTTAATATCATCTACGGGAACATCATCTACCAATATTAAAGGAGAACTATCGCCTTGTAAGGTGGTTATACCACGTATGTTGATTGTATTACCTGCTCCGGGAGCACCACTACTACGAGTTACGCTAACCCCAGCTACCGCACCTTGCAACGCGTTAGATACATTGGTTACATTTCTTGAGGTTACATCATCACCATCTACTACGCTAATCGACCCTGTAATGTCTTTTTTTGATTGAGTACCGTACCCTACAACTACAATCTCTTCTAAACTTGAAACGTTTTCCTCAAGAACCACCTCAACTTCATCTTGACTTTTAACGACTACCTCTTTGGCAGAAAAACCTATATAGGTCACCACCAAAACAGCATCTTCATCAGACAGGTTAAGAATAAAATTACCATCGAAATCGGTTTGCGTACCATTATCAGTTCCCTTCTCAACCACTGAAGCTCCTGGCAAAGGAAAACCTGCGTTATCGAGCACACTTCCGGAAACGGATAAATCTTGCAGGGAAATTTCAGCACCCACATCGGGAATGGCAAATGATTGAAATTGAAAAAATAAAAGTACTAGAAATGACCAAAATGGAGCTATTCTAATTTTCTTTTTCACTAGGCCATATGCACAGGGTGAGTTACACTTAAGTTTTTGATTCATAATGATATATATTAGAGTTTGAATTAGTAAGCCTACTATTTTATTCTAGAAAAAAGAAGGATAAGAACTATCTTCACAATAACTAAACGTTTGCATCGAAAGCAGCAGTAATTAGATTACCAGTTCACTAAAATAACAAAATTTTCATAAAGCGTGCTCGAACACGCTATTTTTTTCAAAATTCAACGCAAATTATTATACTATAATTGCTTTTTCTGCCTATTCACCTTCCAAAATCGAATGTATACTTTATAATTTTCAAGAATACAAGAAGTTTGAAAACAAAAATATTATGAACGGCTACTACTTTCCTGTAACGCAAAAACTGAAGCATTTAACTATAAACTGAAGTATTTCCTGCTCCCTTTAAGCCAATATCGACGGGTTCATTTGATTTCCAGTTCCCTCTTGTAAAATCGGGTACATCTATTGCGTTAGATCTATTCGCAATAGACTGTTCGCTTAATGGCCCTATTGCACTCCACAACGCCGCATCGTATACATCTTGATCTAGTGGTAGTCCGTTTCTTAGGCAATCTATCAACCGCCAATCCATAATAAAGTCCATTCCTCCATGTCCGCCAATTTTCTTGGCGAGTTTACCAACTTTCTTTATAAGCTCTGGTGTGTACTTCTTTTCTACACTTTTCATTTCAGCATCCTTCAACCATTGATCGTTTACTGCAATTTTTCCGGGTGTAGGCCACTTTTGAGCAAAAGCTTTCGTACCACTTATCATGTGAATACGTGAATACGGTCTAGGTGAACTAACGTCATGCTGTACCATAATACTTCTTCCCATATTGGTTTTAATGAGCGTAGTATTCATATTGCCTCTAAAAGTTCTATTTGCGTACTCTGAAAAAAATGCATCATCCTTTGCATATTGTTTCGCTCTGTTCTGCATATCAAAATCTGCAGATGACAAAGAGTTCAGGTAATCCATTCGATCACCTCTGTTGATATTCATTATCTGACATATCGGACCCAAACCATGGGTAGGGTACAAATTCCCGTTACGAGCGGCATTCTCCTCCAGTCTCCACATGCTCTCATAGCCCTCATTTTTATCAAAATTAAGGTCTAAAAGATTGTGAATATAAGCCCCTTCACCGTGAATTATTTCGCCAAAGTAATTTTGGCGGGCCATATTTAAAGTAAGCAATTCAAAAAAGTCATAACAGCAATTTTCCAGCATCATACAATGCTTCTTGGTACGCTCAGAAGTCTCCACCAATTCCCAGGCCTCATCTATCGTTTTTGCAGCTGGCACTTCAACTGCCACATGCTTATCAGATTCCATTGCATAAACAGCCATAGGAGTATGCCAATCCCAAGGCGTGGCAATATATATTAGATCTATATCGTCACGATCCACCATTTCTTTCCAGGCATAAGCGCTACCATAATATAAATCAGGTTCATGATCGGTTCCCTTAAGTAGCTCCTTAGATTTCATAACACTTTCCTCTCTGAGGTCGCATAAAGCTTTAATCGAAACGCCTTCAATAAGACTCATACGTTTAACCGCTCCTGGGCCACGCATTCCCAAACCTATAAATCCAATACGTACCTCATTAAGTTTTGGGGCGCTATAACCCGACATATTAAAGGAGGCCTCTGACGTACCGAACAATTTTAAATTAGATGATTTACTTTCAATGGATGGTGCCGAAAACACGTTAGCGCCAACTAAACCCAAAGCACCTACAGAGGACATCTTCATGAATTTTCTTCTTTTATTTTCCATGAAATAAAAAGATTTTAATTATTAATAAAATATTGACCCTAGATAAACGCTATGTCATCTTTTCAAGATAACACCGCACCTCAAATAGTCTAGCCAAATCATCCCCGTTAGTTCTGCTTACCCGAATACGCATTGACTTGATTGCTTCCTGCCCAAAAGTATGCTTGGCCAATCTCAAGTAATTATCATTGACTTCTGCTACCACTTTCTTGTTACCGCTTGCAGTTTCTACTTCAATACTGTAATCTGCAATCGTTTCGGGTTGTGGGCCGCGTACTTGGTCATTATAGACCCAATCTTGAGGAGACATGCGTAAAAATCTGTTTAAACCGGTGTCAAAAGTGAGTTGAACGGTATTGACGGTTACCGGTTTTTTCCAATTTAAGGAAATCCATTGCTCGCCTTGTTTCATTGAAGCTTGCCATTGGTGCACCTTCCCATCGGCAATATCACGGTTAATACCATCTATAATGTTCGTGTCTTTACCATTTTTTGTTTGCGATGAGCTTTTCACCTTTGCAGCTCTGGCCAAATCATCCTCATCTTCATTTTGAACTCCTAAAATACCTTGGTCTTGTTTTAAAAGAAGTTGCTGCAGACCCTTAATCTCATCAGTACTTGCAGTCAATTTTTGCGGGGTGATTTTCTTATTTAAACAATACGCCATTGCAGTACCTATGGCCTGCCCCAAGAGAGCACAGGTAGCCATTACCCGCGTAGATGAAAGCGCTACATGTGAAACGCTTATATTTCGTCCTGCGAAAAGCAAATTAGAAATACTATTACTATACAAAGAGCGGAACGGAATAGAGTACGGTTCTTTTAAGGGAATTGAGACATACGGCACATCTCCGGTAGTGTCCATACCCCCAGGTGGGTGGTCATCAAGAGGCCATCCTCCATAAGCTACTCGATCTTCAAAGAGGGTTGCGGCTTGTACATCTTGTTGCTTCATTATATATGGGCCTTCTATACGACGACTTTCCCGTTTTCCAGGAATCATGCCTACCCAAGACAATGCCCAATTCTCAGATTCAGGGTGGTTGCCAGAGTTTTTGATATAGTCCCAAACACCAAAGAGTGTAGCCAATAAGTCATGCCGGTTCTGTTGTCCATCCCTTACAATATCAATAGAACCACCAAGCTCTAACCACCAATATCCATACTCATAAGATCCAATATTACGATGAACAAAGTCTTTTGTGGTATATTTTCTAGCCCATACCGGCGGTGTATATGGCATTGCTTTCTCATGTGGTTGCGCCATGAACAAGAGGCTGTTTCCCATAGTTTTTTGATCGGCCACATCTACCGCCAAAGATTCATTAAAGGTAGACTTTGCTTCGCGCCCACGCATATAATTCGCCCCTGCCTTGGCCGCTATGGAACCATCACCCGTACAATCGGAAAAATAGGTTGCTGTTATCTCTGAAATTTCTTCGGTAGGGGAACACAATCCCCATACCTTTTTAATTTTTCCATTAGATACTTCAACATCATAGAAAGATGTGTCCAATAAGAGGGTAATATTCGGTTCTGAGACAATCTTGTCATAGAGTACAAAATCCCACATTTCATATGAACGTTGAGGATTTGTTACGGCTTCGGTAAGTACCAATTCCTCTAATATTCCGGTCTCGCGCCAAACCTGTTTCAGCTGGCTTGCGCCTGATATGTGCATACGAATCTCACTACTGGCGTTACCACCTAATCGTGAACGATCTTGCATTAAAAGAACTTTACTGCCGTTACGGGCAGCAGCTATTGCTGCACAAATACCCGACATACCACCGCCTACAATACATACATCAACATTATATTGCACCTTCTCGTAGGCTTTTGTCTTCGTTAGAAATTCTAACGTTTTGATCTCTTCCTCACCATCAAGTGGGAAGCCTGTGTTGCTGTTGGCAAAAAGTGTAGTGATAGGACCACCCAGGGCCATTGCCCCGGAACTTACACCTAGTTTTTTTAAAAACCCTCTCCTTTTATTCATCGTATCTGTTTTTAAACCGTTATTATCTTCAATTTAATTTTTAGTATCCTCAACTAATTTTCTTGCATAAGGGGCAAACTTAATATTGCTTTCAGAAACTTTCTTGAGATGTATTATGTCTTCCTTTGTTAAAGCTGACGTACTGCCACTTATGATTGAGCTCAACTTCTTATATTGACTTTCTTTTAAAGCCGACAGTTTATCTAAGAGTCTAGTAACACTGCCCGAAACAAGTTTTGTTGAGCTTAACCCGTTTAAAATTTCGTTTTGCATCTCAAAATTTTTTGAGTCGAGCAGACCGATCAACTGGCTTTGAATTTGGGTATCTGCCCACATATGAGGTGTCAATTTGGCTATGGCAAAAAAGGGTACATATTCTTGACCATTTTTGATAAGGGAAACCAACAGATTGGGGTATTCTTCAGCATCTTGGGCTATGTGTCGCATACCATACATTTGTAGCGCATACCTATTTGAACGAATCATCTTTACAAACAGTTCTTCATTCTGCACATTCGTGGTATGATTCTCAATTTTACTCGCAATGGTACCATTTACAATATTCCATAATGTATGTGTACTGTAAACTGCCCCTTGTACAACTTCGTCCTTTAACGCAGGATAGGTTGCACCCGCCATACCATCTATTACAGAAGAGTAGACCGAATTATTTTTGTCGATTAAATCTAAGGGAGCATAATTGGCGAGCGGCGATGTTTTATCGGCCAATATTTTCTGCAACTTTATATGATCCTCAGCTGTAAACAAATCATGTTCAAACTTTGTGAAAGGGTCTGAGGCTACCTCTTTATACTCTATAAAATTGCCAAGCAAATCCCAATAGAGGTGAAATTTCAAATCGTAACAAACACCATCTTCACAAACCGGACTTTCAATATATGCGTAATATCTATCTGGCAAAGAATCTGTATCATAAATTAAATCTACGGTTACAGGTATGGAATCTTTTATATATGCCGTAAAAACAGGCTCACCCTTTCTTTCTTGAAAATTTTCCGGTACAGAATACGCCAAAAATTGTACAGCAATCAGTAGAAATAAACCAACTGTTGCCAAACGTCTGAATGTATCCCGTGCTATTCTCAAGATGAAAAATTTTAAATTAAGTCTATTATAGTTTCAATCATTAATTGCGCCAAATCTGATGCTCTTTTAATTGATGTACTTTCGGCATAAATCCGGATAATGGGTTCGGTATTCGATTTACGCATGTGCACCCACTCACCATTTTTGAAATTTATTTTTGTTCCATCGATTATATCGAGTTTTTCATTTGCATATACCTTTTGAATCTGAACAAAAACAGCATCAATATCTGAATCCGGCGGAAGCTCCATTTTTTCTTTCGCTATAAAATAGGAAGGATATGATGTCCGCAATTCTTTGCATGACATACTGGACTCTGCCAATAAGGATAAGAAAAGCGCAACCCCTACCAGCGCGTCTCGACCGTTGTGCGCTTCAGGATAAATCACTCCACCATTACCTTCACCGCCAATAACAGCATTCACCGACTTCATTTTCTTCACTACATTAACCTCTCCGACAGCGCTTGAAAAATGCTGCCCCTTGTGCTTTAAGGTAATATTTTTTAATGCCCTTGTGGAAGATAAATTAGAAACGGTATTTCCAGCTTTCTTTCCTAAAACATAATCTGCGCAAGCCACCAAAGTATACTCTTCACCAAACATGGTGCCGTCTTCATTCACCAATGCCAAGCGATCCACATCTGGGTCTACCACGATACCAAAATCCGCCTTTTCTTTGACTACCAAAGAAGATATTTCTGTTAAATGTTCTTCTAACGGTTCAGGATTATGCGGAAAATTTCCTGATGGATCACAATATAATTTTACACATTCAACGCCTAGCTTTTCTAACAAAGCGGGTATAGCTATACCCCCGGCAGAGTTTACCGCATCTAAAACCACCTTATATTTTTTCCGCTTAATAGCTTCTATTGCAACTACATCAAGAGCTAATACCTGTTCTACATGCTCTTCTATGGCGTTGTGCTTGGTAGTGGTTTTACCTAAGTCACCGACCTTAACAAAATTAAAATCTTCGTTATGCGCAAGCTTAATAATTGCTTCACCGTGTTTCGCATTTAGAAATTCACCTTTGTCATCCAATAATTTCAGGGCATTCCAATGACCAGGATTATGGCTTGCCGTTACCACAATGCCTCCTTGTGCCTTCTCGGCCACTACCATCACTTCAACAGTTGGGGTAGTCGACAACCCTAAATCGACTATATCAATACCTAGTGCCATAAGTGTATCAGCAACTAGGCCGCTAATCAAAGAACCGGATACTCGGGCATCTCGGCCTATCACAACTTGGACAATTTCACTATTCGATTGCTTTTTTAACCACGTACCGTAAGCGGCAGCGAATTTCACTGTATCTATAGGTGTTAGGTTGTCTCCGGGAATTCCTCCAATCGTACCCCTTATTCCCGATATAGATTTTATTAATGTCATATAAGATTAAATTTTAGTATTCCCAACGTACAAATGCCTCCATTGCCGCATAATGTGCCAACCCCAGCTGATCGTACAGAGTGGCGGTTTCTCTATTTCGGTCTTCTGCCCTTTGCCAGAATTCACGGCTATCAGATCCCTGAAAAACAACCCCATCTTTTTGTGATTGATGCTTAAAAATACCCAATCGCTTTTCGATGACCTGATCAGGGCTCATAGGCACTGCCATATCAATTTCATCAATACCCCATTCTTGCCAAGCACCTCTATACAACCACAACCAACAATCTTGCATAAAGTCTTTATGCTTTATTGATTTTAGCGCCGCAAAAACAGCATCAAGACACACCTTATGGGTGCCATGTGGATCAGCAAGGTCTCCAGCGGCATAAATTTGATGTGGTTTTATTTTTTCTATCAAATCTATGGTCAAAGCAATATCATCTTCACCTAATGGATTCTTTTCAATAGCCCCGGTCTCATAGAACGGAAGGTTCATAAAGTGAATCTGAGCATCTGGCAAGCCTACAAAATGACTCGTAGCCCGAGCCTCTCCTCTTCTAATAATACCTTTAATTTTTCTTAGTTCAGGAATGTCTATCCCACCAACTTCCTTGTTTTTTATAAACTGCCTGCTCTTGTCATAAATTTCCTTTGCACCATCACTAGATATATTAAAAGCCTCGTTGAAATCAGTTATAAATTTTGCAAACCGAATAGCTTCATCGTCAGCAACGGCAATATTACCGGACGTCTGATATGCGACGTGTACCTCATGGCCCTGTTCTTGCAATCGCTTGAAAGTACCTCCCATGCTAATAATATCGTCATCCGGATGTGGGCTAAATATCAAGACGCGCTTTTTAGCTGGCTCAGAACGCTCAGGTCGTTTGCTGTCATCTGCATTGGGTTTACCTCCCGGCCACCCCGTAATTGTATTTTGAAGTTTGTTGAAAATACGAATATTGATGTCATAAGCCGGACCTTTTTCTGCCAATAAGTCGCTCATTCCGTTCTCTATATAATCCGCATCGGTAAGCATTAGAATGGGTTTTTTCAATTCTAACGCCAACCCCAAAACAGCTTTGCTGATTAACTTGTTGGTCCATTCTACTTCCTCTACCAACCATGGCTTTTTTAAGCGGGTAAGTTGAGATGCAGCTTCTTTATCCACCACAAAATCAACAGCGTTGTGTTCTTGCAAGAAGGAAGCCGGTACCTGATTGGTAAATTCTTCTTCTACTGCCTTTCTAACGATTGCCGATTTAGCTTCGCCCCACGCCAATAGAATGACACGTCTGGCCTCCATAATTTTGCTGACCCCAAGAGTGATAGCGGTACGTGGCGTATTTTTCAGGCCTTTAAAATCCTTACTCGCAGCAATACGTGTACTATGGTCTAAAGCAACTAAACGTGTTTTAGAGTTCTGTAATGAACCGGACTCATTAAAACCGATGTGTCCATTACCTCCTATACCTAAAATCTGAAGGTCAATGCCTCCCATTTCTTCTATTTTTGATTCGTAGGAATTACAATATTCCGCAATCTCTTGTTTTGAAAGAGTTCCATCGGGAATGTGGACATTTTCTGCATTAATATCTACATGGTCGAATAGTTGTTCATTCATAAAACGAACATAACTATGTATAGATTCGGCCTTCATAGGGTAGTACTCGTCAAGATTGAAGGAAATCACATTCTTGAAGCTCAAGTTCTCTTCTTTGTGCAATCGTACAAGTTCTGCATACAGGCTTTTTGGAGAAGAGCCCGTTGCCAAACCTAAAACACACATTTTCTGTTGTGCCTGTTTTTCCCTAATTAAAGAAGCGACTTCTGCAGCTACTTCCTTTGATGCATCCAACGAATTGTTAAATACATGGGTATTAATTTTCTCGAACCGTTTTTCAAGCTCTGTTGCGTTATCAATTACACTTGTCAACATTATATTATATATCCTTTTTAATTAATAATTTTTTCTCGACCAACTTTTAAACTTATAACCCCAAATAGCAAAAAACAAAATGATGAAGTAACAGGGAATCAAAATTATATAGCCCGATGTTGCCGCGCTTCCAACTGCTTCCGAAGCTGATACTCCTTGATTTATCAATTCCGCCTTGTTCACATCCACAATTTTCCCATAAAGAGGCGGAATGATAGCTCCCCCGGAAATACCCATGACCAACAAAGCCGCCCCGGTTTTGGTGTGTGTGCCCAAATCACTCAAAGCAAGCGGCCAAATTGCTGGCCACACCATTGCATTTGCCATTCCAAGAGCAGCTACAAGCAATATAGAAGTTAATCCCTGGGTAGAGATGATACAAATGCTCAGGACAATACCTAAAACCCCACTGCCAACCAATGCGTCTCGTTGCTTAACATATTTTGGCACCAAGAAAATTCCCAAACCATAACACGCCACCATTGTCAACAGAGTAAACGAAGCAAAATATTTTGCCTGGCTTGCAGGAAAGCCCATAGCCAAGCCATACGCTATAATACTATCTCCGGCTATTACCTCTATGCCTATATAGACGAAAAGAGTAATGACTCCCAAGAATAAATGAGGATATTGAAATATTGAACTTTTTGTTACTGTTGTTGTTTCTTCTGGGGTGCTTTCAACCTGAAGCTCAGGAAGAGGTGCTTTCCGTATTAAAAATGCACCTATAAACAGGCATATTGCCATAATAATATAGGGCAAAACCACACTATCTGCCATTTGATCCAACAGCAGGTTTTTTTCTTCGTCACTAACAACACTTAATCTTTGCTCTGTCGCTTCGATACCCGACAGTAAGAGTGCTCCGAAAATCAGCGACCCAAGAGCACCAGCAACTTTATTGGAAATACCCATTATAGCGATGCGTTTAGCAGCACTTTCAATCGGCCCTAATATGGTTATATACGGATTTACCGCCGTTTGCAGCAATGTCATTCCTGCGCCTTGTATGAAGATTCCTATCAAGAAATAGCTATAGGTACGTACCCCTGCTGCAGGTATAAAAACCAGAGCTCCCAAGCCCATGATCAAAAGGCCAAGCGACATACCTTTACAGTACCCTATTCTCTTAAGTATATATGAGGAGGGAAGTGCCATGAGCACAAAAGATATGTACGAAGCAGATGCCACAAGATAGGATTGTTGATCACTTAACTCGTTAATAGCCTTCATGAAAGGAATAAGCGCTCCGTTCACCCATGTAACAAAACCCAAAATAAAGAACATACCGGCAATAATAGCGATGGAGATTTTTTTAGAATCTGTTTTTTTTGTGGGCGAGGAGGTTATATTCATAGTTATTATGCGTTTGTTTTCTGTACCATTTGTCCTTCATAAAAAGCAATCGTTTCTTTTAGGCCTTGTTCAATTGTAAACTTTGGCGTAAAACCTAATTGGTTGATTTTATGAGTTTTGGCCACAGAATGCTTGATATCTCCAGGCCTTTGATCTAAAAACTCAATAGCAGATTTAGAATTGGTGATTTCAATAATATGTTGGGCGAGCTCTATGACCGAAGTGCCTTTTCCTAAGGCTACATTGTATACCCCTTCGCCTTGACCAGCTGCCAATAGGTTTGCTGACACGACATCTTTCACATAAACAAAGTCTCTAGTTTGCTTTCCATCTCCGTAAATAATCAAAGGCTTATTTTGTAATGCATTCATAATAAAAATAGGCACCACGGCAGCGTAGGTAGACTTTGGGTTTTGACGCGGACCGAACACATTAAAATAGCGCAATGACGTGGTGGGTACCTCAAACTCGTTTCGATACATATCAAGATAATACTCCCCGTCTAACTTTGTAATTGCATACGGAGTCAAAGGCTCTGGCACCATTGTCTCTACTTTGGGAGACAGAGGATTGTTTCCATAATTAGCTGCCGATGATGACAGTACCACTTTACAATTACCCGTTTTCTTGGCAGCCTCCAATATGTTTATGGTACCTACTGTATTTATTGAGTTGCACTCATTTATTTTCTCTATTGACTCAGGCACACTCACTAATGCTGCCAAGTGAAAAACAGCAGAAGCCCCGTCAATTAGTTCGGTTATCTTTTGTTCATCGCGAATATCAGTATTGCTATACTGAACGTTCATTTGCGCGATATTTTTTTTAAATCCTGTGCGTAGATTGTCTACCACGACCACTTTGTGACCCTCAGCCGTTAAATGCTCAACAATATGGCTTCCTATAAATCCCGCGCCTCCAGTTACTACATATTTCATGGTTCTTACAATTTTATGATATCGCTGCTTATTTCAAGAATTTGGTCATATTGCTCTTCAAAGCTATCAATGAGTTTTAGCTGATTTTTAGAACGATTCAGGTTATGATCGATGTAGTTTGTTTTGTAGTACACGTTGCCGTTCAGGTAATCCGTTAGAAAACGAAGCGCCATAATATAAATAATCGTTTTAGCCCCAAGCGGTAGATGTTCTTTCTCAAGTGGACTAAGAGAGAATCGAAGTTCTTCAAGAAAACCTTTGAAATACGCCTTATAATAGGGTACATTAAAACTTACCAAGCTTAAATCTTTCTCATCTTCCTCAGCGGTATTGCAAATTGTTCGAATGGCATCGCCAAAATCGTTGTGAACAATACCAGGCATTACAGTATCGGTATCGATAACGCATAGTCCTTTATTTTTTATATCAAAAAGTGCATTGGAAATTTTTGTGTCGTTATGGGTAACACGCACTGGTATTTTTCCTTTATCCTTTAGGTTTTGTAAAGTCAACATCTCCTCCTTCAATTCGTAGATGCGTTCAATGCATGTTCTAGCTTTCTTCAAGCGCTCTTGAGAAGCTTTTTCCTTAGCGTTTTCAAATTGCACCAATCTACAGTTCATATCATGAAAATCAGGTATAACCTCAACTAGCTCCGACGCATCAAAATCGCTGGTCTGATTGATAAAATCCCCGAACAGTTTACCGCCTTCATATGCAACTTCTTTTTCTGTTACCGTATCGAATGAATTACTTTCGGGTATGTAGTAAGAGAGATTCCAATACTGACCATTAACATCCCTTAGATGGTAGCTCCCATTCACAGAAGGAACAAAAGACAATACCCTTCTATACTTTTCAGAATCGGTCATCTCCGGTAATTTACTCAATAGGTGTTTACTGATTTTGACTTTGTTTTCTACCAAGGCCGGGATATTTTTGAACACCTCTCCGTTGATACGCTGTAAAACAAAATCTCGCTTCTGTTCTGTTTCAATTAAATACGTATCATTGATATGTCCGCTTGAAAATTCTTGAATGCATCTCAGGGTAGCCTGATGATTAAATGCCCCAAAAACAGCTACTATGTTTTCTTCATTTCTCATTCCCATAGTTTTTTGGGGTATACTCCGTTTTCATTGAGTTTCATAATCTCATTTTGAACGATAGCCTTATCTTCCTTGTACGTTACCCCAAACCATTTTTCATTAGTAGTAAGCACGTTTACCTCGACCTTGTCAGATTTCAACATTTCATTCACTACCGTGGGAATATAGAACTCAGCCTTACTATTTTCTTTGTTATCTTCAAGAAACTCAACAAACAATTTCCACCCAAACTCAAAGCATTTTGGCGTGAAACCCCAAAAGTTCATAGATACGTAGGTATTCGGGTCTATCGGTTGCAATTCACCAGATTCATTTTCAACAACAATACCCTTTTCCTTTTTTTCTATATGAGTACGTTCTGTAACATCTTGAAGAAAATTTTCGGAAGAAACCTTGCACTCTCCCCTAGAAACATACCCGTAATCAGAAACCGTATTCTTTAACTTGTAGGCCACCATATGAAAATTATAAGATTGGGCGTCCGTCTCTTTCAATGCTTTTGCCATAGCATCAAATGCTTCCCGCCCATAGAAGTCATCCGCATTGATAATGGCGAAGTTCTCTCTGACTACATCTTTGGTCAGTAATAGGGCGTGACCCGTACCCCATGGCTTAGTTCGTTTTTCATTCACATAAGGTCCTGGCACTTCATCTAATTCTTGAAACACATAGTCAAGCTTTATCTTTCCTTCTAATTTGGGACGAAAAGTATCTTCAAACTCTTCGACCAAGTTTTTTCTTATCACAAATACTATTTTCTTAAACCCGGCTTGAATGGCATCATATATAGAGAAATCTATAATGGTATCTCCTTCAGGTGAAAAAGTATCTAATTGTTTTAGGCCACCATAACGACTTCCGATTCCAGCTGCAAGAATTACAAGAGATGGCCCGTCGATACTTTTTTTGATATTTGACATAACTATTATTTAAACAAATTGATATCTATACTTAAAAGCCACTTTTTGGTTGGCTAACAAATTGGCTGAACAATTATTGACTAAATATATATCATTGATTTTCAATTATTTATATTTTATTTTTAAGAAAATAATGAGATGTTCAGCTCTAAATTCTGGACCAATTTATCTAAAAAAAAAATGTAAACGAAGGAAATTGAGTTAAAATGTGCTCGTACACGCAAAATATGCGTTATCGAGCACACCTATTTTAGATAAATAGATTGCTATATTTGTTAAAATGAAGAAAAATTACACCATTAAGGATATTGCTCGAATCGTAGGTGTCTCGAAGGGAACTGTTGACCGTGTTATTCATCAGCGGGGAAGAGTATCGCAAGAAACAGCCGAAAAGGTCAAAGCCGTAATGGCACAATTTGAATATAGGCCAAACCCTATTGCCAAAAGATTAAAGAAAAATACGATATACAATATATCTATACTTCTCCCACAAAAGAATTCTGATCCGTATTGGCTTCCGTGCTTTGCAGCAATCGAACAAGTAGAAAGGGAATATGGTCATTTTGGTATAAAGCTAAATAGATATTATTTTGATCCAGAAGTGACAGCTTCATTTCTATCTGTTGGATTAGAAGCTATCGCATCTAAACCTGTGGCTTTTTTAATGGTGCCACTTTTTTTTAGAGAAGCAGAAATTATCGCGGAGAAATGCAAAGAAACCAATATTAAAGTCGCTACATTTAATAATTATGTCAACCAAAGCAAAGTAGACTTCTTTATTGGGCAAGATTTATACCAAAGTGGCAGAGTGGCTGCTAGTCTTTTTTATATACTAATAAAAGAAAAGGCCAACTTGGCTATTCTTCATATAGATGAATCATTTCAAAATGCATCGCATATGCAAGAAAAAGAGCGAGGATTTATTGACTACTTTGAAATAAATAAAAGTAAGGAGGTTAAAATTCATATTCATCATCTTAAAAAAGAAGATGGGTTTTCAATTGAAGAAACCATTACAAACTTTAAAAGGAAAAATGCATATTTAGACGGAATCTTCGTAACCACCTCCAAGGCTTACTTGTTGGCAAACGGGGGGAGGGTAAGTTCAACAAAACCAATACTTGTAGGTTATGATCTTGTTGAGAAGAACATTGCTCACTTAAAGGAGGGGAATATTTCCTTTTTAATACATCAAGACCCCAAGAAGCAAGTGTATCTGAGCTTAACATCTTTAGTGGAGTATTTTCTTTTTGATAACCCTTTCAGAAAACAACTCTTGTTACCTATAGATATTATAAATGCCGAAAACTACTCATATTATCTAGCTTAAGAAATTTGAGAGTTCATCCGATAATCAAAACATGTTTTGGAAAGAATCAGTTTTATCTTTAAATTTAATTTACAAGCTCAAATATGCTGATTTTTCATTGTTATATCGATTCATATTGTTTGATATAAGTTAAACATTTATTCGCCCGGTTTTCTCTAATTTAAAACTGTCCGGTTTAACGGGAGGAAATCGTTACCAATAGTAATTTCAAACAATTACATACTGATTGCGGGCAACTTGTTGCCAGACGATGAGAGTGGCCTATATAAGACCACTTAGACTCCCTCTGGAACCGAAGTGGATTTTACTGATGAGACTCATTGGGGAAGCAAATGGAAAATATCTTAAATATAACATACCAAACGATTTGTACTAATTCAATAAATATGGTTTATGAAGGTGTCTATCTTACCACGTATATTCCATTCTATTTTATGGAAATTGAAGATGAGCTATAAAGTAATTTAATTATTGCTTAAACCGAGAATTCCATAGCTAAATATTAATAATGGACGAACTGTGAGGTGAATAGGATTAAATACTTATTTTTATAGACCGGTCCGTAGGAAAAACCCATTTGATATGAAGTTAAATCCTATTTATCTTATTGTTGACGATGACGAGGACGACATTGATTTTTTTCATGAGGCAATGCGAGAAGTTAATGCGAGCGCACTTTGTCATTTTGCTTATGATGGTGAAGAAGCTTTAAGTCTTTTACGTTATAAATTAAAAATGTTACCTGATTTGATATTTTTGGATCTTAATATGCCGCGGATGGATGGAATTACTTGCCTTCGTGAATTAAAAAGGGATGAAAAGTTAAGGCATATACCTGTTATTATAAATACGACTTCCGCATATCAAAAAGAAAAGGAGGATTGTTTAATTCTTGGAGCAGCTTATTTTCTGACTAAGGCTACATCATTCCGGAATATGTGTGAAAATATTATTAAGGTGATTAATATATTTAGTCATTCCGAAAGTTCTTAAAATTGAATGGCATCATTCAATGTTTTTAGGTCTTCACTATTAAAATAAAAGGTTTCAGGTGATTCCAGGTATTACTGATTTTATTATGGTCGTTGACCATTTCGCAGTACGTTAGATATGTTATATAAAATTCAAGTTCAGTTACAGGTGTCTTTGCTAAGGATTTTTATAACTGGTCGAAAACCTGGAATTCGTGTATTATCGGCACGCTTTATGTAGAGGATTTTTCAGCAAATTTCACTTGTCAGTCTGGAGATAGTAAAGCAAAATATATAGTCAATCGGAGTTCGAGTGAAAGTAATAATGCATTTTCCTATATATTATTGATAGCGTACTGATAAATTGTTTAATTTTTCGGTGGAAGGTCTTATTTATAATTTGTATTCAATTTTTTTGTGTCAGTAACTTCAGTTATCAGTGAGTGGTGAATAAATCCAAATGTATTGTCAGGAAGTTGGGTATGATACCAATCAACAGTTTTTCCGAGAATGGTTATGGTATCTCCCTCTTCAAGCGCTATAAATTTTAGAGCTTGGGTGTTGGGGCCTAAACGAACATTTGCTTTTGGCACTACAATGCGCCCTTTTGTTCGGGGCATAGTTGGTTGTGCCTTTTGTTTTCTGTTTCGACGAATAAAGGGTAAGGGGTCGATGGCTCCCTCCTTTGAATAGATTCCGAAGTGTAAATGTGGTGCTGTAGTCCTAGCGTTACCCGTATTTCCCACAAATCCCAAGGTGTCGCCAACAGCTATTTTTTCCCCGGAAAAAGTTATGATGCTGTCCAAGTGGGCATAATAATAGGAATTTTTAAAGATACTTTCGCGCAACCACACTTGTTTTCCTCCAAGGCCGCGTTCTCCGACAAAGCCTGTGCGACCTTCCACTACGGCTACAACAGGGGTCATTTTTGGTGCGAATATATCTACTCCTTCATGTGTCCGCTTTCCTCTGGAGCGGGGAGCACCCCAAAAACTTTGGATGGCATTATCCGGAACATTCACTACCGGGAAGACGAGCGTAGGTTGGGTATATAATTCGATTTTAAAATTAGCTCTTTCAAAAAGTTCGGGCTGAATAACGATCTTATAATTTCCTGTTTTTCTAATATTTAACTCTAACGGTAATTGTGTGTAATTTTTTTCATGGAGCAAGGGTTCGGATGGCAAACTATCCAGATTTTCGAATCGATGGATGTCGATGAAAAAGGGAACCGAATCCGAGTCCGAGGTTGTGGAAACCATTAATTTTTCGCCTTCGCTGAGGTGAATGTTAAAGCTGTAACGAGGATGTATTTCAGGAATAATTTCTCCAACTTCCACATAGGGCAGTATAACGGTTAAGCTATCTCTAAGCGCCCAATTATAGGAATTGTTCCACTGGCGATATGCGGAATCCCCTTCTTTAAATGATCGCGCGTACAATTCACGTGGGGTAGGAGGGGCAAAAGTATCTTGTATCTTTTGAATCTGTTTGCAAGACATGAAAACCAATAAGAAAACTAGAAATAAAAATTTGGAAGCTGCCATCCAATTAAGAGAATTAAATCTTATCGCGCACCGTAGCTCAAGAGCATATTTTTCAAGCAACGGTAATGAGTTGTATAGGGCAATCACAGTGCTGTCTATAATCTTTCCGAATTTTATAATTTCCTTTATAATCTTCATATTTTAAGTGAAAATTGCTACTATTTATTTACAAAAGCTTTATAACGTGAATAAAGTTCCTTCTTGATTTTATTTAATCAATACGACTCTTATTGCATATTGAAGAAAACCAAATTCTCTACCGAATTTCCATCTGCGAAATCTTGAATATTACGAAAAGTAGTTTTCATTATATTTTGTAAAGCCGTGTCGGTTAAAAAAGCCTGATGGGCTGTTACTATGACATGGTCTAACTCAATCAATGATTCGAGCAAATGATCTTTTTCATTACTTTTAGAAAAATCTTTGTGAAAGATTCCTTTTTCATTTTCGTATACATCCATGGCAAATCCGGAAATCTTTTTCTCACGCATAGCATTATAAATATGGCCGGTATTTACTAATTTGCCTCGGCCTGTGTTAATAAGTATGGCAGAATTTTTCATAGTCTCCAATTCCTGAAAAGAGATAAACTCTTCCGTTTCATTGTTTAAGGGTAAATTCAATGAAATGATGTCACATTTTTCAAGGATGCTTTCCTTTGTAGCGTACTTAGCCCAAGATTTATTGATTAAATTTGAATTCCTTTTGGAATCGTACAAAAGAATATGGGCTCCGAAACCATGGAATAAATTGGCCAGAACTTCCCCAATATCACCCGTGCCACAAATGCCGACCGTTTTGGATTTAATTTCCATTCCTATTTGACCTTCCAATGAAAAATTATAATTACCGACACGTTCAAATGAGGGCTTTAATTTGCGGTATAATGCCAAAGTCAAGGCGATACAGTGTTCTGCAATGGCATTAGGCGAATATTTTGGTACATTGGCAATATAGATATCAAATTCAGCTGCGGCCTGTATATCAATATGATCTGTTCCTGCGGAGCGCGTTGCAATTAATCCCACTCCCATTTCGACCAATTTTTTCAATACGTCCCTATTTGCATTATCGGAAGAAAAGATGCTAACGACTTAACAATCCTTAGCCTTCTTAACGGTTGTAAGTGTTATAGGTTCATGTATGTAAATAAGGTGGTGGCTTTTCGTATTGGCCTTTTCGATAAATTCTTTTTCAAAGGGATGACAACTAAATATCGCTATTTTCATTTTTTTAGGAGTAAATAAAGGATATTGCTCCAAAAATGATATTCCAAATAAAATAAGGTTTAATTCAAAAGAAAAATATTTCTTACATTGAAGCCTGCCATTAAATATTTTTTGGTCGTTCGGGAGATGGCACCCAAGCCAATTATTGTCCATAGAATTTTGTCGAATATCCTATATGTCACGAAACGACCCCAAAAATAAAGATTAAGATTATTAGTAAAGCTTTTCAGTTTTTAAGTCAAAAAACTAAACAGGTCTTGCTTTTGAGCTAAGATTTCATTGAAATAGGATATTTCTTTTCCTGGTTGTTTCTCAACTTTATTTAGTAAGTAGATGGGCTCTTCTATTTAGCACAGCTAAGATAGTCTAATGCCTATTTAGATGGATAACTATTAAAACACAAGAAATGAGTACAGGAGCAAATAAAGAGCGATTAAAAGCAAGTGAAAGTGCGCCAATGCCAACGAAACAAGTAGATGACGGGTCAGTGCACAATCAAACTACCAACGTACCTAAAAATCGTTTTCCTTGGGCGACCATTATCATGATATTTGCTTTTGTTGTATTTCTAGCCATAGTGTTCTTGGTTCTGAATACAAGTTCACAATAGTCATGTACAGCAGCTTTTTAAAGATAATTTTTCTGTCGATTCGACCAATTACTTTTCTGCCGGTAGTATAATTTCATACAGAGCTATTAATTAATAAAAAGTGAAATTAATGAAGAGAGTAAGTTTATATAAACGGTTATGTGCATTGGTATGTTTTGTATTTGTTATGTCCTGCGGCGAAAGTCCTGAAGATTCTGCAACAAAGAGAACTCCTATGGATGGTGTGAAAGAAACACAAATTGAGGCTATGGAAAAAGCGGAGAAATGGGCCGGAGATGAAGAGGTAGATACTACAGCAGTTGATAGTACTAGCAGTCCAAGTAATACAGAAATTGATAGTTCAGAGAAAAATTTAAAAAAATGGCAGAAATAAAAATACGTAAAAAACGTCCCATCTGGCCTTGGCTGGTTTTAATACTAGTTATAGCCGCAGTACTGTATTTTATATATGCAGGTAATATGGGGTAAGAACAGGTAGTGAGGCGACTGCTATTATGAACCGGGCTATGTGTCCAATAAACAATGTATTATGGGAATCAAGGAAAAACATTTATACTATCTCAACGAACTTTCAGAATACAAAATTGAAGATGGTTACCCGGATATTCGGGGCTGGGTCGTTAAAGATGCTAACTTGAGAAATGTAGGGAGTGTCAAAAATTTACTCGTAAACAAAAGAGTAGAGAAGGTTGTGTACTTGGATATTGAGGTAGATGCCACAATTATTGATGCCGAACATGACCCTTATCATAATCATACAAACACGCGATTAAAAGAATTCGTCAATGAAAAAGGAGAGAACCATATTATAATTCCTATAGGTCTAGTAGATATTAATATGGCAGAAGACTATATTTTTACAATGACCATTGACCATACTACCTTTGCCAGTACCAAACGTATTCGGGAAAATAGCGCTATAGACCGCTCTTATGAAAATGCTATTTTAGACTCGTATAACAGGAGATTTGTACATCAACCAAAAACAAAACCTATAGAGCGTGAGATGGAAAATGCAGAACTCTATAAACAAGAACGAAGAGAAAACTTCAAGGAGCCTATTTCTGATAATGATGCAACCATTGTGTCTTCAGAAGGTAATGAAGTTAATTGGTTTAATGCGAAGAACGAAACAATAGATGGTGAGGGCGATCTAGAAGAAGATGAGTCATTCTATGGAAGAAAAGAGTTTGACGATTCCAAATTTCGAAAAAAATAAATAGAATTATGGATGAAGGAAATATTAACCGAGAGAGTAATGTTAACTGGAAAGATTCTCAATCTAGTAAACATACCTATGAAAGCCTACGTGATAAGTGGAACGACATTCAAGAGGAGTATTTAAAAGAACACCCTAACGTAGAGTTGGGGGATTTGTATTTTGAAACTGGCGGTTTCGAAAGGGTATTGGAAAAAATAAGTGAAGTAACAAATAAGAGCGTCCCAGAAATTCATTCCGAAATTGAGAATTGGTAAGCTATAATTCTTTTCTTTTTAAAAATTCGGCGTATCCCATAGACTGATTAAGGGTTAGCTTCGTATCGCCAAGAATAGTACTTAAAAAGGTCTCATCAAAAAATACTTTTTCTTTACCAAACCACTCAAAACCAAAAGTATAACTGATTTTATTTTTAACGGTTACTTTGCTGTATTCAATTTGGCAGCCAGATTCTATATCTTCAGTGGTCTTTCTAATTTCCAACTTTCCATTTACATTTATAACATTTACGGTTAACCTATTTTTTGCGACTTCTACCCATTCATTATTTTCAAGGTCTGATAATATGCCATATTCGGCTTGGGCGTCTTGTAAAGAAAAACTCCATTTTATCCATTTTTCAGAATAGCCAAATGCAGTATAGAGGTTGGTGCGGCCCACAGGGCATGACTCCCGTTGTTTAATTTCTATTCTATTATCTCTTAGTTTAATATTAAAGCTTTTGCTCTTTGTATTCAAATAAAGATCACGTCTCTCTTCACTACAATCAAAATTTAAATCCCGTTGTTTAAACCATTCTTTAATATGTTGGTTGTCATTATCAAAAAACCACCTTATTTCTTTTGTTTTATACATAATAAATGATTTTGCATAAACGAAAGGCTCTACTTGGAAACCTTTCGAGCTAAATTTGTTAACCCTTGTTTTGCTGATTGCGAATCGTATCCTCTTCAATGTTGAATTCATTGGTTTCTTGATTAACATTTCCCGTTGGGTTAGTAGGGTTTACTTGTTCTCTTTTTCTTTTAAATTTTCGTTTATCATTTGTATTAGCCATAATCTTATTTTTTTTATAATTCAGATATTTAAAATACTCCATAAAACTAATGGGCATTGATTCATTAAAACAATATGTTGACCCAATTCACCACTATTGCTTTGTTGCTGTGAGCTATACAAGTGATATCATTAATGTTGATTTTTTTAGGAGTAAGCTTAGCTAACTTATTTATTTATTTTCAGATAAAATATTCACTTAAAACCCAATATCATGAAATTAAAATATAAAAAAGTAGCGATTTTGGCGGCCGATGGCTTTGAGCAATCAGAACTTTTTGCTCCCCTAGAGGCGCTAAAAATCGAAGGCGCAACAGTAGATATTATTTCAATAAAAGAAGGCGAAATCAAAGGCTGGGACAAGACCGATTGGGGCAAAAGTATAAAAGTCGATAGAAATGTTGATTCTGCTCCCGTACACGATTATGATGCTTTGGTTTTGCCAGGAGGAGTCATGAATCCTGATACGTTACGAACCCATACAGTAGCTCTCAATTTTATAAAAGCCTTTTTTGAGAGAAGAAAACCAGTAGCGGCTATTTGTCATGCACCATGGCTTCTTATAAATGCGGGCGTAATTGACGGAAGAAAAGTTACCTCCTACAAAAGTATAAAAGAAGATGTTATTAATGCTGGAGGCAAATGGGTGGATGAGCCTGTAGTTGTGGATAATGGATTGGTAACTAGCAGAAATCCTGATGATTTACCTGCTTTTTGCAACAAACTTATTGAGGAAATCAAAGAAGGTAAACACGAGAAACAAAATGCTTAATGCGTAGTAAGGAGCACATCATTTACGCGCAATTAATAAAGAACCTTAAAAATATAGAAAATGATATCTAACTATGAAAGTTGTATAAAAGCTTGTCAGCAGTGTTTGATAGATTGCCAGAATTGCCTAGTACAGATGGTAGGAACGGAAAGTATCAATGATTGTCCAAAGTGCTGTATAGAGTGTGTAGATGCCTGTTTAATATGCATTAAGTCTATGGTAGCCGATAGCCGGTTTACGAAAGATTATGCAAAAATATGTGCAGAAATCTGTGAGTGGTGTGCTGAACAATGTCAGCAACACGAACATGGGCACTGTAAGGTATGTGCAGCCTCTTGTTTGGTATGTGCCGATGAGTGTCGTAAACTTGCTGCTTAACAGAATAAAAACCGCCACTTCGCAGTGGCGGTTTTTTAAAATGTGTGAATTTTATAGTTTTATGAATATTGAATCACCGAGATGAAATATCTAAAGTGGAAAAATCAATCGTAATCCTCAATTATGATTCTATCATCTGTAGCACCTAATTTTTTAAGGTCCTCAACCACCTTATCCGTCATTTCAGGAGGTCCGCAAACATAGAAATACTGTGAGTAATCAGAAATTGTAGATCTCATAAAATTTTCATCAATATGACCGTGAGCGTATTTGGCTATGTTTTCTTCGGATAGCACATTCACGTAGTTTCGTCCCAATAAGTTTTCGAACTCATCGCGAAGAAAAATATCTTTCTCCGCTTTATTGGCGAATATCAAGGCATTTTTTACAAGGTCGTTTTGCATTTCCAGAGACCGTAAAATAGAAATAAATGGTGTTACACCGGCACCCCCTGCTAGAAACGTTCCCTTTCCTTTGTATTGAATAGCTCCAAAAACATCTCTTAAAATAAGTTCGTCACCTTCTTTACACCTAGAAAGTTGTTCTGTCATTCCGTTATGGTCTGGGTACACTTTTATAGTGAATTCTAGGTAATCGTCTTGGGGTAGACTTGTAAAGGTAAACGGACGTGTCTCTTCTTTCCACTGTTCCGTATTGATAGACATTTCTGTTGCTTGACCAGGCTTAAATTCATAACCTTCAGGTCTATCCGTCTTTATTTGTAAGACGTTATAATTAATGAATTTTATTGATTTGATCTTAACTATATGTTTTTTCATTTTGCTCTATTTTGTAAATTGATTTATTCTTGGACATAGGGGAACAGAGTTGACTTTGAATAACTCGATGAAAAGTTATTGAATGAAAAATATATAGACGATCGGTATACCTATATTTTTTAACTCAAGAATAAAGCTTCTTTGAGAATTTAAGCGAAATAGTAAATCACAATGATTTTACAAGTCTATATTAAGCGAGCTGAGCAAAAATAAACTATGAGCTGCCTGATTTGAATAATTTTCCAATCGATATTCCAAGCCATTCGTAAGGGTCAATTTTTTGTTTAATAATAATCCTAGAGATATTGAATAACGCTGATCGTATTCAGGTTTTTGGGTTTTTGCCACGGTCAGTAAGTTTTCGATGGAAGAAATGAAGAACATTTCTCCTACATCAAGCCTTGTTCCCTGTAGGGGGAAATCTATAGTTAATCGATATCGAAATCGATGATTGATGGGAGTGCCTGAAAATTGTTGCTCTGCCCTAATACGGTGCCCTAGCCTATAATTAATGTGGGTGGTGGTAAGATTGTACTGTTCCGTTAACCGAAACTCATCGCGCTCGTCAGAGAAAAGCGATTCGAAGCGGTACATAAGCCCAAGAGCAATACTTTGATTATCTAGCAACTTATAGTTTGAGAAATGCGAAACATCAATTTGTTCCACGTCAAAAACGGTCTTGTCCTCAAACCAAAGTGTTCTTTTTTCAATGGAAAATTTATGTGAATATAAGGGCGCTACCTTATATGATATACCTATTTCTGGCTCCCAATATCCCATGAAAGTTTCTTGGCCTTGTAATATTAATGAGGAGGCCAAAAGCAAAAGAACGAAAAAAAAAGATTTAATAGAGTATGTGGTCATATCCAATAGATGCGAATTTTCGTTTGTTGATTAAGCTACCTTCAGAAGAGAATAGCAACTCAAAATTTTCAAAATCTTCTTGATCCCTGCCGGCAATAACTATTTCATAATTTTCTCCAATATTCTTATCCTTGTTAAAAGCATATTGGAACAATGCCTCTGGAGCTTTAGTTATTTCCGTTGTATACTGGCGTTGTATTTTTATGATTCTGAAGGTGTTAAATTCTTCTTCCAAAAAGTTATTTACCCGTTGTAAGGTGGACTCGGGTATATCTTTTTCTTCTATGTAAGTTTCTATATCCTCAAGCTGTCCTATAGAATCAAATTCCACGCTGTGATACATTTTCTCAAGTTTAAATTTTACCTCATAGCCTATTTGAGTATTATCATATTCTTTAAAGTATCGTATTCTCTTTGCCGAGCTCAGTTTATTTTCAAGTTGTAATAATGCTACTTCTGGGAAATTTTCTTTTGAGATTATATATTCCTTTTCGTTTTTAGTTTGTGCCACAACAGACATGCAGGGAAGAACAACGGTTACGAGGAATAAATAAATGGACGGATTAGGACGGTATGAATACATTTTTCTGACTTTTTAGGCTGTTGTTATATTTTTTTATCGAGTAGACCGAATATTATATTT
This sequence comes from Zobellia amurskyensis, assembly GCF_009725985.1. Classification (GTDB taxonomy): domain Bacteria; phylum Bacteroidota; class Bacteroidia; order Flavobacteriales; family Flavobacteriaceae; genus Zobellia; species Zobellia amurskyensis. Next base: position 34,499 of record NZ_RCNR01000003.1, read on the forward strand.
ACAGCAACGACCGCTGCTGTAAATAGCATTAGGTTGGTAATCATGTATAGCGCGGCAATACAACCGGCAGCGGCACTGCACCAGACCGTAGCGGCTGTTGTTAGACCGTGAATGGTATCTTCTCTTTTCAAAATTACTCCTGCACCCAAAAAACCTATGCCAGTAACAACTTGGCTTAAGACACGGGTTACATCCGTGAATTCGCTTCCTAAAAATTGTAATGATAGAATTACGTAAGCGCAAGAACCTGCCGAAACCAACATGTTGGTCTTTAATCCTGCATCTTTACCCTTGTATTCCCTTTCTATGCCTATAAAGAAACCAGCTAGAATTGCAAGTAAAATTTTGAATAGAAACTCGGAGTGAAAGGTCCAGTCAGGTTCGATTCCTATTTCTGAAAAGTCTTTTTGAACCCTCACTAACAAGTGATTAACCCTTGCTAACAAAATCATCAGATATTATATTAGTTTGTTTAAAATTGGTGTTATGAATTACAAGCCGCATATACAGTTTGTATAATTGGATTATTGTGGTCTGCTGAATCAATAATCTTGGTCTTCAGAATAGCTAGGGAAGAAAAGACAAGGCCGCAAACTACTGTTATGGGGCCTTGTCACTTTTACATTGCTATTAAAAATATATTATTGGTTTTCGAATTCCCAATTTTGATACGTTTCAAACTGGTCTTCAGAAAGAATGCTTTTCATTTGCCTTGTGCGTTCACTCTCTATACTACCCAACATCTCACCATTAGGCGCATTACGTTTTTTATTTTCAAAGTTTTCCATGGCAGCTTCATAAGCGGTGATTTGGTCTTCGGTCATACCTATTTCTTCGTAAATACTACTGTTCATCATAGCACTATTGTAACTAGTATTACTAGTCCTAGTTGCTTGAACATTGTTCATAGCCCCTGTTGAGCCATTGGTCTGGGCAGCAACGCCACCGGATACATTATCTATTTCCGTTGAAGAATTCTCTATGGATGAAACTGTTGGCCTGCTCGTTTGTTGTGCGGTCATTTCATCATCCGTCTTATTCATAGTTGCCTTTTTTGTTCCGGTGCAGGCAGTTAATGCAAATGCTAAAACTGCTGCTGTTAATATGTGTTTTTTCATAATTTTTACTTTTAGTTTAATTCTTATTCTTACGTATGAATGTATAGTAAAATTTATGCGCCAAAAGATGCTATCAAAAAGAAAATTAACTCGGAACCCAAACGAAGTGCACATCATTTTAAGTGCACTTATTTTAAACACGCATTAAAGAAAAATATAAGATTTATTTTTTTATAAAACTGTAGTATTTTTCATCTAAGGCAGTAGTGTTAATTCTTTGTTTAACTAAATTAGTAGTATTTTAAACAAATATTTGTGAACTTATATTAATTAGATTTCGTCATGAACAATTCAAAGTCGCAGGAAGAGTATCAGAAAATGTTCATTGAGCAGGCTTCTACTGCAATGGCTATGGTGGATAACAACATGTGTTACATTGCCGCGTCTCCATCATGGATAAGGGATTATGGCCTGGAAGGAATAGAATTAATAGGTCGTTCCCACTACGAAATATTTCCTGAAATAGGTGATGATTGGAAAGATATGCACAATAGGTGTCTAAATGGTGCTACTGATATTTGTGAAGAAACTGCTTTTGAACGTACAGATGGTTCCATACAATGGATTTATTGGGATGTTCGCCCTTGGTTCATATCAGAAGACAAGATTGGCGGTATTTTAATGCATACCGGAGATGTTACCCGTCGAAAGGAAAAAGAGCTGGAAAAAGCTAGAATTGATGAGATACTTGAAAAAACAAATGAAATTGCCCGGATAGGAACTTGGGAGGTAAATCTTCTTAACAATGAAGTTTATTGGAGTAAAATAGTTCGTGAAATACATGAGGAGACAGAAGATTTTATACCAAATTTAGAAAGTGGGATTAACTATTACAAAGAAGGTGAAAGTAGAGAAAAATTAAGAAAAGCAATTGAAAGTGCCATAGCAGATGGAACCCATTTTAATCTAGAATTAGAAATTATAACTGCCAAAGGAAATGCGTGTTGGACCAGGGTAGTAGGGAGATCAGAATACTTGGACGGAAAACTAACACGGCTTTTTGGAATAATTCAAGATATAAATTACACAAAGCTTGCGGAACAACAATTAAATAAGGCCCATTCTGAATTGCAAGCTATATTCAATTCAAAAGCCATTGCGATCATAACCACGGATAGAGATGGTATTATCAATAATTTTAATAGCGGTGCTGAGGTTTTATTAGGCTATACTGCTGCAGACATGGTTGGGATCAATAATCCTATGCTATTTGTTGCAGAAAATGAGGTCATAGCATTTAAAAATGAATTAAAGGAATTGTATGGCGAAAGGCCATCTAGCTTTAACCATTTTCAAGATATTTCAAAATATATAGATATCTCAAAAAGAGATATGGATGATACCAGGGAATGGACATATCGCAGAAAAGATGGTTCAACATTTCCCTGTCAAACAACAGTCTCATCCATTAAGGATGTGCACGGTGAACATACAGGCTTTATTGCTGTATTGGCCGATATTTCCGAAATCAAAAATGCGGAAAGTGAACTTCTGAAAAAAAATGAACTTTTGAATTATGCCGAACGGATTTCAAAGATGGCCAATTGGCAATGGGACCCCGTTGCCGATAAAGGAAAATCTTCAAAAAATCTATATAATATTCTTGAGCTTGACGAAAAAATTACCGACCTTAAATTAGACATATATTTAGATTTTGTTCATCCAGAAGATAAAGAAATTACGGCTCAACATTTTGAGAAAGCAGTAATAGATAAAAAATGGGAAAGTTTTACGCATCGTATCATTACTACTTCGGGAAAAGTAAAAATAATTCAGCTCCTAGGAGAAGTTTTTACTAACGAAAAAGATGAGGTTATAGAAATAAGCGGTACCTGCCAAGATGTAACCGAAATTAAAATGGCGGAACGTAATTTGCAAAAAGCCCATTCTGAATTACAAGCTATATTCAACTCAGAATCTATTTTAATTATAACAACAGATCGGGAAGGTGTCATTAATCGTTTCAATCATGGTGCGGAGATATTATTGGGGTATTCTGCGGCAGAAATGGTCGGGATAGAAAAACCTAGGAAATATATTCATGAGGATGAAATCAAAAAGTTTAGAAATGATATTGCAGTACTAAATGGTGAAGATCCAGCTACATATGATCATTATGCAAACCTTTTTAAAAGGGAGTTAAACGACACTCGTGAATGGACGTATTATAAAAAAGATGGTTCGCCAGTTTCCGTACTTTCTACGATAACCACTATTGAAAATGGAGATAATGCCAATGAAGGGTTTATAGCAATCTCCAAAGATATTACAGAAATAAAGGAATTTGAGGATGAATTACTGAAAAAAAATCAGCTTTTAAACTTTGCAGAACAGATTTCTATGATGTCCAATTGGAAATGGGATACGGTTGTTGATAAAGTAGAATGGTCACAAAATTTTTATAAAATTCTAGAGCTTGATGAGGCCATAACTGAACTTAAATTTGAGTCGTATTTTAGGTTTGTTCATCCAGAGGATATAGAAATTGTTAATCAACATTTTGAGAAAGTAGAAAAGGAAAAAAAATGGGAAAGTTTTACACATCGTATTATTACCACTTCGGGTAAGGTAAAAACAATTCAGCTCCTAGGAAAAGTTTTTACTAATCAAAAAGATGAGATTGTAGAAATGATCGGTACCTGCCAAGATGTTACCGAATTTAAAATGGCAGAAAGGAAATTTAGAGGGCTCCTAGAGTCTGCTCCGGATGCTATGGTTATCGTAAATGATAAAGGGTCAATACAGCTGATTAATAAACAATCTGAAAGATTATTTGGGTATACATTGGAAGAATTACTTGATAAACCGGTAGAAATTTTAATTCCTACACGGTTTTACCCCAAACACACTAAAGACCGAAATAGTTTTTTCAATACCCCGATAACTAGGGTTATGGGAGATGGAAAAGATTTGTATGCACTAAAAAAAAATGGAAAAGAAATACCTATTCAAATAAGTTTAAGTCCACTTCATACAGAAGAAGGGCTATTGGTTTCCGCAGCTATACGTGACGTTACCAAACAAAAACTGGCCGAACAAAAAATTCATGAGGCAAAAGAGAGTTTAGAACTTGTAGCACAAAAACTATCCAGTCAAAATAAGCAACTTGCAGATTTCACGCATATAACGTCTCACAATTTACGGGCTCCCGTGGCCAACCTTAATTCGTTGCTGGAAATATATAATCAGTCAGAAACTGATGCGGATCGCACGGATATATTCGGAAAGTTTAAAACAGTTATTGAACACCTTACCTTAACGCTTAACACTTTGGTTGATGCACTAAAAACAAAGATTGATGATTCAACCGAAGACCTAGAAGAGATTATTTTAGGTACCGTATTGGAGCATACCAAAGAAATTTTGAGTGGAGCAATATTGAATTCTGGCGCGATAATCAAAAGCGATTTCTCCAAGGTTTCTACTATTCGTTATAAGAGAGTTTATATGGAAAGTATTTTTCTCAATTTGGTAGGAAATGCAATTAAATATAAATCAAAAGACCGCATACCAGAAATACGAATTACCTCAGAGCTTGAAAACGGAAATATTGTACTCAAGTTCCATGATAATGGCCTTGGTATAGATTTAGAGCAACACGGCCATAAGCTGTTCGGATTAAATAAAGTTTTTCACAGGCACCCTGATGCAAAGGGTGTAGGTCTGTTTTTGACAAAAACTCAAATTGAAGCTATGGGAGGTGTTATTACAGCAGATAGTACAGTGGGTGTAGGCTCAACATTCACCATAAGTTTCAACTGATTTAGTGTGTTGTTAGATTTAAATAATTCTTAATTTAAGTCTTCACCTAACATTCTAATTAACAAATCTTTTTTCAATTTTATCTTTATCGGAATCAAAACCTCAGCAAGAAAGCTATAGCCTTTAATATCTCTTTATAAAGAGGTAGAATATTACTGCTTTGAATAACAATACTTTGTGTAGCCAAGGTAAAATTTAGAGATTAATTTTGTTTAAATCACATGATGGTTACGGACTAATGAAACTGTATTTATTCTCAAAAAAATTTGATTAATTCCCTTTTCTAATATTCTCATAATTTATATTATTACCCTTTAATTCAAATGATAAAATTAGTTATCTAGAAAGGTTATTAAGTATTAAAAATTTAGCAAGAGTCCATCCAGAACTTTTAGATTATGACATTATCAATAAATCTGTATTACATTTATTAGGAAATCCTTTTTTTATTTTTCAAACCAAATAAATATCAGTAGCTTATGATTGAAAAAATCATTCTTACCCCCTTCCAGAAATTTGTAAAAATTGAAAGTTTTAGTGGCATCCTCTTGTTTGGGGCAATGGTGATTGCAATGATTTGGGCGAATTCCCCTTTTAGTGAATCGTACCAAGCTTTATGGCAATTCAACATCGGTATACGTACAGAAACGTTTGAGTTTACAAAACCACTTATCCTTTGGATTAATGATGGATTAATGGCTATTTTTTTCTTTTTAATTGGGTTAGAAATTAAAAGAGAACTATTAATTGGCGAATTGAATTCGTTACGAAAGGCAACGTTACCTCTGTTTGCAGCAATTGGCGGAATGGTATTTCCTTTGTGTCTATTCTTGTTATTGAATAATTCTCCTGAAACAAGCAGCGGGTGGGGAATTCCTATGGCGACCGATATAGCTTTTACCTTGGCAATTTTAAAAATTCTAGGAAACAGGGTGCCGCTTTCGCTTAAAATATTTCTAACAGCATTTGCCATTGTAGATGATTTAGGTGCGGTTCTTATAATAGCAATCTTTTATAGTACAGGGATTGATTGGTGGTTGATTCTATATGCCATGCTTCCCTTGGCGTTTTTATTTTATTTGTCATATAGAGGTATTTATCACAAGTATCTTTCATTTTTCATAGGTGTTGTAGTCTGGTTTCTTTTTCTTGGTTCAGGAATTCACCCAACCATTGCAGGAGTACTTATGGCTTTTACCATACCCATAAGACAAAAGATAGACATGGAAAGCTTTACGGGAAATTTACAAGATATTGCCTATCGTTTTACACAAACAAAACGAGACGGTCTGCCCATTTTGTCTAAAGAACAGTATGAACATATGGATGAATTGGAAGATCTGACTGAAAAATTTAATTCGCCATTGCAGCGTCTCGAACACGGATTACATGGTTGGGTGGCTTATTTTATCATGCCCATTTTTGCCATCTCTAATGCTGGAGTGATTTTTAGCGGAGATATGGCGTTAGACATGCCTTTGGTTATAAATATTGCCGTAGCCTTATTTATTGGTAAAGGAATTGGTATTACTCTGATGTCATTTCTCAGTGTAAAGTTGAAGATAGCCGCACTACCAGAAGGTATTAATTTTATGCAAATTATTGGTGTTGCCATCTTGGCGGGTGTAGGGTTTACAATGTCTATTTTTGTGGCCAATTTAGCATTTACAGATAATTCAGTCTTTGTAGATTCCTCTAAAGTGGGAATATTAGTAGGGTCAGTAGTTTCTGGAATTATTGGATATATTATTATAAAATCGAGTGGAAATCCAAAGAAGGTTCCAATTCAAAAAAGCTAGCATTCCGACTTAAAGTATACTTAGACAATCTCTACTTCTAGCATTAAAGCAGTTTAACTCAATAAGCAGAGTATAACCTATTTCATCTTAGTATCTCGTTTAGCGAGCTTCTTTGGAGTGTTTACAATCTTTTTTGAGTTAAACCAACCCTTGTAATGATTTTAACTTTACAGGTGAAAAGGCCATTGATGCAACAATGGAAAGAATATGATAAGGGTATGGCAGTAAAATTGCCTCGGTAATACATTTAGCGGCGTATTATGATTTCGGTACGAAAGACAGCCCTAAATATCAAGAAATAAACGTAAAGGGTACTGAGAAATTCTTAAGATAGCTACAAGCCTTTGAGGCGGGTCAGCTTATATTTTCCATCTCCAATCTCATTTATTAAACTACGGAACCAGGTACAAAACTTAATGAAGATTGCCTTGTTGAAGCGAATTGGGGTTACCCTGAACCCAAAATACAGACCGAAGACCTTATCAAAGAACATAACACTAACTTTCCTTCTGTTTTTCTAGGAATAGCAGGCGTGTATACTGATTATGGTCATTCCATTCCCATTTTGCAGTAGATAAAACGTATTTACGAAAAGCAGTTGCTAGGTCATTTTTATTCGGGTAATATTAGCCATTGTGATGAGTTCGTTCATATAGAAGATGTGGTCAATGCTATTGAGAATACTGTTGAGAGTAGACAGGTGATTCCTGATCAGATGGCCTTCAATATTGGGGAGCCCACATCACCCACATACCAAGAATTACAAGACAGGTTCGGTAATTTAATTCATGGGAAAGATTTAGGAAAATCGTTAAGTGCAACCTGTTATAATAATGCTAGAGGTTGATTAGGCTACTGATATCAACCACTTAAAGCCCGGAGAGTTTTTGTCAAAGTACGGTCTGTCAAGTGGTTTGGTTGCTCGTACGTTGTGAGATGCTACCTGGCTAATCGATTACAGCAAAAAAATAAAGGTTTATGGTCAAATAAAGGTTTTACGGTTTGTTAGATTGCCATGTGCAGATACTTGCCAATAAAATTGATTTTACTCATAATGCAACACTATAAGGATTTATCGAAAGAAACTGTTGACCGTATCTTGGTAGATTTGCGGAAAGATGAAGATGAATATAACTTTAAACTTCCAAATGGAGGTTTTTTGCATATTGAAAGTGGACTGCCGTATTTGACCATTTATAGAATGGCAAATAAAGATAGCGGAACCAGGGAGTTGCTGCTCAATGAAGCGTCTTACCTGATTATTGGAAGAGGAAATTTTAACACGTATCAGTATTTACTTTTTGAAATAGCCAATTACTTTTCAGCCCAGTATAAATCTTATTTGCTATTTGAAATTTATGCAGGAAAACCGAATAGTACATGTTTTCGGATCAAAGGGCCTGCCGACTTACTTCCAAAAACTTTAAAAGTCCTTGATAAGGGTTTAAAAGAAGTCAATACCATATCTCCGGGTGTAGCAATTGCATCTAAAATTGAAGATACCGCTGATCGACATCCTGAAGGGTCTCGTCATCTGTTAACGATTGAGGAAACCAAACAATGTGGGGCATTGTTGGTAGGACTTGAAATTCCGCCAGTTTATAGAAGTGAACGCAGAAAACTCTTTCCCGTCTTTTTCAGGAATTTTCATAGTTCGGTTACAACAGCAATGAAAAAGGCAATTTTTAGTTTTATCCGCATACAGACGGCATGTGGTATATCTAGCTATAATTTGCTAGGCCAAAGGTCGCTAAAGGAAAAAGTCTTTGAAATTGACAAAAAATTAGCTGAGATTGAACGTACATATCAATTTCTTTGGTTGGTTTCGCCCTCCAATATTTACAATATAAAGGAAACTTTTTTTGAAAGTCGGTTTAAAACTGTACTTGACTATCATTATAGATTATTGCCAATAGATCCCGATGTCTTAAAAAGAAAGCTTTACGATTTAAAGATTGAAAAGATAGAAGACCCGGTCTTGTCGCATATTTTTCGTCAAAAGCGAGAAGAACTAGACCGGCAGATAACAATGCTGAATGTCAGAGGCACTGCGAACTTCTTTTATAACAGTATACGACTGCATCAGGGGATTGGAAGAAAACTTCTAAGCGAGGCAGAAAATATACTTACCCAGCTAACCGAGAAGCAGGGCGATAAAAAAAACCTGAACCTTATGGATGCCAATGAATTTGCCGCTTTGGTGAAGGATGAAATAGATTTTCTCAAGAAACAACATCCCGGCTTTTCATGTGAAGTTTATATCCGCGAAGACGTAAATATAATGATGGTCTCCAATGGAAACCTTTATTTGCCGGCGGATTATACGGTTGGCCCAAAGGAAGCGGAGGCTTTGATACAACATGAAATCGGTACACATGCGCTTACCTATTTTAACGGTAAGGAACAACCTTTTGAACAGTTTAGTATGGGGTTGGCAGATTATGACCCACTGCAGGAAGGGTTGGCCGTGCTTTCTGAGTATTTGGTAGGCGGTCTTACGAGAAATAGACTACGAACCCTTGCAGGTAGGGTGGTAGCGGGCCAAGCAAGATTAGACGGTCATGACTTCAGAGCAATTTTTGACCTGCTACTCACAAAGTTCAACTTTACAGAAAAAAGGTCTTTCAACATTGTTTCTAGAACCATGCAAGGCGGAGGATTCCTGAAGGACATTATTTATCTAAAAGGATTTTTAAAGCTGATAGAATACCTCAAAGGTGGTGGTTCATTGGAACCTTTACTTTCCGGTAAATTTGGTTTTCATCACATTAAAATAGTACAACAACTGACCGAACGAAATATTTTAAAACCACCCATTCTAAGACCCAGTTATTTAAGTAATACCGAATTTGAAAATAAAATAAAGAAAATAAAAGAAGGATTACCAATTGTTGAGATGGTATGCGATGGTAACCTTGAACAATCTTTAAAAATGAACTAATGAAAATAGGATTTGTATTGAATAAAGTAGCCACCGAAGCTTGTGGTACTTCTGTAGCTTTAATGACTAAAGCACATAAAATGGGCCACGAAGTAAGTGCCATAGGTGTAGGGGATTTTAATCTGCATCATGATGGGCTTATTACAATAGACACTACGTCGGTTCCCGTGAACAAGGAGGTGAAAACCCCAGAAGAATATCTAGAACATTTACAAGGTTCAGAAGCTGAAACGAAACGGATAGAAGCCATTTCTCTGGATGTGCTGTTTATACGGAACAACCCCACCGAAGAAGGGGCGGACCGGAAATGGGCCGAACAATCAGGAATCGCTTTTGGTCGTATGATCCAGCAATTGGGCGTATTGGTGCTCAATGATGCCTATGCGTTGACAAAAGCATTTATAGACAAGCTGTATTTTGAAGAGCTGCCAAAGCATATAAAACCTGCATCTATCATCACACGTAAAAAAGAGGACGTTTTGAATTTTTGGGAGGAAAACGGTAAGAAAATGGTGCTAAAACCTTTGGAAGGTTCCGGGGGGCAGAATGTATATCTCATAGATGAGAATCAAAAAAACCTGAATCAGATTATAGATACGTTATCTGATGAAGGATACATTATAGCGCAAGAATATCTTCCTGATGTTAAGGATGGTGATATCCGCGTTATACTTATGAACGGGCGTGTCCTAGAGCAAGATGGGCAAAAAGCTATCATTAGAAGAGTTAGTGGCGAAGGTGAATTCCGGAGTAATTTTTCGCTTGGGGCAACGGCGAACAGTAGCGAATTGACCACGGCTATGGAACACATTATTGAAGTTACGGCACCCCGTTTAATTGCTGATGGATTCTTTTTTGTAGGGCTGGATATCGTAAAGGACAAGTTGATAGAAATAAATGTTCTGAGTCCCGGTGGGCTTGACCATTTTAGTGAAATTGACCTTCCTGATTTTACAGATACCGTGATTGAGGCCATTGAAAGAAAATTGGAGTATAAGAAAATGCATGGCAACCAGTTGTCCAACAAAGTTTTGGCAACCATGCACTAAAGTAAGTTTATGAAAGAATTATCGAGAATTATAGGAGAATATAGCTCAGGAGTTCCGGGGCCTTTATTGTTTGTCACGGCTGGCATTCATGGTAATGAGCCCAGTGGGGTCATTGCTCTAAAAAAGGTATTTGAAGAACTACAGCGGACCCGGCCAGAGGTTAAAGGAACCTTGGTAGGGGTCTCGGGAAACAAAAAAGCTCTTGAACAAAACGTACGTTTTATTGATGAAGATTTGAATAGAACGTGGAGTCCAGAAAATATTGAAAACAACATTAATACCTCGCATGAGCATAGCGAAATGTATGAGATTATTGAGGTGCTGAACCAATATCGTAGTCAAGATTTTGAGAAATGCTATTTTTTAGATTGTCATACCACATCTTCCGAGAGTCTGCCGTATGTGTCCGTACAAGATGTAAATGACAATAACGAGTGGGCACATCGTTTTCCGACGTATATAATTAAAGGGTTTAGTGATTTAATTCATGGTGATATTGACCATTTTTTAAGCCGAACAGGTTTGACTGGTTTTGTTTTTGAAGCAGGCCAGCATCGACATGAGACCGCAGTTGAAAACCAGGAAGGTATCATCTGGCTAGCATTGCATGAAGCTTTAGGGGTGGATTTGACGTTATTGTCTGGTTATCCGCAATGCGTAGAGAACTTTTCAAAAAAGAACGCTCCGGACCAAAAAACATTTGAAATTACCTATCGTCATGGGTTGAAGGATTCGGACGAGTTTGAAATGGTAGCAGGATTCGAGAATTTTTCTCCAATTAAAAAAGGACAACTGCTAGCTGTTCAAAACGGACAAGAAATAAGGAGCGAGCATAACGGTTATATTTTTATGCCCCTCTACCAATCTAAGGGAGATGATGGTTTTTTTATTGTAGAAGAGGTGTAATTGCACAATAGGCTATCCACTGCATCAGAAACATTCTTTGGTTAAGGGTTCTTACCAAAGAATGTTTTTGTTAACTTAAAAAGAACCGGTCTGTAATGGGCAATAAACTTGTAGGAGGCGTCACTAATTGCTTTAAATAGAGCTGATTTTTCATACCACGAAATTAAAAAGGACCAACGTGATGAATAATATAAAGTTCTATAGGCGGCATGTGCACCACTATATATTTTGCCATTGGTTTCTATCATGCGAACGGCTTGTTTGAATGCCTGTTCTGGAATTTCGTCAATCTGCTCTTGAATATCTTGGTAGGGAATATATTGAACCTTGTCAGAGGTAATTTTCTGCCATCGCGTGACCCAATATTTGCAAAAACCACATTTTCCGTCCCAAATTAAAAGGGGCAGTTTGGGTACGTAACTAGAATGTGTGGGCATTTGCATGGGGGCTCATTTGTAAACGTTATCGTGCTTTGTTTTCGAAGATTCCTCAGAATCCACCCGTCCAATAATCTGGTGAGTAAGTGAAATTACTATAAAAACAACGGGAATTTATCGATTTTAAAGGAAATTGTACTATCCACAAAAGCCAAACTGCGATTAGTACATATATCGGATAAAGGAGAAATAGCATTTAGAACCGAAGATGTATTAAAGCAGTATAAAAAACAACTGAATTCTGTAGAGCATTCTTTTCATGTTTTCTTTGAAAATGATACCGTGGAAGGTATTTCTAAGTTTCTGAATAAAAATCCTATTGGTCAGATGGCTATCCTGTACAGGGAACATGGTTTTTTTTGAGCGTTTGTTTCAACATGGGGTGAGAAAAAAGTTGATTTTCGAGAATCAAATTCCCTTATTCGTACTTAAAGAGGAATATAGTAAATTAGAATTGTTGCGGCTTTTTATCGGGCTAAAGTATAATGAAATTTGTGATTGAAGAAATTTCTCCTATTCTATGCCTTTACCAAATAAAATTTGAAATAATTAAAGCTGGTTTAATGGCAGCTGTAAAGGTTGTATTTAAGTAATCCATGGATAAGATAGAACACCAAACACATTGGGGAAAATTCAAAGGTGTCATCACCGCCCTATTTTTGATGATTTAGCTTTAGATATAATGATGGTCTCGACAGTTGTCACTGCCTTAACTTTAGCTAAATCTGCATGGACAACAGAATTTCATGAATTATGGGAATACAGAGTAAATCTTAGCGTGAACGATGTTGACTAAAGTCTCACGCTACACCAATTTACAAATGATGGTCTAATGGTCATTTTCTTTTTTTGCCATCGGTCTGGAAATAAAAAGAGAAATTATCGATGGAGAACTGTTAAGTCTTAGAACAGCTTTGATGCCCATTATTTGCACCTTGGGCGGGTTGATTTTTCTTATTCTAGTTTATATATTAATTAATAATGACCAGGACACCTTCGCCGGGTTGGGTATATCCATGGCAACCGATATTGTATTTGCACTGATTCTATTGAAAACATTCGCGCGGATATAAGTATTTCGCAACTTCGGTTCAAAAATTAATATATAATTTTTTCTGTATGATTTTATTTTTAAGAAATTGTATTTTTGTCCTTTCAGAGCGTAAAGTAGTTTACTAAAAGTTCATTTATTGTATTGTCAACAAATCGGATAACAGTTTATTTTTATTAACGTAATCTATTGATTTTCAAAGTGTTAATTAAGGGTGTTTAATCCTGTCATCCCGACACTATAGTATATCAATGCACAATATAAGCCTGTTAATTTAATTATTAACAGGCTTTTGTATTTTTTGAGATATGTTGTTTTATATGAAATCTTACAATCATTGACGCTTTTTCAGAAGTATAGAATTTACCCAAATATGCACAGCTAAAAAGTAGAAGTGAGCAAGAGTGGTTTTGGCCGTGAACTCTAACGTAATACTTCAGAGGGGATGGTAAGCAGCACTGATGCATCCGCCGATAGCAAAATCAATACGGTAGATTACTGAAAATATATTAGAGACTGCCAACCAATGAGCTAAAGCCCATATAATTCATTACGAGTATTGCATTCCTATGAATATGTTTCAGAAGCGGTTGTGAGGCTTAAGCTTTTTTGTCTTTATACCGTAATTCTCCCAGCTCAATACCAATGGCAGTTTTGGCAAGAATGGTAAATATAAAGGCGCCCATTGCCCAAATACCTATTGTTACACCAATTTCAACGCCGGTGGGTAGGTATTCCACTATTTTACCGTAAGGTCCGGGAATGAAGCCGGGAACAATCAAACCAAATCCTTTTTCTATCCATATCGCTACAAATAACATGAAGCAGCAGAAATATAATACTTTCAGGTTGTTTCTGAATTTATTGAAGGTTAGTATCACCGTGGCAAGAACGTTTAAAGGTATAGCGGTCCAAATCCATGGTAATAGCGCATTTTTGCCATGTAAACCAAAGAAGAGGTAATAGGCACTTTCACTATGATGCGTAGGGGCATAAAATTCTTTGAACAGTTCAGAGACTAGCATAATCAAGTTTATCTGAGCGGCAACGGTTACAATCATAGCTATTTTTTTGATTGTTTTATCTTCTATCTTGAATGCCGTAAAAGAACGTATAACGGCCAAAACTAAAATAATAAGTGCGGGTCCCGCTGCAAATGCCGATGCCAAGAAACGAGGCCCTAACAATGCATTGTTCCAAAAAGGGCGTGCTTGCAGGCCTTGGTATAAAAAGGCGGTTACCAAGTGAATACCAACGGCCCAAAACACCGATATAATAGCGCCCGGTACATAGACACTTTTCTTTGCTTCTTTATTCTGATAGTGTTTAAAGAGGATATAAAATGGAATACTGATATTAATGAAAAGGTATCCGTTTAATACAATAACGTCCCATGTTAACATGGAGTTCGGGAAGTTAAAAACCCCTATTCCGGGAATCATATGCCACAACACGGATGGTCCGCCCATATCGGCAACTACAAAGGCTAAACACATTATTAAGGCCGCTACGGCCAGTCCTTCGCCGATTAATACGGCCTGTTTAAAATCGATATCTTTTAAAACGTAGGTAGGCATTACCAACATTACGGCAGCGGCGGCAACACCTACTAAAAAAGTAAAGTTAGAAATGTACAGTCCCCAGCTAACACGGTCGGACATTCCCGTAGCGCTCAAGCCTTCTTCTAATTGAATGGAATAACAATACATGCCGATTAGCATCACAAGGATAAGAAATCCCATCCAAAGATGATACTTTTTAGACCCCTTGGTTATGGTATCCAAACTATCGACCACCAAACTTCTAAATACTTTAAATGCTCCCATTGTATATTATTTTAAATCTGCTGGCTAAGAATTTTTGTTATTCTTAGCGTTACGATTTATATGCTTTCCTTTATGACGTTCTTAGTCCATGAAGTACCAGAACTTAGGTTCTGTGCCCAAATCTTCTTTTAGCCTAAATACTTTCTTGTTTTCTAGTACCCATCTTATGGTGCTATTGGGATCTAATAGATTACCGAAAATTCTAGCTCCGGTAGGACATGCTTCTACACAGGCCGGGTTTTTTCCTTTACGCGTACGTTGCACACAGAAAGTACATTTTTCCATGACGCCTTTTTTACGCATTCTGTTCCCTAAGTAATGTTGATTTTTGTTTACTTCGTTTTCTGGAACTTCGGGTTTGCTCCAGTTAAAGCGTCTTCCATCGTAAGGGCAGGCGGCCATACAGTAACGGCAACCAACGCACCAATCGTAATCTATGACCACAAGTCCGTCTTCCTCTTTCCATGTTGCCTGCACGGGGCAGACTTCCACACAGGGAGGGTTATCGCAATGAAAGCATTGTGTTCCCATATAGAAATGACCTTCCGCGGGCACCTCGTGGTAATAATTGTCATCAGCTTTGTCGAATTTAAAACCTTCCCCATCTTTCATCTCGTGTATGCGGATGTACTGCATTTCGGAATTTCGGTCTTGGTTGTTTTCCTCAACACAAGCGCTAACACAGTTCATATATCCTTGACATTTGGATATATTAAAAGCGTAGCCAAAGAGAACATCTTCTGCCGCATTTTCTGCGGTCATGTTTATTTTCTTGTCCGTTCTTAATTCGTAAGAACGCATAAGTCTATTTATAGTGCCCTGTTTCTCTTCATCGGTCATGAGTTTATAGTTTCCTTTAAACTGTTCTTCCCAACCTATCTGAGCCTTTTCTTTGGTATCACTTCCGGTGGTTACACTACATGAAGTAGTTACTGCGCCAGCACCAATTAAAAGGCTAGCCGTTAGTTTTTTAAAGGCACTTCTTCTATCCATTTTTACATCAAAGACCTGCTCAAAACCATCTCGATGTCTTTCCTCGCCAATAGATGCATTAATGGCAGCCTCGTAAAATTCATCGGCGCTTAGTTCTTCTTCTTTAGGACTGCTATTACAGCTTCCCTCGGATTTACCGCAACCACAAGAACCCGAAGATTCTTTTTTATTGTTTAGACCTAGGTCTAGAGAAAACCATTTTTTATTATCGCTCATACCTTTATTTTTAATGACCTAAACCCTCGTTACGTTCTATAGCCGTTTTTGTGTTGAATTGTACGGGCCATCTTTTTTCAAAACTGGGACTGTGTGGATTATGACAATTCACACAGGTGTTGGATGCTCTCGGAGGAGCCCATCCTGCTACTTTTTTACCGTGAGCACCGCCTTTCCAATCTTCAAATTGACTCGAATGGCATTGTGCACATAGTTTGTAGCTTAAATTGAAATCTATATTTTTTCCTGTCAATGTATTTAGCTGGTTCATCTCCTCTCCGTTATGGCAGGTGGCACAGTTCATGGCATCGCTATTGGCATGATTTAGTTTAATGTTCCAGTGTGCTTTTGGTGCATCTTTACCCATCATTTGCGAGACAGGTTTGCTATGGCACTCTATACAGGCAAATGATTTTATTTGTCCTTTTCGTTCTGGAATCAAGAATGTATGTTCACCTTCCGTAATTTCAATTAACTCTGTATCTGCTAATAATTCTTCGGAGGTTAGTATGCCATGATATGGTTTACTTTCGCCTTCTATCTTATCGGAAATTGAATGGTATTTCCCTTCCTCTTTACAAGAGAATAAGAAAATTCCTAGAAGTAATACTACGGAATATATTAGCGTTCTATTTTTCATTTAGTTTATCGAATTGTCTTAGAAATGTACTCGCATCAACGGTTGGTTGTTCACTATGTTTTGGCAAATGGCATTGTCTGCAGTTTATGCGGTCCGGATGCGAAACTCTAATTTCTTTAGGGGCACTTGGTCCTCCGTGACAAGAAATACAACTTTCTCTCATTTGTAATTGATGCGGTATCATTGGTGGCCCTCCTACCAATGCATTATTTGCACCGAGTCCCACTTTTGGTGGTTCCGGTTCTATAAATCCATTTTCTTTAAAGTTGCTAGTGGTGTTTTGGGTAACGTGACATTGACGACAGTTTACCATTTCTGGATGTGGCGTAACAGGGGCATAGGCATTGAATTTTTCTACAAAACCACCATTCTGGTGACATTGTATACACGTGTTGCCTCCAAAGCTGCGCTCTTTTGCTACAGGGTGTGGAATACTTGGTGGTGCTCCCGGATAGGCCCTATTATCATAATACGTATCTAGTGTACGTTGGTGGTTTTCATCTACGGGCATATTGAGATAATCCAAACCTGCACCTGCATCATCAAATCGTCTGAAAGCACCACTTTCCGAAGGAATAAAGTTTCCGGTAGGCGTTTCAATAACAGGCGTATAGGCTTCTTCCAAACCCTGTTCATAGCTGTAGTTCCATACCACGATAAACGCTATAAAGATGACCACAAAAAACGATATGATTCCAAGTCTTTTTTTCATAGTCTAGGCTCTTTCAACTTTTACTGCACATTTTTTGTAATCCGGTTCTTTGGAAATAGGGCAGAAGGAGTCTAGGGTTACATCGTTAATGAGCATGTTCTCATCAAAGAAGGGAACGAATACTTGCCCTTTTGTAGGTAAACCTCTTTCGTTGATGGATGCCGGTAGTGTACAAGAACCCCGGCGTGAGGTTATTTTAATGTTTTTTCCGTTTCTAATCCCTAAAGACTTTGCATCGTCTGGATGAAATTCCACATAGGCATTTGGCATTGCTTGATGTAGTACCGGAATTCTACGCGTCATAGAACCTGTATGCCAATGTTCTACAACACGACCTGTGTTGAGCCAAAATGGATATTCTTGGTCTGGTTTCTCTGGGGCGTCTTCAAAAGGACGTTGCCATATAACCGCTTTGCCATCTGGTTTTCCATAGAAATGAAAATCTTCTCCATTGGAACAAGCAGGGTCATATTTGGCATTATAACGCCATTGGGTGGACTTGCCATTTACATAAGGCCAGATAGCTCCGGACTCTTTCTTTAAGACTTCAAGTGGTGCCATGCCGTGTTTTGCACCTTCGTGAAATTGTCTGTATTCGTTGTATATTTCTTCTACGTGATTTTCTTTGCTGTAAGGGAAAAGGTCTTCGAATCCCATTCGCCTTGCTACTTCAATAAACATCCAAGTATCTGGTGTTGCCTCTCCAGGGGATTCAACCATTTTCTGCCAATACTGTGTTCTCCGCTCAGAATTACCATAGAGTCCACCTTTTTCAATATGCCAAGAAGCAGGGAGAATAACATCGGCTACATCTGTAGTAGGTGTAGGGAAGACGTCCGAAACCACAACGAAACAAGATTTCTTTTCCATTGCTGGGCGGTAACGACTGGTCTTAGGCAATGAAACTAAAGGATTGGTAGCTTGTACCCATATAAAATTGATATCTCCGCGATCTACTGCCCGGAACATTTCAGTGGCATGATAGGTAGGCTTGGATGGAATACGCTCTACAGGAACCTTCCAGATTTTAGCGGCCATTTCTCTATCTTTCTCATTCGTTACCACGCCGTGTGGTAATTTGTGAGTAAAGGTTCCCACTTCACGAGCGGTACCACAAGCAGAAGGCTGGCCCGTTAATGAAAAAGGACCGTTACCTGGCTGCGATATTTTACCGGTAAGTAAATGAATATTATAAACAAGGTTGTTTATCCATGTTCCTCTGGTGTGTTGGTTCATTCCCATACACCAATAAGACACTACTTTTTTATTGGGATCTCCGTAAATTGCCGCTAGGTACTTTATGTCCTTTACAGAAACCTTGGAATACTTAGACACTTTTTCTGGACTGTAATCCTTTAGGAATTCTTTATACGCCTCAAAATCTATTTTCTCTGGCTTATCCGTAAACTGAAAATTGTCTTCTAGACCATAGCCAATATTGGTAAGGCCTTTACTAAAGCTACAATGCTTTTCAACAAAAGATTTATTGACCCATCCGTTTTGGATAATTTCATAACAAATAGCATTTGCTAGTGCTAAGTCGGTTTGGGGTTCAAATAAGATTGATTTATCGGAAGCCGTACTTGAACGTGTAGTTCGCGTAGCAAAATCAATAATTTTAGCACCACGCTTTGCTTTCTGTTCTAGCATTCTTGAGAATAGGACCGGGTGCATTTCTGCCATGTTGTTTCCCCAGGTAACAAAATAATCAGCGTGATCAATATCTTCATAACAACCCATGGGTTCATCAGCTCCAAAAGAAGTTAAGAATCCTGTTACTGCACTCGCCATACAAAGGCGTGCATTACAATCTAGGTTATTGGTCCCTATAGCCCCTTTCATGAATTTAGAAGCAATATAGCCTTCCGGTATTGTAGATTGTCCTGAAGTATACATGGCTACAGAGTCCTTACCGTTCTGGGCAATACTTTCTTTCATTTTAGAAGCAACAAGATCTAAAGCTTCACTTAATGGAGTTTCTACATATTTACCATTTTTCTTTACTAAGGCGGTTTTAAGTCTATCCTTAGATTGAATACACATGATTTGGTGGTATCCTTTTACACATAACAACCCTTTATTTACGGACGAATTAGGGTCGCCCTTTACAGCTACGGCCTTTCCGTTTTCAGTCCCTACGAGAATTCCACAACCTACGCCACAGAATCTACACGGACCTTTTTTCCAATCCAGATTGGCGTTATCAGGAATTCCTTTCTCTTGCTCACTGGCAAATACAATACCGGGAAACATTGATGCGGCCGCAGTAATCGCAGATAACATGGCCATTTTCTTTATAAAATTCCTTCTGTTAGTTAGAGAATCGTACATAGCTATATAAATTATTGAGAGGTGTTAAAACCAGAAACTAAGGCCAGTAATTTTAGACTGCTTAGGGCTTCAATTTTTTCTTTTAGAATTTCATCTTCTTTTTCGGTATGGGTATCGGTAACCAATACCAAAATGTTTTGGTTCTCGGCAGGAATAACTTCGCATTGACCAAGACTTACCAATGCGGTCATCAATTCTTCTTTTTTTCCTGCGATAGGGTGAGCTAGGTAGCTTTTGATAGGCATTCTGGGTCGGTTATATTTGTTTGAAAACCAGTAGTTTTCATTAACAGTTATTTAACTATTTAACAAAAATAGGTCAGTATTGTTCTTAAAAAGATGATAAATGTCATAGACTGAATAATAAAGCAATCGCTATATTTGAATGGAAATAACGATTGCTCGTTATTTATTCTCTCGTCATACATAGGATTGTTTTGCGAAGGAATTTGAATTGTAAATATTACTTTGATTTTAAGGTTTTTGTTGTTACTGATGTGCTTGTATAAGTTTGTTGGTATCTAAAATCATTTCATCTATTAAAATAAGAAGGCACGAGAAAAATGGTAGATACTACTACAGCGTTGGATTTGGTTTTGCGGCATGGCTCGCTCAATACCGAATTTTTTGAGGTAGACCTGAAAGATGCTTTAGACTATGTTGTAGCCAAAGATGTTACTTCAAAAATAGATATGCCACCATTCAGGCAATCGGCTATGGATGGTTATGCACTGCATTTGTACGATGATTTTACATATACAGTGGTAGGGGAATTACAGGCCGGTGATAACAATGATCCCATTTTACGTAAAGGCGAAGCTGTCCGCATCTTTACGGGAGCACCTGTTCCCACTTCTGCAAATACGGTAGTCATGCAAGAAAGAGTAACCGTAGATGGTAATAAGATTATCATAGAAGAACCCCCGAAGGTGAATACGAACATCAGACCCAAAGCGGAACAAATAAAAGTAGGAGGTATTGCCATAAACAAAGGAACTACGATCAAAGGGGTTCATATCGGATTTTTAGCGAGTTTGGGGGTTACTAAGATTATAGTTTCTAAAAAACCATCGGTGGCCATTGTCGTTACTGGAAACGAATTAGTGGCTCCGGGCATGCATTTATCCTATGGTGAGATATACGAATCTAATGGCGCGATGCTAACGGCTGTGCTAAACGAACTAGGTTACAAAAACACTTCTGTGGTCACTATTAAGGACGATTATGATACAACTAAAAATGTATTAAAAGATACTTTAGGAAAATACGATGTTGTTATTGTTACAGGCGGTGTATCCGTAGGGGATTATGATTTTGTTGGAAAAGCATTTAACGCCATTGGCGTACAAGAGATTTTTTATAAGGTGAAACAAAAACCAGGAAAACCGTTGTTTTTCGGTAAAAAAGAAGGAGCATCAGTATTTGGGCTTCCTGGAAACCCAGCGGCTGCGCTTAGTTGTTTTTATATCTACGTGTATCCTCTTTTAAAGAAGTATGAAGGAGCCGAGCATATGAGCCTTCCGGCTATTTTTTTGCCTTTGTTATCTGCTTACACGACAAAAGGAACTCAGGCACAATTTTTAAAGGCAAGAATAGAAGGTGCCGGAGTGCGCATTTTAGGAGGACAGAGTTCTGCTATGGTACGGGCTTTTGGAGATGCCAACGCACTGGTTTGCTTACCTGAGAATTCTACGGAACTTAATAAAGGTCAGAAAGTAAAAACACTACTATTACCTACCAAATAACAGTTTGTTATGAACGATTACAAGATAAAAAGTAGGATTTGGATTGAAGTAGGGGATAATGTTTTGCTTGGCGAGGGTAGAGTGCGTTTACTAAAAGAAATTGAGGCACAAGGCTCATTGTCAAAAGCGGCAAAATCTATAGGTATGTCTTATAAAAAAGCATGGACGCTAATAGATGCCGTTAATAAATCAGCAAAAGAAGCTGTGGTAACTACATCTGTTGGTGGGCAAAAAGGAGGTGGGACGGTTATTACACCCTATGGTAAAAACCTAATAGCAGCTTTTGAACAAATCAACAAAAAGTGTTGGGAATTTCTTGACGAAGAGTTTGAGACCCTAAACGGAATTTAAGAAAAACGAATCAGGATTACTTCTTTAGCAGAGGACCTATAGAATTAATAAAAGTAACATCATAAATTTATAGTAAAGAAAATAGCATTAAAAAATGAGCACTACTTATAAAAACGTATTTAAACAAGGCGCTATTTCTTCGACATTTATAGCGGAATCTATTGCCAAACATCAATCTAAAACCAATATTGGTGCGCATAATATTTTTCTAGGCCAAGTACGGGAAGATGTTGTAGACGATAAAAAAGTTGCTGCAATCGAGTATACCGCATATGAAGACATGGCGAATAAAAAATTTCATGATATAAGAGAAGCTACTTTTGAAAAGTTCAATCTTACCTGCATGCATATCTACCATAGTTTGGGAAAGGTAAAATCTGGAGAGATATGCCTATTCGTTTTTGTGTCATCTCCCAGGCGAAAAGAAGTCTTTAAAGCGTTGGAATATGTGGTAGAGGCCATTAAGGCGGATGTGCCTGTTTTTGGAAAGGAAATATTTGAGGATGAATCTTCTCAATGGAAAGTAAACAGCTAGCCGTATGGTAGCTGGCACTCGGTATTCTCCAAAATTCCCTATTGTGATGCTCTGGACGACAGTAAGAGAGTTTGTTGAATAGAGAGTCTCTATAATAAGGTTTTCGGGTGGCGAACTCTCTTAGTATGAAAGGACATTGCTTTGATCATAGGGAAATTGGCTCTATATGTTGAGGTAGTTGTATTCTTAGTTTGATGCTTTACCCAAATTTGTTTTAAAAAGATTTGGATTGATCGTTAGTTGAATCCATCCCCAGTTGTTTGTATTATCACTTGGTCTGCCACCTTTTATAAGAGTCATACTATATGAAGCAAACATGTGGGAATAGCCTACATTTAGCTTTACATTCTTCATTAAGGCTTGTGTATATACCAAATCTAATTCCGTTCCTAAATAAGCATCAGCGTCTCCGGTAAGCTCTGCATTGGCGCTAAAATAATGTCCTTTTAGCAATAGGTTCGATTTTTCGCCCGTGGTAAAGACAATTTTTCCGTACACATTATTAAGTCCGACATTGTTAGCATGGTTGCCTACATAAAAATAATCCATGAATCCATTAAACTTGTGATTGGTCCCATAAAGAGGGAAGAAAGATTTGTTCTTGGTGTCGCCGTCTTGATTGGTTCCGCTTAAAAGTTCAACACCTAATCCGTAGAGAAATTTATTAGATGTATAAGTAGCCTCTAAAGCCAATTGATATGCTGCTAAATCTGTCGTTGCGTTTGCTTTCCCAAATTGATAATAAGCACTACCGGCAAAATGTACTTTTTGTACTGGGAACTTGAAGTAAGCACCTGTAGTCTGTCTATAGGAAACGCCGTCTGCAATATCACTGGCATCACCGGTAAAATCTTGAAACCCCGTATTTAGAAAAAGAAAGCTCACGGAACTTTTCTCCCAAGATTGTTTTAGGTATGCATACTGCATGGATTTATAAGTGAAAAAACCTTGAATATTGTATGCCGTTCCTTCGTTACTTGCCGCTTCTTGGCTAAAGGCCCCACCTAAGTCAATCATAAAATCATCCTTCTTGTAGCTTATGATGGCAGCATCATGAAAACGTCCTTGCATGGCCCAGTCCAAACCGCCAAAAATACGTTGGTCGTCATAGGATATTACTTGTCTACCTAGCTTGGCGGACCAATTTTCATTGAATTGCAATTGTGCCCAAGCTTGAAATAAAGAGAAAGAATCGTTTCCGTCTATCGCTAAAATTTGTCGGGTGTCTCCCCAAGTGCTCACATCCTGTACCGCAATGAACAGTTTTAGTTTTTCTGCGGAATAACCAATATTAAGACGGGTACGTTGGTTTACGAACGCTGCGGGATCGGCATCAGTTGGAAAAAGGTTATTATATCCGTGGCGATATTCAAATCGCGCGCGTACATCCGCATCAACTTCAAGTATTTGCGCTGCTATTGGAGTAAAATTGAAAATAAATAAAAATAGAATACCTATCTGAAGTCTTCGTATGGTCATAATAGCAGTTTGTTACATATGGCAACAAAGGTTCGCTATTTCAATTTCAATAAATATGATATTTGTCACTTAAGTGAGTCGGTTCTAAACACCCGGATTCCAACCAATGGCAATTGCCACTTGCTTTTTCTCCTTTATAATAGAACGTATCATATAAGGTCTGTTGACATCTACGTTTTGAATATTTTCGGCAATAGGTTTGCCATCTATTAAAACATTCCCTTCAAAATTTTTCAGGGGTTGATGACCTAATCCATATCTATTATCTTCTACTAATAATAACATCAGCATTTTATCTGGATTAGCAGTGGAGCAATATATACCAATGTCATCCCATAGATACACATTGTTGTTTGTGTTTTTAATGGGTTCTATGCGAGAAGCCTCTCCCAATATGTTTTTTAGTACCGTGTAATTGGTAGGAAAGGTAATACTGGTATTATTCAGAAAAATTTCAGTGGCTGTGCACTCTACTGTAATAGAAGTGTTCTTTTTTTTTCTCTTACTCGGATCTCTAAAGTCAAAAATACCCATACAATGCAAGTTATTTCTTTTTTAAGGATAATCGGATTATTTAAGATTATTCTATTTTTTAAGCAGGTCGGTTTTAAGGGGAGCTTACAGAATAAATAACGACTATGAGCTAGAACGTGTCTATTAATTAAAGATTAATAGCTTGCCCCTTCTCAGAAGAAATATATGCTGCATTTACAATATCTAATACTACTTGTCCTTCTAATATTCCCGGTTTAGGAGTAGTGCGAGTTTTAATGCAATTTATAAAATGTTCCATTTGTCGAGTATATATAACTTGATCACAGTGATCTTCCCGTTCTGGCAAATCAGGTGTAATTTTTTCAGAAAACTCTACTCCCTTTTTTAACTTTAACAAGGTAGGGAATAGACTTGCATAGCCTTTTGTGCCAAATACTCCTGTACTTGCTTCTGGTCCATCCATATGCGGATGCCACCAACCACTTTCAATAATGCTTTCGGTTCCATTATCCCAAGTAATTAGGATAATGCCGGTATCATCTACATTGTAATTACCGAATTGTGTGGAAATTCGAGCGTAAACCTTAGTGGGTTTAGGGTCTCCCAGTAGATATCTTGCTGTATCTATGGCATGAACGCCCATGTCTGCGAGTGCACCCCCACCGGCTAAATCTTTATTAGTAAACCATCCTTCCGGTCCCCAGTTTTCATGGATACCGTAACCCTTAGTCTTAAAAATCTTACCGAGTGTTCCGGCATCAATAGCTTCTTTGATATAATTAGTGTCAGTATCAAAACGCCACATATGACCCACCATCACCAATTGATTGTTTGCTTTGGCTGCGGCATCAATTTGAAAACCTTCTTTAGGATTCATTCCCATAGGTTTTTCAAGAAAAACATCCTTTCCACTTTTTAAAAATGAAATAGCATAAGGTGCATGAAATTGATTTGGGGTACTTATGATAACACCATCAATTTCGTTATTGTCCGTAACCTTTGAAATATCTGTATAGAATTCCTTGATGCTGTACTTAATGGCAAATTTTTTAGCACTTTCAATGTGTTTGGAAATTACACAAACTATTTCCACATTAGAAATAGTTTGCAAACCTCGTGCATGATAGTCTGCAATGTACCCAACTCCGATAAGTGCTATTTTAATGGTATTCATAAAATATATGTGTTAAAATGAACTTTAAAAAAGGGCTTGAGCGTTATCATATATTTTTTGAATGGCCTGAGCAATCAAGTTCATGTCTGCTTCCGTTCCCATTAGTACTTTGTGATGTATGCATACCGATTGCTCTTCAAAAATGCGGGTGCAAACTGGAAGAGAAAATCGCTTTGGATCAATGGCTTTCCAATATGCATCATTTAATTTGTGTCTGGAAGGTTTTGTATGTGGTACATAGAGAGAACAATTGTTTAATGGCTCGTAACTAGCATCTACTACGACCCCCAATTCAGCTTCTAAGGCACTTCTGAATTTTTTTATGGGCAAACCTTTAAATTCATTTTCACAGTATTTGAAAGCGAAATTGAAATATGCTTTTTTAGTTTCTCTTTTGTCTCGTGTAATGGGGGATATTCCCGGTATTTTTGAAAGCAAAGCGTTCAAATAATCTCCATTTGCATCTCGAATAGCATTTTGTGCAGGAAGTCGCTTTAGACCTTCGACTAAGATAGCGGCCTGAAATTCTGTTATTCTGAGATTTCCGGACTGAATGAAATTTCCATCATCATCCCCGTAATCTCCTGCACCTTTATCTACTTCGTCTAAAGTATCTGCTTCAGGTCTCCTTCCGCAGTTTCTTAGTGCATCTAGTTTATCGGCTAAATCAGAATTATTAGTGGTGACAGATCCACCTTCTCCAGCAGTCAAATGTTTGGATAATTGATAACTGAAACTACCAATATCTCCGATACTACCGGCTTTTTTCCCATTCCACTCGCCACCGTGCTTATGGGCACAATCTTCAATAACATAAAGGTTATGTTTTTTTGCAATGTCCATTATAGCATCCATATCAGCAAAAGCACCATATAAGTGTACAGGAATTATAGCTTTTGTTTTGGGAGTAATAGCCTTTTCAATTTCTTTAGGGTCAATACACCAGTTATCTTCACTAACATCTGCCAAAATGGGTGTGGCATTTACATCAATTACTGTTGCCGCAGTTGCCTGCCATGTCAAGCCAGGTATAATAACTTCATCACCAATACCTATGCCTAAGGCTTCAAGGGCAATTTGTAAGGTAATCGTTCCGTTTACGGTGCAAATAGCATGTTTTACGCCAGTAAACTCAGCAAAAAGACGATTAAATTCTATTTCTTTTGGACCATTATAGGACCAAACTCCACTATGCAGAACTTCAATAAGAGCAGCTTCTTCTTCTTTCCCCCAAACCGGCCATTTAGGCCATGGTTGAGCAGTTATGTCCCTGCTGGGACTTCCTCCATTAATTGCTAATTTCTCCATAGCTTATGTTATTTGAATTCCAAGCTTCTATTTTTAGCACGGCAGCAGCTCTGTGCTTAAATGTTGCTTGTAACGTTCTTTGTTCTCCCGGTAGTAAACTAATAAAATTATCTTCCCAAAAAATGGGTAAAATGGGTTCTCTAGAATTTTTGTCTTCTAATTTTAGGTTGACTAAGAAGGCAATTTTACTACCGGTATTCGTCAAAGTAACTGTTACTTGTTGTTGGTCTTGTGTTTTATCAAAATTGTAGTCCGCGGCAATATTGACTTTATTAAGGGTATTGAGCAATGAAAAATCCGCATACACCTTACTCGGCGTATGAAAGGCAAACTCACCTAAATCGGCTTCATAGTCTAATGTCTCTTCTTTAGTCGATAACCAATAAAAATTGGTATCGATTTCTCTATTCGCATCGTTGATTAGACGCAGGTCAATAAAATAGGTAGAGGACAAGTTATCCAAGTTTTCAATTTCATATAAAGGATGAAAGGTATCCTCTGAAATGGAAAAGTCTATGGTTTTGTCTACATGTAATTTTGAGTCTATATCATAAATGCGGACTCGCGCGCGTAAATTTTCAACAGTATATGAATAATCGTTTATCGCATAAATTTTATGGTCTCCATAATTGTATACAAGATGTAACGGAGAACAAGCCTTTTGGGTGGCATAAAAGGCCCCTGTGGGCATAAGGTAATAATCATAGAGCTGCCAATACATTTTTGGCCAAGCTGCGTTCAACATCCATTGTATAATACCTGTAGATCTATTTTTATGAACTTGAAAGGCCTCAAACATAGGACGCATTAATTCATAATTCATGGCTTGTGCCTTTTTATCAAAATCTTGAAGATTTGCCGGAGCTCCATATCGTTCATTAATGGCAGCAGTAAAACGGCTCAGGTCTGCGAACTCATAGCGGCCACAATGATAATTCCAAACATCACTTATGGGCCATAGTCGGTCTTCAGGAATAAATTTCTTTAAACTTTCTAATTGGGGTACCTGAGCACCCGGACCCGTTTCGGTATTGAAACCATAGGCTCCGCCAAAATTAGTATCGGTAAACCAGTACACCGGGGCGGTATAGGCGTAGGGTCCTAACATCTTTACACCAGATGAGCCACTGATTTCGCTAATAACATCTTCACTTCCAATTACGTGTTGGTCACTACCAACACCTCCCGTTGAATTCAAATAGGGGCGGGTAGGGTCATATTTAGCGAAGCTGTCAATATACTTTTGTTCCAATTCGGTAATGGGTACTTTGTCACTGGCCACGGTCCAGACAAATATACTAGGATGGTTACGCAACCAGATTACTTGATCCTCCCAAGCCTGTGCTACATGATCTATATCTTCTGGTTTGTAAACCCCTCCAAATCGTTCATTTACGGGAACGCCCATATGAATTTCATGTTCCCAATGGCAACTCCATCCAACCATGAGTAAAATACCGTACTCGTCACAAAGGTCATACAGTTTGTGGTCTTTACCCCAAAAGCCTTCCAAACGAATAGTATTCAGATTCATTTGTTTGACGTACTTTACTTGTGCTTCAATATTCTCGTGAGTATCCATTAACAAGAGGTCATCGGTCCAACCAGCACCTTTAATTAAGACCTTTTTACCGTTGATTTTATATCCACGGTGAATATCATCTAACCAATAGTCTTCCACTTCCCGAATACCAAATTTAATTTCAGTAGCA
Source organism: Zobellia amurskyensis (assembly GCF_009725985.1). Lineage (GTDB taxonomy): Bacteria > Bacteroidota > Bacteroidia > Flavobacteriales > Flavobacteriaceae > Zobellia > Zobellia amurskyensis. Next base: position 63,078 of record NZ_RCNR01000003.1, read on the forward strand.
TCGGATATTTTATCATTTACAATAAATTGAACTTCTAAATTATAGAGATCTGGATTGCCCAAATGGATAGGCCACCAAAGCCTAGGGTTGTCTAGGTTCAATTGAGGATATGCTGCTGGGTTATATTCAATGAACATTGAGGCGTTAGCAGCTATAGTCACTTTTTGCTCGAACCGTATATTTTCAATTTGACCAATTAGAATTCCGGAAATCGATAAGTTAGTAGCGTTTTGTAGCTCTGCTGAAACCGTTAATGCAGCATGATTAAGATTATTTAAATCCACCTTTGATTGAACAAACGGATTCTTAATTTTTACACCTTCATGTAAATGAAGTGTTACAGGTCTAAATATACCCATATTACCATCTGGAGGGGAAGGATTCCAATCTACGAAACCAGTACTGAAATCTCCTGGTTTGGGCGGAATGATTTCTATAGCTAAGATGTTCTTACCTGAAGTAATAGCATTGCTAATATCAAACGAAGTTATGCGGTATGCTCCATTTATAGCGTTGCTGTCTGCAATTTGTTTCCCATTCAACCAGACATTGGCTTTGTAATTTATACCATCAAAATTTAAACTTGCATTAAGTTCAGCATGCTCTTCACTAATTTGAAAAGAAGTCGTATACCACCAAGGAACTGTGAATTGTTCGGTTGGAATATCTTTTAAATTTTTTCCGTAATAAGGATCTTTATATATGTTGTTCTCTACCAAAGTACCCAAAACAGTAGAGGGAATTTGAGTAGGTATCCAATTTTCGGTTAGGGAGGACTTTAATGAAAGCTGATCACCTGTTTTTGGAACATATTTAGACGATTGAATTTTCCAATCTTTCTTTAACTCTATTTTTAGACAATTCATCTACGTACTGCTTATTTTTCGTTTGTCTTCTTAAATTTTTTTATGGTCCTTCTGGATTTCCATATCATACCACCGCCTATTATGACTAAAACCATGCCTGCCACCAAATCGGTCATTTGCTGTACAAATGTTTCTGTGTAGACCATCGCAAATATGACAATGATTCCAAATGTTATGATAAAAACCCCTAAGGCATTATTTATCTGGGCATTTTTTATTTTCGCACCTATTTCAACTTCATTCATAATAGTTAATTCTTAAATTAAAAGATGTAGTAAATGGTGGCCAAAATACCCAAAACGGTTAGGGCCCATATTTTTAGGTTCATATACCAGAAACGCTCCTCTTTTTTGATACCTTCAAAAACATAATCATTAGGGATTAACAGTACCAAACCTCCTATTACAAGGTAAAGTGAGAAAAATATCATTTTTGCCGTTTCTTGCGAAACCCCAGAAAGCCAGTCAAAATTTAGCATATTATAACGATTTGTTTTGGGTTAATATTTTAGAACTGAAAACAAGTCCTTTTAATGATTCTTCGGAGTGTTTCTTGGTCATAAAGCTCACCGCTATATTTATAATAAACGCTAAAAGGAAGGACCACCATGAAATATAAAGAAATGGGTCTTCAATAGTAAAGAACTGGTCCTTGAACACGTTTAAGAAAATAGCAAAGCCAATACCGATTACCAAAGCAGAAAGGCCGCCCCATTGTGTAGTACGTTTCCAAAAAATACCTAATAGGAGAATAGCAAACAATGGGCCTTGGAAGTAAGACATAAAAGTTTGTATGGCTACATAAATTCCTGGAAAGTCACTACTAATGGGAGAGGTGATTACACCGATCACCAATAGTACTAATGTTGTGATTTGGCCTACTTTAAGATAATGCTTGTCTGTAGCATCTTGTTTGATATAAGGTTCGTAAATATCTTTGGTAAATAAGGTGGCAGTTGAATTTAATAAAGAATCGACACTAGACATTAAACCAGCGAAAAATGCGGCAAACATAAGGCCCACTAATCCTGGAGGGAGGATGCTTTTTATCATCATAGGGAGTGCTTGGTCACCGTCGGCCAATTCAGGATGAACCACAACGGCCATAAGACCAGGGAAAAGGACAAGAATGGGAACGAACATTTTTAAGGCAGAACCAAATATCATACTGGCCTTGGCATGCCATTCATTTTTTGCGGTAAGACAGCGTTGAACTATAGATTGGTTTCCAATCATATAAGCATTTGCCATTACGAAAGTGAGACCGAATAAAATACCGGTCCATGGAAAGGGAGATTTCGTGTCAGAGGGTTGAATAATGTCAAAATGGCTACGATATTCAGGACCCATGGTGCTGATTTTTTCGACCATATTTTCCCATCCACCAACAGCGTCAAGACTCAGATAAACAAGAGCGAAACCACCGGTAAACATGATAATCATCTGAACTACATCTGTCATAATAACGGCTGTAATTCCTCCAAAATAGGTGTATAGACCAACTACGCCAGCCGTAGATAGGATGGATATCCAAATAGGCCATCCCATTAGAACATTTAAGAGCACTGCACTTGCCCAAAACAAGACCCCAAGGTCTAAAGCAAAGAATAGAATCCAGGTTACAGAAGCAATCGTTCTTACAGATTTATTATAGCGTCTTCCTAAATACTCAGGAATAGTGTACATGCCACCGCGCCAGAAATAAGGTATAAATATGAATGCAGCCAATATCATGGCAGGTACTGAGCCTACCCAGTCAAAATTCCCAACAGATACACCATATCTATAGGCTTGACCAGAGACTCCAACAAAATCCAATGCGCCAATATCTGAAACCACGATAGACATACCAATAGCCCAAAATGGCAAACTTTTTCCTCCAAGAAAATAATCCTCCGAACTGTTGACGAACTTTTTAAAATAAAGGCCCAATAGGAGCATTCCTAGAATATAGGCTATAACAATAAAATAATCAATCCCTGCTAGCATAGTGTATATTTATTAATACTTACAAATTAACTTGAATTAGAAATAAAGAATTTGTTATATCTTATTTTGTTTACATATAATATTACCCTAAGAGCGGCTTTTTTATAGAATATCCAGTTTTTTAAGTCAAAATATACAAAGTTGTAAGGGTGAATTATCAGTTTGACAGGGAATACAACTGACTTGGAAATCTTCTTTGATTACAGTATTTCTTTATTGAAGCTCAAAGAGCTTCGTTGAATTGAGAAGCCTATATCTCCGTTTGCATCTCTTTACCTTAATTATAGAGGAACATATTTTTTGGTTATGTAGTCATAAAAATGTTTAAGGCATCAATGTGGGTTGAAGAATTAATAAAAACTTTGGTGCATAATAAAATATTACCTCATTTAGATAATATGAAACGTTTGAGGGCTTGTGTTTAGACAACCCTATTCTATAAGGATATATTAAAATTCTTTTCAGGTTTGAACAAGATTTATACGTCCAGGGAAAATCACCTTTTATATAAATAAAAGAGGGGTGTTGTGAATTTCAAATTAATTATTATGTATCGATATTTTTTCCTCAAAAAGTTACTTTTTAGTGGGCTAAACCAATTCAATAAGTAAGTTTTCTCTTTATCCAGCAATAAAATGAACTAATGCAATATTAACCTTACATTAAATATTTACTAAAAAAAAAGTAAAAAAAGATAAAATATCATAAGAATATAATACAATACCATATGTTTTAACACAATTTTTAGAATAGATTTGTTTTATCATAATAACTAAACTGAATATTTATTTTAATCGAACAACTATGAAAAAAAGAAACTTACAGTGGTTGACGTTTCTTCTGTTAAGCATGTTTTTTGGTGTTGCACATGCTCAACAAGAGATAACTGGAGTCGTCAGCAGTGTTGAAGGAGAATTGTTACCTGGAGTTTCAGTAGTACTGAAAGGAACAATTACCGGAGTATCAACTGATTTTGATGGAAATTACAGCATTCAAGTACCAGGCAATGATGCGGTTTTGGTATTTTCTTATTTAGGAATGACTACGCAGGAAGTGGTTGTGGGGAATCGTACCACAATAAATGTAGCAATGGTGACTTCTTCTGAAGCATTAGATGAGGTAGTTGTTACTGCGTTAGGTATTTCTAGGGAAAAAAAATCGCTGGGATATTCGGTAAGTGAAGTTTCTGGTGATGCAATAGACAATGTTCCTCAAGAGAACGCCATGAACGCCCTTTCCGGAAAAGTTTCCGGTGTAGCAATAAACTCTACGGGCGGTCCGGGTTCAACTGTTAACATTAATATTAGAGGGGCATCTTCTTTATCCAGTGATAACCAGCCACTTTTTGTAATAGATGGAACACCGGTAATTAGTTCTGTAAATAACATTGGTGGTGTAGGAAGCGATAATAAGGCAGATTACGGAAATGCAATTTCTGATATTAATGCTGATGACATTGCTAGTATGACGGTGTTAAAGGGAGCTAGCGCAGCTGCACTTTATGGTTCTAGAGCGGCAAACGGAGTAATACTGATTACTACAAAATCCGGTAAATCAAAAAAAGGATTAGGAGTGACGATTAATTCTAGTTCGGTTTTTGACATTCCTTACCGTTATTTGGACACGCATACGCAATTTGCTGCTGGGTCCAGACCTTATACAGAGGATAATTTTCCTTCTAATTCATACGGAGCCATAATTATTGGTGAAACGTCTTCTGCCTGGGCGGGTCCTGCCTTAGATCAAGGAATAAAAGCTATTCATTGGCCTTATACGCAACAAGAAATATCAAGTGGGGTTCCAGTCGCTAGAGAATTAAAATCATATGATAATCCTGCTAATTTCTTTAACACAGCAATTACAACAACCAATAATATTTCAATTCAGGATAATACGGAAAGAATTAATTATAGATTGTCCTACTCAGATTTAAAGAACAAAGGATTCATTCCAAATTCGGATTTGAACAAGCATAGTATTAGTCTAAATTCTTCGCTAAAATTAAACGAGAAAATTACGGTTAGCTCTAGTCTAAATTACACCAAATCAGGTGCTGACAATAGACCTGCAACTAACCGTGGTGCGAATCCTATACAAGCATTATATGAAATTGCTCCCCACATAGATGTGCGTGAAATGAGGGATTATTGGTTGCCGGGTTATGAAGGTTTACTTCAAAACTCACCTTATACCTTTGGTGATGACCCTACTGAAACTGAGTGGAACAATCCTTATTTCTTAGCAAATGAAGTAAACAACGGTTTTGAAAGAAATAGGTTTTATGGAAACGTAAAAGGAGATTGGCAAATAACCGATGAGTTCTCCGCCATGTTGCGCTATAATTTTGATGAGATTAACGAGAGTAGAGAAACCAAAATGTCAAAAGGATATACAGGAGATATCAATGGGGCCTACGGTATACAGGACATCTTAAGTAATGAAATAAATGTTGATTTCTTGCTGACTTATGCTAAGCGGTTCAACGATTGGGATTTTTCTGTTTCTGCAGGTGGAAATAAAAGAACTGCTAAATCGTCTTCCGTTAGTAATTCAACCATAAATAGAGGGTCAGGTATTTTGGCTCCGGGTCTTTTTACCTTATCCAATATTGCTCCGGATAACTTAAACTATGTCTCTATTAAGAGTGAAAGACAAGTAAATAGTCTATACGGTTTAGTAAGTATTGGCTTTAAGGATATGTTTTATATTGATGCTACGGGAAGAAATGATTGGTCCAGTACGCTGCCGGATAATAATAATTCATATTTCTATCCTTCAATATCTTCAAGTTTATTGGTTAATAAAGCGCTAGGTTTAGGCGGTGCCGTTTCCTTGATCAAGCTAAGAGCAGGTTATGCTGAGGTAGGTAACGATACTTTTGCCTATAATTTACAACCTGTACTGAATAGCGGGACTTCATGGGGTAATGGATCATTGCTTTCCGTGCCGGAAACTTTATTAAATCCAGATTTGAAATCTGAATCTCAAAATTCATGGGAAGTAGGTACCGATCTAGCCTTTTTTAATAATCGTCTTCGCATGGATTTTACATATTATGAAAGTGATAACAAAGATCAAATATTTCCTGTTGATACCCCAGTATCTTCAGGTTTTGGATCTAGATTCATTAATGCAGGTTTATTAACAAGTACGGGTATTGAAGCAGGTTTAAATGCTACACTTATAAATAATGATGACTTCCGTTGGGATATGGGCTTTGTATACGGACGAAACCGCACTAGAGTGATGGAGTTGGCCGATGGTATGAACTCTATAACTTTATGGACAGATGCTAAAGGAGGTGCAATTACATGGTTGGGCGAAGAAATAGGGAATATTGTTGATCGAGCACTTGTTCGTGTTGATGACCCTAATTCTCCTTATAATGGCTGGCCAATTATTGATGATGAAGGTTTTGAAGATAGTGATAGTACTCTTGAGGACGAGAATGGAAATAGGGTAGCTCCGATTATCGGAAATTTCAATCCAGACTTTACCTTAGGGATGACGACTACAGCTTCCTATAAAAATTGGTCTATCTCTATGAATTTTGATTGGAGAAAAGGAGGGCAATTCGTTTCCCAAACTCATAGATATGGGGAATCAGATATGCATACCCAGCGTTGGTTAGATGGACTGAATGATTTTAGTGATGTAGGCGACGTACCAACTTATATAAAAAATAACGCTGATCAATATCTTTCTGAAGATGGTGATTTTTATGTCCTAGTTGGTGGGCCCACAGCAGAAGCTGGTGGTTACCCAGTAACTGAAGGAGGGATTACTTTAAATGATGGTGTGTTTATGCCAGGTGTACAAGGAGAGTATGATGATGACGGTAACTTTGTAGCTACAGCAGAAAACTTAGGCGGAGAGGGTACTGTATATACAAGATATCAAGATCATTATGGATGGGATTTTACACGAAATGCAACTTTTGATGCCGATTTTATAAAGTTAAGGGATATCTCTATTACCTATAGTGTTCCTAGTAAGATGATTCAGAAGATAGGATTACAAAATTTAGCGATATCATTATTCAGTCGTAATATCATCTTATGGACCAAAGCAGATATCGGTATAGATCCTGAGATGGCTTTTCAACAAGAGGCCACTACGCAAGGTAGTAGTGGTATTCAATTTAAACAAGGTATTGAACGCTTTAATGTAAACCCATGGGCTATACCAGTAGGTTTTAAACTTAATTTAAGTTTTTAAATAAAGGCTGTTAATAATAAATAAAATAAATTATGACGACTATAAATAAACTATTTAAACTGATGTTAGCTGTGTGCATCTTGTCATCATCTTCCTGCGACAATGACATCACGGATATAAATACAAATCCCAATGGGGTAAACTTTAATGAGGCAAATCCTAGTTTTCTTCTTACGGATGTCATGGTAAATACAGCCATGGATGTAGGAAATAAAGGTTACAGTGAGCCATTATCGGCATTTGTGCAATATACCCAGAAAGATTCCTGGGGAACAAATGACTATGATTGGTCTGGAAGTGGCTGGGAAGACTATTACAACAATTTGCGTACGGCTAAATTAGCCTTGGAAAGATCACAGGAGTTAGGGTATAAATTTCATGAAGCCGTAGCTACTATTCTTATGGCCCATAATTTTGCCCTACTTACGGATTTTTATGGTGATGTGCCATATTCAGAGGCAGTTGAGGGAGATGGAGAAGTTCTTCTGCCTAAATATGATTCTCAAGAATCCATTTATAAAGGTGTAATATCTGATTTTGAGTCGGCTTCGGCAATGCTTTCTTCCAATATGGGCAGCCTAGAGGTTTTTGTATCTACCCAAGATATCTTTTTTGAAGGAGATGCCGAAAAATGGGTAAAGTATGCCAATTCATTGGCGCTTAGGTATTATATGAGATTATCGGAAAAAGACCCAGCGTTTGCGGGGGCTGGCGTACAATCTACGTTAACGAAACCTTTGATTGAAAGTGTAGATGAAGAAGCGGCTATACCTTATTTAGGAACAAGCCCTGATAATTCACAACCAAGTAACGGTCAACAGGGTACACCATCTAATTTTATTCGTGTAAAACCGTGCACCACATTTACTTATAAACTGGCAGCTTTAGATGATCCAAGAAGAGATATCTGGTTCGATGCTGTCCAAATTCCTATAAAAGTGGTGCCTGCTGCGGACGTTCCTGGTGGCGCTGATGATACTGTAGTAGACGGTGTTAGGTATATCAATGAAGAAACTCTTACAGATAATGGCTTCAAGATTTTTGATTTGGATACTTGGTATGAAGATCGTATAGCTGGGTTGAGTTTAATTGATACCAGTAGTGTGTATGTGGGTATTCCTGTGTCCTATCAAGGATCGGAACCCTATACATATAACTTAAACCCAACCCCGGTGCAAGGAGGTGGTAACGTTCATGTTTCATTAATGAACCCAATGTTTAATGATGTGTCAGGGTCAAATTTAAAGGCACGTGTATTTTCTTATGCGGAACTTTGCTTTTTAAAGGCCGAAGCAGCATTAAAAGGTTGGGGGACAGATGCAGAAGGTAACTATAATAAAGGGGTTGAGGCTTCTTTTGAAACTTGGGGCATTGCGGATCAGTATACAGATTATATAGATAACGAAGGTGTAGCATTTGATGGTACTTTGGCTCAGGTCATGGAGCAGAAATGGATTGCTAATTTTAGTTCTGCATCTGAAGCTTATTTAGATTGGAGACGCACAGGGTTACCTGATCTTCAAACAGGTCCATTTGCTCTGTCAACAGTCATTCCGGTGCGTTTTGTGTATCCTACAGAGAATAGTACATTGAATAGAGAGAATTATTATGATGCTTTGAGCAGTTTGGAAACAACCGAGTATACGGATGATGTTCCTGGCTATATTGAAAACGATACGCCTTGGTCAAAACCTTGGATTTTACAAGGAGTTTCCACTCCATGGTAGTTTGAGTAATTTATAAGGTAAGATTAAAATTTTTATTTGAGTTTGCTAGTTTTAATTGCCTGGGGAAACCCAGGTAATTTTCTTTCGTGTAAATACTAGAGAATAAAAGATATAGATCCTCTTTGGGTACTTGTAGATATACGAAAAATCTGAATTTAAAAATAGGGACTATGCCAAAATTGATATTGTTTTTAATGGTGTTAGGGGTGAGCTTCTCTTGTTCCGAAAAGGTAGAAGATGATTTGGACTTATCAGGTGCGTCAATTTTAATTTCTGAGGAAATTAAAGACTCCATGCGTGAAACCGCAGGTGATGTGCTGGTACAAGAAATTGAAAAACGAACTACTCTTGAACTTCTTAAAACAAACGATTGGAGTTCCGATACAACCATAGCCATAGCCTTACAAGATGTCACTGATATACTTGGTGAAAAGGTTCCGGACCAAGACGAGGCTGAAGGAAATATTTTAAAAAGAGAGGGATATCGAATTGTTCATAAGCAAATTGGTGAAAAGAATATTTTATGGATTATAGGAGCAGATGCAAGAGGATTGCTTTATGGCATTGGAAAACTATTAAGAACTGCAAAAATGCAGGAGAAGAAGATTACACTTGCATCTAATATTGATATTTCTGAATCCCCAGAATTTGAATTGCGTGGACATCAATTTGGTTATCGAAATACAGCAAACTCATGGGATTCGTGGACAATAGCACAATTTGATCAGCACTTTCGTGAACAAGTACTTTTTGGTGCGAACAGTTTTGAGAACATACCATTTCAAGACCCCAACTCTAGTGTACACTTTAAAATTCACCCTCAAGAAATGGAGGTTGAATTAAGTAAGATCTGTGACAAATATGAAGCTGATTATTGGGTTTGGACACCTGCTCCACATGATTTATCCATTCAGAATGCACATCAAAAAGGTTTGGAAGAACAAGAAGCATTTTATGCTCGTTGCCCAAGACTTGATGGTGTATTTGTACCTGGTGGTGATCCTGGTGAGAATCATCCATCCAAACTAATACCATATCTAAAAGATCTATCTGTACTATTAAAAAAACACCATCCTGATGCAGGTATATGGGTATCCCTGCAAGGTTTTAATGAAGAGAAAGTATCCTATTTTTTTGAATACCTACAAACTGAAAATCCAGATTGGCTTAAAGGGCTAGTATATGGGCCAAGCAGTCCACCAATTGAGGTAGAACGCGAACTACTTCCTGAAAAATACAAACATCGCTTTTACCCAGATATTACACATACTGTTCGTTGTCACTATCCTGTTGAAAATTGGGATCAAGCGTTTGCGCTTACTTTAGGAAGAGAACCTTGTAATCCACAACCAAATCACTACGCTAAACTATTTAATCAAGATGCATCATTTACAGATGGTTTTATTACCTATTCTGACGGTTCACATGATGATATAAACAAAGTTGTTTGGAGCCAATTAGGTTGGAATTCTAAGGTTAATATTGAAAATACAATTCTTGAATACAGTAGATTTTTCTTTGGTGAAGCAATAGCAGAAGATGCTACTACCGGAATTTTAAATCTAGAAAAAAATTGGGAAGGTCCTTTAATTGGAAATGCTATTGTAAAAAAAACATTATCACATTGGCAAAAATTAGAAAATGAAAATCCACAATTACAAGATAATTGGCGCTGGCAACAATTACTAATGCGAGCCTATTATGATGAATATATTCAAGACCGTTTAACCTATGAAAAAAATCTAGAATCAGAAGTATATGATTTATTTGCTGACGCCAAAAATAAGGGTGTAGACAAAACAATGCAAGATGCACTTGAACATTTAAAAAAGGCGGATATTGAACCAGTTTCACAAGATTTAAAAAAGAAGGTTTTTAATTATGCAGATGCTTTATTTAAATCTGTAGGTGCGCAAACAAGTGTTGAAAAATACAATGCAAGTGGAACCGAACGAGGTGCAATTCTCGATTTGATTGATCATCCTTTAAATAATAGATGGTGGCTAGAAGATGAATTTAAAAAAATAGAAAAGCTAAAAACAGAAGAAGAAAAACTAAATAGATTATTGTTTTTAAAGACATATGAAAACCCAAGTGAAGGTAGTTTTTATGATAACATTTCTAGTGCTGATGCTAAACATGTAACATCTAAAACTGATGACGCAATTGACTTTTTATGGGAAAAAAATGGTAAAAGTAGAAAACGACTTTCAACCCAATTATTTCAATTTACGCCAACATTAGAATATAATGAACTTGATTCCGATGCAAGTTATATTATACGTGTTTCAGGGTATGGAGAAGCTCTTTTACGGGCCAATGGTCAACTTTTGAAACCAACAAAATATGAAAAAGACTTTGAGCAATTCAAAGAATTTCCTCTAGACAAGAAGCTTATAAAAGACGGAAAACTTAAAATCACTTTTGACAAACCCGACGAAGAACATTTGAATTGGAGAAAGCAATCGCGAGTGACCGATGTTTGGATTATAAAACAATAGTTGATTACTTTCACTATAGCACACTAATTCTAGTTTGATTTAAGAATTTGCAGAAAATGACACAGGTAACTCATAACAAAAAACCATCATCCTTTTACATAGGCCTAGATATTGGTGGTACCAAATGTGCTATTGTTTTGAGTGATATAGAATTCCACATCTACGAAAAGGTGTTTTTTGAAACCGATGTAGAGCGCGGACCAACCGCTATAATCAATGAATTCAAACTTCATATTCAAAAACTTCTTGAAAAATACAATCATAAAAACTTAGTGAAAATAGGTATAAGCTGTGGTGGGCCACTTAATTCAAAAAAGGGATTAATAAAATCACCGCCAAATTTACCTGGCTGGATTGATATTCCGATTGTTGCTATTCTTAAGGAGGAATTCGGTGTTGATGTTGCCCTTCAAAATGATGCCAATGCATGCGCTTTAGCCGAATGGATGATGGGTGCTGGAAAAGGAACAGAAAACATGATATTTCTAACCTTTGGAACCGGAATGGGAGCCGGTCTTATTTTAAATGGTAAAATCTATTCAGGTACTAATGATCTTGGAGGAGAAGTAGGTCATCTACGCTTAGCAGATGACGGGCCCGTAGGTTTTGGTAAAGCTGGATCGTTTGAAGGATTCTGTAGCGGAGGCGGTATTGCAAAATTGGCTAAGAGTGTGGTTCTAGAAAAGCATCAAAATAACATAACAGTTGAGTTTTGCTCTTCAAAAGAAAATCTCGATAAATTAACAGCTAAATCAGTGTTTACTGCTGCAATACAAGGTGATACAACAGCACTCGAAATTGTAAAAATATCAGCAAAATATTTTGGAAAAGCACTGGCACTACTAATCGATACTTTAAACCCAGAATGCATTGTAATCGGCAGCATTTATGCTAGAAACGAAGCCTTATTAAAACCCTTGGTTTATGAAGTGCTTGAAAAAGAAGCGATACCCGAAGCACTAGAAGTTTGTCGTATTTTACCTGCAAAACTGGGTGATAAAATAGGTGATTATGCAGCACTAGGTGTTGCTATGCAGTAGAAAATCTACAGGTAAAAAACATATTGAAGGATAAAAAAATAGTATGAAATTAGAAGATGTACTCGAAAAATTAATAAAACGCTATCCATCGTTAGAATCTTGTAGTGAAGCAGTATTAAACGCGGGGGAAGAATTGGTAGATTGTTATCAAAACGAAGGCAAGTTATTGATATGTGGTAATGGAGGTAGTGCTTCCGATTCCGATCATATCGTAGGAGAATTAATGAAAAGTTTTTCAAAAAAACGTCCGGTAACCAGTGAATTTTCGAACCAATTACAAGAAAGCTCAAAAGAAAGAGGAGCACTATTGGCTTCAAAATTAGAAAGAGGCTTATCAGCTATTTCATTAAATGCTCATGGAGGTTTGATTTCCGCTATTTCAAATGATATTGGTGGTGATTTTATTTTTGCCCAACAGGTATTAGGTTATGGTAAAAAAAATGACGTTTTGTTAGCTATAAGTACCTCAGGGAATTCGGTAAATGTTTTAGATGCATGCATCACAGCAAAAGCCTTAGGCATGAAGGTGATTGGTTTGTTAGGCGAAACAGGAGGCAAAATAAAAGCCTTTTGCGATGTAGCAATTTGTGTGCCGGCAACCAATACTGCAGCAGTACAAGAATATCATTTACCAGTATATCACACACTTTGTATCATGGTTGAAGAAACCATTTTTTAATTTGAAAGATGAATGATTCCATTTTATCCAACATCAATTAAAGAAACCACTTAACAAATGAGCACTTCAAGAATTTCGAGCTTTTTAGTATTTCTAGTGTTAACACTTATGATAAGTTGTAAAGAAAAAGTAGTGTCTAAAAATAACATAATGATCGAAAAACAAATCACTTTCAATGCAAAAACCCATGCCTTGGATAATAATGATAATTTCTCACCCGACGGACAGTTTTTATGTTACGATACACGGTATATGGTCTTCAATACTAATCTTGCAAATAGCAAGTCCGTAGAAAAAGTTGCCATTGCCACTGGCGAAGAAACGATACTATGGCAACCGGAATCTGTTTCAGGAGAAAATGGGGCTCCTGGGGTAGCAGCAGTTTCATACCATCCTACAGAAAACAAAGTTATTTTTATTCATGGACCTCAACTAGATGAAATTGATACAAGAGGCTATTATGATATAAGAAATAGAAATGGAGCAATAGTTAGCGCTGACGGAAATGGTGAATTTTCAATAGCTGATTTAAGAGATGTTGCTACTGATAGACCTACGACTTCAGGAGCACAACGTGGTGGAACACACCGACATGAATATTCTAGAAATGGGGAACGAATTGGTTTTACATATGATGACTTTTTACAGCAAGATTATGATCGTACTATTGGTTATATGGAAGCGAATAAAAATGCCCCTGACGGATTCGATCATTATTTTGCTGTATTGCTAAAACCGACTAAAAAAGGAGAATCAAAACCAGGAGAAATAGAAAAAGCTTATGGCGATTCATGGGTAGATTCTCTTGGATCCAAACGTGCCTTTATTGGAAAAGTAAGAGCAGAAAACGGTATTGATTATGAGACATCCTTATTTGTAGCAGAAATATCAGATTCAGTAGAGATAACGTCGGCCTATTCTGGCGATGCCATTACATATCCAGAACCTCCAAAAGGAATTCAAATAAAAAGGTTGACACATAGTACATCGGACGAAGGCATTGTAAGAGGGTCATATTCTGGTAAACAGGTAGCCTATTTATCTAAAGATAAAAAAGGCATATTACAGGTTTTTGTAATTCCGGTTGACGGTTCGGATCGCGCTGAAGAAATAGAAAAGAAACCGAAACAGGTCACTAATTTTACAGCTGATGCCAGTTATGTTCGTTGGCATCCTTCTGATCAATGGTTGTTTTCTATTAGTAACGGAAAGGTGTATGCTAATTATGTGGGTTCTTCGAAAGATTTTGGAAAATCAATTTTACTGACCCCAAATAATTTGAACCGAGAAGCATTGGTTGTATCTCAAGATGGCAAATTATTGGCCTACAATATAAATATCCCACATGCTACTGCATCTCGAATAATAGATGGAAAACAGACAAATGAATATAAACAAATATTCGTTTTAGAGCTCAAAGATACGCTCAACCTATCCATCCAATAAGTACTTAAAAAATCAACGATTTGAAAAACGCTACACAAACCAATAACTACCGAGGTGCCTTTGCTCTAATGACCACACTTTTTTTCATTTGGGGTGCTATTGTGTCACTTAATGATATTCTGATTCCGCATTTCAAAGGTTTGTTCGAGATGAATTATACCGAAACAATGCTCATTCAATTCTGTTTCTTTGGTGCATATTTTTTAATGGCAGTTCCTGCGAGTTTACTCATTGAGCGCATTGGATATAAAAAAGGTATTTCAATAGGTTTGATAACCATAGGCCTAGGTGCACTATTATTTTTGCCTGCATCATGGGCAGTTTCCTATCCATTATTTCTATTTGGATTATTTACTATGGCAACAGGAAGTGTAATTCTGCAGGTTGTGGCCAATCCATATGTTATTATTTTAGGAAAACCAGAAACAGCATCGAGTCGCTTAAACTTAGCACAGGGTATTAATTCTTTAGCCACTACTCTAGCTCCTTTAGCAGGAGGTTTTTTGATTTTAGGACACTATAATTCTCCAAAAGAGGCGGCCGCTGCAGTTGAAGGCCCGTATGTTGGCTTAGCTATTTTTGCCTTTGTTATTGCTACCATTTTCTTTTTCTTAAAATTGCCAACAGTATTAGAAACGGATGGAGTAAAAGTAAAGGGCAATGTGTTACGTTTTCGACAACTACGTTTGGGAGCTATCGCATTAATGCTTTATGTTGGAGCTGAAGTCGCAATTGGCAGTTTTATTGTCAACTTTTTAGGTGAAGCAAATATTGCTGGTTTTGCTGAGAAAAAAGCTGCTACTTATATTCCTATTTATTGGGCAGGGTTAATGATTGGCCGATTTTTAGGTTCTGCAATACTACAAAAAGCAAGTGCACAGAAAGTGTTATGTGCCTCAGCCTTGGCTTCAGTTCTTTTGCTTGCTATAACTATACTTACAAATGGTTATGTAGCCATGTGGGCTATGCTCGCTGTTGGACTTTTCAACTCAATTATGTGGTCTAATATTTTTACTTTGTCTGTAAGCGGTTTGGGTAAATACACGAACAAAGCTTCCGGTATTTTGGTAATGGCACCCGTTGGTGGGGCTATATTACCCCTATTACAAGGAGTTCTAGCGGATATGCCAGCAATTGGTTTACACCTTTCATATATATTACCACTATTGTGCTATGTATTTATAATCTACTATGCGCTTAATGGATATAAACCCGGTGCGAACGAATTGGCACGAGTTGAAGCTAGCAATTGAGTTTTACAAATAATTCAAGACACTTGAAAAAAGAATTGTACCCACTTCACGGAATTGTAACCGTTTTAAACACGCCGTTTACAAAAGATAACACTGTAGATATAGCTGCACTGAAAACAAATGTAACCTATGCAATTGAAGCAGGAGTTAAAGGGTTCTTAGTGCCTGCAATGGCTGCAGAAGTATATAAACTTTCAGCTACAGAGCGCCTAAATATGGTGGCCGCAGTTCTTGAAGAATCTAAAAATATACCTGTTATAGCTGGCATTGGTGCTCATACAATTGAAGAAAGCAAAAAGCTACTACAATCGCATTTAGACTTGGGATGCAAAAATGTGCTATTCCAAATTCCTTATAGTAACGACGCACAATTTGAATCGCAATTTGCAGAATTAGCAAGTTTAGGTCCTGAAATGATTATGCTACAAGATTGGGATTTTTCAGGCGATGGTTTGTCTGATAGTTTAATAGCAAATCTTTTTGAAAAACACGAAGCCTTTCGTTGCTTAAAAATTGAAACGGTGCCTGCAGGGGTAAAATATTCAAGAATATTAGAGCTAACAAAAGGTCATCTAAATTTAAGTGGTGGCTGGGCTGTTTCTCAAATGATAGAAGGACTTAAAAGAGGTGTACATGCATTTATGCCAACCGGAATGCATTATATTTATACTGAAATCTACCAACGTTTTCAGAACGACCAAACAAAAGAAGCAATAGAATTATTTAATAAAATATTACCTGTTTTAGCTTTCTCAAATCAACATCTTGATATTTCAATCCACTTTTTTAAGCGCCTACTTTTTAAACAAGGTATTTATAGTACCCCAAACGTAAGAACCCCTATTTCAAAGTTTGACAAAATTCATCAAAAAATCGCGGATAAACATATTCGACATATCATTGAACTAGAATATGATTTAAAGTTAAAACGAAACGTAAAATAAAAATATATTTTACTATTAATACACACTATTACTCCGGAATTAAATTGTGGTATTTATTGAAGTAATAAGGTAAAAGATAAAAAGTGCCTTCGTGTTCTGAATAGCCATTTCCTTCTGAGTCATGCAAATCAAAAGCATCTCTATCTAAACGCACATGGCCACGTTCATCAATTGGCAGTGCATAAGAATCTACGCGCCAGCCCATGTCAGCTTCCTGGGCCGGTGTAGGGTCAAATTGCACATCAAGGCGATGGGTATTGTCCATTTCGTATCCGATAAGGTCTAAGGGAATGCGCTGTAAAGTCTCTTTGATAAATTTAGGGTCAAGACTGCTTTTTCCATAGCGATCAATAACCGATTGTGCAAACAATGGATTCTCTTTGAACATTTCATTTGTATTAAAATAGCCTTCGTTTACTTTTTTGTTAAACGTGTTTGCTAATGCACCGTAAAGGCCATCCCAAAAAGCATTTTTTTGTTTACTAATATTTAACCAGGCATATTCAAGTGATAGGCGATACATCATTAAAAGCTCAGGGTCTTTTTCATAATTGATAAGTCCGTAGAAACTCATTAAACCAAGGTTATTATCCCAAGGCACTACATTTTCTGGCGGAAAAAATTCCTTTGGGTGCATGGCATTAATATGATAATTCTGTTCATCACGTAACATCTTAGCAACCTCATCATATTTTGGATTTTCGGTAACATGACTAGCTACGTTTAGAAAAGAGAGCATCATCATAGAATTGAGACCGCGTTGATCCCAACCCCAAATAGAATTAAAATAATCAGGGTCAAAACTGCCCCAGCGTGTTGGCTTGCCATCATAATCAACTAGTTTAAAATTATGACGAATAAGGTGATCAGTAACATTGGCAACCACTTGTTTAACAGCTGTTTTCTCTTCTTGAGTTTCAGCTACAAGATCATAATAAACACCGTAATAAAAATAATGCCCCGCCAATTCATCAGAGCTAGTATCGCATTTCCATCTGTACTTACCATCTTCACTCAAAGGAAAACGAGGAAAAATATCTTTCCAAAACGGGTCATTCTTTTGATGCCTTTTATTGTATTCCTTATTGTACTGTTCGTTGACTGGTTCATGCCAATCTACAGGAATAATAACGCGGGCCGGGAACCCTGGTACTGAAGTAATATCAACCAACCATTTTACAGCATTAAAACTTCTATCGGCAATTTCTTTGGCTTCTTTGTCTCCAGTGATTGCATATCGAAATGCCTGTGCTGCACCATACATGGCGGTATATTGACCATCATTATCAGAAATCGCAAGTTGATAACTATCTATATCAAACTGCTTATTAAGCTGGTTTTGACAAATAAAGCCCATTCTAGAATGCCTCTCTTCGGTCAATTGTGTAAAAAATTCAGCCTTTTCTTCATAGGTGATTTCTTTGGAAATAATTTGACTAATACCGTTGTTCGTGGCAATCCATGCAATACCTTCATTATCTACCATGATATCATTTATAGTATTATCTGGAAGCCAACGCCTTGTAGAACGATAATAGAAATAATCGTTTTCAGCTCTAATGGCTCCTCGTTCAGTACCAAACCAAACCTCTCCATTTGGTCCTGACGAAGCACATGTAAAATTTGTATAAGGCACCCCTTCTTTCCCGGTAAATAATTGCCATGCGCCGTTGGTGTATTTCCCGATACCTTCTTTAGAACCAAACCATAAGTTACCACTTGAATCAACAACTAATGCCGCAACCATTTTTAAGGCCCAACTATAGTTTTCATCTGCAGGCAAAATCTGTTTCCATTTTTTTCTTGCTACTTTTTTAAATAAACCACTTTCACAGCCAATATAAGTTTCACCTTTATAAGTTACTTCTGAGAGTATTTCTCCTGAACCTTCTGGTACGTTTTTGAACTCTGAAAATGATTGTTCCTTTTGATTGTTTTTTGCCTTCGCCCATTCTTCTCCATTCCAACTAAAAAAAGCTCCAGAAGCTTTTACTAATGGCATATTATTATAAAGTTGAATTTTATCAATCGCTCCCAATGGAAGTCCTTTTTCACTGCTATGAATTACAACTACATCCTGTTTAAACTTATCTTTCTCTCCATTTGTTATAAAAGAGAATTGAAGAATCGCGATTATTAATAATAAAAAGGTTCGCATACGGTATCGAATTAAATGGATTTTTTAAAATTGATGCATTACAGATATTATGGTTGCGGTGCGCTTATCACACCCAAATATCGACCCATCCAATAGGGTAATAACCAGATATCACCTGCAGAATATTCTTCTTTGCCATTACCTCCCCCATCTAGTGTAAACATGTTGCCATTATGTCTTTGGATACGACGCTCGTCTGGTGGTAATACTTCTTTAGTTGTCTGCTCTCTGAAGTTTGGCTCTATCAATTCTATGTCTTTTCTATGGCTATTTTTAACATCCCAAGCAACCATATCCAATGGGTGTTCTTTAAGGTACCATACAGCTTCATTTAAATCAAATTCAGCTGTGCCAGTTAGTGCGGTCATAATATTCCAAGCACCCTCTTTTTCAGGTCGTTCAGCCTCCCAGTGATTAATAATAGATGCTTTAAACTTTGACTTAAGTGAATCATTAAATGCATAATTGTATAATCCCCAATAGCCTACAAAGTACATTTCATCATCAGAATGATTCCATGATTCTGAAAGCATTTTACTCCAATCATCTGCATCTTCCGGAGCAGGTGCAACTTCTTTCATCGGCCGCATTAAGTTTTCTAAATACCCATGATTATCCATTAAATCAAAAGCTTTCTCCCTATATTTTTCTTTCCCTGTAAAGTGATAAGCAGTTTGTAGCATAGCAATAATATTCGATGAATTCACTTTTCGATCGCCTACCATTTTTGGTCTCGCATTTACATATTCAGGATTCCATTTTCCCCAAGTGGTAGGTTTACCATCAAAATCAATCATATACATATCATTACGAACTACATGACTCATTAAAGTGTCAATTAAGGTAATTGCGCGATCTTTTAAATCATTCTCCATTAGCTCTGCCATTACACCATATGCGAAAATATGTCCGATAGCCTCATCACTACTGGTGGTTGATTTCCAATCCCATTCTGGATTGTTTGTATGCTGCCACCGGTCAGGATCGTGCAATTTTTCAATGTAGCCACTACGCTCAAAAGAACGAGAAGGAAAGCCTGGGACCGGATTAATACTGAACAATCGCTCCATAGCCTCCATTGATTCTATACAATTTTGAAGTGCATCTTCTGATTTGGTTACCGCATATCGAAAAACTTCACCAGCTAAATACATGGTAGTCCATAAGCCATCATTGTCAGAATCAGAAAGGCGACCAGAATCAAAATTTCCATTGTCCATATCAACCAAAGTGGCATTAAAGCCTAATCGAATATGTCTATTTCTAACTTGATTTTCATAGTATAATGCCTTATCATACAGCGTCATTTCTTTAAATATGATATGGCCTAATCCTGCATCGGTCAAAACCAAAACAGACCCATCATTGCCAGCAGAAATTCGTTTTACATCATTACTAGGTAACCATCTTTTCCCGTAATAATAATCGAATTTACCATCTTCACGTAGTTTAAAAGCACCCTCATTAGAGCCAAACCAAAGCTCACCATTAATAGTTTCTATCGTTGTTATTTGGTTGGCTGGTAGTTTGTTTTGAATAGCACCAATTTGCTTGCCTGTTATAGCATCTAGCTCAAAATAACCATTAGAAGTGCCAAGAACTAATTTATCTTCTAGCAGCGCAAATGAGGTTAATTTTTGCACTTGCTGTATTGTTTTTAACGTATTATTGGAAGCATCAAAACTTGAAATACTATGTTCACCTAAAATCCAAAATATATTATTTGCAGCTTGGTACCGTATCGCTATAAGTTCATCGTCAATTTTTGATTTCCAAGATGGTTTATCTTTAGAAAGAAATTGTAACGCCTTACCATCACTAATTAAAAAATTAAAATTATCACCAGCTGTAAGTAATTTAGCTTTGGGTAAATCATGCAAAAGATAAAGGCTTCCGGCCCATGCATTACTAAAAACCGCTTTATCATCTAAATAGACAAACTGATTTTTATACAAAGTAAGTCCACTTATATTTTTGTCTGTTAGCGGGCGATATGTTTTGTCTTTAAGTAGTGTACCCGGATATAAAAATTGCCCATCATGCGTTCTAAGTAGGCCTTCTGAAGATAGTACCTGAATAACACCATTTCGATCCATTTGAACCTGTAAAAGCTCACTTTCTTCAGCATTATACTTAATACTTAAATCTTGA
The DNA here is from genome assembly GCF_009725985.1 of Zobellia amurskyensis. Taxonomy (GTDB): domain Bacteria; phylum Bacteroidota; class Bacteroidia; order Flavobacteriales; family Flavobacteriaceae; genus Zobellia; species Zobellia amurskyensis. Next base: position 84,049 of record NZ_RCNR01000003.1, read on the forward strand.
ATATAAGGTACATCTTGATAATTAGGAATTTGAGAAACCGCTTCTTCTTTTTTCTCTGTATTGTTGCATGATACGATTAGAAGTGAAATTAGCCAAATGTAATGGCGATATAGATTTTTCATAAAAGATCGAAATTTAGATGATTCGATGATGGTTTAGAATAAACTATTCAACATAGCTAGTTCACAAACCTTCCTTCACAAATAAACTTTTTTTTGATCTTCTATACTTCCTATATATTACATGGTTTGCATTAAATATTGACTAAAAACCCACACAATACTTCTAATTTGCATCAAAGTGTTAGAATAATTGAAGTTTCTAATTTTTAGTCAATGACGGTGGCACATTTTTAACTCCCCATTTTTTATTCGGCTGAGGTCCCATTTTAAATTGCAAAGTACCTCCTTTGGCAATTTCATCATGAGTAATCCATGTTCTATCAAATGACTTTCCATTCAAAGTTGCCGATTGAATATACTTATTCTCTTTAGAATTATTTTTTGCTCGAATTACAAATGTTTTATTCTTATCAAGCTTTAAGGTTACTTCCCCAAAAAGAGGGCTGCCAATAGTATAAGTAGTACTTCCGGGTGCCATTGGGTAGATACCCATAGAACTTAAAATATACCATGAAGAAAGTGAACCCATATCGTCATTACCTGGTAGACCCCCTGGCCCTATTCTATACATTTCTTCAGAAACTTGTCTTGCTCTATATTGTGTTTTCCATGGTTGACCTGCGTAATTATATAAATATGCAACATGATGCGAAGGCTGATTACCTTGTACATATTGGCCAATAGTACCAACTACACCTACATATTTGGGAGGTGAAATAATTGGACTCATTTCAAAAAAAGTGTCCAATTTATCAATGAATTGATTTTTGTTGTCAAATAGATTAATCAAACCCTGCGGATCGTGTTGCACAGACCATACATACTGCCATGCATTAGACTCAGTATAATGTCGGTTTGGACGACGCCCAACTAATAATGGGTCAAAATATTTGTAATAGCTATGGTCTTCTAATTTTACAATTTCTTGTTCATTATCACCTAATTCCGGTAAAAACTTACCATCATATGTTTTAGGTCTCATAAACTTCGTTTTTGGGTCCCAAACATTTTTATAATTATAGGCTCGTTTTGTAAACAACTCATAGTCTTTTGTTTTACCAAGCTCTTTGGCCAATTGCGCTATACACCAATCATCATAAGCTAACTCAAGTGTATTTGGCACAGCCTCTGTCACCTTATCAATTGGTGCAAACCCTTTTTCAAGATAATAGGTTAATCCTGATCTACCTGCTTCATGCGGAACTGGTGCTTTCGGAAGTTCTAAAGCCTTCTTGCGCATAGCTTTATACAAAAGGTCAATATCAAAATCACGATACCCTTTTAAATAAGCATCTACAATAACCGGAATCAAGTGGTCACCAACCATCGATTCACCATAAACATTTAAAAAATGCTGCGCAGGTAACCAACCATAGTTTTCTACTTTGGCGGCAATTGATTTAATATAATCGTTGACATGTTCAGGTGATATTAATGTCATTAATGGATGCTGTGTACGATAGGTATCCCAACAAGAGAAAGAACCATAGAAATCAAATCCATCTGCTTGATGTACTTTTCCGTCTGAACCAAAATATTTTCCATCTACATCTTGTGAAATATATTGCGATAACAAGGACCTGTATAAAGCAGTGGTGAAAATTTGTTTTTGATCTTCAGTTGCATCGTTCACCGTTATTTTAGAAAGCTCTTTGTTCCATATTTTCTTTGCGTTTTCTCTTATTCCATCAAAGTCCCAGTCTGATATTTCTTGATGTAGATTTTTTCGCGCACCTTCAATGCTCGTATATGAAATACCTACTTTAACTAAAATCTGTTCATTTTCTTCAGTATGGTATTGAACAAACGCGCCTATTTTATCACCTGCCTCAGCATTTTTGTATGGAAAAACACTTCCATCAGATTCTGGCGTTTTATAACTAGCATCAAAAGTGCCATAGTATAAAAATGGCTTACTAAATTCTGCCACAAAATATACTTTTCCTAGTCCAGCTGCTTTGGCGCCTTCAATACGATTATTGTCAATTATTTTTAATTCAGAAAGTTCACCTTTTGTCATATCACCTATTTGGTGACCTACATCTAAAATTATCCTAGAATTCATTGATTTCGGAAAAGTATACCGATGAAAACCTGCACGTTGCGTAGAAGTTAATTCTGCAGTAACATCATAATCTTTAAGCTTTACGGAATAATAACCCGGAGAAGCAATTTCATCTTCATGATCAAATCTAGAGCGATAGCCTTCATCAGGATTTTCTAAAGAACCAGATACTATTTTTAACTTGGTACTAGTAGTAGGCATTAATAATATTTCACCGCCATTAACCATACCAACACCGCTCCAATGGGTATGGCTAAAACCCATCAATGAACTTTCGGAATAAACATAACCTGCGCAATACGTCCAGCCTTCAGTATGTATATCGGGACTTAAGTGCACCAAAGCATTCGGTAATGAAGCTCCTGGAAAAGTATGCCCGAAAAAATCGGTGCCAATAAACGGGTCTACATAATCAACCAGTTCTTTGGTTTGAGAATGACCAATTTGAAAAAAAGCAACAATCAAAATCAAGGTCAATGCAGTAATTGATTTAAAGGAACATTTCATGTATTTGTTTTTATTGTTTTGAGGCATTCTGTATAACTATCCAAGTAATTATAAAAAGACGTTTTTTTATATTTTTTTAAACTATATCACTTAAATCGGGTTCTTCCTTTTTTTTAAATTTGCTACTGTTGACCTTTTAAGGTGTTAAAGAATCTTGTCTACATTCACAAATATATAGCAGTATTTTAAAATCAAAGGTTAATATATAATGTGAATGAGATAAGATAGCGGAAATAAAAGAGTAGTTAGCAACTAAATTTTTAATGACACTCATTCACTGTAGTTAGGTAAATATCAAAGTGTCTAGCCCTGAAGCCCATAAATTAGTTCAAAATTCAAAAACAACCAGATAGCAATCTATCCATGTAGTTGAGAATGAAGGTAAGAGTAGGTTTGCCTTTGCTTTTATTACCTTAGAACGAAACTATACACCAATAAAGGAAATGCAGCTATACTCTTTGTTTATTTTTGAATTCTATCTATTACATAGTAAAAAAGTGCACTTAGACTTATTTTAAATTTAAATGAGCTATTATGGCCTCGTCGCCAATGATAGCGTCTTTAGGGCGAGGGGTAGACGCGGAGAAAACCTTTAGATCATCTTCAGGAAGAATAGTTACAAAACCCTCTTGAACCCCATCAGTAATGGTTACATTTTTCAAATTCAACTTTAGATGATAAGCAAAAAATGTATAAGCCGCTGCACGTTTTGAGTATCCGTAATCATGTTTCTCCATCGGAAGGTGTACGTTTTCAACCTTATGTTCTGCGTCATATAAGGCATATACTTTTTGTACATATGGATATTCTACTCGTGGTGTATTTCGTGTCCAGTCAGATCCATTCGAAATTAGTAGCATAGGACGTGGAGCGCATAAAGCAGCAATCTCTACATTATTTGTTTGGTGTCCCGCACTTTTATGAATGGGCATTCCACTTTCGCACACGCATCCACCAAAAAAATGAGCAGAGACTTGAACGGCTGGAACGGCTACCTTAATACGTTCATCAATTGCGGTTAACACAAATGTTTGTGTGCCCCCTCCGGACCCTCCTGTCATCCCAATTCTTTCAGAGTCAACATCTGCACGGGAGAGTAGGTATTCTAATACTCTTTTACTATTCCATGTTTGTAGTAATAACGCAATAGGCATTTTGTGCGTAGTCTGATCGGATTCTGCATAGCCAACCATATCATAAGCAAAAACAATAGCACCCATTCTGGCCAATGTGGCACATCTTGTCTGTACATCCTCTTTCAACCTTTTGTCGGACAAATGGCCATGTGGAGAAAGAATAGCGGCATTTTTTTTATTTGGGTTAATTGGGCTATATAGGTTTCCGGTAATGTAAAATCCGGGAAAACTTTCGATAGCAATATTTTCTACAATATAACCATCTAAAATATGCTTTTGATTAATTATAGGGTTGAAGTTACCTTCAATATAGGGCATTTGATCTAATTTCATACCTGTAATTATTCCAGATCGGATGATATCTGCACGATTTTCCCAAGATGTTAGGTCGCTCCATTTCTTTGTGAAATCTTTCATAACAAGATTGGCTTCGTCTTCGGTCCAATACTTACCTGTACATAGCATTTCACTTTGAGCCTGAAGAATTACAGTAAATGCAATAAACAGAAGGGTCATTACTTTTTTCATATAGTTTTAATTTATAGTGTTACTACTTGCCGGCGTATTTTCGGCTCTCGATTTGGGGAAGTACTCATCTCTGAATGTTTGCTTTACAATGGTGATATAACAAATATATAGTATGAGATAGGTGGTTTACTTCCCCTATTTTGTCCATTTTACATTATATATTAACTCTCAACTTTTTAGCAAAATTCTTGTACATAAAGAAATGGTTGATCAATACCTAGAGCTACCACCCCTTGCTATACATGAGAAAAAGAAGAATAGTCATAACATATGAATAGACCTGTCTTAGGTTAAATGTTTATGTAAACTCAGTAAGATAGTTGAAGTATTACATTATTTTTTTCTATTCTTTTGCTTAGATAGATATTAATTATTGATAGTTTACCTGTGTAAATGAATAAGCTTTCTACATATAACGCAGGTTTAATTAATGCGCTTAGTTGATAGAATAACTGAAATTGTACTTATTTAATATTGTAAGATAAATCTAGAACGAATACTTATCAAGACGGTTAAACCAAATTTTGTAAAATCTAAAATTATTCAGAAATGAAGAAAAAAATAACAAGACGAAAATTCATCAAAAAAAGTTCTGCCGGCTTAGCTGGTGCTTCCATGCTATCTACGAGTGCACTTTCTTATGGTAGAATTCTTGGATCTAACGATGCTATACAGATGGGGGTTATAGGTATTCGTGGAAGAGGAGGTAGCCATATAGAAAATTTTGCCCAGATGAAGAATGTAAGGCTAAAGTATCTAGTAGATATTGATGAAAATCAGTTCGGCGAGAGGTTGACCCAAGTTGAAAAACTAGCAGGGTATAGGCCACAAACCGAATGGGATATGCGTCGTGTTTTTGATGATAAGGAAGTTGATGCCGTTTCTGTTGCTGCGCCAAATCATTGGCATGCACTTTCTACCATTTGGGGAGCCCAAGCAGGGAAGCATGTTTATGTAGAGAAACCATCTACGCACAATGTGTTTGAAGGAAGGAAAATGATAGAGGCAGCTAGAAAATACAATGTGTTGGTTCAAGTTGGTTTTCAAAATCGTTCGATTGTAAACACACAGCGTGCCATGAAGTTTATTCGTGATGGAAAGTTGGGTGAAATCTATATGACCCGTGGGCTTTGTTTTAAACCAAGGCCTAATATTGGAATATATCCGGACGGACCAATGAAACCTGGTGAACAGTTTAAAATGAATGTAGAATCAGGTAGTTTCGAACCAGCGTATACGGAAGCTTATCTAAAAAATGTTCACTATGACATGTGGCTAGGGCCGGCCCCTGAGCGTCCTTTTAATAGAAATAGGTTTCATTACAATTGGCACTGGAATTGGGATTATGGCAATGGGGATACCGGTAATCAAGGTCCACACCAATTTGATGTTGCTCGCTGGGCCTTAGGTAAAGAAGAATTGCCCTTACGTGTAAATTCAATGGGAGGCTATTTTGGTAAAAAGTCTTCGCAAAATACACCTAATACACAAACTTCTCTTTTTGAATATGCCGATGGAAAAATTTTAGAATTTGGAACAAGAGGAATATTTACCAATCCAGAAGGTGTGCTTTTACCGGATATTAATGTAACGGGTGGTGGCAAAATATCGGCATCAAGTAAAGCAGTTCCAATAAAAATAGGGGTGATTGTTTTGGGTACTGATGGTTGGATGCAAATTGACGCTGGTGGGAATTGGCAAACTTTTTACGGAAGAAATAATGAGGCAGGACCTACTTCAGGAGAAAAAGACGACTCTTACGATCCGTTGGATTTGACCGGAGGTGGAGGTGGAGAAGCCATTTTCGCCAATTTTATTTCCGCCGTTCGTAACAATGACCAATCTGAGTTGACTTGCGATATAGAAACTGGGCATAAGTCTAGTGTACTTCCTTTGATTGCCAATGTGGCATACAGATTGGGGCGTGAATTACGGCTTGATGGTAAAGAAGAATCATTTATTAAAGATAAAGAAGCAAATAAAATGTTGACTAGGGAATATAGAAAAGGATACGTTGTTCCCGATACCGTCTAGTCTTAGGTCTGGAAATAACCTGGATACATTTTTTTGTATTCAGCCGTCCGTGATTATAATAATGCAATATGATGTTTAAGTCATAATTAAAAATCAATAAAATGAAGATTATACCTGCGGTGTTGGTACTTGTATTAATAAGTAGTGCTTGTAAAGAAAAGAATAAGGATACGGTTTTAAATGAAGAAACATTAGAAAACCATATTACATTAGAGAATAATGAAAATGATAAACAGGTAAATGTTCTTGTAGATGGTAAATTGTTTACTTCATACATATACACAGATGACATTTCTGTTCTTAAAAAAACGACTCTTTATCCTATTATAGCAGCAAATGGAGAGGCCATAACACGTGGATACCCAATAAATTCAAGGCCTAACGAAAGAACCGACCACCCACACCATATAGGTGCTTGGTTTAATTACGGAGATGTTAATGGACTTGATTTTTGGAATAATTCTGATGCTATTTCAGAAAATCAAATTGACCAAATGGGGACAATTAGGCACGAAAAGGTTGTAGACATGAAGGATGGTGTTGATAAAGCTGAATTATCGGTAGTAGCAAAATGGTTGAAACCAGATGGTTCGGCATTGTTGAATGAGGAGACGAAATTTATTTTTTATGCGCAAGACGGTCAAAGAATAATAGATCGTATAGCTACCTTAAAAGCGCTTGATGAACCCATTTTATTTAAAGACAATAAGGAAGGTATGATTGCTATTCGCACCGCACGCGAACTAGAACATCCAAGCGATAAACCTGTAACATTAAGTGATGTCCAAGGTAATGAAACTGACGTTCCCGTGCTTGATAATACAGGTGTTTCCGGTCATTATTTAAGTAGTAATGGTGTGGAGGGTGAAGATGTTTGGGGTAAAAGAGCCGAATGGGTTGCTCTTTACGGAACCATTAAAAATAAAGATTTGACAATAGTTATGATGGATGAACCAAAAAACGTCGGTTATCCTACCTACTGGCACGCACGAGGCTATGGACTTTTTGCTGCAAACCCATTAGGTCAGAATGTGTTCAGCGATGGAAAAGAAGAACTAAATTTTACATTAGCTCCAGGAGAATCCGTTACGTTTAGTTATCGAATTGCAATCTTTGATGGAAATATTGGGGAAGCTCAAATAGAGTCGGCTTATGGAAATTTTGTTGGCAACTAACTAGTCACTTAGATACTTTTTAAAGTTAACTTATATGGTTTTTGAAGTGTAAGTCTGATAATTAGACCTAAGTCCGGTCGGGCAAAATAATAGTAAACTATGGCAAAAATAAATGTACCAAGAAGAAGGTTTATTAAGGGAACCTTGGCTTCAGGCGTCGTATTATCAAGTATGCCGTTGCTTGGTTTTCAGAATTTTTTAAGCAACGAGACCCAAATGAAATTGGGTTTGGTAACCTATCTCTGGGCAAAGGACTGGACAGTTGAAGAAATTATTGACAACTGTGAAAAATCTGGCATTCAAGGAGTTGAATTACGCTCAACCCATGCTCATGGTGTAGAGTTGAGTCTAAGCAAGAAAGAACGACTAAAGGTCAAAAATAGGTTCAAAAACAGTGGTGTAACTCTGGTAGGTATAGGTAGTGCTGAAGAATTTGATCAAAAAGACCCGATTCTCTTAAGCAGTGCCATTAAAAATACTAAAGAATTTATCAAATTAAGTCATGATGTGGGAGGGTCAGGAGTGAAGGTAAGACCAAATCACCTTCATGATGACGTGCCTCATGAGCAAACTATTGAACAAATAGGAAAAGCCCTTAACGAAGTAGCTAGGTATGGCGCTGATTATGGACAAGAAATTCGGGTAGAAGTTCATGGTAAGGGAACTCAAAACCCTGAAATTATGAAACGTATTATGGATGTAGCACACCATCCCAATGTAAGTGTGTGTTGGAACTGTAATCAAGAGGATTTGGACGGTAAGGGCTTTGGTCACAATTTCGACCTTCTTAAAGATCGGCTAGGCAGAACGACACATATCAGAGAATTAAACAGTACCGATTATCCATACGATAAATTGCTTGACGAATTAGTAGAAATCAACTATGACGGATGGCTTCTTTTAGAGTGTCGGACTGCGCCCGCGGACACCTTAAAGGCCATGACAGATCAGAAAAGACTGTTTGATGAGATGATTCGTAAGCGGTCCAAATAGGGGGCTTTACAATAGGCTTTTACAATAAATCCATTTCAATAAAATTCTCTCAAAACATGTTATCTACCTTCTATCTAGTTGTGTTTTCCAATACAATAATTGAAGGACTATCGGTTAACCATTTTTTACTTAACCCCGTTGTATCTCCTTTGGCCAAAAAATAGACAAAGGAGCCAAGTGCAATGTCAATATCACCATCGGCATCCATGTCAGCGGCATCCATAACAATCCATCTTCCATTTGTAGATTTGGGAAAGGAAAATGCGTCGAAAATTAAATTTCCTTTGTTTTCCAAATAGACAAAGCTCTCTTCAGGATACCTCTGATAATCGGGGAAATAGGAAATTGAAGCTATATCTAAATCTCCATCCAGATCATAATCGTGAGGCATAGCTTTATAGGCGCCATTTTGTTGATAGAAATAAGCTTGACGAAAATTGAGCTCGCCATCGTTAAGAAAAATGTAAACCCCATGATAATCTTTTAAAATAGGGGTTTTGTCCGCATTATCACCGCAGACATAAACGATGTCATCAAATCCGTCATTGTTAAAATCGGCTAATTCCATATATTGAGACCCGTAGAGAGGCAAAAAGGATAATAACCTCTTTTCTTTAAAAGTGTCGTTACCCTGGTTTTCATAATAGAAAACACCTTCATCACCTTGTGCCATAAGAACATAAATATCATTTAATCCATCATTATTACCGTCTTTTATAATAGCAGAAATGGCTCCTGGCTTCGCATTTAAACTGTTGGCCGTGTATCTGTCTTTACCCTCGTTTTTATACCAGACCAATCTACCGGTTAAATTTCCATATTCACAAGCTACAATATCTTCCAACCCATCATTGTTTAAATCGCCATATGCCATAGATACGGGGCGTTGAAGATTGGGTATGACTACCTGTTGATTAGGGTTACTATTTTCTTTTTTATCAATTACTATTTTTTGAACCATGCCATGAGACAGGTCGTTAGGAAATAGATTTCTTCCTATAGTTGTCAAAAAGAGAGTGTCCAATCTTTCATAGTAATTAATGGGGGTTCCTTTCAGCATAACGCTGTGTTCAAGCTCTAGGGCAGGGGTGAGGTGGGTTAGAATATTTTTTTTATTTTTTCCATCGCCAAAAACAATGCCCCGGTTCTTAGGTAGAATTTTTACTAGGGAAGTAAGTGGTGGACGATGGTTATAAGATGCCTCCTTATATTTAAAATGCTTTAACCCAATTTTTATTTTTTTATCATGTTTGGGAGACGAAATATTGACAGGAGCATTTTTTACATAATAATCAACCAATTTCATCCAATCTGGCTCCGATAAAAGTGGTTTTTCGGGAAAAACATTAGCTTTTTGAACCACGGCTTTGTTTTTTGGAGGTCCAAAAATGCTATCAGGTTGCTTCTCGCCGTTGTATATGCCCAACCTATTCCCCATTGCCGGTAAAACATCGGTTTTCCAAATAGTTTTTGATAAATAGGAAGGAGGTACAAAAGCATGACATTGTGCACAATGTATTTCTGCTAATTCCTTCCCCGAAAGATTTGATATTGGTAACTCTTTAGGGGTAATATTTTTAGAATCATTCTTTCCAGAACATGAAAAAAGCAGGCCTATAACCATCCACAATACAACACGTTTTTTCATATTATTAGAACTTTAGGATTGCCAATTACAAACGTAAGTATAATCCTTTATTTTATCCCATAAAGTGGTCCATAAGCTTTACATGCCCTATAATCCTGTCCCTCTTTATCTGTTCCAAATGATGACCACAACGCAGGTCTAAACACAGCGTCCTCCTTAACATTATGCATGTTTACTGGTATTCTTAGCATAGAGGCCAAGGAAATTAAATCGGCGCCAATATGACCATAACTTATGGCACCGTGGTTGGAACCCCAATTTGCCATTACGGTATATACATCTTTAAAAGCACCATTATCTGTAGTAATAGGAGTAAACCAGGTCGTGGGCCAGGTAGGGTTAGTTCTATCGTCTAATGTTTTATGCATATCATCATCTAAAACTATTGTCCAACCTTCGGCTATTTGTAAAACTGGTCCAATACCTTTAACCAAGTTTACACGGCACATTGTTACCGGCATCTCTCCGTCAGTTTTAAACTGGGAGGAATAGCCCCCTCCTCTAAAGTATTCTTTAACAGCTTGTGGCCATAGGGTTGCATCTAAACACTTTTTAGCTTCTTCCTCAGTAATTTTCCAAAAGGGTTTCATTGCCGGATTCCCGTTTTCATTTTGTTGTTGGGCCGTAGCGTCCAAGGTTGTGGATCCTGAATTGATTAAATGAATAATGCCATGTTTGGCCTTTCCTTTTAGTTCTTTTCCAGTTACCCTTTTTACAGATTCGGGGCTCCAGTACGTTCTAACGTCAGAAAAAATTTGAGCTGTATTGGTCAGTAAATGCCCAAAAAGCATAGACACACCATTTAAACTATCGTTTTCGGTGGCCACCATAAAGGCTTGTCGTATTCCGTTCCAATCAAAGGAAGAATTTAATATGGCTTCGGGGAAATCACCATTCGGCATATGGTCTGTCCATTGTCGTTGCCCTTGAAAACCTGCGGCAATAGCATTTCTTCCAAAAGATTCTTCGCCAAACCCCATTTCTTTTAGTTTAGGATTTCCAATCATGAGGTCGCGAATAATTAGAGTCATTTTAACAACAGTTTCCCACTCCCATTTTTTCCTCTTTTTATCTCCTTTTAATGCATCTATATTGTAATCTTTTCCCTCTTTGCAATTTTTATAGGTCCATTGCAAAGCTTTTGCATACTCTTCGTGATCGTAGATTTGCTCTTCTATTCTTCTTGTAACCTCAATTTGATCTACAAACTCAGTACGCATTCCTAAATAATCGTGAAAGAAATTTTGATCAATCATAGATCCTACGATTCCCATAGAAGAATAACCGAGAGATAGATATGATTTACCTTTCATTTGGGCAACGGCCAAACCAGCTTTTACAAAACGTAGAATTTTTTCTTTAACGTCTTCATGAATTTCGGTATCGCCTGTGTCTTGTACTTCACGACCGTAAATACTGAATGCTGGCAATCCTTTCTGTGCATATCCGGCCAAGGCCGCCGCAAGATAAACGGCTCCAGGTCGTTCAGTACCGTTAAAACCCCAAATTGCCTTTGTTGTATTGGGGTCGGCGTCCATTACCTCTGTTCCATAACACCAGGCTGGTGTAACTGTCAAGGAAACCGCTACACCTTCGCGTTCAAACTTATCGGCACAGAGAGCTGCTTCTGCAACTCCACCAATATTCGTGTCTGCTATTACACATTCAACGTTTTCACCACTTGGAAATCTTAGGTTTGCTTCAATCAGCTTGGCGGCATTCTTGGCCATTTCCATACATTGTAATTCAAGAGATTCTCTAACACCTCTTTCTCGTCCGTCAATTACGGGTCTGATTCCTACTTTTGGTAGTCTGCCTATTAGCCGGTTTGCCATTTTTCTGTTGATTTAGATTTTATAATTCAGTTTTTAGCAACATTTCTCTTTCTTGTTCTTGTACAGGATGCTCAATTAATAAAACAAAATATGTGTTGGAATTTTAACTTTAAATACGAAAATATGCTTAAATAAATAAATCAAAAGACAATATATCATGTGTTTTAAATAAAATATGATAATCTATTTTTTTGTTAAAATGATATATTTGTTTTCAGTTAACGCATAAAATGCATGCTCATTAAATGCGTTATGCTAATTTTTTTTCGTTCTTTTTTACACTTTAAAAACATTTAATTTTTTAAATGATAACCACAGTGATTTTTGATATGAACGGAGTCATAACTGATGATGAGGGTCTTCATGAACTGGCTACACAAAAAACGTTTGAAAAAGTTGGTTTAATCGTAACACCTGAGATATACCGTAATTACTGTCTTGGCCGCACAGATGCGTCTGCCTTTGTTGATTTGGCACATGATTTTCATCTAAAAAATCATGAAGTAACTTCATTAATAACCCATAAATCGATTTTATATCAAGATCTCATCGCCGATAATTTACAGGTGTATCCCGGTGTTGTTACATTGATAGAGAAACTATATCAGAAGTATACCTTAGCGCTCACCACTAGTTCTACATTTGAGGAAGTGCAGACCGTGGTAAACCAAATGGAAATAGAGAATAGATTTAAAATAATAGTTAGTTCTAACGACGTAAAGCATGGTAAGCCCTACCCGGAGCCCTATTTGTTGACTGCCGAAAAACTTGGTGTATCTTGTGAAAATTGTGCGGTTATTGAAGATTCTGAGAATGGGGTGAGGTCGGCAGTTGCTGCAGGAATGAAGTGTATTGCCATAACCAATACGGAAAGTGGCGATAAATTAATGGATGCTCATTGCATTATTGACGATTATCAAGAGATTACTGATGAATTGCTCCAAAGTTTGTGATTTACTTTTGCAATGAATCTTTAAGGGATTACTCTAGATCCCGAATTACTTCAACAAGTGCATTATAAATTAGCGGCCCAGTTTCAGGTCCGAGTGAATTCTCTTCACCATAAGTGTCGCGTTCATCATTATACAGATAAGGCTCTTCGGTGTCCCATTCACTTTTAGGTATGATATATCCAATTTCATCATTTGAAAGACCTAAGTAAAACTTGTATTTGTCTTTAATAAAATCTTGGATAGGTGGAATTTCCATGGGCTGAATATTAAATTCACGACCCTCAGGAGCTTCAATACCCCCGTAAACAATTTCGGGGTAGATTTCTCCGGGAATACTTACAAACATAGCGGGTCCAATGCGAATAGCACCTACCTCGGTTCTAGTTTCAAAGTATTTTGGCATTCCCATTTGTATTAATCCAATACCACTTGCAATTTTAAATGAGGTATTATCTAAACGTGCATTTAAGGTTTTTGCGCGGACGGAAATAGTAGAGGTAAGCACAGTGTCTCCTTTGTTCTGTAAAGCTTTTAAAGACATTAAAGCAATATTATCGCCTAAAGCCTTTGTTTTTTCATAGGTTGGTTCGGCATATTTCGTGGCAGTAAAAGGGTCTTGAATTGATATGGAAGGGTGAGGTGCCATCAAACCACCGATAACTCCAGAAAAATAGATTGCTACACCCCCCAACCCTTTTTCTTTTAACTCCTTACCGTTATAAACTCCGTTTTCAATAGCTTCCCGCACATAGTGGGGAAAATCAGAACTGATTAACAAGTTTTGGCTCCATAAGGTCTCAGGGTGATTGGACCAATTGATTATAGTGCCCAATGTTTTGTCATTTTCCGCATCCAATACTTGCATGAGATGAATTCCCGTAGCTTTTACAATAGGCTTTCGAGTGTCTTTGATAAATGCTGCATCATCTCCAGAAAGGTCTTCGGCAAAGACTAATTTGGCAGGACGTATGTTTTTTGCTGCTTCAATAACGGCATTCACCGTTTGTTCTTTTACATATGCCATTATATCTGGGTTAACACCGGAATTAAACATATTTTCACCCCAAATACCAATTAAGTCGTTGCTTTCATGTGTATGGGTAGATGAAAGCAATACATAGTCAATGCCTAGTTCTTCAGGAATACGTTTTCTAATGTCTACTACATCGCCGTGTAAAAAACCAATGGCATCCATGGAAATCATGGCTATTCTATTTTTTCCATCATCTAATACCATCACGCGTGACCAGACATCATCGTGAACTCCTTGAGCTGGTTTGGCGTTGCTCATTCCGGCAATCCAAAAGGCATCGAACTTTCCATTGTTGTTTTTATCGTTGTAGGAATCGCCATCCTTTTCATTGTATTTGTTGTCTCCATTGGCATCGTTCCAAGTATCAACAATAGTGGGAGTTATGGTTCTTTTGGCAAATCCAGCTTTTAAAATGGCCGGATTTTTATTTTCCAATTTTATATCGATAGCATAATCGGGATTTCTATCGCGCCAATTATACATGAAAAGACCTGCTATTAGTACAATGACAAGAAGTATGAGAATACCCAATAGTTTAAAAAATTTCTTCATGTCCTATTTTTCTTAGTTTATAATCTAGTGTTGGTAAGCGCATTGGCCATTTTAAAATTCAATTCCATTAGATAGTCACCCATACTGGGGCCATACCAGCCCATTAAGCGAGCTTCATAAGTATCGTAATAGTAATACTTCTGTGGTACGATATATCCAAGATATTGCCCGTTAAAACTTGTTAGGGCAGAGTTATATCCTTTGAGTTCTAAAGCATTTTTCAAATCGATGCCATATTCCCCACTCAATTCATATGGCATTGCAATCCAAACAAAATCGTTTAATTTGATTCCTTGGAGATAAATGGATTTCATTTTAGTCAATAATTGGTTTCCCATAAATGCGGAAAGTCTTCTTCGTTTGGAGACGTAAAAGGCCTGAAGTTTTGGAATTTCCAATTCAGTGGTCATGGAAGCCATGATTAGCGTAGAATCGTAAACCATGTTGTTCAGTAAAACTTTGGCGGAGTCGGCCAAAGCCTCCCCAATATATTTTGCTTTTTCAAATTTTTCGCCTTCGCCTTTATTCGAATGGCTTCCGACGGTTCCGGCAAAAAACAGGGCTAAATCCACGCCATTTTCTTCTAGACTTCTTTGAAAATATCCCGGGTAATCGCCGCTGTATTTATCGTTCCAAGTAGCAATGGTGGTCGCATGGGCCGCATAAATTGCTATTGCCGCATTTTGTCCGTTATCCTGAACTATTGAGAGCATGCTCAATTTGTCATTGAGTCTCCCGGGTTCTCCAATAATACGATTACGAACTAGATTGGGTACGTGTTTATAGCCCGAAGATATCTTGGCGGGGCGCTTATTTTCTAAAGCTTGAAGTATGAGTTGTGTAAATTTGTTGCCCAACCAAGCTACTACTTCGGGTTGGAAATCACCTCCAAAACTCTTGCCGACAAACCCGGGAATACAGTTTCCTATACTGGAATGTGTATGTGTGGCCCCGAAAAAAAGTTGCTTTCTTGAAACGCGATTTTTTAAACTGTGCTCTATTTCAAGTACGACGGCCTCGGGGATTAAAATCATATCGGCGCTAACAAAAACAATTTCTTTTCCGTCAACTTCAAGCGCAACTGCTTTTGCGAATATAGAATCATGCACTCCAACTGCAATTTGACCATCACCAAAACCGGCCATTTTTATGGTGTTGAATTCTCCGTTTTCAGGTTTTGAAAGGCCTTCTACGACCTTAGGGGTTATATTAGTACTAGCGAAACCTGCTAAAAGTGGACCATTTACTTCAACCTTATTCTTGATTGCCGAATCCATTTTTTCAATGGAACTCTTGTAATACAATGTTTTAAAATAAGGAGTGGTATCAATTGTACTGGTTGATACATAAAAAAGCAGCATTAATAGGAGGAGCAATGTCCCAAAAACGCGAATCAATCTGCGCTGCCACTTTTTAGTTTTCATTTATTATTAGAGTTTTTTGGGGTTTAGAACGATATATTTAACCGTTTTCCGATTCCATGTATAAACCACATGTATCATACCGTCTTCGGCTTGTATAACCGTTGGATAAGAGTATTCCTCTCCCTCTTTATCTGTTGTTTCTCGTAACGGTTCTAAATCTAGTACTCTTTTCCAGTTTTTCCCATCGGTAGAAAGCCCAATACTTAACGGAACTCTATCTCCCCAATTTTCCCCAGTTGGATTATATACTAAGAACTGTCGGCCATCTTTTAGCGTAACACCATCAATACCGGAATTTGGGTTAGGAAGCGATGTGGCTTGCATTGTATCCCAAGTCTTTCCGTAATCGTTTGACCAGTTTTGAGACACCACATCATTTTTTGTTCGGCTTAGCAACTGTAATTTCCCGTCACCATAATTTAATACGACCGGTTGAATAGCTCCAAATTTGTTGGGATTATTTAGTGGCCCAGAAGAGCTCCAAGTTTTACCTAAATCTGAACTAGTTTCTAAATGGATGGTCCAATCCCCTGATTTTGTTTCCAAACTGGAAGGCGAAAGAATAGTGCCATCTGTTAATTGAATGGGTTGATTCTTTATTGGCCCCAATATACCTTTGGGAAGTTCTATAGGATCAGACCATGTTTTACCATCATCTTTCGAGGTCATATAAAGTCCCCACCATTCTTGTGGACTTGGTCCAACTTTATAAAACAAATATAGAGGCTCTCCTTTTGGTTTAAATAATACAGGATTCCAGCAAGGATAACGTGTATTTTCATCTTGAACACCATTTACGATTTCAGTGGGAGTAGACCATTTATCGTTCACTTTTCTGGAAATCCAAATGCCTACATCCTTATTTTTTTCCTCTGTACCTCCAAACCAGGAAGCGATAACAACATCATTACTAACTTCTACAGTTGAAGCATGACATTCGGGCGTTAAAGCATTTTCCATTTCATAAACGAATTCTTGAGTAAGAATGGCCGGGTGCTCAAGTAAAATAACCTCGGGTAATTTTTGTGCTTTTTCCTTACAAGCAAAAAGAATAATTGAAGTTGCGAATAAAAGGGCTGTTCTCATAAGGGCGAATTTATTATTGGTAGTTATTATGGTTTGGTCCATTGTTTAATTATTGGATCCCGAATATTTTTTGGTAAAAATAATTACAGTAGCTGATATATACATTAAAAGGCCATAAATAGCTGGCACTATTGAAAATTCAGCATTGTTCAATGCTATAGTTGCTAAGGTTATAGCAAGTGTTGCATTTTGTATACCTGTTTCAATAGAAATACTTATTGCTTGTTTTTTGTTCAATTTAAATAGTATGGCCAAAGTAAAACCAATTGTCATAGTACATACATTTAGTAAAATAGCAGGCAGGCCAGCTTCGTTTAAATAGGTCACGAGTACATCTCGAATACTAATTGTAATTCCTACGACTACTAAGATGAATATTATAGCAGATATGATTTTTACTGGTTTTTCCATTCGTAAGGCAAATCTTTCAAATCTATGTTTCACCCATATGCCAAAGCTAACAGGAATAAGTACAATTACCATTAGTTGTTTAATCATGGTAGGGCCATCAACACTGATGATTTGACTTTTATTTGAAAATTCTTCGATTGCAAACTGAACAATTATCGGTATGGTGAAAATTGTAAGGATACTAGCTACAGCAGTTAGTGATACTGATAATGCTAAATCCCCCTTAGCTAAAAATGTTAACATGTTAGAAGTTGGCCCTCCGGGGCATGCTGACAAAAGCATAATGCCTATTGCAATTGTAGGTGAAAGGTTTAAAGTAGTAGCAATAGTAAAACCAATTAATGGTAAGACTAAAATTTGACAACAAAGACCTATGATTATCGCTTTTGGATAAATAAATATGCGTTTAAAATCAGATACGGTCAAAGACAATCCCATGCCGAACATAATTATAATCAACGAAATAGCTAGAATGATTCCTGTAGTAGAATTCATTTTTTAAGTGTTAGAAATAAAGCGTTTACCTACAAAGAAACCCAATAAAACAATAGCCTGTTAATGCTATCTTATTTGTTATACATCATATTTTATCATTTCAACTTCTTAAAACGCTGCATGATTTCTTGCCAATTGGTAAAGGTGATTTCTTCATTTTTAAAGAATTCGATTAGGTCTGGATCAGAGAACATTTGTGATTCCCAAGATCTTTGTTGCCATGAATTGGTAATGGTTTTCAAATTTTCGGTCAATTCAGATGGATGAAAGATAACCTCGGTAAGGCCTGGTTTCAAAGAGTGAATTAGTTTTTTAAAAACGTCAATTTTCTCATCGTAAGTATCGGCTTTAGGCGCACTTGTAAAATAATCTAATTTAGGGAGGGAATAACCTTCTATCATTTTAACTACACTATCATCCATAGGGTAACCCTTACTTCTAAATTCTGCCAATACCTCTGGCTTTGATATGTCGATGATATTTGCTGGTATGCCATATTCTTGTGCGACCTTAATGTAGGCTTTTACATAGCTGGGATGACCGAATAATGTGCCCATATGGGTATCTATATGATTGGGTGTATACCCCCAGGCGATAGATTGTTCAATCTGAGTCCTTATTTCTTTTTCAACTTCTACAGCAGAAGCATGTTTCACCACTTGCGGCACCTCATGCCACATTTTATTCTCCTCATCCAATAGACCAGGGACTTCTGCGGTATTGCTAACTGTACCCCATCGGTAGGTTTTCCATTCACTAGTGAGTGTTAAGTGTAGACCAATATCCAAATTTGGTCGTTCATTTGCCCAAATAATGAACTCTTGGGCATTGGGACATGGAATCATAACTGCAGCAGATTGGATGACCCCTTCGGTGAGTTGTTTCTTAGCGGCCGTATTAGCTTCTGGGCACATGCCTATATCATCTGCATGAAGCATAATTACTTTTTTACCTGCAGGCCAACCTAATTTTTCGGCCCAAGTGATTGGTTCTTTACTAATTTGCTTCATATGGTTTAGCCCAATTTCCTGTTTAGTATTATTTTTCTTCTTTTCAATACAACTACCTAGGAGTATGGGTAAACAAAGTATGATAACTATTTTACTCGCGATTGATTTTTTCATGTTATATCTATTATAAATTTTTCTTGAACCATTTAAGACCATCACCATAAATCATATCTAGTGGTGCATCTCTATGTTTGGCGTTATACCAAGTAATTTCCTTAGGTTCCTTTGCCTTATTGAACAATAATTTACTCATAGCTGGGGGGACAATCTCATCATTGTTTGCGTTGAGCATCAAAAAAGGTCGGGGGGAAATATGTGATACAAAATTTAGTGGTTCAATGATGCTCACGAAATCCTTAGCTGTATCTGAAAAGGCTTCATTTTTATAAAGTAAATTGAGTTGTCCTCCCGCTAATGCCATAACAGGTACTTTTACTCGCTCATCCACACCGCAAAAAATAGTGCCAATAATACCTCCAAGACTAACACCGTAATACCCTATTCTTTTAGAATCTAATTCTCTTCGAGTTTCTATAAAATCAATTGCTCTTCTAAGGTCAAAGACAGTCTGACTTATAATATTACGTGTCCAATATTTATAGGGACCAGTTAAATTAAAATCATAATTACTCTTCTTTCGGTCTCCATGATTGCTAATGTCTAGTCGTAAAACGGCATAGTTGTTTTTTAAAAATAACTCATTTCCAAATTCAATATAATCTACAGCTTTATGATCGCCCAAACCGTGCATTAATAGTATCACGGGCAATGGTGTTTTTATATGCTTTGGTAGGCTTAAAAAACCCGTCACTTTTTTATCATGAACGCTTTTATAGGAAATCGAGAATATTGTATAGTCGTCGGTCTCACGAATTATATGAACAGAATCTCTTAGTGGAACGGCCGTATCATAATCATAATATTGGGATACAGGAAGGCATTCGTTAGTATGGTTAAGTACAATAACTAGGACTATGCCCACCAAGGACGCTATGCTTAAACCTATTGCCCAATTCCGGATTTTTTTAGAGAACTTCATCGTCATCGGCTAAATACATTCGTGTACTCTTGGTATAGGTGCCGCCATTGGGGTCTACATATTCCAAATCCATATAGAATGCTTTGTATCCGGTTTTTGGAAATCTGATTTTCTTGACGGTAGCTTTACCTTGCACGGGATTAATTTTACTTGAACTCCAAGTCTCATCTCTGAAATCACGATCATCTGAATCTGCCAACCACAAGTAGACCGATTTTAAATCGTCAGAATTAGAGGTGACCGAAAGTGTAGCGGATGTTTTATCGCTAACTAGTTCGTAATCTAATTTAGGATATGGCTCTTTTTTCAAAGTTTGTTCCCAAAAGGCGCTCAAGGATTTTAAAGCCTTTTCCCCACCGTCAAGATTATGGCCTGCGTTAGGAGTGTAGTGAATGTAGTTCTCGCCAGGAATTTCTTTTATGTAGTTTTTTACGGCGTCTACAGGCCAATACTCATCGTTCGTTCCAATAAATATAAGTTTGGGCATGGTCAGTTTCTCCCGGTAAGAATAGGGGTCGATCATTTGTGTAAGTGCATTCCCGTCTTCTGAATTGACCGTCTGCGGAATTTCCAATTTAATGTAATCATTGATTTGTTCACTATAAGCATTCCATGCTGTAATATGATAGTCCAAGCTCACGGGCATATTCAATACATCAATTACCATTGGTCCAATGGCTTCTACACGGCTGTCACTTG
Organism: Zobellia amurskyensis; assembly: GCF_009725985.1. Classification (GTDB taxonomy): domain Bacteria; phylum Bacteroidota; class Bacteroidia; order Flavobacteriales; family Flavobacteriaceae; genus Zobellia; species Zobellia amurskyensis. The sequence continues at coordinate 104,794 of NZ_RCNR01000003.1, forward strand.
CTCCAGTCAACCAAGTTGTCCAACCTCGTTTGGAGGCGCCTGAGACGGTAAATCGTGTGATGTCTTTTTGAAGTTTTTCTTTAGAAAATTCTTGTACAGCATCCATAGCTCGCACAGCACTTTTTACCATAGGAAACAATAAGGGCCAAGTAGGGTCTTTATCATTTTTATAGTTGTGTAATGTGAAAGAAATAAGTTGGTCTTCCACAAGGTCTCCATCATACAAAGGCTGCATGGGTACTTGCCTCACTATAGATACAATTCCTTTGTTTTTTTGCGCAATTTGCGCCATTGCAGAAGATTCGCTTCCATTTTTTTCTTTCGTCTTCCAGTTGGGCATGCCATCCGTTAAGCTTCCTCCTGTAATGAATAGTAATGAACCATCATAAGAGGTTTCTTTTGGAACTAATATAGTTAATTGGTGTTTCCATGTATGTTCCCTCCATTTTTGGGAAGTAAGTAATAAGTCGTAAGCAGTTACCTCACCAATTTTAAAAGAGTCTTTTACTTCCCATGTAAAAGCATTGTCCTCAATGTTAAGGTAGCTTTCCAGTGCATTTTTTGGAGTAACCTTTAGTGCAGTATCTGCAGAATCGATTACTGTAAAATTGTTTTTTTCTTTTGTATTTTGTTTACAAGAGTTAAAAAGTAATAAGGTAATTAACGGAGGTAACATCAAAAATTTTCTCATAATAGAAACGTATGATTATTATATATTTTTTACTCTTTTGGTTGCGGGCTGTTTTTAATAAGATCTAATAATTCTGATGTCAGTATACCTCCGGTCATCTCACCCAAGCTTGTGCGACTCACGTAATTATATCTTTCAAAACTGTTGAAGTCTTCTTTGGTAAGTATATAGCCAAACGCGTCATTGGTAAGACCAAAGAGAAAAGGGTGTTCCGTTGGCATGTTTCTTTTTAAATAATAACCAATATTAGGAAGTGCTTCCCCAGGAATGGTTACAATCTGTGCTGTGCCTATGTTTAAAAGATTCAGAGTTGTGCTAATGGAATTTCCATCGAAGGAACCTCTGGTCAACGGAGAATTTTGTAAAATGAATTTCAACATTTCTGACTCAATAGGAAAAACTACTTTTTTATATGTACAATAGATAGTTGGGTTTATTTGTAAAGGAGCATTTTTTATAATACGAAGGGCCTCATCAGCTAATAGATTACCTATTCTTATACATTCTTGCCAATCACTTGCTTCCTTACCGTTCTCTAATCGGTTATCAGCAGTTACCATTCCGCCCTGGGCGCCATTTATAAAAATGGCCATTCCTCCGGTCTTTTCTTCTATACGGTCATAAAGTGGCCCTATTAAATCTGGGCTTAAGATATTTTGTTCATTGCCAATTACTTCAGGATGTATTGCATAATTGACTAAAGTGGCTATGGGTTTATCCTTGTTTTTTCCTTTAACCCCAATTGCTTGAATCACGCCGCAACGGGGGTCATAAAGTTCGGGAGCATAATAATTGTAGGCTATTTTCCCTTCTGCATTACCTACTGCAATCTTTAAATTCGCTAGCTCAGATTTGTGCAGGGCTTCGTTTACTGCATCTGCTATCTGAACAACACACCAATCAAGGTATTCAAGATTTGCACCGTGTTTGCCTGTTTCATCAGGAAATGCATAAGCGTCTGGAGCGCTATGTGTATGTGTTGCACTTATCAATATATTGTTGAACGGAATATCCTTTATAAGTTTTCTTGATTTGTCACCAAGTGCACTTGGCCATCCCAAATTATCAATATTTACAATAGCGATTTTTTCATTTCCTTTTTCAAATACCACAGCTCTTACAAAAAGGTCTCCTTTCTTTTCAGTCGCCATTTTAGGAGCTCCTACTCCTCCCGAAACAGAAATTAGAGGATTGGGAGTTATAGTGCGTTTAGCGGATCCAATTTTAAGCTCTTGGGACTGGTTCGTGATTGAAAGAAGTAATGAAATAAATAACAGCGGCAACTTGGATAGTCTAGCTAAATAAAGGCTATTTCTCATATGTGGTTAGATAAAACTGTTGGAATCGGAAGAAATTCAATTCTATAATAATTTTAACTTAAATAACAAAATTAAATGTAAAATAATAAGTGAAAGGTTAAGATATGTTATGAATTTAATAAAATAATTGAAATGCATTGTAAATTTAAGATTTAGCTTTGGTTTTGATTAACAATAGTTTAACGTTTGGAGGGGCTGAATTTTGATTAAGCCATAACATAGAAATAACCTAGACTTTAAACAAATGCCTCGAAAATAATCCAGTTTTGTGCTGGTAAATTAATTCCACAGCTTATGAGAAATAAACACACGTATTTATTTTCAGCAGTCCTTTTTTCCGTATTACTGACATTGGTGTCCTGTAATTCAGATGATGATTCTGTTGATGTTGTTATCCCGCTAACTGCGGATATTTTCCATTCTGTAAACGGAAAAAAAGTAAATTTTCAGGGATTGACAAATAATGCTGTTTCTTGGGCATGGGACTTTGGAGATGGAACAAAGAGTACGGACAAAAACCCTGTGCATACATTTAGTGATGGGGGATATTATGTAACTACTTTAACCGCAACAGGCCAAAATGGTAGTGTGGAAACTACAGCAATTAATTTGGCTATTGATTTACCTGCATATTCTTTACTGGTAGGGAATCATACGTTGCCCGATTACCAAGGTAAAAAATGGAGAATTAAAAGTGCCCATTCCAATAATGATTATTTTGCTAATTCAGATGCTGTTCTATCTCCTTTTGATGGCGCTCCAAACCCTTTGCCATCCGGAATATTTGGCGCAGGATTAGGAATGCCTGAAGTCTACGAGGATGAATTTACTTTCCATTTTGATGGTACTTATGAGCATGATGTAAAAAGTGATGGCGCTGCCTTTAGTGGACTTGTTTATCAATTTGTAACAACTGGGGGGGCTGGAATAGTGAATGATGGAGGTTCGGATTTTGGACTTTGCACAGGAAAGTATACTCCAGATGACGGTGCTACATTTACTTATGTTGAAAATGAAGACTTTAAAACTACATCAGTGTATGGTCCAGAAGGTTCGTTAATCTATAGCAGTGTTAGTACACTTGATTTTTCGGGAACTGAGTTTATAGGACTTCTTGATTTTGAAAGAAAAGTAATTATCCAGGATATAACGGATAGTGCCATGCGATTGGTAATGTTTGTGGCAGCTTCTCCCGATGCTATTGGATTAAACACGAATGCTATCGTACTGACCTTTGAAGTAGCAAATTGAATTTGACTAATTGAAATCAATCAAAAATAACCAATACAACATCAATTATGGATACTAATTATTTTCAAATTCATATCAGAAGGTTTCTTATGCCCTCTCTTACTTCACTTTTATTATTGATGTGTTTCACAATAACGGCTCAAGATGTCAATCTTGAAGTTTCGGGAACGGTTACTTCTTCTGAGGATAATATGCCTTTACCAGGTGTTAGTATCGTTTTAAAAGGAACAACTTCTGGAGTTACTACCGATTTTGACGGTAAGTACAGTATAAATGTTCCGAATGGAAACGGTACTTTGATTTTCTCGTATGTTGGGCATGAAACACACGAAGTATCTGTTAATAACCAATCAACGATCAACATTTCCTTAGAAACCGATGCTCAGGCACTAGATGAGGTGGTAGTTACTGCTTTAGGCATAAAAAGAGAGGATAAATCATTAGGATATTCGGTTGAAAATGTAGCTGAAGAAGAGTTGACGAGGGTTGCGCAAGAAAATGTTTTGAATTCGCTATCAGGGAAGGTTTCCGGTGTAACTCTAAACAATACAGGAGGTACAGGTTCTTCTGTAAGCATGGTGATTAGAGGAGCTATTTCATTAAGCTCCGATAATCAACCTCTATTTGTAGTAGATGGGGTACCTATAGCCAATTCATTGAACAATATTGGTGGCTTTGGAGATAGAAACCCGGTAGATTATGGAAATGCTATTTCAGATTTGGATCCGCAAAGTATAGAAAACGTAACTATATTAAAAGGACCTAGTGCTGCGGCACTTTACGGATCTAGAGCGGGTAATGGGGTAGTTTTGATTACTACTAAAAAAGCGAAGGATAACCAAAAGATGAAGGTTAGTTTTACATCTAACACAGTTTTTGATATCCCATACAAATACATAGATACTCAATCTGAATATGCTTCAGGTTACTTTTCGTATTCTCCAGAATCCGAAGGAGGTAGTTATATTATGCCTGATGTCATTCCCCAAGGAGGTAATGGTGGGCCAGGTTTGGATAGAGGGTACTTTGCAGTGCAATGGAACTCGCCCTTGGATGCAAATGGCAACCCGATTCCTACAGAATTAAAGGCATACCCTAACAATATTAAAAACTTTGTTCAAAATGGAATAACGACCACAAATAGCATGACGGTTTCCAATAGTACAGAGGTATTGAATTATAGGTTAGGGATTACCAACATGAATAATTCGGGTATTATACCAAACTCAGATCTTAAACGAAATAGTTTTTCTTTATCCGCATCTTCAAATTTGGATAATAAATTTACGGTCAGTACTAATGTAAACGTAGTACACAGTTATGCAGATAATCGTCCTGCATCAAATAGGGGGACAAACCCATTGGAGGCGGCATATAGTGTGCCGGCTAACATTAATATTTTAGATGTCAAGGACTATAAATTACCTGGAACTGATGTATTTAATTTTTCGGATGATTACCCTAATCCTTGGTTTTTAGCTAATGAAGTAAATAATAGTTTTTCTAGGTTTCGTGTGTATGGAAATTTAGCAATGGATTGGCAAATTACACCAGAGTTTAATATACGAAGTAGTTACAACTTAAATAGTTACAACCAAACCCAAGAAACAAAGATGGCACCGGGCTATAGTCGTGAGTCCAACAATGGTACCTATGGTATTGGAACTACAGATGGGATTGAGACTAATATTGATATTTTGGCCTCTTTTACTAAAAAATGGGGTGATTTTGATATGACGCTTTCCGGTGGAGGTAACCTTATGTACCAAAAGAACAAAGGTCTTAGCAATTCTGCCGCTTCTCGGGCCGGGCTTATAGTCCCCAATTTGTTTACGGTAGATAATATAGCAGCAAGTTCTTTAGTGTATTCAAGTTTTACTAGTGAAAGGGCAATAAACAGTGTTTACGGTTTGGCCAATTTTGGGTTTAAGGGTATGCTCTATTTAGATGTTACCGCTAGAAATGATTGGTCAAGTACCTTGCCGGTAGATAACCGCTCCTATTTCTACCCTTCGGCTTCTTTGAGTTTCTTAGTAAGTGAGTTGGTTAATATTCCAAAAGTAGATTTGTTAAAGCTAAGAGGTGGTTGGGCGCGTGTTGGGAACGATACAAGTCCTTATCAATTGGGGGCCTATTATAATAATGCAGGACAATGGGACAATGCTATTCTTTACACTGCGGATGGAGGATTGAATACCCCTGGGCTGGAGCCTGAAGAAGCCACTTCCCAAGAATTTGGGGTGGACCTAACCATGTTTCAGAACAGATTAAGATTTGAAGGAACGTACTATACTGTGGAAAATAAAAATCAGATTGTACCTAATATTCCTATTCCAGGTTCGTCAGGTTATAGTAGTGTAAGTATAAATGCTGGGGTTCTGGAAAGTAAGGGCTATGAACTATCCCTAGGTTTTACTCCAATTCGTTCAGAAAATTGGAATTGGGATTTAAATGTAAACTATACCACTAACGAATCTAAAATCTTAGCGTTGGATGACGGAGTTGATTATATAGAATTTTGGAGTGAGAACAAAAGTGTCTCTAGAGGATATGTAGCGAATTCTGCTACCGGTGAAGATGGGTTGGTAGGTAATATATATTCTCCAAAAATTAAAAGGGTAACTGATGTAAATTCCCCTTATTACAACTACCCTCTTATTGGCCAAGGTGAGGATGCCGAATGGTTGGCGCAGGAAGAACGTGTTAAGGTGGGTAATTATAATCCTGACTTTGTTATGGGGTTACAATCTAGTCTAACCTATAAAAGTTTCACTTTAAATCTGACTTTTGACTGGCGCTCTGGAGGTCAGTATATGTCACAGACTTCTAGGTATCTTGTGGAAGATGGGTATGGTCAAAATGTGTTGGACAATTTGGATAACCCCGGTATAGCGGAGGCTGGACCAGAACTTAAACAATGGGTTTTAGATCATGCTGATGAATATATATATGGCGAAAATTTTCATTCGATTGGAGGGCCTCCGGGAAATGGTGGATTTGCGGAAGATTTAGGGGGAAGAGTAGTTTATGACGGTATTTTTAATGCAGGTGTAGTTGGTGAGCATGACGAAAACGGAAATTTCATTTTAGACTATGAAAACCTAGGTGATGTAGGAACTAATTTCATTCCTTTTTCGGTAGCGAACCCATGGGATTTTGGAACGCCACATATGTACGATGCAGACTTTATTAAACTACGTGAGATTTCTTTAGGGTATGATTTACCTCATAAATTCGTGGATAGAATGGGGATTAATAATCTTAACTTTTCTATTTATAGTAGAAACATAATGCTATGGACAAAAGACTCGGCCTTTGGAATTGATCCTGAAAGAGCGTTTCAAGCCGAAACCAGTAAGGATAATAGGGGAACACAGTTTAAGCAAGGTATTGAGCGCTACAACGTAGAACCTTGGTTAGTACCTATTGGAATTAAGATTGGTATAACATTTTAAAAAATTAAACTGAAATCATGATGAATCAAATAACAAGTAAACTAACCATGTTGATTTTAGGTCTTTTAGTATTGGTTTCGTGCCATGGTCTAGAGGAATTAAACGAGAATCCAAATCAAATTGGCTCGGATAATGTAGATCCCAATCTATTAGTGCCAACTGTTATTAATGGTGTTGGAAAAACAGTAGTAAGCCTAGGATTTGGTGATTTGGCAGGTGTAATGCAGCATACACAAAAAGATGGGTGGTCTAGTGGTCACAACGCGTATGATTGGAGTAATGATTCCCATAGTTGGAATGGTTATTATTCATTATTGATCAATGACAAGACTTTAATTGAAAAGGCGGAGATTGATAATCTAGATTTTCATCGTGGAGTAGGTTTAATAATGAAATCATATTTGTTTGGACTTATGACAGATTTATGGGGAGACATACCTTATTCCAATGCACTTAGGGGAGCGGAAGGCCCAGAGTTTTTTGATGCTACCTTCGATGCTCAAAAAAATGTTTATGAAGGAATTCATGCAGATTTAGAAACAGCTAATAGCTTGTTGTCTAAAAGCGTAGATTCCTATTTTAGTATTAATGAGACCCAAGACATACTTTATGGAGGTGACGTTGCCAAATGGAGAAAATTTGCCAATTCTCTCTCTCTGCGATATTATATGAGATTATCTGTCAAAGAACCGGGCCTTGCTGAGCAAGGGATAAAAAAGATTCTTTCAAACCCTTCACAATACCCATTAATTTTGAACGCAGCGGACGATGCCAATATGGCCTATGTAGGTAATACCAGTGGTGATTCATGGCCAACGAATACTAAGTTTGATTCTGATCCTCAAGGGTCTTATTTTAGGGTGAAAATGGCGGCTACTTTAGTTGAAACTATGCAGGGTCTTGATGATCCGAGGTTAGGGGTTTGGGCGAATAAAATCGATCAACCACTGGTATTGGATACCTCTGATTATATAAATGAAGATACGGGAGAAAGACATGTATCCCAAGCCACAGTTGACGCTTATATAAATACCGTTGGGTTCCCTGTGGATTATGATAAGGAGTATGTAGGTCTTCCAACGGCGATGACATTTGGAGCGGCCTACAATCTAAGTGAAAATGTGAATCAAGGTACATTAAACCTTCATGTTTCACAGTTGAATGATATTTATAAGGAAGCTAGTGGTGACTTGCTTCAAGCTCGTTTAATATCGGCAGCTGAGGTAAATTTCATTATTGCAGAAGCTGCTACAAAAGGATGGGCTTCTGGTTCAGCGGAACAATATTATAATGAGGGAATAAAACAATCTCTAAATGCATGGGGGGTAGGGGATAGTTATGGAGATTATATTTCAGGAACTGCTGCTTACAATAGTTTTGAGGATATCATTACGCAAAAATGGATAGCTAGTTGGTCTTCAGCGGCAGAAGCATGGTTTGACTATAGAAGGACTGGACTTCCTAATCTAGAAACTGGTGCAGCTAGTAAGCGCCCGGCATTACCATTACGTTTTTACTATCATATTAATGAGATTGATAACAATTCAAATTCCGGGGAGGCAATTGATAAACTTGAGCCAACCCAATTTAAAGGAGATGACGTTAGCAATAACAGTGCATGGTCTAAGGTGTGGTTATTACAAGGGACAAATAAGCCATATTAATATAGAAAAATGGAATTTTCCATCAGGTGTTGGCGATTTTCTATTTCTTTAACTTTTTAGAAAATATTAATGAATTGGCTTGATGCAATTTGATAAAAAAGTACGATTGAAGAAATCAAATCCTTCTGGGGTAAAATATGATGTGTTTCGCACAAAATTGTGGTGGTTTCAAGGACTATTTTAATGTTAATTTGTAAGAATACTTATAAGAGATATCTATGAAATTGCCCCTAACAGGAATAATTCCTCCTATGGTTACTCCACTGCTAGAGAACATGGAGTTGGATTTGGATGGGTTAGAGAGATTAATAGAACACCTGATAGAAGGAGGAATTCACGGTATATTCTTATTAGGTACCAATGGTGAAGGACCAAGCTTGAGCTATGCCATTAGAAAGCAACTTATATCGGAAGCATGTAGGATAGTTAATAAGAGAGTACCCATATTAGTAAATATTACTGATTCGTCTCTAGATTCAGCATTGGAAATAGCTACGCATGCCAAATTATCTAATGCCGATGCTCTTGTAGTGGCACCACCTTATTATTTTCCTATTTCTCAGCAAGAAATGACAGATTATCTAGAGGTTTTGGCTCCCCAACTCCCACTTCCGTTCTTAATATATGATATGCCAAGTTGTACGAAACTTCATTTATCCATTAAGACAATAAAAAGAGCAAAAGAACTTGGTGCAATTGGAGTAAAAGATAGTTCTGGCGATATGACGACGTTTTATCAAATTATCGAGGAGTTTAAAGATTTTCCTGAGTTTTCTATTATTGCCGGAGCTGAAATATTTTTGTCCGATACCATTTTGAACGGAGGTCATGGTGCGGTAGCCGGTGGAGCTAATATTTTTCCAAGACTGTTCGTAGAACTTTATGAAGCTTCTTGTGCAAAAGATTTAGAGAAAATAAGATTGCTAAGGCAAAGTATTATTAAAATGCACAGCACGCTTTATAATCTAGGAAACACTTCCACTAAAAGTATCAGGGCAATAAAATGTGCTTTGGGTATCATGGGTATATGTTCTGATCATATGGCCCAACCACTTAGTAGATACGGTGCGCAAAACCGAGAAAAAATTAGAGAATATTTAGGGCAATTTGAATATGAAGGATATTATAAGACTTCGCTCTAAATTTTATTCGTAATAAAATTGAGGTAATGAGAAGGGGGAAAATTGAAAAGTTAATTACAATTACTTCAATTCTCCTCATAGGAATATTAGCAATGTTTTTTCATTTTGAAATTCACTTTGAAAATACCTTGACTAAGTTGCCTGAGTCAGACTTTGAGGTAAATATTTCAATATGGCGGTATCTTTTTGAACCTTTTTTAGGCCCTTTAATCTTTTTTAATAGAGCTATTTACGCCCTAAAGGAATTACCATTGGCATTAATTTGGTTCACATTTATATATTTGTTTATTGACTTAATATTGGTATATATAAATGGGGATGGTAGAAGAGAAATGCTACTGAAAAAACTGTCCAACTTACCTCTGTTATTAGGAATTTGTTTCTCCATTTTTGTGCTGATATTGTTTATTCCGTTACCGAATAATACAATTATCAACCATTCCGAAAATTCGGTATTGGTAACTACACATGCTCATACAGAGTACAGTCATGATGGGTTAATATCCCAAGTAGGGATGTGGAAATGGCACAAAAGAAATGGATTTGATGCTTTTTTCATTACTGATCATGCAAATCATAAAAAGAGTCTACAATTTTCTCAAGCACAAAGAAAGGGTGAATTTGAAATAACCCCATTGATAATGGTAGGCCAAGAACATTCTGGGAGCAATCATATGAGTTTATTAGGTCTTGACGGTACATTTGAAGCTAAAGGAAAGTCCGATAAGGCTGTAATAGACTCCGTTCATAAGTACGGTGGAACTGTAATCATTAACCATTGGTTTGATGGTAAAGGCAAAGCTAAAGAATTTTATCGCGATTTAGGGGCTGACGGTTTTGAAATAGAGAATGTAGGAAGTGATCTTTACTACAATCGTGAAAATTATGAAGAACTTAAGAAGTTTTGTGTAGCAAATAATATGACCATGATCGGTGGACTTGATTTTCATGGCTATGGACGGGTATGTTCTATTTATAATGCATTGGAAATACCTAACTGGAAACTTATGGAACCTATGGAAAAAGAGAAGGCCGTTGTGGATATTATTAAAAATGGACCGCAAGAAAAAATTAAAATTCTTCTATATAAGGACCGCGATTATTATACTGATTCGAGTTTGATATTTAGGCCTTTTATGACCTTGGTAAATTATTTCAGAACATTAAATTTTATTCAAGTTATTTCTTGGGTCTTTTGGATATTGTTGTTTCAGTTCGTTAAAGAGAGGGTTAAAAGCAGTTTTTTGGACCCGGATAAAATGTTAGTGCTTTTAGGAGGATTCTGTGTTATGTTTTTACTGGTTCTATCAGGTTTATATTACAGCAAGGGTATGTCTGTAAAAGGATATAACAAGGTGTATCTAGAATATTTTGAGGTGCTTGGTATGGTTGGGTTCGTTCTTTTGGTTTTCGTTTTGCTTTTGGGCTATTTACGTTTTTCTAGAAAACCAATTATAAATTAATGAAGAAGAGACTTTTCATTTTGTCAGAGTTCATTTTTTAGAGAAAAATTAAAGTATACAATGAGAAAATAAGCTGACAACACCAGTCTATAAAAATTATATTCTTGGTAAGAATAAGAAAATTATTAAATATAGTCCCGGAAATTGCTCAGGAGACTATTAAAGCCTAAAAGCGGATGAGTTTTAAAAAGCAAGGATTGGGAATTTTGGTGGTAGCCATGTCATTTGGAACGGCTTGGGCAATTAGAGGGCAATTTGGTCATGAGCAAGGGGCTGCATGGGCTGGTGCTATTGGTGGTCTTGCAATATTGTTAGTGTCAAATAGAACGGATTGGTACAATAAGATGATACTTGTAGCCCTAGCCTCTGCGGTAGGGTGGGGAGCAGGTGGTATGATCAGTTACGGAATGGTAGTAGGTTACGGTCGTTCGGATAATTTTATAAATGCTTTTTATGGGCTGGGAATGCTTTTTTTTATTGGGGCTCTCTTCGGTTTATTAGGTGGTGGTTTGGTTGGAATGGTGCTAGATTCGACCGAAAAGAAAAAAGTTAAATGGGGAGCTTTAGTTTCTGAAATGGTAGCCGGTGGCTTAATCAGTTATTTCTTTCTAGTTGAACAAATAGGTTTTAAAATGACACCTCCGCGTTCAGAAGCTTGGGCGCTGATTTTTGGATCTGTTTTGGCTATGTTATGGCATATGGCCCGTGAGAACAGAAATTCTCCTATACGCACAGCAGTTTTTTCGGCAGTGGGAGGAGGTTTTGGTTTTGCTTTTGGTAATTTTTTACAGGTTGTAGGGAATACCATGGAAGTACAGTTTAATATGTGGAATGTAATGGAATATAGTATTGGTTTCTTCGGAGGCTCTGGTATGGCCTATGGGGTGTTTAGTTCTAAATGGCCTTTTGAAGAAATAAAGGTTGAAAACTGGGCCAACCGGATAGCGCTATTTATACTTGTAGTTTTTGTTCCCTTAATCGTATATCGTGAATCTCTATCCTATAATCACTTGGTTAAGCGGTTGGGTGATATAGCTTCCTTAGAATATACAGCCCTAGTAAGTACCGTTTTCCTTGTGGTCTTATTAATATGTATGTCAATACTAGTATTCTGGAAATTAAGGAGGATATCATATAAAAAGAAAGATGTCACTTTTTTTCTTTTAATATACCTAACAACATATGCTATATTAAGCTATGTTGTTACAGGATTATTTGCGGGAAGAATGGAGTTGAACCATCACTTATACATCCTAAATATCCTTTTAATTTCAGGAATGATCATGAAAGGGGAATTTATCAATTTAGAGTCTGTTTCCAAGAAAATCAATGTTAAAAAATGGGCAATTTCATTCGTAACTATTATTTTTTTTATAGCTGTTCTTTCATTAATAGCTACCAATATTCATGAAGAGCTTCCCGGTGCCAAAAATAGGTTTTTCATAGATTGAATATATCAGTTTTAATAAAACCGGAAAACAATAGAAGTGTATAAGAGGCATTCCGCCTAGTGGAGTAATAGTATTGATTTTGTGTTATTTATTCCTTGTTGTTAGGTTGGGTAAGTAATCTATGGTAAATGGCATGAAGGTCTGTGATTAATTATTTTGTTTGTATAGTATTTATAATCAGATTCTTGGGGGCTAAGTCAATCGTTGTTGTAGTTTATTAAAGTAATGATGTTAATTGGACCGTTCTATACCAATAGTTTCCGCTGCTTCTAACATTATATCCAACTGGTCGGTCAAGACAAAGTCAACACCTTGATTAAGTAGAGCTATACCCTCTTCTGGGGTATTGCTGTAGAAGTAGTTTATTTTGATATCATGACGTTTTAGTTCTTTAACATCATTGATAAAATCGGTGTCATCACGTTTTGCTAAAAGTTGTAAAGCTGCAAAATTTCTTTTGATACTTTTCTTAATGTATTTTTTTCGTTGTTGAGTCCTTTCCATATTACATAACATGATATCAGTGCTTATTTGCTTAACACCTTTTGCACTTTCTGCATTACAGGCAACTATTGATTGATGGGCCCTATCTTTAGCGAGAATGGTTCTAGCTACGGCTGCTCCCAATTTCTTATCTCCTTTTAGGTGTATATTTAGCCAAATGGTTTTAGGGAAGACATCTAATACTTCATCTAATAATGGTACCCGTTCCCCTTCAAATTCCTGTGATTTCCAACTGCCGGCATCCAACTTTTCAATTTCATTCCATGTTAGGTTTTCAACCAAGCCTTTACCATTTGTGGTTCTATCTATTGACGCATCGTGCATGATAATTAATTTTCCATCTCTGGTCATTCTTACGTCAAACTCAACCATTTGAGCTCCCAGGCGAATTGCCTCTTTGAATGCTGCTATTGTGTTTTCAGGGTGCGATTCACTAGCTCCCCTGTGTGCACAAACTCCTCTTTTTGGAAGTAGGGGGTCTTCTGTTATTTCTGAACTGGTTTTTGAGAAAATGTGTGAAGTCTGTAAGACTATAAGTATGAAAATAATGGTCTTGGGAAAATATTTAATTGTATTCACTGTATTTTATCTAAAATTTTTACGATAATCGGATGGGGTTTTTCCCATACTTGCCTTAAAATAATGATTGAAGTTGGCAAGATTATTATACCCGCTTTCAAAACAAATCTGAGTGATTTGTTTGTCCGTTTCGGCCAATAGTTTTGCGGCAATCCCCACTCTTACGTTTTTAACATATTCCATAAATGTTAACCCGGTTTTCTTTTTAAAAAAACGGCAAAAAGAACTTGGGGCCATATTAAGTACTGCAGATGCTTCTTCAAGCTTAATACCTTCTTGAATATTCTGAAAGACGTACTCGTAAATTTTATTTATTTTATCAATGTTCTTTGAGAAAACGGATGATTGGTTCATAGGGTTTGATAGCTTCTCTCGATCTTCAATTTTTATAAGGTTGTTGAAGATTTTAAGTAACCCTATGTAGTATTCTAAACCCTGAGTCTCTGACATAGTACCTAAAATCTCACGAATTTCAGCATCATTTTCAGCGCTTTCTACTTTAAAACGAATACCCCGGTTAGCTTGTTTAAGTAAGGCAACTACCTTTTCAAGTTCGGGCATTTTGAAAAAATCCGAATTGATTATATTTTCTGAAAAGTGGGTGACGATGCAAGTAGGTGGTTCGTTGTTTTCGGCATCAAGCAGCTCCCAACAGTGTGGCAAATCTGGACCCATGAGAACTAAATCTCCTGTTTCAAAGCCTGAAATGTTGTCCCCCACTATTCTTCGGCCTGTACCAGAAGTAATGTAATTTAATTCAAAATTTTTGTGAGAATGTATTCTGGCATTCGAGGATAGGGGTAGTTTTCTTGATATAAAAGAGTGATTATTCGGAACAAATATTCTTTCAAAAACGAATTCCATATTTTAGTATTTTAACTCTTATTATCAATAATACGTAATAATTTTGATATACAGGTTAATATAACATAAGATTTGAATAATATTATTGTGGCGTAACGGATTCATTTAAATTTACTTTGTAACCTACTAAAGATAAATCATGAATTTAGAATTAAAAGGGATTATCCCTCCAATGGTTACGCCACTTACTGAAAATGGAGATTTAGATGATAAAGGTTTGAGAAAACTTGTAGAACATTTAATTTCTGGAGGTGTACATGGAATTTTCTTACTGGGTACGAATGGTGAGTCCCCCAGTTTAACCTATGAATTACGAAAAGAACTAATATCAAAGGCATGTGAATATATAGCAGGTAGGGTACCAGTTTTAGTAGGTATAACCGATACCTCTTTTCAGGGTTCCTTAGCTATAGCGCATCATTCAAAAAAAGCAGGTGCGGATGCGGTTGTGATTGCTCCGCCTTATTATTTTCCTATTTCCCAAAATGAAATGGTGGACTATCTTGAGAGCTTGGTGCCAAAATTACCTTTACCCTTTATGATGTATAATATGCCTAGTTGTACTAAACTGCATTTGTCCATAGAAACTCTTAGGAGAGCTAAAGAATTGGGGGCGCTAGGAGTTAAGGACAGCTCTGGGAATATAGACTATCTCTATTCGCTCATAGAGGCGTTTAAGAACTCACCGGAATTTGCTATCATTGTGGGGACGGAATCATATTTACCTGAAACCATACAAAAAGGTGGGCATGGAGCAGTTGCCGGTGGCGCCAATTTTTTCCCGAGATTATTTGTTGAGCTTTACAATGCATCTGTAGATAATAATCTTGTGAAAGTAGCAGAGTTGCATCAGAAGGTGAAAGGTCTTTATAATACTATATATAGCGTGGGAAAATATGAATCAAGGTATACAAAGGGAACAAAATGTGCCTTGGCAGTCATGGGGATCTGTGAAGATTACATGGCACTTCCTTTACGGAAATTTGCTGATATAGAACGAGAGATAATCAGAGGGTACATAAAAGATTTTGACAAAAATCTACATGACGTAACAATGTAAAAAAATAATATCCAGAAGGTATTACACTCTAGTACCTTCTTGGCTAAAAGGCATACCAAACCCAATAAAAAATGAATTACCAACTCGGAGTTATTGATACAGTCATTCTAGTTCTTTATGGACTAATTATGGTAGGAATGGGTGTTTATTTTTTAAGAAAGACCAAAACTTCTGAAGAATTTATGGTAGCTGGCAGAGGTATTCCTGCCTGGGCTGCTGGTATTGCAGTGATGAGCGCTTATACAAGCAGTATCTCATACATTGCCGTTCCTGGAAAGGCGTTCGATTCCAATTGGCACCCTTTAATATTTGCTCTTACCGCGCTTCCGGTAACTTGGTTCGTGACCAAGTACGTTATTCCACATTATCGTAAGCATAAAATTATTTCAGTATACAAATATTTGGAGGAGAAAATTGGAGACTGGGGCCGCATATATGCATCACTTTCCTTTGTTCTTTTTATGGTAGGGAGAACGGCAGTAATCCTATATCTTTCATCATTATTATTAACATCCTTCATTGACATTGATATTGAGATGTTGATTTTAATTATTGGTGTTTTAACCATAGCCTATACTCTTATGGGAGGTATGGAAGCTGTAATTTGGACAGATGTCATGCAATCTGTTATAATGATCGGTGGCCTTCTGTTCAGTGCCTATATTTTAACGACAGAGGTATTTTCAAAACCTGATTTTTTGATTCAGAAAGCATTTGATATGGACAAGTTCAGTTTGGGAGATAGCTCGCTATCATTGAGTAGTAGAACTATTTGGGTCATGATTATCTATGGAGTGACCGAAAATATTAGAAACTTAATGGCAGATCAAAATTACACGCAAAAGTATAGTGCTGTTGCTACGGAAAAAGAGGCAAAAAAATCGGTATGGATTGCTATGCTTATTTATTTGCCATTAACCGCTTTGTTCTTGTACATAGGTACAGCAATGTTTGCTTTTTACGCTGGCTCTGGCCATATGCTTGATCCGTCCATTTTGAAAGGGGACGAAGTATTCCCGTTTTTCATAGCGACCGAGCTACCCGTAGGGTTAAAAGGGTTGATTATAGCGGCAATTTTGGCAGCATCTATGAGTACTGTGGATTCTGCACTTAATTCCTCTGCAACGGTATTGTATCTTGATTACTATAAGAAGTATTTTAAGCCTAATGCATCCGAGAAGAGTAGTATTAATTTCCTTAGGATAACTACCGTAGTTTGGGGTTTTCTAGGAATTGTCTTTAGTCTTTTGTTAATCAACGCAGAGAGTGCGCTTGACATTTGGTGGCAAATTTCTGGAATTTTTGGTGGTGGTATTTTAGGCTTGTTTTTGTTAGCGATATTCAATGTCAAACTTAAAAGGTCTCAGGGTATTATTTCGGTTCTGTTTAGTATTTTAATAATTATTTGGGGAACATTTTTAAGGGAGCTTCCAGAGAATTTTAAATGGTTAGAGTGTAGTCTGGATTCTATTATTGTAGGAGCAGTAGCTACTGCAGGGTTGATTATGTTAGCGCTTGTTTTTGTGCTGTTCAACAAGAGAAAAAAATAGATTTCGGGTGTAGTTTGTATCAATAGCTGAGTTTGTCAGGTTTACTAAAATATCATGGAAAGAATTAAATGGGGTATAATGGGAACGGCTACCATAGCTCTGGAACAAGTTATTCCCGCTATGTTAAAAAGTGAATTTTGCCAAGTAATGGGTATAGCCTCACGTGGTATAGCTAAAGCTGAGATAGCCGCCAAACAATATAATATACCAAAGATTTTTGGCTCTTACGAAGACCTGCTTGATGATGATGAAATTGAAGCTTTGTATATTCCTTTGCCGAACCATCTTCATGTGGAATGGGCTCTAAAGGCTTTGGAGGCAGGTAAACATGTCTTAGTCGAGAAACCTATAGCTCTAAGCAGTGAATTAGCGCAGCGTTTAGTAGACCAAGCAGGAAAACATCCTCATCTTAAAATTATGGAGGCTTTTATGTACAAATTTCACCCTCAGTGGATAAAGGCTAAAGAACTTATAGACGGAGGAATGATAGGTATTTTAAAAACCATACAGTCTTCATTTTCTTTTTTTGATGATGATGCCAATAGTATTACGAATAATAAGGCTTTTGGTGGTGGTAGTTTAATGGATATAGGTTGTTACTCAATTTCTATTTCACGATTATTATTTAATGAAGAACCTAAAAGTGTGATGGCTTCTATTGAGTACCACCCAGAATATAAAGTGGATATTTTAGCTACAGGAATTCTTGAATTTAACAACGGGAATTCTACTTTCTTTTGTGCTACACAATTAGATTACACACAACAAGCTCAAATTTTCGGTACAAAAGGTAGTATTCGGTTTGAACTTCCTTTTAACCCCCCTATTGATAGACCTGCAAAAATATGGTTAACGATGGACGAAGTGGTAACTGAAATTGAATTTGAAATATGTAACCAATATACATTACAGGCTGATGCTTTTTCATTAGCAATAATAGAAGATAAAGCTACACCTGTGCATTTAAATGACGCTATAAAGAACATGGTAGTACTTGAGAAATTACTCGAAAGCCATGCAGTGGGTAAGCGTGTTCATCTTTGAAAGAAAGAGTGACAACTATAGGGTTGAATAAGAGTACTGGTTTTAAAATAATTTTGAATAAAAAATAAGCTTATGAAGCGAATGGTAAAAAGTGCGATTGTTGTTTTAGCGGTTATGGTTAGTTTTATTCTACAGGCGCAACACAGGCATATTGGGGGTGAAGAGCATAGTGGTCATTCACATTATATGGAATACGATTCTATTTCAGCGCATAAATTGATATTTCCGTCAAATACTCCAGATCGTATTATTTCAAATCTTACAGAGGATGCCGCACATACTTTTGCTGTGAATTGGCGTACAGATCAACAAGTGCCAAATGGAGTTGTAGAAGTGGCACTGGCTACTGACGGACCTGAATTCTTATTAAGAGATGTTCGAAGAATAAATGCGGTCTCGGAAAAATTTGAGAACCAAAATAGAAATGAACCTATTGTTAAAGCGGTATATCATTCGGCGTTAATTGAAAATTTACAATCCAATACTACGTACATATACAGAGTTGGTAACGGGCTGGAAGATGATGGTTACTGGAGTGAATGGTTTCAGATTACAACTGCTCGGACAGGTATGGAGGAACCTTTTAGTTTTATCTATTTTGGTGATGCGCAGAACGATGTAAAATCCTTGTGGTCCAGAGTAATACGTAATTCTTATCGTCAATTTCCACAAGTGGATTTTATGTTACATGCCGGTGATTTGATAAATGATAGAGACGCTAATTTGGAATGGGGAGAGTGGTTTCATGCCGGAAGTTTTATTCATGCCACAGTGCCAAGTGTAATGACACCGGGTAACCATGAATATAGAGATGGGGTATTAAGTTCTTTATGGAGACCATCTTTAACGTTGCCAGAAAATGGACCAATTGAAGAGTTGAAAGAAACGTGTTTCGCAATAGATTATCAAGACATGAAATTAATTTCTATTGATAGCGAAGGTTTTGATGAGAGTATGGACGCCCGAGTAGCCCAAGTAAAATGGCTTGATTCTGTATTACAATCAAACACCAAAAAATGGATAACAATAACTACGCATTACCCTGTTTATTCCACTAAAGAAGGTAGGGATAATTGGGAGTTGAGAGAGGCTATTAAACCTTTGATCGATAAATATGGGGTAGATTTAGTTTTGCAAGGACATGATCATACCTATGCGAGGGGCTTTCCGGAAAATGAAGGTAAAGGATTAACGGTTGTAAAAGATGCTGGTACTGTTTATGCCGTATCTGTAAGTGGTCCAAAAATGTATGAATCTGAAAATCAAGAATGGATGGTGAGAAGAGGGGAGTATACTCAACTTTTTCAGATTATTACAGTTTCTGAGGATACCATAACCTATGGTGCATATACACCAATAGGTACGCTTTATGATGCATTCGAAATAGTCAAAAAGAACGGTAAAAAGAAACTGATAAACAAGGTGCCCAACAGCCCGGATAGGTTGAAAAAGTATTTTGTAGAGCCTGAGTAGTTATAGGTCTGTGTAATTAATAGCAAAGAATAAATTGTCCTGAAAATATTGTTTATTCAAGATTACTTACGTCTTTTTAAATGGTGTTCCGAATTGTCTTTGTTGAAATTATAAAAGACATAACTTATTGCAAATTGTCAAAGTCAAACGAATAAATATTACCCAGATCATCAGAAAAAAATATAAATTTAACTTCATTTTCCTTAAAACTGGCCTTGCTTGTAGTAGCATCACCGTTTTTACCATTTATCTTGGTTTTTAATTGAACAAGCTCCTTGAACTGCCAGCGACCTTTTTTTGAGATTATTTCATTTACGGATAGGTAGTACCGGTTATTCTTTTTGTTTTTTACTGAATGGATTTCAAATATCCTTCCGGATTGAACATGATTAATAATGGGGCGGCTCGGGCTCATTTCTGAGTTAAGAGGTTCGTAAGGAATGTTGGTCCATTTACCTTTTTTGTCTCTTAATCTTAATACAAATTGAGGTTGATTTATTTTGTCAACACTATTCTTGGTTACTAAAGCAAGTACACCATTTTTGAATACTGTAGCATTTATATGATCATCAGCATTATTGTTTCCTTTCTGTATAATTATAGGTGCTGACCAGTTATTAATAGCATCGCCATCATAATGAATCACCTCATTAATGGTTTCTGTATTTTGATTTGACCAGATTACCGAGACTTGTTTTTTTAGACTGACAATCAAAGAAATATCATCTGCATTAATGTCATCAGTAATTGTAATTGGGCTGGACCAATCTTTACCATTAAAAGAATGCCAAACCATGATTTTTTCATTCATGTCTGCACAAACCCAAAATTGGCCTTTTGAATCTTGGGTAAGGGTTGCAGTTTCAATAGAATTGCATTCTTTTGGAATGGGCAGATTAGCCTTCCATAGATGTTCATAGGTCTCTTGCTCCTGAGAATAGGTTATCCGTACTGTGCTTAAAGCACATTCACTAACTAGTACAATATACGCATCATCGTCTTTAATCCATACATCAGCTCGATTAGGTAGATTATGCCATGCTCTATTGATAGTGGAATGGCTCGTCCATCCTAAAGTGTCTTTTTTTAAAAGCTTAGGGCCATCTTTGTCACCTACTACTATCCATTGCCCATAATCGTTTGTCCATGATTTAGATTGGGGCTTATCGGCTGTAGAATCACTATAATTAACTTTGAATATAGGGGTTAAATATATTTCAGGTGTTTTCTTTTTTTGAGAATACAGTCCGGTACAACAAAGGAATACACATAAAAGGAATGAAAATAGAGGCGAATTTTTTTTTGAGTTTGGTCTGCTGGTCATTTGATGTGAAATTTATTTATTGACCTGAGTCAACTCAATGGAAGAGGGATTTCTTTAATTTAAAAGAAGTTATGTAACTAAATTGATTATATAAATGAGAATTTCGAATCTATTATTATTCTATGTTTGAATTAATTTTTATTGTTAAGTGCAACATCCTATTTAAAGGTTGGTTAGATTGTGCGTTTAGGTATAATCCTAAAAACTAATTGTTTTTCCAATAGTAGAAATAACCATCTTCGGCACCAATTAGCAAATCTGGTTTTCCTTCGTTATCCCAGTTTACTAATGTAGGACTTGTAGTATGGCCGGCTAGTTTTTTGTTGGATAGATCACCTTTGAAATTAAAGTTTACCATTTTTGATTCAGAATCTTTACCTACATTTTCTAGAAGAGCAGCATTAATACCATTAATCAAAATATCTATATCCCCATCTTTATCCCAATCGCCAAAAGCTAATTTTCGTCTACCACTAGCACCATATTTTTGTTCATTGAGCCTCAATGGTCCATTTGATTTACTTACAAATTTATTTTTGCGATCAAACGTTCCGTTCCCAGAACTGAAAATTCGTTGCCCTGGTTTCAGTAAAAGTTCATTTTTGTTATAATACCTTTCGTAGAAACTCAAGTATCCTTCCGTATCTAACGAAATCAAATCCATTAAACCATCTTTATTCCAATCTATGGCTGTAGGAGTGGTCCGCCATTGGGTAGCTAGAGTGTTTGGCTCAGGGTCCCACCAGTACCACTCCGGTTTCGGTGGGTTACTTTCCCATTGTACCTGAATAGATTTTTCAGCTCCGAGTTTAGGATTTCCTTTGGTGCCTATATTTTCATACCACACAACTTTGCCCCATACAGAATTTAAAATTATATCTTTTAAACCATCATTGTTCCAATCTTCTACCGTCAAAGTTGTATAACCCCATTTAGCTTCGCAGGGTCCTTGAATGCTGCCGTTTTCACCAGCTTGAATTCGGATTGTTTCGTTATCAGCCGTTAATAGTTTTGGAGCATCCCATTTTGGAGTATCCTTTCCGTCTAGGTTTTCAATAAATGCAATATACCCTGCAGAATTCCCACATATAAGATCCTCATCACCATCATCGTCCCAGTCTGTGCTAAAAGGGGTGGCCAGAGCACCAAATTTTACATGTTCTGCTTTCTGCTGAAAGTATTTTGGATTATTGAAAACTGGCATATTTTTTCTGGTTTTTCCTGTATTTTCAACAAAAGCTACACGACCGTCTTCATCACCAACAATTAAATCTATATCGCCATCTTTGTCCCAGTCCAAAGAAACGGGCAGTATCATTTCTAGGTCCATAGCTATAATTCCGGTGTTGTTTTCCAAATATCTGCCCTTTTCATATTTTGGTCTTTCTCGTGTACCTATATTTTCGAACCACGTAAACTTGTCCATAAATTCACCACAAATAATGTCCAAATCTCCATCATTATCATAATCATCAAAGTTTGGGGTAGGAGCACCGTAAACATCAATAGGTTCTCCACCGGCTAGAATTTTATCTTTTAACTCGTATGTGCCGTTTACGTTTTCTATTAAATATACGTAACCGTGAAGTGGTCCGTTGGTCCAAACGCCATTTTCATCAAATGCATTATCCCATCCATAATCTTCACCATCCTGAATTCCAACAATTATATCTAGGTCGCCATCATTCTCATAATCGACATATTTCCATTGATTAAATCGAATTTTATTATGGAGTTTTTCAAAAGCATCTTTAGGAAATAATACTTTGGGTTTATCTGCGAAAGTATTTTTGAAATCTTTTAACTCCTCTCCAGGTCTCAAAAAACGAGGTTCTCCATTAACGTATGATACTTGGATATGCTTTACAGGGTCATCACTAACTTTAATAGGTGGAGCAAATACCGGGAAGGAACCGCCACTTGTGTTTTCAAAAAAGAATATTCCGTTAAAAGGTACATCATTGCAAGAAACCAATAAATCATAATCTCCGTCATTATCATAATCCATGGGTAATGGTGAGGCCCATAAACCAACCCCTAAATCTACTTCTAGGCCAGGGTTGTTATATGCTAATCTTTCAAATTTTGGCGAATTATTAGATGTTTTTACTTTGGCTCTATCACTTATACCGTAAACTAGAACTAAGAATAATAAAATTAAAAAAAGTGGCTTGCTCAAAGTCATGATTTACAAATTCAGATTTGAATAAAAATAGTGATGTTTGCCATATACGACATCATGATTCTTGATAATTTTCTATGGAAATTTAACCTTTATGAGAGATTTTAATTTTTGATATAGATAAGTATATTTTTCAGTAATGTCTAAAAATAGTATAATTAGTAACTGATTACGGATTTTTCTTATAAAGAGTAATTATTTGGGTATAGGTTAATATTTAATGTATTTTAATCAATAATGATGAAACAAGCCCTGTGGTATATAGCTAATTTTATGAGCTGATTTAATTCTGGTAATTATGAGAAAACTAATAGTTGTTGTGGGTCTTATTTTTTCAATTGTTGTACATGCGCAACAGTATACGGATGTACCATACCTTCAAGATTATGCTGTAAAATTTGAATTAGGGGAGGGGGTTAAGGGTGCCAACTTAGTACAAGCAAAAAGTGATCGAAATTTAGCAATAAAAATACTTTCTACTGAAGGGCTTTTAAATGCATTCGAAAATGAATTGTCTCCAGATTTACAGTATAGGCCGTTAACGGATATGAAATTAATAGGACTTGATAGTTATCAAAATCAATTTATTTACTTAACAGATACCTTTGTATTAAGTAATGCATGGGCAGGAACTTTTGAAGTGGAACATGGTATGCAAAAACCAACACATTTTGAAATGGGTTCGGATTTCACGGTTTTAGTGTCAACATCAAGTACTCTAAAATTAATTGATAAAAAAGGGCAAATAATTTGGGAAACCAATCAAGACGGATTAAGTCCTATTATGTTAAAATACGATAGCAATAAGAATCGTTTCTTATTATTAAGTTCAGATGCTATTTACGAGATTACATTGGCAAAACCGGAGTTAAAGAAAATTTATTCCGGTAGGGACCTTACCGCTTTTGCTTTATTTAAGAATGAAATTGTAGTAGGTACGCGTAATGGTGTTATTACCTTGGCCATAAATTCTTTAACACAAAGTGAAATCAACCAAAAATTACCTTGGACTGAGATTACCAGTGTAGAAAATATTAATGAGGAGCTGTGGTTCGGGTCTACAAAAGGGGCGTTTAAACTCCGTGAAGATGGGAAATATGATTACTATGCATCAAAACGTTGGTTGGTTGATGACGAGGTGGTTGCTATTGCTGAAGGTCCTAATAAGAGCATATTGATTACTACAAAAACAGGCTTGTCGCAAATAAATTTTGTTTCGATGACGCTAGCTGAAAAAGCAGCATATTTTCAAAAAATTCAACGTTTGCGTCATATTAGATACGGTTTAACTGCTAATCTTGAATTGAAAATACCCGGAGATCTAACAAGTGGTTACTATCACGATACGGATAATGATGGTTTATGGACATCCATGTATTTGGCTGGGGAATTGTATCGTTATGCGGTAACTAAGGATGAAGATGCCAAACAAAATGCATATGAAGCTTTTGAAGCTATGGAGAGGCTAACGGCTATTACTCCTATGCACGGTTTTCCGGCAAGGTCATTTGAACGAGATGGTTATGAAGTTGGGCTACATGCCAATGGATTTTCAGGAGAATGGTATAAAAAGCATGTTGCAGAAAACGGAAGAATTTGGCGATTGACAGATGATGAAAAGTGGCGGTGGAAATCTACGACAAGTAGTGATGAAACATGTGGGCATTTCTATGTTCATGCTCTTTTTGCGGAATTGGCACCTGACCAAGAATGGAAAGACCGCGCCATTCATCAAATAAAAATTCAGATGGACCACATAATGGATAATAATTGGTATTTGGTTGACTGGAACGGAGAACCAACGGCATGGGGAAAGTGGAATCCTAAATATGTGAATAGTTTTCCAATAAATGTGGGTGATAGAAGATTAAATTCTACACTTATTCTTTCTTTTTTACAAACAACGTATCACTTTACAAAAGATGAGAAATATAAGAAGGCAGCTCTCAAATTAATTAAAAGATATGGTTATGATGAAAATGCAAATCGGCCGGCAACAACAATTGGATTTGTTGAAGGGCAAGATTTGAGCGATCGCTGGAATCATTCTGATGATGAAATGTATTTTTTGACTATACCTAGTTTCGTTAATTATTCATTTACCGAAGAGCAACGAAAAAATCACTTTGAGGCAGTAAAGAGTCATTGGGATATTGAACGTTCGGAGAAAAACCCATTATGGAACTATTTGTTTGCATTAACCGGAGGTGAAAATATTGACAGTGAGGAATCTGCTTGGAATTTACGTGAATTCCCTATGGATTTGATTGATTGGAAAATTGATAATAGTCATCGTAAAGATTTAACTAAAATTGAACCTAATTTTAGGAGTCAAACGTATTCTGAAGTATTACCTGGTGATGAGCGTGTACTGCATAAGCATAACGGGGCCTACAGAAATAACGGTGGGAATGCTACGCAAGAATACGCACCTTATATATATCTGTTGCCTTATTGGGCAGGCCGTTATGCAGAAGCCATTAGTGCTCCAAAACAATGAACTAATCAATCGTAGAAAAGAGTAATACACCATCAATAAACTAATTTAATAATGAAAAATATTAAGTACTTAATTCTTTTTGTATCTGTATTTGTTGCCTCATGTGCAAGCTTAAAAAGCAAAACAGACCTTAATGAAGTATTAGGTGAATTTAACTCTCCTAATTCAAATACGGTTCTTGTAGCAGCACATAGGGGAGCACATATGGGCAATTTTGAAAACTCTATTGCCTCGGCAAAACAGGCTATAAAATTAGGTGTTGATATTATTGAGATTGATGTTAAAACTACAAAAGACGGGCATTTAATTTTAATGCATGATTCAAGTATTGACCGAACAACTACTGGAAATGGGAAGGTTGAAGAGTTAACATTGGCAGAAATCAGAAAATATAAGCTTAAAGCACCTTATGGAAGAATAAGTGAAGAAACCGTGCCAACTTTTGAAGAATTTTTAAAAGTGACCAAAGGAAAAATAATGATTGATGTTGACATGAAAACTGATAATGTTAAAGGCATTTTAAAAGAGGTTCATGCACTTGGAATAGAGAAAGAGGTATTCTATTTTGATAATGACTATGATCAATTAGATTTAATTATGGAGCTTGACAAGTCGGCACAGCTTATGCCTAGGGCTTATTCGTTGCAAATGGCAGATTCGGCCGTTGTTAAATTTGCTCCGCCCGTTGTACATATTGATTCAAAATTCAATACAAAAGCGGTTGGGGATTTATTAAAAAAGAATAACTCAAGAATTTGGATAAATACATTGGGAGAAAAAGATGCTCTTATACGTTATGGAAAAGGTGAGGGTGTTATTCAGGAACTCATAAAACACGGAGTTAACATAATTCAGACGGATGAACCCGAAATGTTGTTAGAGCTTTTAAGAAATAAAGGGCTACATCAATAATTGTAAAACTATTGTTTTTTCTGAGAATTGAACTTGTCATAATAATTAAAAGAAAGCCTCAAATCATTGATTTGAGGCTTTCTTTTAAGAATATAACTTACCATAAAATTAGGTAGCACATGATTAATTTATCATCCCAATAACCATACATCTTCACAGCGGGTATACTTCTATTTTTATTTTAAAGTAATTTTAAAAGATTGGGGATTAAGGAGCTTTTCACTTTTATTGTCAATTTTTGAAAACCCTGGTAATTTCTGCATTCCAGACGAATTGAAGTATAAATCATTACTTATACCTGAATTAACATATACAAATAGTTACAAAGGAAGGTTTTTTATTAACTTAACTTTTTTTCGGATAAAGGTGCCTAGCCTTAATTCGGTTAACGGTTTTATAATATGCAGGGGACACTTGTTTCTATGGGGAAAAGACTATTATTTTATATATGCTTCATAATCATACTAAGCTGGCAAGTTACAGCTCAAGATGAAAAACAGAATTTAGATTTTTATAAGATTAAAGATGGTATTTCTCAGGTAGGAGTACATACCATTGCTCAAGATAACAACGGATTTATCTGGATAGGTACCCATGGGGCTGGAGTTTATCGTTATGATGGAATGGATTATGTCTCCTACAGGCCTAAGGATATTAATCATAAGACACTGAACAGCAGTTTTGTTTATTGTACTTTTTTAGATAAACGCAACAGACTATGGGCAGGAACGAATATTGGCCTTGCGCTCTATGATAGGGAGAATGATGAGTTTCGCCATATTCCATTAGTTTCTAAAGAAAACTTAGAATACGGTAATGTAGGTATCATAAGTTTGCAAGGAGATGGTAAGGGTAACCTGTTTATGGGAACCGGTGAACAAGGGGTATATGTAATGGACTTAGATACCTTAACAATTGAAGAGCTATCTTTTAACAATCCTAATACTGACACCTATCTCGCGGTTAATGAAATTAAGATAACCGATTCAGGAGTAATTTATGCGGCTACCAGTGGCGGCCTTTTAGAAGTCGACCCTAGGAATAAGCGTGTAGACTTTGCTTTGTTCAGAGATGGAAATGAAGCGAGGACCATTGCCGCGGGTATACAGTCTTTGTTTATTGACTCGGATAACACCATTTGGGCGGGCTCTATTTCTAATGGAGTTTATCGCGTACAATTGCCTAGTAATAGCCAGACGCCTACCGTAGAGAATTTTAAGGTTACTTCAAATAATATTTTCGCTATTGTAGAGACGCCTTACGATGAAATTTTGCTTGGGACAGAGAATGATGGACTTTATAATCTTAATAAAAATGGAGAGATAATTCATCATTACCTCTTTGATAAAAATGACGAGAAAAGTATTTTATCCAATTCTGTTTGGTCTCTGTATGTAGACGAGGACGAAAGAATATGGATGGGTTTCTATAATAGGGGCGTAGTCGTTCACGATAAATTCCATAATAAATTCAGTGAAATCCAAAGTATCTACAATAAGTCCAATTCATTACAGATTAGCTCGGTTACATCAATTATTGGAGATGATGAGGGAAAATTATGGATAGGAATGGATGGTGGGGGCATTGATGTATTGGATAAATCAACAAATCATTTCATACACATCAACACGGGTGTTCGTTCGGAATATACAGGCTTGACGAGTGATTATATTCAGTCTTTGTTCATTGATAGCCATCAAAATATTTGGGTAGGTAGTTGGGATAAAGGTCTTTTTTTTCTTAAAAAAGGAACTAAAAAATTTATCAACTATAAGTTTCCTATAGTTAGAAATAGAAAAGGTAGCAGTGCCATAATGACCTTTGCCGAAGACGCTACAGGTAAAGTTTGGATAGGAACATTTAACCAAGGTTTGTATTCGTTTCAACTCTATGATAAAAAGGAAACCCATATAAATTCCTCATCGTTTGAATTTCATGATTTAGCAGGTGAATATATTAATAAGGTTGAGGTGGATGCACAAAATACAATTTGGGTAGCAACAACAAATGGTCTATTTAAATTGGAGAAAGAGGAAGACCGTTCGTATAAAACGGTATATATGAACGATTATATATCTGCGGATAAGACCATAAGCCTAACGTACTATGATATTGTATCGTTATATGCAGCAGATGATAATATCTTATGGGCAGGTACTAGGGGTATTGGGCTATTGCGGTTTGATACTCAAGATAACTCCGCTACCTGGTATAATAATTCTAATGGCTTAAGTATGCCTAATATAATAGGAATTGTAGGAGATTCTAATGGTAATCTGTGGCTAGACGGTAATTCGGGCTTGATTTTGTTTGATGTTGAAGCAAATGAATTTACCAAGTTTACGAAAAATGATGGTCTCGTTTCCAATGACTATAATAAGAACGCAGTATATAAGGATAACGACGGAAAATTATATTTTGGGGGTACAGAGGGAATCGATTATTTCAATCCCAATAATATAAATATTTTGGAAACACCGCCTCAGGTCTATCTCAAAAACCTGAAGCTGTTTAATGAAACAGTACAACCTCTAGCCAAAGAATCTCCTTTGGAAAAAGTGCTTTCCCAAACAGATAGTATTACGTTAAACAGTAAGCAGTCTGTATTTACTATAGAATATTCCGGAATAAATTATACAAGAGCCGAAGAAAACCAATATGCTTATTATTTGGACGGTTACGAAACGGACTGGAATTTTGTTGATAAAGTAAGGAGTGCTACATATACCAATCTAGATGCGGGCCATTATATTTTTAAGGTAAAAGCGGCTAACAGTGACGGGGTTTGGAGTAAAACCCCTAAGTCCCTTTATATAGAAGTGCTTCCCCCTTGGTGGAAGTCCAATTGGGCTATGCTTGTATATGTGCTTATAGTTCTGGCCTTGCTAGGACTCTTAAGACAGTTTGAGAAAAAACGGATTATAGATAAGCAACAGGTTGAAAACGAACGCCAAAAAAGGGTAAGGGAAGAGGAATTGCACAAAGAGAGAATTCAATTTTTTACAAATGTAGCGCACGAGTTTAGTTCACCGCTTACTTTGATTCTAAACCCTATTAAAGATATTATTAGTGATACGGATAACAGTTTTTCCAATAGACTTAAAGTCAAGCATGCAACTATATACAAGAACACGGAACGTTTAATTCGTTTAATTAATGAGTTGCTTGACTTTAGTAAGCTGGAATCCGATAAAATTAAAATTCACGCCAGTAATCTAAATGTTGTACCATTTGTAAAAGGAGTTGTAGACCATTTTAAAGAAGAAGCATTTTCAAATCATATTGATTTAAAGGTGAATTCCAACAAGGACGTTATAAGAATCTGGGCAGATGAAGGTATGCTAGAGAAGATAATTTTCAATTTGCTATCTAACGCTTTTAAAGTTACGCCTGAAGGTGGTACGGTTCTAATTAATGTGGAACAAAAGGAAAACCATGTTGAGTTTTCGGTGTCGGATACGGGGCCTGGTCTAAAGAAAGGGGAGCAGGATAAGTTATTCGAAAGATTTTATCAGGCAGAACCTTTTAAGAAAGGATTTTATAACGGCACGGGAATAGGGTTGGAATTGGTTCATAATTTTGTCAAACTACACAGTGGCAATGTAGAGGTCAATAGCGAATTGAATATGGGAACAACCTTTACTGTCTCCCTTCCTCTAGGAAACGAACATTTTAAAGCTTCTGAAATTCTAAAGGAGAATAATAGGTCATCGTCATTTAAGCAAGAATTAATTAAATCCAGTTTCGTTCCGGAAGAAAACACTCCGGCTCTATCTAATAAGACTGCAAAAACCTTACTAATCGTTGAAGATGATGCGGAACTTCGGAATTATTTAAGAACAGAGTTTAAGAGCCAGTACAAAATCCTCATCGCAAAGAATGGTAAGGAAGGTTTGCGAATAGCTTTGGAAATGCTTCCTGATGTTATTATGACAGATGTTGTTATGCCGGAAATGAACGGGTATGATTTCTGTGAAGCCATACGAACGGATATCAAAACCAGTCATATTCCTATAATGATGATTACCGCTAAATCTAAAGTGGACAATAGAATTTCGGGTATAGAGAAAGGTGCGGATGTTTATTTGGAAAAACCGTTTGATATGAAATTGGTGCAACAGCATCTTAAGCAGCTAATTCATAGTAGGGAGGTGATTTATAAGAAGTATTTTAAATCTATGGGAGAGATTCAGGCTGATACTAATATTACATCTTTGGATAAAGCCTTTGTTGAAAAAGCGGTAAACTATATCCATGAGAATATCACTAACCCAAATCTTGGAGTGGAGTCGTTGGCGTCACATTTAAATTTGAGTAGAAGTCAGTTGTATAGAAAAGTAAAAGGGTTAACCAATCAAACGGCTAACGAATTTATTAGAAACCAAAGACTGCAAATAGCCAAAAAGCTTCTTGAAAATGGGAATACAGATATAGCTGATGTCTGTAACAACGTGGGTATTTCTTCTACCACCTACTTCTCACAAAGATTTAAGGATTACTTTGGGGTTGCTCCATCGGAAGTTAAGAGTAATAAGGTCTAACTACATCACCTATTTGCTTATTAATAGACTTGTGAATTCTTGTTTATTACAGACATGGGCCTTTGTCCTTTTGTATCCTATGGGGTCTTTTAGTGTAATAAAGATTCGGGTACTATATTGTTTAAAGAACCTTTACGTTTATCCTTAACAACTCAGGTAAGATATGATTTCCTATAAACTATGCGTGGGTTTTACTTTGTTGGTAAGACACCTTAAAACTGATTTCGTTAAAAATTTACTTTCCTCAGCCTTTTAATTAATAAGGTGACCATACGGGCGTGGGTTCTATTACGAGCTAATTTCACAGATGTTGCATGAAATTTCACAAATGTTGCAATATGCATCAAACGAAGAATAATTGCAACAAATAGAAGATTAGTGGCATCATCCATGTTTTTATTTATTTGATTTTTTTTTAACATTTACCACTGGAAATTAACAATTATCTAACGCTCAATTAAGAATTTGAAAAGCTGTTAAGATTTATTTATGATTTTCAAGTAGCTTTTTTGCTTTACCAACTACAGTAGGTCTTGAAAATAGATTGATGTTTTGGAAATAATAAAAAGTTACGACACCTAAGTTATCTAGAGCTCAATTAAGAAATATCAACCCACATTACAGCGGTATGAAAAAACGGATTCCTTGTACAAAACAGTCTATATTTTGCTTTCATTTTTTTAAGAAGATGAGACTATTAGTAGTGTTTATTTTGCTTTCTCCTATAGTGCTCGCTGCAAATGACTATCCACAAAATATAGTTACTGTAACTGGTAATATATCCGAAGCGGATACCGGTCAACCAATTATTGGAGCTAGTATATTGGAACAAGGAACTACAAACGGTGTAATGACCGATTTTGATGGAAACTATACAATTAATGTTCCTGAAGATGCAAGTTTAACGGTGAGTTACATTGGTTATGCAAAACAAACCATTAAAGTTTCTGGACGCACGGAAGTAGATATTGTTATGCAAAGTGAAGCATCTGAGCTAGACGAGGTTGTAGTAGTAGGTTATGGTACACAGACTAAAGAAAGCGTTGTTGGTTCAATAGCACAGGTTTCTGGCGCGGATTTAATGCAGTCGGGTGGTGTTTCTACGGTCGGTCAGGCGTTAACAGGTCGTTTGCCAGGGGTAACAACAGTATCTTCAACAGGTAGACCGGGAGATGAGTCCCCTCAAATATTTATACGTGGCCAAAGCTCATGGAACGGTGGTGGACAACCTTTAATATTGGTAGACGGTATTGAGCGGAGTATGAATGATATTGACTCTGGTGATATTGAAAGCCTTTCGGTTCTTAAAGATGCGTCCGCAACGGCAGTATTTGGGGTTAAGGGAGCTAATGGAGTAATACTGATAACAACAAAAAGAGGTAAGGAAGGTAAGGCACAACTTTCCCTTACGGCAAGTTCCGCAATAAAGACATTGTCTAGAATTCCCGAAAAATATGATTCGTATAATAGTTTAATGGTAGCCAATGAAGCTATTGAAAGAACGGTTCCCGTTCGCGAAGAAGCTTGGAGAAACTATACACCGGTGGATATTATTGAAAAATATCGTAATCCGGCCAATGAGCTAGAAAGAAGTATTTACCCAGATGTTGATTGGGTAGATGAAATGCAAAAAGATTTCGCAACAGATTATAGATTGAATTTTTCAGTAGCGGGAGGAACAAAATCGGTTAAATACTTTGGAGCACTTTCGTATCAGCATGTAGGTGATATTTTTGATGCCGGAAGTTTTAACAACGGAAGGGATTATACGCCCAATTTTAACTATGATAGGTTTAATTATAGAAGTAACATAGATTTTGATATTACACCAACAACACGTTTGTCGGTAAACCTTTCTGGTTACTACGGTCTACAGAATTCAAACCAAGCGGATCCACAATTATTATACAGCAGTATCTATTCCCTAGCACCTAACTTATATACACCTATTTATGAAGATGGTACTTACGGCAGGGCTATTACAGAGAACTTTGAGTTAAGTAATCCTGCCGTAATATTAACGGCTAAAGGTTTTACTAAAAATCATCGTGTTCAGGTAAACAGTGATTTTGTTCTGGATCAAAAACTGGATTTTCTTCTAAAAGGTTTGAGTTTTACAGGTCGCTTGTCATATGATAACAACTTTAGAGGTGGGGGCGGAGTTGTAGAAGACAATCCCGGTGGTTTGGATAACGTAGTGTACAAGATTTACGACCAAGACGGGTCCGCTCAATTGGTTTCACCGGTTGGAACAAATCAGTTCGATTTTGTTTTGAATCCATGGGAGCGTAATGGTCTTACCATACAAGATTGGGAAACAAGCAGACGGTTGTTTTATCAGCTTTCATTAAACTACAATAGAACCTTTGCTGAAAAGCACAATACCACCATATTAATGTTGATGAATAGGGAGGAATATGCCATTGGTAGTATGTTTCCGAGGTACCGTGAGGATTGGGTTGCACGTGCTACATATAATTATGACGGACGCTATTTTATTGATGTAAACGGAGCTTACAATGGTTCGGAGAAGTACGGGCCAGGTTATAAATTTGAGCTGTTCCCATCAGTTGCTTTAGGTTGGATGTTAAGTAATGAACCTTTCATGGAGTCAGCAACTTGGTTAGACAAGTTTAAAATTAGAGGTTCTTATGGGGTTGTTGGTGATGATAGTGCAGGTGAGAGATGGGCTTATCTTTCGCAATGGTCTAGTGGAGGAAGCGCTTTTTTGAACAATGTAAGTCCTTATGGCACGCGTTCGCCATATACCTTTAGGATGGAGGATATAATTGGTAATCCTAATCTCCAGTGGGAAACATCTGAAAAAGCGAATATAG
The DNA here is from genome assembly GCF_009725985.1 of Zobellia amurskyensis. Lineage (GTDB taxonomy): Bacteria > Bacteroidota > Bacteroidia > Flavobacteriales > Flavobacteriaceae > Zobellia > Zobellia amurskyensis. Next base: position 138,600 of record NZ_RCNR01000003.1, read on the forward strand.
GTTTTGAGTTATCGGTTCTTAAAAATAGTCTTTCTTTAGAGGTCGATGTTTTTAAAGAGGACCGTCATGATATAATTGTACCGGCCGATTCCCGAAGTGTCCCCAGCTTTTTCGGCTTTCAACCTGCTGATTTTAATATTGGGGAGACCACAGTTGAAGGAATTGAAGTTTCCTTGGACTATAAAAAACAGTTGACTCAAAACTGGGACATCTGGTCCAACTTCGCCTTTACAAAAGCAAGGGATGAAATTATCTATAAAGAGGACCCCCTGTTAAAGCAGAGCTATCAAAAAGAAGAAGGTTTTGCCATTGGTCAACCTAGAGTGAATATTAGAGGCGATATATTGCAGTCTTGGGATGATGTGTACGGTGCAACGCCGCAAGAAAATAGCCAAGAAACCAGACGCCCTGGCTATTATGATGAAATTGATTATAACGGAGACGGGGTAGTAAATAGTGATGATGCGGTTCCTTTTGGTTACACCGTAAGACCACAGAACACATATAACCTCACGCTGGGTACCGGGTATAAAAACCTATCGTTTATGGTTCAGTTTTATGGTGTGAACAATGCTACCAAATACTATCAAGATAGAAGTTTCATACTCGAGACCCCTTTGTTCTTTGAGGAGAAATCTGATTATTGGAGTGTTGATAATCCAGACGGAGAGGAAGTACTTCCCGCTTGGTTGGGTACGGGAGGGGCAACCGACCCTTATAGAAATTGGTACGATGCTTCATTCGTACGACTAAAAAATATTGAACTAGCCTATACTTTTAAAACGGAAAATGGAAGTAGTTATAGGGTTTATGTTAGTGGTAACGATTTGGCTTACTGGTCAGATTTACCTGATGATAGACAGGATAACACAGGTGAAACGGCCTCCGAATATAGAGGTGATTACCCTACGTTCAAAAGATATAACATAGGGTTAAACATTAACTTTTAATATAGTAGACAATGCGTAAGATATTCAAACTGGTATTAGGAATATGTTTTCTGGGAATATTCGCCTCTTGTGAAGATTACCTAGATAAATCAATAGAGACGGAACTAACGGAAGAAGAAGTCTTTAAGAATTTTGACAGTGCCCAAGGCTTTGTGGAAGAAATGTATGCCATGATCGTGGATTACAGTACGGCCGCCCACTGGCAACACTTTCACTGTTATGCAGAAGATGCCGTTGGTATTGATACGTGGCAATTTGATTATGCCATTGATGAAGGGCGTTATTGGGAGTGGCAAAGAAGTGGAGCTGGTAGTATGTTTGACGGTAATACCAATACCGATGCCGAATTACCTTTTGACAGGGCCAAGTTATGGCCAAGCAGCTGGGCAGGTATTCGTAAATCCAATATAGTTATTGCGGATGCAGATAGTCTAATGACAGGAGCCAATCAGGTAGAAAAAGATGTGGTTTTAGGGCAAGCGTATTTTTTCAGGGCATTTTTTCATCATGAAATCATGAAGTTTTGGGGAAGCATTCCATATATAGATCAAGTTCTGGAAGATGATTGGAAGTTGGAGAGACCTGCGGAATGGTCCGAAACTGCACTTAAAATAGACGAGGATTTTCAAAGAGCTGTTGATTTGTTACCGGTTGATTGGGACGACCCTGATTTTGAGCCTGGATTAAAATCAAGAGGAGAAAATATGTTCAGGCTTACAAAAGGAGCCGCCTTGTCCTTAAAAGCAAAGAACTTGCTCTATGCAGCTAGTCCGCTTATGCAAAATAGTAGTAGTACGTATGATTATGACGTAGAATTGGCAAAGCGTGCTGCGGATACCTTTGCAGAGGTACTTAAAATGTCCAGATATAGTTTAACACCTTGGGATGAGTACGAAAGTGTTTTCTATTCTACGCAGGGGAGATACCCTTATTCTTCGGAATATATTTTTAGTCAGGCAGGTTCTGTTGGTTGGTTTCAAAATTTTCTGTCAACAAACTGGCAGTTGGGGGCAATTGGTCAAAATAACCTCGCCTCGTTTCCTACTCACAATTATATTGAGGACAATTTTGGAATGAGCGATGGATTGTCTTGTGAGGACAGCCCATTGTATGACCCGGCCAACCCTTGGGAGAATAGAGATCCAAGGCTTTACAAATGGCTTGTTTTAGATGGTGACCAAATGGTAGAGAACCTTGGTGCTGCTACTGGCGAAAATGAAGTACATCGTTATGCTCAATTCTATAGGGAAGGTGCACACCGCTATCCAAATAAGGGTAATGGTTCAAGAACAGGCTATGTAGCTAAGAAATGGTTTCCTGTAGGATTCAACAATTTTGATAATCAAGGTGTATTCGCATGGCGTCTGCACGTGCGATTAACAGATGTGTACTTAATGTACGCAGAAGCGGCATTGGTAGCTTATGGAATCAATGGAAAACCACAAGGGTTCGAATTATCCGCATTAGATGCCATTAATAAAATTAGAGAGCGTGCAGTACCGGATGGTAGCTTAAACGTAAAGCCGGAATACCTTGTTAGTGATAACGCTTTTATGGATGAAATAAGAAGGGAACGAGCTGTAGAACTATCTTATGAATCTCATCGTTGGATGGATGTTAGAAGATGGAAGTTGGGTACCCAGGAAAAGTACAAACTAAAAACAGAGATAATTTTTGACCGTAATTCTGAAGGCAGACCAATAAATTTTGTTGAAAGGGTTTTAAGAACCAAAGTTTTTGAGGATAAGCACTATTGGTTGCCTTTCCCGAAAAACGATACTGAAATATATGAGGGTTTCCCGCAAAACCCAGGTTGGTAATTAAAACTGTTTTCACCACTAGTCAATAACCATATTTTATGATACAATTGAATATACTTAAAAAACTCCTGCTCGGTGGATCCTTCTGTATGCTATGCTGCTTATCGGTATCGGCACAAACTATAGATTCAACCAGTACGGTTGTTTTAGAGAACGAACCTAGTAAGCTAGAGTCTTATTTAGAGGAAGATATAAACATGGGGTTTGTAACGACTGAAAAACAAGGTGTCGTTGGGTCTTCATCGACCGTAAAGCCTGGCGATTTTTTAAAGTTCGATACTACGCAGTGGGTTCGCGATGCTTTAGGTGGAAGATTAACCGGATTAATGGGCGGTAATAGTATACGAGGGTTAGGAGAAGCTTTAATAGTTGTAGACGGTATTCCCGGACGTAATATAGACCTCTTAAATATGGAGGAGATAGAGGAAATCACTATATTAAAAGATGCAAATGTATCTGCACTCTATGGTTCTATGGCCAGAAACGGTGTTATCGTGGTTACTACAAAACGAGGGTCTACCCAAAAACAGTTTAATATAAGTGCCAGCACGGGTGTAAGATTGCCCGTTAGCATGCCTAATTATCTAAACTCGGCGGACTATATGACCTATTTTAACGAGGCTCGTGCTAATGATGGTTTAGGTGAAATATATACTGCGGAACAAATCCAAAATCATAGAAGTGGTGCTAATCCGTACAGGTATCCAAATGTTGATTTTCATAATAGTGCGAACTTTAATCCGCTTACACCTTTTGCCAATGTAACGGCAGATTTTTCCGGAGGTTCTGAAAACACCAAATTCTACATCAATTTGGGTTTTAAATCAGATGGGAGTTTTCAATCAGTAAACCCAGAAAATGACAAAGGAGCCAAAAGATTTAATGTAAGGGGTAATATTGATTTTAGAATAAATGATTGGATAACAAGTAGCCTAGATGTAGTAGCCATAATTGATAAGAATAAAACTTCACTAAGTAATATTTACACCCAGGGCGATTCTATAAGACCCAATTTATATTCGCCATTATTACCTATTAGTGAAATAGATTTTTCTGTAAATCCTGGATTGCGCGGTATTGTTGATGCAGCCAATCAGTATGATGGGTTTCTTTTAGGAGGCAATCAAGTTTATAATGACGGCGCCATTGCAAAGATTTTTGGTGGAGGCTATCAGACAAATATGACAAGGGTAAGCCAGGTCAATAATGCAATAGATTTTGATTTGAGTGCTATAACCAAAGGACTGTCCGCAAAAAGCTACGTTAGTTTTGATTTTTATAACATATATAACTTAAGTGTTCAGAATGAATATGCGGTGTATCAACCTACTTGGAGCGATAATAACAAAATTATTGATCTGGTTAATGTAAAGGACAACGATTTAAAAGGTCAGGTAGAAAATGTAAACACCAACGTTTTCGCCATCAGGTATGGCTTTTATGGTCTTTTGAATTATGAGAGAAAGTTTAATGAGAATCACTCTATTGATGCTTCGTTAATCGGTTTTGCAAATAACACATATGTAAGGGAGGAGAAGCAGTCGGCTAAAAATAGCCATGTGGCCCTAAGTTTAAACTATAATTATAAGAAAAAGATATATGGTAACTTTAGTGGTGCCTATGTAAATTCTGTAAAGTTAGCAGATGGTAATAGAGGTAAATTTGCTCCCACTTTAGGACTGGCATATGTATTGAGTGAAGAGTCTTCTTTGCAAGAATCGCCTTGGTTAGACTATTTTAAAATAAGGTCATCAGTTGGCGTAGTGTACACGGACCTTGGTATTCAGGATTATTTCTTATATGATGCCATTTACGAGCAAGACGGAGGAGGTTATAACTGGGGAGATTCTAATGGATCAGGCTACTACAATGCATCTACAAAAATTTTAAGAGGTCAGAATTTAGGTTTGGATTTTGAGAAAAGAACAGACTATACATTGGGTTTTGAAGCGTTGATGTTTAAAAAGGTATGGTTAGAGGCTAATGTATTTCAGTCTGTTATGGGAGAAAAAGTTATCAGGGCTTCTACCTTGTATCCTGATTATTATAGCTCATTTAGACCTTATAGCAACTTCAATGAAGATCAATATTCAGGTTTTGAAGTCGGCATAAATTATCATACAAAAACAGAGAACTCTACTTTAGATATAGGGGCAAGAGCACTATATACTAAATCGAAAAGAACAAAAGTAGATGAGATTTACGAAGACGAATATCAAAATAGAAAAGGTACTCCTGTAGATGCCATTTGGGGTCTTGAGTCTTTAGGATTGTTCGGAGTGGATGATTTTAATGAAGATGGTACATTAAAAGGCGACTTGCCAACACAATACGGTACGGTAAAACTGGGTGATATTAAATACAAAAACCAAAACGGAGATGATGTTATAAATGATCAGGACATGGTCCAAATCGGACTTTATGGAGCACCGTGGAGTTTTGGGTCGGACGTAACTTGGTCCTATAAAGCTTTTACTTTGTTTGCGCTCTTTACTGCTGAGGTTGGTAGGGATGGTATTTTGTCCGGAGATTATTATAGACCGCAAGGAGACGCAAAGTACTCAGAGGTAGTAGAAGGCAGATGGACGGAAGCTACTGCTGATACAGCTACCTTTCCAAGACTTTCTTCGATTGGTAACACCAACAATTTTGATAAGACTTCTACCTATTGGTTGTACAGTAATGACAATTTCAGGATACAACGGGTACAGTTAACGTTCGATTTGCCTTCCCAGTTAGTAGACAAATTGAAGATGAAAGATATTAACCTATTCACCTCGGTATCTAATTTGGCAGAATTTTCGAAAAACAAAGATATTAGGGAATTACAGTTTGGTTTTAATCCAATGTTCCGCTATTTCTCTTTTGGGGCAAGAATGAAGTTTTAATGTGAAAAATAAAATTGAAATGAAGAACATACTTAAAAATATAACCCTTTTCACGTTATTTTCATCAATCATGGCGTGTAGCTTGGTAGAACCTGTAGATGAAAATCTCTTGGGAGAAGACCGTCTGAATTTTGACCCGGCCTTTGCCGAGGGCGTTTTGCTCAACGCTTATGAAGGTTTGGTTAATCAGCTTTATTTTAATGATGCTGCAACGGATGATGCCGTAAATAATTTCTTGAGTAGCTACCGAAGGATGGCAACCGGCGAATGGAACGCGCAAAACCCCTTCACAAGTAAGTGGGGTATGTATGAGCAGGTGTTATATGCCAATAAGTTTATAACCTTGATAGATGAGGTAGAATGGAAGCGAGATGAGGAAACCAATGAGCTTTTCAAAGAACGATTGTATGGTGAAGCTGTTGCTCTTAGAGCACTTAGACATTTTTGGATTTTACAGGAACATGGAGGCCGTGGCGCTTCAGGGCAATTGTTGGGCATACCTTATATCACTGAGTTTTATGAATTTGATGCCGATTTTAACACGCCTAGATTAGGATTTGAAGAAACGGTTTCCAGAATTGTGGCCGATTTTGATGAGGCGCTAGAATATTTACCAATGGATTATGATGGTGATTTGGCAAAAAGACCTTCTAGGTACAACGATTCAAATGATGATAAATATCAATTTGTATTCGGTGCAGATCAAGATGCAAGAATAAACGGGCGAATTATTAAGGCGTTTAAAGCTAAGTTATATTTATTGGCGGCCAGTCCAGCTTTTATGAACGGGCAGGGTAGTTATTACCAAGATGCCGCTAATCTTCTTGCAGAACTTTTAAATGATATTGGAGGCCTTGGCGGGCTAGATCCAAACGGATACTATAACTTCTATGAATTTCCGTTAGGTACACGAAATTTTCAAGAAGTACTTTGGAGAAGCAATGCTTCCACTAATATGACTTGGGTAGAAAGTCAGCATTTTCCCCCTTCTCTAAATGGAGAAGGCAGACTTAACCCGTCTCAGAATTTAGTGGAAGCTTTTCCAATGTTAGATGGTTTTCCTTTCTCGGAATCACACCCGGATTATAATGCGGCCAACCCTTTTGAAAATAGGGATATGAGGTTGCAGCGGTACATACTCTATAATGGCAATGATTTAAACGGAAGAGTGGTAAGCATTACTAATGATGGAGGTGTAGACGGTATTGACCAAATTTCGCAACGTTCAACACGATCGGGGTATTATCTGAAAAAATTATTGGATCAAAAGGTGGTAATAAGTGCGGATGGTTCTATTTCTAGCTCAGAGAAGATAAATGTTTTTGTTCGGTATACGGATCTGTTCCTTATGCTTGCCGAAACAGCCAATGAATTGGGAGGACCGGAACAAATGGTAGGCGGTATGTCCGCTAGAAATATCATTGCGGCCATTAGACAAAGAGCCGGTATTGGCCTTGATAATTCAGATGCTTACTTAGGCAGTATAAGCTCTCAAGAAGACATGCGAAACTTGATCCGTAACGAACGCCGGTTAGAACTTTGTTTTGAAGGACATCGTTTGTACGATTTAAGAAGGTGGAACCTTTTTGACCAAACGCCGGATGCCAGAGGGTTACAGTTTGATGGGGGTAATTATGAGAGCTTTACGGTAGAACCAAGGCTCTATAATGCCAATGCCAACTATGCACCTATTCCACAAAACGAAGTGGTAAGGTTCAATTTAATTGAACAGAACCAAGGGTGGTAGGGCATTCTAAAAAGATATAAATTTAAGCTTCGGCCAAAATGTTAATTTAATTTTTTCATTTTATGAACACAAGATATTTCATTGGTATACTTTCAATCTTATTCTTGGTATCGTGTAGCAATACAGAACCTGAATTTGATGATTTTGATACGCAAACCGTCTATTTTCCATATCAAACGCCAGCCAGAACTCTAATCCTAGGTAATTATGACCAAGGAATTAATGTAGAGGATAATGCCCATCGTTTTGAAATTACGGCCCTTATGACCGGTGTTTATTCCAACGATGAAGAAAGAAAGATTCATTTTGAAGTAGATAATAGTCTATTGACCAATGTAGCGAATGTAAAACCACTTCCGGCAAGCTATTATACTTTTGAAAACATTAGTCCTGTAACCATACCTTCTGGAGATACTAAGGCGCGCATTCAAGTACAGTTGTATGATGATTTTTTTAACGACACCTTATCTTTTGGAGCTGCCAATACTACCAATTACGTAATTCCGCTTAGGCTAACACAGGCAGAGAATATAGATAGTATTCATTCAGGTGTAAGCTTTGAAGGCATAACCGATCTGGACAGGGCCAATGCCGGCCACTGGGATATTCTTCCTAAAGACTATACACTTTTCGGTATTAAATATATGAATAGGTTTCATGGTAATTACCTCCGTAGAGGAACTGACATGATCACAACGGGAACACCTATATTAGGTAGGGAGTATAATGCAGAATTTACCGTAGATGATGAAATAGCCTTTGTTGCCACCAGTGGTTTCAATAAGGTTCACTTAGAGAATATCATTGGACGAGGAGAAAATTCTAGCCCCGGAAATGTAGCTATGGAACTTTCTTTTACAGAAGACGATTGTACTATTTCTAGCTATAAAGATGACCCTTACAATATTAGCGGTACAGGTAAATTTGTAGAAGGAGGCGATACGTGGGGAGGAAAACCAAGAGATGTTATTTATTTGGATTACACCTATACAGATGCGGATAATTCAGAAACTCATGCCGTTAAGGATACCTTGGTCATAAGAGATAGGACCGCTGTTTTTGAAGAGTTTGAAATTGAATTAAAATAAAATCGGAACATGAAATATATTCTAAATTTTGCACAGAACAGAATAGCATTGCTGTTAATGGCATTAGCGGTTTTCATATTTTCTTCCTGTAATAGTGATGATGATGGCGAGGTAGTTACTAGTTCTACCGTACGCATGAAAACCCTTCCAAAAGTGGCGTATGTACTTGGTGATGCGTTGGACCTTTCCGGTATTGTTATTTCTATGGATAAAGATGGGGGTGTGGTAGATGTTCCATTTGCTTCTTTTGGTTCAGAGAACATTACCACAGACCCTGCCAATGGCACGGTATTGGATTTTTCGCACCAACAGATTACGATTTCTATTGGGGAGTCGGGAGCTGGATTGATTCAAGCTATTAGTGTAACCAATAATGTAGTTGCTTTAGTAGTAAAAAACAAGGCTACGGATAATTACGTGAACGGGCAGAAACTACATTTAAATGATATGGTGGTAACCCTTGTTAAGGAGGATGGCGCCAAAACTGATGTTGCTTTTGAGGATTTTGGAACGGATATTCAAGTAGCTCCAATGAACGGAGACATTCTATCGGTAGACAATACACAAGTAATGGTAACTTATGCTTCTACCAACGCTAAGATTGCACAGGAAATTCAGGTATTGCCTTTTGCTCCTTTGAGCGGTACCGTTACTACACCGCCTTTGAAAAGTGAATATGAGATAGGAGAGCGGTTAGATTTAGAAGGAACCGTTATAACTTACGAAATGACAGGTGGTCTAGAGGTGGTTGTTCCTTTTGAAGATTTTGAGGCTTTTGAACTCATGGCAACTCCGGCAAACGAAACTAAATTAAAAGCTACGGATTCGGAGATACAAATTTCGCATTCTTCAGGACTTTCCGTTGCCGTTCCCATTACGGTTAATATGCTTGATATAACAGGTATGACCATGGAAACAAAACCAGAAAAGACACTCTACGCAGACGGAGAGATAATTGAGCTTAAAGGTTTGACCCTTAGATTGTCTATCAATGGTAAAGAAGACCAGATTGTGGCCAGTGAGGATTTTGATATTTACGGAATTGTATCCACTCCTGCCCAAGGAGAAGTCTATGCCGATGGGACAAATGAAATTGTAATTTCATATCCAGATATAGTAGATACCATTTCCATATCCTTAGGTTCGGAAACTATTTATGAATCTGATTTTTCAGGAGGAGAAGACGGTTGGGCAGCTAACCAAAATGGTGGGGGTGCTGTTAACTTTTACGCAGAAGACAATGTTCTGGTTGCTACCGATATCGTTGTAGGAGCAAATCCGTGGGATGTACAATTGTTTAAGCCTTCAATAATTCTTGAAAAAGATGCTAAATATAAGCTGACAGTTTTAGTTAAAGCATACCCTGGTCAAGGAGATTTCTGGTTTACTCTTTCCGTTGGAGATGGTACAGGCAGAGATGGTTGGCAAGCTTATGATGGAGGTGGCGGTGTTTGGTTGGCCGGTGATACGGAATACCAAACGTATGAGAAAGAATTTGTCATGGGGCAGGAAACTACAAATGGTGCCCGTGTATTATTGGATATAGGCAATCAAACCAATGGCATAATGGTACAGTCTGTAAAATTGGAAAAGCTATAATTCTTTAGTTTAGTGATAGTTAGTTAGGTAATTTTTGGCAGAGTTGAGTTATTTAGTATAGTCGAGAATTACACGGATTAGGCCGGTTTTTTAATATAATAAACCGGCTTTATCCTTCAATTTCAAATTTTAAATCGATGTTATCGATCTCACAAAATAAATAATCCCGGTTGTTGGTTTATTCAAACGCATCCTGTAACACTAAAATTAAAACCAGATGAAAAATACCATCTTAATTTCTTTAGTTCTGAGTTTAAAACTTTGCTGTTTTTGGGGTTGTGCGCAAAAGGAGGAAAGTACAAAGGATAAAATACCTGGAGCTATTGATATGGTTGAGACGGACAAGCGTGACGATACGGAAAACAACGATATACGCAAGATAACACCTAAAGAATTTGTTATAGACATGGGAGCTGGCTGGAATCTGGGTAACGCTATGGATACCGAAAGTGAGGACGAAACAGCTTGGGGAAACCCCATTACCACTAAGGAAATGATTGATGAAATTGCAAAGAAGGGATTTAAAACATTACGATTGCCCGTTACTTGGAGGTTTCATATGGGGCCTGCACCGGATTACGAGATAGAAAAAGAATGGTTGGATAAAGTTGAGAAAATTGCCAATTACGCTTTCGATAATAAAATGTATGTTATTGTTAATATTCATCATGATGAGGCATGGATAATACCTACGTATGAAAAAGCCCCTACAGTCAAAAGTCAGCTTATCAAGGTTTGGACACAGATAGCTAACAGATTTAAAACGTACGATGACTACCTCATTTTTGAAACCTTGAACGAACCACGTCATGAAGAAACACCTGAAGAGTGGGATGGAGGTACTGCCGAAGGACGTGATGCCGTAAATCAATATCATCAAGTAAGCGTAGACGCCATTAGAGCTACGGGAGGAAACAATACAAGTAGAAAAATCATGGTTTCTACATATGCCGCGAGTACAAATTCAAATGCTTTAAGTGATTATATTATTCCTAATGATGATGAAAATGTCATCGTATCCGTCCACAGCTATTCACCGTATTTATTCTGTTTAGAAGGAACCGACCCAACTTGGGGGACCGAAGCCGATAAAACGGAACTAACCCAAGAGTTCAATAAAATTCATGATAAATTTGAGAAAGAGGGTAGAGCTGTAGTTATGGGAGAATGGGGTTCCACATTTAGTAACAATCCGGAAGACCGGTTAGCCCATGCAGAATTTTATGCGACGGCATGTGTTGAGCGAGGCATTTGTCCTGTTTGGTGGGATAATGGAAATCTTGACGAGTTTGCCATTTTCAATAGAAATACGTTGGAATGGACTTATCCAGAGATTGCTGATGCGATTGTCAATGCAACAAAATAATATGAGTTCTGAGATGAATACAGAATACTATTTATGGAGGTATTCCGTTCATAGGGCGGCTAGAAGAAGAACCAGTCAGGAATATAAATTGTAAGTTTCTTATTGCCAGAGAAAAATAACTTTTCAAGTTTAATTCCAGCCCAAAGCTTTTAAAAGAGAGTATTATTTATAAGATTTTGTCTCAATCTTTTTAAAGGAGCAGACGTATTACCTTGGACTTTAGGGGTAATATAAATTAAAGTGGATTTTTTTTTCTATTTTTCACTCTTCTAGGAAAGTTCAATTATTCCCTTTTTATGGATAAAACTGCATTAAACGACCTAAAATCTAGTGATAGACTTAAATTAAAAGTACTTTATAATTTATATAGGGGCGAGTTTTTGAACTTTGGAAAAAGGTATAACCTTGACCAAGATACCTTGTCCGATGTGTATCAAGAAGCCTTTTTAGCCTTGAGAAAAAGAGCACTACAAGGAAAATTAGATGCTATTGATAGCAGTATGAAAACGTATCTCTTTGGGATAGGAAAATTTAAAATTTACGATGAACTTAAGCTAAGGAAACGGGAAGTTTCCTATGAAAGCCAACTACATGTCGTAGGAGATGAGTATGCAGAAATTAAAATTGAACCAGACTCTGAACTAACGGAAAAGCAAGAGTTAATGCGCAAATATCTTAAGGAACTAGGAGAAAAATGTCGCCAAGTGTTAACCATGTTCTATTATCGCGGACTAAATATAAAAGAAATCGCAGAAGAGGCTGGTTACAATAATGAGAATGTGGTAAAGGCCCAAAAGTCCCGATGCTTAAAAACCCTTAGACAACTGTGTAATGGATAGTCCTATGGAAGAAGAGATGTTGTTAGAAAAATACCTACAAGACAAATTAACCGAATTGGAAAGGCAAGAATTTGATTTGCTCTTTAAGAACAACCCAGAATTTAGGAAAGAAGTTGAATTTCAAATAGACGCGAAAAAAGCAATTACGGCAGAAGAAGATGCTAATTTTAGAAATATACTTTCTGAATTTGAATCTGAAGCACGAGAGTTGGAGCAGAGGAGTACTGTGCCTGAAAATAGTGGTGTTATAGGGATACCTAGAAAATGGTTGGTTGCTGCTTCCGTGACATTGTTGGTTGGATTAACATATTTCTTTTCGGCGAATCAGAGTATGAGTAGCCAAGAAATGTATGACGAGAATTTTAGTCCGTATCGTAATGTAACATATCCAATAACGCGTAGTAGTGAAGAATTGGATAAAAAAGGAGAAGCGTTTGTGGCTTACTCAAAAGGTGATTATGAAGTAGCTATTCCTCTTTTTGAAGAACTTTATAATTCAGAAAAACAACCCTATTATCTATTTTACAAAGCGAATGCCCTTATTCAATTAAATAGGGCAGAGGAGGCAATTCCGTTGCTTGAGAAACATTTAGAAACAGTTGATGCTTTGACCGATAAATCTAATTGGTATTTGGCAATGGCCTATTTACAAGTAGCAGATTCTGAAAAGGCAAAACAAGCACTTAAAAAGGTGGAGGCAACAAAGGGTTATAAACATGAAGAGGCTAAGCAGCTGCTCGATGCCTTTTAACCTTTGTGTAGCCAAGGATTAAAATTCCTGAGCCGATTACGGCATAGACTAAAAATTGCCAATTTGAAATCGGTTCGTCCGTTAGGGGAGAGTTGTCACCTAATGCTACGTAACCGGCCCAATAATAAGGATGTTTTAGCTCTTTTTCTTCAGTATTTTTAAGATAAGCAAGTTTGGCTTTTTGAAGGGCTTTTGATTTTGTGAGTCCTTCATTTAAGTTTTTATAAAAGTTAATGAGTATTTCTTTCCCTGCTTCGTCGGATACTGGCCAAAGTGTTGAAACTACCGACTTTGCGCCTGAATAGAAAAAGCCCCTGGCGAGACTCATTACACCTTCTCCTCTTTTTAGCGCTCCGTTAGAAGTGTTACAACCACTAAGAACAACCATATCGGCCTGGTTTTTGGTAGCATATATTTCTTTCAAATACATTTTTGAATCGCTGAATGCTACCCAAGGGTTTTCCCCGTCCCCAATATCTGCATGGGTTGCTAAATGGAGAACACTATGATTCGCGACGTTTTCAATAAAATTGGTTTTAGTTGCCTCATTGTTTAGCAATATTTTGCTAGGAAATACTTCAGCAATATTTTTAACTTCGTTTTTACTAAAAAAAAGTTCGGGTAATTTTAAGTCGTTGAAAACGATTGGTGCTACCCCAAGTAAATCGATGTCTGAGTGTTGTGCAGTTTTCTGATTATGATGTAGTAATGATGCCGAATAGGCGTAGCCTATTTCTACTTCCTCAAAGAGGTATTTTAAATTAGTACTATCTATTACAAGAGACTCAAAAGGAATTTGCTGTAGCGTATAATCGGGTATAATGGTTAGCTGTTTTCCTAGGATTTTTTGATACACTTTTTCGGGTATTAAATCTTGAAATACCTTGTTTGATATAGTGGTGAAATTATCAATATCCGAAACACCGTCTGCCAAAGCAGCAATTAGCAATTCTACTTCCTCATTAATCTTGGGAATATTCTTTAAACGGAATAGTAAAGTGGTATCAGTAGTAGTCAATAAGCCATACCCATCTTCCTCGTTAAGAATATAATGTAGGGTGGCTTTGTCTTCGGTAATATACTTGGTTTGCAAATCATTTAAAGGCAACACATCTACCTTTTTTTTAAACTTGGCATAATTTGGGTAGGATACTTCAAGAGAGTGAATAAACCTTTCATATTTATATTTGTTGTTGCGAATGGTGGTTTTAAGTACTTCCAATGAATCGTTATCTATGAGGCCCTTTTGCTCCTGTAATTTATTTTCAGAAAGAAATATGGCACGTTTAAGGTTAAATTCTTGTTGTGCTTTTTCAGTAGGAATGTTAGCAATTTGCTTAGCATCTTCATTGGAAAGGTCTTCCAAGAGTAATAGTGCTTTATTACGCTCCATATAATAAAATGCTTCTTCCGGTCTTTTTAGAAGAAAACAGGTCTCTATGGCATTTGCATATAGTTCCGAGCTCTGCTCACGCCAATATACTTTGGATTGAAACTCTGTATTCTCCCTTTTAATGATATCTATTAATTCATCTGCTTTTTTAAAAGTTTGTAAAGAATTTACTAGAAAGTTGTTGTTGTTTTTATATTTATAATATTTTGCCCAACCGTTAGCTTTTGCGATGATATGCCTCAAAAGATTCAATTTGTCTTTTGTTAATTCTATTTCCTCTGTATTGGGTAAGTCCATTATCTTGCTAAGGTTAGGGGTTTGTATGACCGCAAGAATAGATTTTTGATAATATTCTAAACCTTCTTTATAATTGTTTTTTTGAAGATTAAGGTCTCCCAGGCTTTCCAATGCCAAAGAATAATTAGGAAGAGTTTGTAGAGCTAAATTAATATTATTTAAAGCCTCTTCTATTTCGTTGTTTTGCAAAAGGCAATATCCATAATTGTTATAGACAATGGCTAATTCTTTTTTACTAAAGACAGATGGGTTAGATAGAACTTGCTTATACATGTTCTTTGCGGTAGAGAATCTGCCGGTCTTTAGATATAAATTACCATACAATACTTTTATTTGGTTGTCTTGAAAACTCTTCTCTAACTTGTTAGCTTTTACTAGTGAATCGGCCTGTTTGAGATGGTATTCCATTTCTGACTTATTATCGGCATAGTTCATAGTACCGTAGGAGTCGGCAAGTAAAATATGAGTGTTAAGTAAAAATTGCCATTTCTTAGCATCATTTTTGGATAAACTTAATATTTGATTAAGTGTTTCTATGGCTTTTTGAAAGTCGCCAACCTCAAGGTAAGAAATACTTAAATCTTTCCTTGACCCAATGCTTTTTTGATCTTCAATGTTAAACGAGAGCAACTTTATATGAGTATCGATCGAACTAAATATTTCACCACTTTGATATTGAAAAAATGCTAAATTATAAATTGATTTTCTCAAAGAAATAGTATCGATGACATCACTATTCTCTTTTTCTAAAATTGCTTTTCGAGTATTTAGAATAGCATCATTGAGATAATTATTGTCACCCTTGTTCAAGAACCTAGGGTAATACCACTTACTGGCTATATCATGATAAAAATCGCCTAATCGGTCTTTATAGTTCTTCTGTAAGTGTTTATATAGCGAATCAACTTTTTTTTCTTTTTCAGTTTCAGAAATATCTAAATCAATTATGTTTCTCAATTTCTCGTTCTGCGCGAAAATGCAACTCTGAGATGTTATGGTTATCAATAAAGATAAGAGTAGGTTTTTCATACGGGGCACATTAAAATTTTATGTAACGGCTATGAAATTTATCACTTCTTATTTTTTAATGTATTTACCATCTTTAACATTTTCTTTTAGAGTAGTTTCAATACTTTGTTTTCCTAGGTATTTGTTAAGAAGTAAAGAACCTCTTAATGGTGATGAATTTTGTAAAATTTCATCTAAAATTTTAGATGAAACAAATGATGCGCTGTAAGAAGTTCCTTCTAACTTGGCAAAGTTTAAACCTTTATTATTCCCGTCAAATAAATTTTCTATGATTTCTAATTCATTCGATAAGTTTATAATGTATTCCCAAGGAGCTGAAATGTTTACACTGTTTTTACCTCTGTTTGAAGATTGAAACAATTTAAGTTCGGAATTATTAGAAAGTCCTGCTACTGATAGTAAATTAGTCGAGCTTATTCCTGCAAATAATACATTAGAACTAAAACTGGAAGGAAAATGATATTTTATATCGTTATCATCACCTACATTTCCTGCAGATGAGATTACTACACTTTCACCATTAAGCATATCGATATATTGTTTGAACAATAAAAAATCTTCTTCTTTATACAATTCTTTCTCTATACTGGCACCGAAACTAGCATTTACAACTGCAATGTCATAATTTGTTTCTGATTGTATTCTTTTAACGTAGGCAAAGGCGCAAATAATATCCCAAATTGTTCCAGTGCCAGAATCACTAAAAACTTTTAAAGGTAGAAAAGATATTTTTTCCTGAGAATTACTTAGATTATTTAGAATATTCTTGGCGACAAAAGTTCCATGACCGTTTTTGTCACCTATATTAGAATTGTTGTCTACAAAGTTCCATCCTGTAGTAGGTCTGTTGTTGGGGTTTGATGTACAGTTGTTTGAATTAAAGTTAGATGAATTTAAGAATTTTATCTCGTTATTTTTGAATGCACTCATATCGATTCCGGTATCGATGACCGCTACGATTATTTCGCCTGAGTTATACTCTTTTATTTTTGCAGGAATTGTAACACCTTTTAATAAAGGACTGGTAAAATTAGTAGATTCAACATTTGGTGGAAAATTACCTTGTATAATGTCTTTATCTCTAAATCGACCTGTTACGATACTGTCAATTGGTGCCATTTGAAGACTACTATTTCTGGTGATACCACCTCCCTCGAGTTCACTTCCCTGCTCAGCTCTTACAGTACCAATTGCGCGTTCTATTGTAAGGTCATCAATTGAATTGGGAATTGTCCACCTCTCTATGTTTTCTCCACAAGCACATTTTTCTATTTGGCCAGAAACTGTATTACAGTCTGCATTAGGAGGAATAATACCAAGATCTTTTTTTAACTGACAGAGGGTATCCGGGTCAATACTGTTCGGGTTTTTTAGTATTAGTTCGTTTGGAATAGGTTTTAAGAAAGATTTAGAAGCTATTTTACTGTCATCGGCTACAATAAGCTTAGATGAAAACTTTTTAAAACATCCGCAAGCTGAAAAAGAAGTGATAATTACTCCTAAAAAAAAGCACTTTAAAAGGTGATTATTTACTTTCATAACATATAGTATTTAGTTTTTCAAAAATGAGTCTGAATAACCTTTAACAGGTTAACATCATAAATTGAAAAATAAGAATTAGGTTCTATTCTATTTCTTTTAATTATTTGTCCTAGTATGCAATGGGGGAAGATTTTCAAGGTAGCTATTTTATTTTATAAATGTAGGTGTTTTCTTTTCATTCTGAAATATGAAATAATTTTTCCGTTCTTTTTTTAATGGTTTAAGTGTTAGATTATCAGCGTTTTGTTGGGGTGTTTCATGCTCTATTTCATTTTTTTCTTTGATAGATGTTAACCTTTTTTAGCTAAAAACATACAAAAGGGCAAACAATAAAATTTTTACCAATTAAAATTTAGAATTATGAAAACTATGAAATTATTTACAATGTTATTTTTGGCAATGGGTATGGCTTTTACATCCTGTGAAGGTCCGGAAGGTCCGGAAGGAGAAATGGGACTTACAGGTGAAACCGGTGCACAAGGTGAGGCTGGTGCCGCAGGCGAACAAGGGCCTCAGGGTGAACCGGGCGAAGACGGCAATGCCAATGTAATCGCTTCGGATTGGATTGATGCCGGATTTGACACGTCGGCCGCTTTATTCTCCGATGAATTTTCGATCAGCGTACCAGAGCTTACCCGCGAAATCGCAGACAGTGCAATTATCTTGGTTTACGGTCGCGATGATCTTTCCAATAGATTCGAGGTACACCAACTACCTTATGTGCAAAGAAATGAAAAGTACGATTATCATTTAGAAGGCAGTCTTGTTCATGAATATGAACTTTTTATAACCGGTACTACGATGGATGGAAATAATCAATTCTATTTAAGTGTAGACAAAGTAAGATACGTAATTGTGCCTTCGGGTACAGCCAAATCAGCAAGTGTTAACCTTTATAAAATGTCTTACGAAGAAGTAATGGATCATTTTGGTCTAGACTATTAAAATAAGAAAATTAAGAATTGTTGAACCGGGGCGAAAGCTCCGGTTTTTTTGTAGTCTCAACTTAAAAAATAATTTTCATGTTAATCTTTTCAAACCATATAGAGACAAAAGAGTGAACTTAAAAACAAACACAATGAAACAGTTAAAACAAATATTAAAATTAATAAGTGTATTCTTTTTTTTACTTGGGATTACTATGGTAAAAGCTCAAGAATTAAAGGAAAAACAACTACGTACCCTTTCTAGTTTAGGGGTGCCTTATTCAAATTACGATAGGTCTAACGAGAATATCAAAACCGATTTTCAAAATATACTAAAACTAGATAAAAAAAGGAAAGCGCAAAGCATAGCTAGCAGTATCTTAATTCCAATGGGCTTGTTAACGGCAGGGTTTGGAGTTTCATTGTTACCCAGAAAATCCAACGAAAGCGCAGATTATGAAGATGATATTAGGGGCCACGAAAGAGGACCAGGACTTTTAACTGGTCTTGCAAGTGTTAGTCTTTTTGCAGTAGGGGCTGCCCAGGTTGGTGTGGGTATTCCTTTGTTTGTTTCCTCCAAGTCAAAAAAAAAGAGAAGAGATGTTCTATTGTCTAAATATGAGCAGAAAAATAATTAACTCATTGCGGCTAAACTAAAAGTTAGGGTCAATTGTTAACCTTTTCAAAATTACCAACATTAAATATAAAGTATAGGAGCCAATTGTAAATCCTAATTTATATAAACTATCTCTCATGGTCAATTATATACTTTCTGATACCATAAAACAAGCGGTGCATATTGCACAGGCTATTGCCAAAGAATATGCCCATGGCGTTTATTCGTCGGCACATCTGCTCAAGGCATTGCTACATAAAGATATAGGGTTGCTTTCCTTTATTGATAGTATGGGGCATGATGGCTATTATGTAGAAGAATGGGCGGAGGTGCGGTTAGAATCACTGCCAAAGACTACGAAAATACCTGAAAACCCATCGGGAGATGTCTCAGTAGAAGCTGTATTCTATGAAGCGGATAACATCAAATTAAAACGGGGAATAGATGTGATAAATGCACATTGCATATTAATTGCTCTAACCACCCCTGGTGTTGGATTTTCGTATGATCAATTAAAAACTTTTCCACTTACTGCAAATGAAATTATTGAACATCTTTCAAATGGTACCATTGAATCTTTAAGTGTGGGGAAAGTAGACTCCACTATGCGTACCAATGCTAAAAAAAATGGGGTAATAGGTGCTACTTTATTAAAGTACTGCATCGATAAAACTTCACAAGTTAGAAGTGAAGCTGTTGAAAACATTACAGGTAGAGATTCGGAAATTAAAATGATTATGGAAATTCTGGGGCGGCGTTCCAAGCCTAATGTATTAATTCTTGGAGATCCAGGAGTTGGTAAAACCGTACTTATGAATGGGTTTGCATATGCTACCATCAGCGAGAATATTCCCTTTCATTTTAAAGGAGCAACGGTAGTTGAACTAGATTTTATTAAACTCGTGTCTGGTGCAGGCTATAAAGGTGAAATTGAAGACCGGTTTCAAAAGATTTTTAACGAACTAAAACAGCTTGAAAAACCTATTTTACTTATTGATGAACTAAAAAATCTGACCGATAAGAACGCGGGTAACCAAGGGTTGGTAAATATTTTAAAATCTGAGTTGAGCAAAGGCGATTTTACTTTGATTGCTACGGCTACACACGATGCTTTTAGAAAGCATATTGAAGTAGATGAAGGGCTATCTCGTCAATTTGAAGTGGTACGTATTGATGAACCGAACGAATTGGCTGCTCATAGAATGATACGAAATTCGGTTACCCATTATTCGGACCATCATAACTTGGCTATAGATTCTGAGACTATCTCAGAAGCCATTCGTTTGGCCAAACGCTATAACAAGGAGCGTAGCTTACCTGATTCGGCCATTGATCTTATTGATAGAACCATGTCGGCAGCAAAATTTATGGTAGAGACTTCATTACCGGAAATAAACGCGCTAATTGGCCTTCTAGAAAAGTTACAAAATGAAAAAGAAGAATCGCATAAAATGCTGGCGGAACAGAATTGGATGTATACCCAAATGCAGAATAAACTCAGTTATTTATTATTTAACGAATTGGTTGAAGAAGACCACTTTAAGAGCATCACAAATCCGGAAGAAGGTTTTGTTGTATTGCATCGTATACTTGACAATTTGAAAACTATTGCGGAGAAGGATAAGAATAGTATCACCAAAAGTGATATTGCTTCTACCATAGCCAATAAAACAGGAATTCCCACAGGAAAGCTTCAAGCAGACGAAAAGGAACGACTATTACAGATGGAATTAGTACTGGGTAAAAGGGTTATTGGGCAAGACCATGCGGTCGCTACAATTACCGAGGCCGTTTTAGAGTCCCGTTCAGGTTTAAGCAAACCAGGCTTGCCGATCGGATCATTTTTCTTTTCTGGTCCCACAGGTACTGGAAAAACGGAATTGGCCAAAGCTCTGGCAGAATTTTTATTTCAAGATGAAAGTTCCATCATCCGTTTTGATATGTCGGAATTTAAAGAAGAACATTCGGCGGCTTTACTATATGGAGCGCCTCCTGGATATGTAGGTTATGAAGAGGGTGGGCTTTTGGTTAACAAGATTAGGCAAAAACCTTATTCTATAGTGCTTTTTGATGAAATAGAGAAAGCACATCCTTCTGTGTTCGACATATTTTTACAGATTTTGGACGAAGGCAAATTGCATGATCGCTTGGGTAAAGAAGGAGATTTTTCAAATGCGGTCATTCTATTTACCTCAAATATAGGCAGTCAACATATTGTTGAGTCTTTTGGAAGAGGAGAAATTCCTAAATCTAGCGATTTACTCGAAATGATGGGAAATCACTTTAGACCAGAATTTTTAGGAAGACTTACTGAAATCATTCCCTTTTCTCCAATTACGGAAGAAAATATAGGGAAAATATTCAGAATCCAATTAAAGGATCTCTTCAAGGCATTACAGAAGCAACAAATTTCTTTGGAAATCAATGGTGCCACCATGGCAATGCTAGCTAAAAAAGGATTTACACCTAAATACGGAGCTCGCCCTTTACGAGGTGTAATCCGTAGCCATCTACGATCACCATTGTCAAGAATGATTGTTTCTGGGAAAATTGAGAAGGGAACAACAATCAAATTATCTCATGATAAACAGGATAAACTGCATTGGGATATTAATGGCATGGAGGAAAAAAAACAAGAAAAAAGCGAAGTAATAATCTAAATATCACAAACTATGAGCGATACATACGGAATTGGAGGAACAGAAGTGAAAACGGATGCCAACGAGGCTTTTGCCGATATTCCAAGAAACAGAACCTTATTGGTTGAAAAATTGACTAATGACCCTGCCATAAAGCCGGTAGTTACAACTGGCTTAAAAACAATCGAAGAAGTATTTGAACACTTTAAACCAGAGGTTGAAGTTGAGTTTGAGAATGCCGACGGTGTTGGAAAAAAGGAAATGCTGAAGTTTTCCAATTTGGGTGATTTTGGAGCAAAGGGAATTACAAGACAGAGTAGTTTTCTAAAAGATCTTGATACTGAAAAAGACCAATATGTAAAAGTCGTAAAGCAGTTGAAAACGAACAAAATCCTGAAGACGGCGATTGCTGATTCGGACGCTAAAACAGCATTATTGGATGCTATTCGTGCATTATTAACCGAAATTGAAGAAAATAAATAAAGTTATGAGTACTGTACAACAAGAATTTTCTCCAGTGGAGAACCCGGCAGCATTTTTACAAGAAAGCAGTGACAAACTAGTCAAATTCGGCGGTTTTGATTTGTTAGAAGCTTGTGTGGAAGGGGTTCAAAATATGAATCCAGAACGAAAGGCAAGAAAACGTATTTTCTTGACTGAAATGAACAAAAAGGAAGATCGTGAAACCTTAAAAAAGACCCTACAAATTTGGTCCAAAGTGTTATCTGGTTCCGATGATGTTGTGGCAATGGTAGAAGAATGTGAACAAAGTGCTCAGGCAGCCCATCAATCCTTAAATAAAAATTTGGGACTTGCTATTAACTCTACGAGAGACTTAGAGCGTTCATACCGGTCAACTGCGCTGTTTTATAAAAATTCAGAGTCTGACAAGATCAAGAATATTTCTATAGTAAATGCGGAATTGGATCAAATGAAAGATTTAGACAATACCCGTTTTATTGATGCTATCAACACCGAGCTCACAGACAATTTTGATCGTTTGGATTTACGTGAAAACTATAGCCTATTGGTAATCCCTGGTTATTTAGGGTCTAATAAAGTAGTTGAGAAATGGGCGAAAATAGCTCACGAAAACAAAGTAATGTTAGTGACGGATTTTGAGCATTTGGACGAACCGGACGATGTAATGGAAATGTTTGAGGCGGCCAACCTTACCGGAGGCGATAAATACCGCTCAAATGTAATGATGTCCTGTAACTGGTTAGTAGGCCGGGGCAAGCACGACGAAGTAGGGGAGCAAGACGATTTATTTGTGCCACCTTCCGGAGCGCTGGCAGGAAAAGTATATAAAACCTTAATGTCTCAAGTTACTGCCGGTAAAAAGTTTGGGGGTATGAACGAAGTAGACGGCGTACGCTTTGATCTTAAGAAAAGCGATATCGCCCAGCTTGAAAAATTGGGATTGATTCCCATGGTCAATGAATATGGTAAGGTAATGGCATTTTCGGCCAAGACCTTGTTCAACGGTGATAATTTGGGATTACAGACTTACTCAGTCGTGAGGGTATTCGACTATGTTACCAAAGTGTTGATGGACTTCCTTAACCGAAGGGCCTTTGAAAATTTCAACGCCAGAACCCGTAAAGAATTGATGGGTCAAATCGTAAAATTCTTGGACGGAATCACTGGGCCTGACAAGCTGATCGAAGATTTCTCTATCAAGCGTTTTGAGCAAGATTCCGTTCAAAAAGACAAAGTGCATTTAGATATACATATGAAACCCTATTTCCCGGCCAAAAACTTTATGATCAAAATGGAAGGACAAAAGGGCGATGATGGTAATGAGTGGGATTCGGAGTATGAGCAGCAGTAGGACTAAGAGTTTTTTCTAGAATTTGCGATTATAATAATTTAAAAATTATTTAAATGATAATCTTAAGAAGAGGTGATAAATTGCCATCTGTTGCTGCGGTTCAGTATTTTCTAAATCTATATGGAAATCAACAGTTAGTGATTGATGGTGATTTAGTACGCATGACATCCGAAGCCCTAAGAGAATTTCAAAGAGCTAATGATTTAATTGTTTCAGGAAGGGTCAGAAATGCAACATGGCAAAAACTCAACCAAAGAAATAGGCAGATTATAGATTCGGTGGATGCTACAGATGATGAGATAACCGATTATCTTGATTTTCAACGTTACAACGGAGAGCCTATCATTAATTACGGAATGTCTTTAGGGGTTCGTAATGTTATAAATCAAATTAAATCTAACGCACAAAGCGGCAAGGTAGTTTTACTACGATTTCATGGCCATGGTTCTCCAGGCCATATGATAGTATCCTCAGGATTTGATGAAGACGCAGGCTCTTCTTTCGATTTAGATTATGCCGGTAATTTTTGGTCATTATTTGGAGCTTTACGAAATATATTTTTGCCTTTTGGCAGTATAGAGTTCCATGGTTGCAACGTGGCTATGGGTGTTCGTGGTGAACGGTTTTTGAGAAAAGTAGCCAATACCTTAAATGTGCCAGCTACTGCAGGTGTTAGATCTCAATACGGTGGTGGAAGGGATAGCTTAAGGTTTGAAGGGAGAACACGTACTTTTTGTCCCAATGGTATTCTGTTGAAAGATTGGGCAACACAGGTTATGTCCAGCTCTTATATTTAATTCTGGAAGAACCCATTTAAGAAATCATACTTTGTATAACAAGACTGCCGCTCTTTCGTTTCTTTACTACAACTGCAACAATTATATATTTTATACCAAATAACCGATGTGCTCCCGCTAGTCGGTTTTTTTATGCGGGCTCGGAACAGATGAACTCAAAGAAGAGAATACAGGTTACTCAAATAAGCTATTGTTATGTTTTATTTCCATTTTACCTCAAAAGGCATGGTTTTTAATTCTTCCTCAAAATAAGGCCTAATCGCTTTTGCACTTCCGCACCAAACAATGCTTAATTTTTTCATGTCAGGTTCAATAATAATGCTATGCATAACAGGAGTCGTTTTAAGTAGTTTACCGTTTCTACCATCAACTTTTATTGTTGGTATTTCTTTTGGTAGTTGAAAAACAAATTCTTGCTTTTCAGGATGAATATTGGTTAACCTACAACTTTCACCACCGTACAAATATCTTGATTGTAAACCAAGTGAAGCTCCATTACACGCTCTAAAAGAAAATTGAGAATTTTTAATATCCGCAGTACTCTTCAATAAATCTAAGTCTGCCCATTTATTTTTAATTTCATAAATATGTTCGTTTAAACCTTGGGGCAATGGATATACTCCAAAATAAGCCACTCTTGGAAACCAGCCTGGACTTACCCAATCTGTACAGGTAGGAACAGGCATTTTATACCATTGATCTACATCTTTACATATTAGATTTTCCGGAGTTAGCAAATTATAGGGGTCTTCTATATTAGGAAGGTTTAAGGCTTCAACCGTTTCAGGGTGAGGCTCAACCATAAACCCTCTACCAACAGGGTTTCTGGGGTACCTATACGGACTTCCAGAAAGAGGGTCTAGAATTTCTTTGATATATTTTAATGATTCCTCATTCTCTATTTTTTCTCTCAACGGTTTTTCCGCAAATAAGTCTTTACCGCCATAAGCAAATTTGTATTCTAACGGTACTTCGTTAATTAGTTCTGCTTCCGAAAAAGTCAATACCCCATTTTCTCTTTTATGTACCTTTCTATTTCCTGTTATTTGCATTTTCAACTTCAGGCTAGCTATTTCTACAGAGGCATTAAACAAGTTGGTATTTCTTGGATTTTTAGCTTTACCTTTTACAACAATATCGGTAAAAGGTTTGACAGGGTATACGTCTATGTCATGAAGTATTGTATCTTCATTTTCTTTGTAAAATTCAACATCTCTATTTAAGGGTATTTGGTCATCTGACAATACGCAATTTCCATCATCTTGTATGTTATACGTACGTTTTACAATTAATGATAAAATAGGCTTACCTTTTTGGTTGTTCCCTGATATTTGTTGAATTGTAGCTTTCATTTATTATTATTTTGAAAAGATTCTATATCAGAATTAAGCTTTAAGATGCTTGCTAAGTAAATAAGGTTTAGGCATAACGCTTAAGGTCTTGATTTTAGAACTATATAAAAACCAATTATAGCTACTACAATAAAACCAATATATAAGCTCCAATTAAAACTGTCATTTAACAATGCAGTTTTAGTTTTATTAGGGTTGTAATAAACCGTAACAAGTTGGCCAATTTTATACTTTTTATTTTTTCTGTGCTTATGTATTTGAATTTTGACAGAATCCATAGAATTAATGGGTTTGTAAGAAAAAGCAGGTGCATGTACGATCGGATTTCCAAATGTACCTTGGTGTCCTTTTCTCTTAGAATGATAACCCAAAATTATACCCTTTGTTTCTAAAGCTTTGTTTTTAAAATTCAGGTAATTCATAATGTTCCACACTCCAAACCCAAACAACCCTAGACAAACTAATAATAGGAATATTTTAAATATAGGGTTACATTCAATCATATTAATCAAATAATTCAGTTTCATAATCATCAATCATGATTTCATTTATTGCTTCATCACTGGCTTCTCCTAAAAGCGAAAATGGCGAATAATCACTTATCGATGGTCCAATAGGAGAGCCTATAAGATATCCAACCGCCTTACCGGAAAGGTTTTGACCTAATTTAGTCGAAACTAATATGGCAGATATTAGGCCGGCACTAACCGATTTTTTACCAACGAGACCTATAACCCCCCCAGTAATTTTACCTCCGACCCAATTTGAAATTGCACTTATTGCGATGTCAATTGCTATACTCGTTAAACTCGCCAAAAAGTCTGAAAATTTAAATCCGGCCATATTGCAACCTGGGGTATAAACTATGTTAATAGAAGCTCCGGGTATTGGATCCGAACAATTTAAGTTAATACCAAGATGAGTGAACCCTCCAATTGCAATGGCAGTTGGTTTCCCACCACTTAAGACTGTAAAAGCACCAAATTCAGAAACTGAACCGCTGGTTGCTATAAGTATTGGAAATAAAATATTTGGTGCTATATGACCAATGCCATATCCAATATCCGAACCTCTTTTTATTACAGAAAAATTATGAGAAACTACGGTAGGGGCCATTTGCACCGAACTCATCAAGCCTCTTAAATGTTGAAACACAATATGAGGAAAATTTGGCATGTAGGTTGGCGGTAATGTAGGCAACAAGCAACCATGATTATCTACCCCAACCATGGTATTATCTTCATTATGTATAAAACAATCCATAGTTATAAGGTTCTTAGTTTTAAATTTACTTCTCTTTTCTCCATAGGATTAATTTTATATCTAAATGGAAATCTATAGCTAATAAATGCTTCTTCCTTGTTAGGTACTATTCCTATCTGGTCTACAAGCATTTTTCTACTATTTATTTTTTCTCCTAATTTAATTTCAAGTCTTAAATGAGTATCTGGAATAATTAATTCAAAAACACCGTCATTTGTAACACCATCAATGGTTATTTTATCGCCTTGTTCAATATTTTCAACAATTAGTTGAGGGAAAGCAGAGTTGAAAAATTTGCTGTCTAACTTTTCAATTTTTGTTTTAGCCTCGTTTAAAACTAAATTATATTTTGCTCTTAAACCCATAATTGGAAAAGAGCATACACCCGCTGGTTCTTGCCAAGAGTTCCATTTTGTTATGGGATTATCGTAATGTTCAATATTTGGAAGTACATTTCCAATCGCTTCTTCTTTTGTGTAATAATAGCCTTTACCATATGGGTTTGACGGATAAGGAATTTCTAATCCGTCCCATTTTGCAGTCCCCCCAAAAGCATTATTCAAGTTTAGGTCTATTTCTGTAAAGGCTTCGGGTTTGCTAATGGACATTATACCTAAAAAAGAATTCCACACCCTATCTCCAAAAATTTTTACTTTGTGCACCTCTTTTTCATTCAGTGATATTTTAACCTCACTTTCAGTTAGTGTTTTGCCTGTTGGTGCTTTAGCACTTCCAAAAACCATAATATCTACACCACCCCTAGAATATACATCGTCCTTATCCATAAGCCCATAATCACTTTCCCATTGATTTTGACGAATTTCCCAGGTCTGCTTGTCGCTAATTGTTGCTATGCCATCTACAATATCATAAGTTACTCGACACATCACGGACATGGCAATAATGTCATCTTCAAGTGCTGAACGATGACTGAGTGTTGGAAAGGATGTTTGGTTATTGAATTCCATGAATACTTCTTAGTCGCAGTTTAGTTTTACTCGTTCACCATTTAACTTTATATCGTCATTGGCTTTAAGTTTTATATCTCCTAAAGAGGCCTTTATACATTGCGTTTTAGCAGTTTCTATATTGGCACCTTGGGTTTCTATAGTTTTGTCTCCTTTTACATACTGATTAAAGCTACCTTCGCTTTTTAAGGACAGCTGTTTTTGGCTCGAGATATTCACTTCTTCACCAGAAAGATGTAATTTATTTTTAGCAATAATGCTTATGTTTTCAGCTTCAATATTCAATGTTGCACCTTTGCTTGAGACTTCTATGGTAAATAATACGAGACCTTTGGCATTTCTGACTCTAACGATATCACTATCATTCTCACTATGCACAGCCAAACTATGCCCTTTTTTTAGCGGTTTCTGATATATAGGATTGCTAATTATGTCCACTTTTGTTTCCATTTTAATTCAATTTTACTTGTCCACCTTTTATTTCTGTCATTGCACCTCCATCCACCGTTGCTTTTGTGCCTTTGATTACAACTTCGGTTGTCCCCTCAATATTTGAGGTAAGGCCTTTTGCTTCCAACTCGGCATCACTTAATAAGTCTAATAATTTCGAAGCATGAATATGTATAGTTTTTCCATGGATATTGGTCAAGTCTTGATCTCTTCCAATATTGATGATAGGGGAATTGATATTAATTTCCCCTTTTAAGGCGAGTAGGTTTAGATTTGCTTCTGCATTAATGGTAATACTACCATCGACCTCAAGTTTAAAAGAGCTTTTATATTTATTAATGATTTCAATAACACCACTGTCTTCATGAATATTAATAAAATTCATTCCTATTTGCCATATGGTAACATAATTGTTTATTTCAGTGGCTCCTTGAGGCGGAGGTGAGCTTCTTGTGTATAAACTGCCCGAGCTATACGGTATCTCCGCATTTCCATTTTCAAAATCAACAATTACTTCGTCTTCTTTATGGGGTATTCTGAACATTCCACCGCTTCTTCCGGCTTGTAGTGCAACTACACGGATCCAAGGCGTCAGTTTATTTTGTTTTTTTTGCCATGGAAACTGAACCCGAACACGGCCTAGCCCATGCGGGTCTTGATTCTCTTTAACTATTGCCACTTGGCTAGCGCTTCTTGGAAAAGCATTTATATTTGTAAGTGGGTAAGCATCGTAATCACCAGGAACGGCCTTAAATTCATTCTTATAATGACCACTGTGGTCAGTACTATGTGCAATTTCGGTTACCCTGTATTTTTCGCCTTCAATTATGACTATATTTCCTAGTTTAATACCTGGATTACTGCTTACAGCTTTAATAATAATCTCTTTTATTACAGTGCTTTCATGCTGCGCCTTCACTTTAGCCTTGAGTTGATTTTTTGCCGAAGGGCTATTATTGCTACTGTTCCATGCAATGGTTTGGTGCTTGTAAATTTTATTAGATCTATCAAAAACAAAACCATTCATAGCCGATAGCGCTTTGGGTTTGAATTGTTCACTATTCGAATGTATTTCGTCCGTTAAATAATCGTTTGTGTAGTACTCCTTTTTTTGTGGGCGTGGCACTAAGCTAAGAGCAAATGAATCTAGATCAACAGAATACTTTAGTTCAGTTTCCTTACTTCCTGGTTTACCAAAAATTAGTTTCTCACCATTATAGTAAAACCACTCCCCGTACTGTTTTGATAAACGACTAAGAAAGGAGAAACCGCTTTCATTCTGCTGTACACAATAATCAATAACATCTGTATATTTTGGAGCCGTATCATGGTCTATTCCGTATGGTTGTAAAGTGTTTAAAACAATATCGGAAAGGCTCATACTAAAGGAATCGTTATGTACACCATCATCCGCAAGAATGGTCGGGCTTTTTGCGACTATAATGATTTCATTACCTGCTGCGGAATGTTGCTCTTTCATAATCTTTATTTCGGAAACAATACCCTTAAACTCTAAAACCCCAAGGTTAGACCTATCCGAAATTGGAGCTATCTGAACAGCTATGGGTTCGCCTAAAAACTCTTTACTTTTTTCGCCCAGTTCTGTGGAATCCTTTTCGAAGGTATCCATGCGAAATCCTACCTCTAGGGTATGATGGGCTGCTATCTGCTGGTTGAGATAGAGGTGTTTAAAGGTAGGGACTAACTTGCTCCCTATATAAATCGATGTTTTTGATAATAAGGCCATAGCATTTTAGGTTTTAGAAGATGTCCCAGGTGTTTTCATAGCTTATATCATTAATATCGATGGCCCGAGCAGAAATTGCAATTCGGGTTTTCATGGGTCGCGTGTCCTCCGCACTAAAACTCTCATGATAACTCACACATATACCATCTTGAAAAGACAAAGTTTTGTTGCTAGACATACTATCTCTATTATAAAATACAATCTCACCATCTTTAAAGGTGTGCGGCATTACCATCCAAGCAAGAATATCTGTATTGCTGGTAGATTCTAAAAGAAGATGAATTAGCCCCGCCCGAGGTAGCTCTACAGGTCTGCCATCCGGTCCAATACTTTGGTTGAAATCATAGGAACATTCCAGCACATTGGTCTCTTCGTCTTCAATAGTTAATTTTGCTAAAAATGACATAATAGATTGTTTTAGTTTTTTAAATATTCCATTGAAAGGGATATACACATATCCCTTTCAATGGAATAGAACACTAAGTTGTTCAGCGTGCTTACACCCACTCATTAACATGTTCTCCGTTACCAATGCCAATGGTTTTAGCTGATATGGTAAACGATTCGGACATTGGGTTTTCCCCAGTAGAATCAAAGTTTTCCTTATACTTTACCATATAAGCTTCCGTAAATTTTAGTTCTTTTGAAGTGGCGTCAGTATCTCTTTTTAGAAAAACAATAGAGCCATCCTTTCTTTCAAAATTGTTAAACATCCAATCAGAAAAAACTGTATCGGCAGTAGATTCGGTGATAATTTCAATTGTACCTCCTCTGGTAACAGAAGAAGGTCTTCCTGTAGCATCGGTCTCTTGGCGTAATTCATAGTTGCAATTAAGTACGTTATACTCGTTACCCCCAATTTTTAGTTTTGCTTTAAAAGCCATAATCGTAGAATTTTAATTAATAATTAATTTGATATATGTATATAAGAATGCGTTTAAGCCTGTAAAAAGTTTAAAAACCTAAAGAGGGGAATATTAATTGACACTTACTCTTCCATATTTAATTGAAACGAATTTTACATCTCAATAATTTTTTAAAGAAGAACGAACATAATTACTGTTTATCTTTTAATAGAAATATGAGTACGAAGGTTAACACTCCAGTGTCAGTTTTTTTTAAGAAGGAAAATTTATTGAAAGAATTACTAGAGTTTTAAAGAATTGACTAGTGGTTAATTACCCTGCTACATATGATGACACTATCTTCTTTAATATCATTTGCAGACACAGTTTGATTAAAGTTAATGTGCCTTACAGAACTCCACCAGTTGGGTTTAAAATGAAAGACCCATGTACTTGGCTGTTGCGTTTTTTTATCTAAAATTTCGATTTCACTCTCTGGATGTCTTTCATTATAATCAACTATAAAAAAGTAAAATAATTTACCAAACTCCATTTCCTGAGGTGCTTTGACCCTGAAATTTGTAATGTTGTTCTCATCTTCTTTTTTTCGAAACTCAAAACTAATTACACGGGGATTAACAAGTTCGTCTTTAGTAGGGTCCTTTATTTCCTTCCCTAAGGGGTACGACCAACTATCGTAAATAGGCAATGCTATTTGCATAGCAAACTCATACATCTTATAAAATAGAGTGGGTAAGATGAAAAATAAGGTCGAAGCCATAAATACATAACTAAAGGCCGGTCTAAACCTACTTACTACCTGTAGAAAAGCAATAAGGCCTAGGCATACGTATACTAGGGTGAACAAAAATTCAGGGAAAAATTTAGATTTGTCATCCGACAAGGCAGGAAAGTACTTTCTCAATATGTGAAGATGTAAACCACCTAATACTAAAAAGAGAAACTGAAAACCATAATAACTATTTATTGGAGTATCGTTAAGTACTTTGTTTGAACTTAAGAGTCCAACTAAGCCAAAACTTATTAGAATGAAGAGCGCATAAAATATGGCTAACTTTTTATTTTTTGCGAATAATTTTCTCAACTTGGTGACTAAGGTCATTAGTAAAGTGCCAATAATAAACAAGCCTAGGTTTATCTTTAATATGTCGTTATTTATTACAGTCCCCATCTATTCTATTTCTTATTGGTTATAAATAAGTTGAAATGCCCATTAATGGATTTAGTGTATCATTCAATACAAATCCGACTTCCTTTTTTACGGTTATTATAGTATCCGTTTCTAGTTCCATAGGAAGGAAGTAATCATAAAACGTATCAATAAATCTAGAAACGCCATTCGTTTTTGAATACAAGCTGATCTTATCCTGTTGAATAGGACCAATTATAACTTCCAATAACGGACTAAGAACTTCGTAACTATTGCCTTCAAGTACACTGTTTACCCCTAGTTGAAAAATATCTTTAGAATGCTCTTTGCTATCTTCTGAAGTATTTTTGGTTTTTCCAATGTTTCTTCTTTTGAAAGAAACCTTCTCTTCCAATATTTTCTCTAAGCATAATCTAGTGAGCTCTAAGTCTCCTACAATTTTATGGCTGTACGGTAGTAATTTTATGATTTTTAATATATAGCAGTGTGGAATGTTTATATCTAAACTCCAGAAATTAATTAAAAAATCATCCTTTAGGTTGTAGAAATTATTGAGCATAGATTTTTCATTTTGCTCTACTTGCAACCTTTGATAAAAGAATTCATTTTCTAAAGGAGCAAAGAACAATCTTGCATCCTGCTCCTCTTGTTTAACCACTTTTCTTTTGGCGGTATAGGATTCAGTTCCGTTGCTTACATGTGGAACATGAAACAAACCCTCTGGTAATATATCATAAAGGCCATTGCGCGATAGATTTATTGTAAGCTTGTTATCATGAAGTACATCGTCTATATTGATAATGTCTCTCCGGTATGCTCTTGAAAATGTTCCTTTGTTAGCGATTACAAAATCACTAATGGTAGCCTCTGAATTTTCTTGGATTTCAGCAATTATGGTTTCAGCCCTTAAATTTTCATAGACTGAACTTAGTTCCGTAAAAATACTTTCAAGTGAAATACCGTTCATGAGTTACTATTTTTAACTTTTAGTATTTACCCTTCTACCACCTGCAAAAAACCGCTTTTTCCAATAGGTTTCAGAGAGGTCACTTATCTTCACTCCTGAACTACCCGTTTTACCAACTCTAGAGGTTGCATTTACAAATTTGTCATTGCCAAGATATATTCCTACATGTGTAATTGTAGCCCCTCGGTCTCCGGCAGCTCTAAAGAATACAAGATCGCCTTCTTCCAAGAATTCTGGATCGGACCAGGTATGTGTAGCTTCTGAATCCATCTGTTTTTGTGCGGTTCGTTCTATGTACCAGTCGTACACGCCAATAAATAAGCGCTGGGCAAAGGAGGAGCAGTCAATTCCCGTTTTTGATTCTCCGCCTAACAAATAGGGGGTTCCCATCCATTCGTCTATAAATGAATAGAGTTCTACATTGGTGATTTTTTCAGGAGCAACTTCTAAAATTTCAGCATATTTTATTTGTAGTGGGGTAATGATTATTTCTTCAACTTCTACATTGTCGTTATCTTCACTTACATCAGTGACAGGCTCGTAGCTTACGGCAACTGAAGGCTCTTTGTTTTTTCCCAAAATACCAAATAGCCCCTTCTTATCTTTTTTGAGTTTTTTCTCCTCTTTTGCTAATTCTTTATCTTGTTTTTCACCCTCTTTGGTGGCGTCCTTAATTTTGCCTTTTTTTTCTTTTCCGTTTTTTTTCTTTTCTTTCTTTCTTGTTTTGTCATTTCCATTTTTACGGCATCCACGACTAACTTTTTACCTTTTACTACATTAATCAAGAAAAAGACTTTCTCATAACCGTCTTTAGTAACAGTGACAACATGCTCTCCTTCAGGTATGTTTTGGTTGAAGTTAAATTCACCATTGCTATTTGTAGATTCTACGAATGCGGTTCCCTCTATTGTAACAATAGCACCGGCTATTTTTATGGAGCTTTCTTCTTCAATCACGTTGCCTGTAATGGTCAAGCTTTGTGAACTTGATAAGACAGGGATAGTAAGTAACATGAGCATGATTGTTATTTTTTTTGGAATAAATAACCGTGGTATGAGGGCCAGAGTGTCTACGCAGGATATAAATTTTGAATATGGATACATGGCTAAAAATTAATTAGTTGTTCAATAATTAGATTTTTTTCTTCATTGTTTAATGTCTTAATAAATGGATAGGTTAACACTTTCACCTAAAAAATATTAACCTAAAAGGCTTGAATTCCTTTTAAAAAAACCTGATAGTATACAGGTGTTTGGTATGCCTCATGGTAGGGAGGTCTTGATAAGCAATAGAAGATTCTATTCGTGCACCTACTTTTTCTTTGTGGATCTTTTATATAAAATGACTGTATTAGTGTTAACCTATTTGAATAGTTACACATTAAAGTGAAACAACTAGTATTCCATGATCTCAGTTAATTGTATAAATTAAATCCACCTAAAGTACTGTTTAACAGTGTTTTATATATAATTTTTTAACTTGATTATTGTCAAATTTTTAAAAGAAATGAACACTAAATATTATACACTTCCCTTTAATACTAAGAAGGTTATGAATAGTGAGGTACATGACTCATGCAATTTAAATCAATCAATCTCTCACTATATACATCTTGTTAATACCTCATCTTTTGGAGAGTGTGCATTTGATGAAAGTTTTGGCTGTTCATTATGGTTAGTGGATTTTGATAATTTAAAGAGTACCAATAGACTGAAAGACTTTATTCAAGAATCATTATATGATGCATTGATAATTCATGAAAGAAGGTTGGATGCAATCCGTATAAATGTTAGAATAAAGCAAGAAGAATTATTCGGGTTGGAACGTTCAAACAGAATAAAAAAAAGAATCGATATAAGAATAAAAGGTAAGGTAAAACGAACCAACGAAGATTTTTCTTATACGGAGTATTTCTATATAGGCCCTCTCTCTTATTAAACAGTAAATATAAATGAACACTAAAGAACATATAAAGAATAGGATGGTTAAGGACGCTGCCATGATGTGGGGTGTTCCGGCTAATGAGATAGAAACTTCTTTTGATCCTATAGTTACATTGCTAATGGCTGCTTGCGCATCCGAAATTGAGAAAATAGCAAATGAGGTTGATGATTCTCAATCGCGGATTACTGAAAAAGTAGTGCAACTCATGACTCCGGAAATTACGAACGGGCCCCGCCTTGCACATGCCATTCTATATGCGGAGCCCATAGACGAAGTAACGATGGTCAGACCTGAGTACCTTTTTAATTACAAAAAAGAACAGCTTTATAATAAGACCTCTATTAAGAACAAAGACATCTTTTTCTCTCCCGTTCGGAGTTTTAATCTACAGAATGCAAGAGTGCAGTTCATTGCCACGGGAGATACTATTATTGAATTAGACAACAAGAATAGTAATCAAAATATAGTAAGGAGTTTAACAAAATCAAAACTAAACCCTTCCACTTTATATATAGGAATTTCAAGTAATCTCAAGACTATTTTTCTACGAGACGTTTTTCTTTATTTTGAGTTAATGGAGGGTGGTAATGAAGAATTATTCTACCATCATCTTAGAAATACAAAATGGTCTGTTCAAAATGGAAAAATTGATTTTATAGGAGGATTTGATACGGATAAAGCCATCCAAACTTCAAAACTTAATAGTGTTTTTGAAAATGTTTCCGATAAGACCAATACCGTTTGTCAGCAGGTAATCAACAAGTACGAAAAACATTATATCACTCTTCAAAGTGATTCCACAAAGGAAATAGAAAAATCACAGTTTAATGAATTGGAAATTTGCTTGGAGGAAAACAGTATGAAATCTGATGCCAATATTAGATGGGTAAAAATAGAGTTCCCCAGAGTTATTGATAATGCTATTTTAAAACATGTTAAATGTTCTTTGAATGCTTTTCCCGTAGTGAACCGGGCTTTGAAGAGCTTCTCTTATTCCGTTAAGGATTACATAAACATCATGCCCATAAAAACGGAAGAACTGTTTTTTGATATAAAATCAATCATTAATACCGATGGGAAAGAATATAGGGCAAGGAGTAAGGATAACTCTAACATGGAAAAAGGCACTTTTGTTATAAGAAGTAACAGTGTAGCAAAGTTAGACAAGCGAAAGGCCCGTGAATATGTACTTCATTTAATAGAACTATTAAAAGATGAAAGCGCTTCATTTTCATTTCTTGATAATGATTTCTTACGTAGTAATCTAAAAGTGTTGAATCAAGTAATCGCCCTCTTAGAAAAGAAGGTTTCTGAAGCATCTAGCAACATGGTGCATACGGAATACGTAGCATTAAAACCTTTTAAGGCCAATGAAAATCTTTTGGTAGATTTTTGGACTACAAGTGGTGAAGAGGCTAATAATATCAAATCAGGAAGCGTACTATCAGTCTATAAGGGGTTTGGGGTAAAGCAAGGGTCATGTTGTCTTCTGACGACGGTCCATGGTGGAAAAAATCAACTTAATTCTCAAGATAGACTCAATTCAAGCAGAAGATCACTTCTTTCAAGAAATAGGGTAGTCACCAGAGAAGATGTAAAGGCCTTGTGTTTTGAACTATACGGTGATAAAATAGGCAAGGTTGAAATAAAAAGGGGGTATCTAAAAGATATCTCTTTAAAAAAAGGACTTGTGCCTTGTATTGAAATAGTATTGACAACTAATACTGAAATCAGTACGGATGATCGGGAATTGGATTCAATTGGTGATGATTTACGGTATTTTTTAGAGAAAAATTCAATTAATACGCTTCCATTTAAAATAAAAATATTGAAGAAGGAAGCTGTTAATGAATAGTCTAGTATGAGAAAAAAATGGAAGTTACATTTTAAATAATTCATTATGAATACAGGGAAAAATACATCAACACAATTAGATAGCTCGGTAATTTATCTGTTCATTACCGTGTTCTTGGTTGCGTTTACGACACTAGCTTTTAGGTATGCAAATGATACACCTTGTGATGAGGCTGTATTTGTGCACTCGGCAAAAGAGTATCGTGTTGGAGAAATAATAAAATTCAATGACAGAACCACTGGTGCTCAAGAATGGAAATGGAATTTTGGAGATGGTTCTGAAGGTTCTTCCCAAAAAGACCCACTTCATATATTTGAAAATGAGGGCGAATATGAAGTCCGTTTGTTTGTAAATAATGCATGCGAAAGGAAAGAAGTAGTAACGATTAAAGAAAAGATTGTTTTACTTGACTCAACAAAATTTCCGGTATTTGAATTGCCTAAAATAATTGTAGTAGGCGAATTACTTAAAGTCAAAGACGAAACAAAAAATTCTACAAGTTGGGAGTGGCGTTTTGGGGAAACAGCGAGCGCAAATTCTATAAGTAAATCGGCAGAATATGTTTATGAAGAACCTGGGTTAAAAACGGTTTCTTTAATAGTAAATGGTGATTTGACCTATATAGGAAAAAAGAAAATTAATGTATTGCCGCTGCCAGAAAGTAAAAAGCCGATAACAAAGATTACTCGGGAAAGAAGGGATAAAAGGTTAGACTTAAGGAAAGCACCTGCGGGTATAGTTTCTGAGAAAGCAACTAGTAATAAACCAAATATAGTTCCTTTCATTACCGAGGGCAACTTTAAAATAAAAATAAAAATGCTGGCCAGTAAAAGGTTAGACCCTTCCGCTTTTTCAGCATATTTCTGTGAGGATACTAACCCATTGGTTGTTGCCAATGGTAGAAGCACAACCTTTTCAGATTTTTGCAAGAAAATAATAGGCAAGAAAATGGATATTGAAAAGTTGAATCTTAAACGAAATACAGGCTCAAATTGTATTACAACTTTTGATATAACATACTAAAATCAAAGTAACATATGAAATCTATAAATAAATATCATCATCGGGTCAACTGGATTGATGGAATGAAAATTAATAAGAATCATTTCATTACAATGGAAAATTCCACATTGGAGATGATAAGAAACTCTGAAAGGAAGGATATATCACCCATAAACTACGGTCTTCTACCACAACTTTCGGATCAAGATAATTCGTTGGATGTCTTGATATCTGTTGACGGTCAATTATCCATCAACGTGGTCCTAAATAGATGTAGGGCTATTACTTTAGGGGGCTATAAAATTGATATTACCCAACACACAACAGACCTGTTAGTGGAATCAGGACATATCTTAAAAACCCAATATACAATTGACAAGGAACAAAGTGAATTATACGTAGTACTTAGTACAAACCCATTTGAAAGAATTGCAGTTGGTGATAGTGATATAGAGGAAGAACCACCGCGACGTCCGTATGTTTTTCCACAATATAAGCTTAACATCTTACCAAAAAATGAGACGTCTGAATATGAATTGGGAATGCACCATTTAACTATCGGTAAAATTCTAATTGAAGATGGTAAAACAATTGTGGATGCAGATTTTATCCCACCTTGTAGGTCGGTTCAAAGCCATCCGGATTTAAAATTCACTTATAGCGAGTTGGGGTCTTTTTTAAACCAGATGGAATTATTTTCATTACATATTATTCAAAAGATTTATCAGAAAAAACAAACTAATGATTTGGCTGGTGTTGCTTTATATCTAGCCGAACAGGTTATGCGTTATCTAAATGAAATTATTACAGAATTCCGTTTTGTCGATAAATATGAATCACCAATTCATATGATTATGAAATCTGTAAACTTAGGCCGCGTCATTAAAAGTAGCTTAGATGTTTTTGTTGGTTCAGGGAAAGAAAACTTCCTTAATTACTTAACCAACTGGTGCGATTTAAATCAAGGTGCTTTTGAAAATATTTTGATAGAAACCATTGAATTGGAATATGTACATAGTGACATAAATTCAACCTTGGTAAAAGTCTCTTCATTTACTAAACTTATGTTGTCTCTTTTTAAAAAACTGAGTGAGTTGGATTATATCGGCGAAAAAGCTGATTCTGGCATTTTTGTAAAAGAAGAGGTGGTTGATAATTCAGAACTAAAAGGAAGAAGAAGTTTCTTGTTGGACTAGAAACAGAGTTTTTCCTCATGAAACAATATTAAATGAACCGAATAAACATAAAGGGAGATGAAACCAAAGAACAGTAAAGAAAGGAGAGTAAGTTTTTTAAAATTTTCAGGATTATTTATAGTTACGGTCTCTGTAATCTTGGGGGCAGTATATTTTAATTTTAAGGTGCCTGAAAAGGAAAATATGCTATTGAGGGAACAGGCAAGTATTGTTGAAGGAGAAATTAAGTTTCAAAAAGGTTTTTTTGGAGAAATGCAAGGTCTGAAAAGAATGATAGATTCACTAGACCTACCCGGGCAAAATGCCTCCTATCAAAATTCATTAATAAGTGCGGAAATTGTTAATTTGCAGAATGAAATTCCCGTTAAAGACTCTACTTACTTATATGACATGCATATGAGCATCGTACAGCTTTATGTAGAATTACAGACGGCAAAAGGGAAACTTAATGAACTCCGAGACGCGGAGGGAACTATAAAGGAATATAAGTCAGAATTGGAAGCTTGTAGAGAGGATTTGAAACATGTGGAACGAGAACTTTCTATAGAAAGGAGATAAAGCTATTAAGGTTGTTTTACTCAGCCTATGAATTAATATCTACAACGATGGGATAAACCTTCTCTTTTAGACAGTTTCGTTTTTAAATGGGGTGATGTAAAGCCTTTTTTTAGGATTGTAGATTGAAAATTAACTACAGATATCAATAAGTTCAACTAAACATCCGCTATATAACTCTCTAAATTCTCCGAACGCTCCAAACCCATCTTTTTACGAATTCTAGAACGTGAAACGTGAACACTATGCGGTTCTATGTTCAGGATCCTGGCCATTTCCTTAGTGCTTAAATTTAGTTTTATGAGGGCACAGTGTTTCTGTTCTGTTGAGCTTAATTTGGGGTGTAGTTCTTTTAGTTTATCATAAAATGCCGAATTGACTTGTGTAAACTGAAGGTTGAATTCATTCCAAAGGTCTTTAGAGCCCTTTTTATATTTACTAAAAAGGGATTTGTAACGAGGAGATGATTCGGTTTTTAGCATGTCTAAAAGTTCATCTATTGCACTATCCTTATCAATTAATTGTAGCGCGTACGATGTAAGTTCTCTACTTTTTAATTCTATTTCATTATGACTACGCTCTTCTACGAGTTTCGTTTGTAGCTCAGCTTCTTTTTTATGTAAAAGGGTCTTTTTAAGTTTTAAACGCATTTGAAATATTATACCAATCACAAGACCTAAAAGAACCAGTAAAAAGAGTATGATTTTTAGCCGGAATTGAATGGTGTTATTTTCTTCAATAGTCCGGGTTTTCTGCTCTAATTGTTCGTTTTTCTCGGAAATAGATTTCAAATAGGTGTCTTTTATTTGAAAAAGTTCGCTGTTGGTTTGGTTCTTGGCCTGTAGTACCTGATCAGCTTTTTTTGTAGATTTCACAAGATAATTATAGGCAAGTTGCGTGTCTCCGTTAGCAGAATAGACTTCCGATATTTTTCGTAATACTTCGGCTTCTAAATCATTTCTAAAACCTTGGTCTTGACTTAAGGTCAGACTTTCATTGTAAAAGAATAGGGCGCTGTCTTTTTGGTTGAGGTCTTTTTTTAAATCACCCAAGTACATAGAGATATTAGGTCTATAATTTAGTTTTTTTCCTAGTGTATGGTTTCGGGAAATATGCAAAAATGTATTTGCTTTTTTAAATTGCTGCAGTTCTTGCATAATTTTTCCCTTTTCAGCATCCCAAAAGGGCATCTCTATACTTTTTTCCAGGGTAATAGAAGGAGTCACATAACAAGAATCCAAGTACTGAAGCGCTTTTTGATAGTTGCCCATCTTCCGTTGTCGTACGGCCAAATACATATAACTAGAAATAAGATTATCAATTTGTGTTGAATCCTGAACATAAATTTTCTTTGCAATTTTCACGGCTTCCTGTAAATATAAAACGGATTGCTCGTTCATATTAAACTCATCGTAAAGACGAGCCAAACTAATTCGGATTTGAACTTTTTGAGCTTTATCTAAAGCTTGGTCACTTAAATATTTAGCCTGCCAAAGGTGGTCAAAAGTTTTACTGAATTTCCCCTTTCTCTTTTGAATTTCGGACATAGCCAGAAGATATTTCACCACTCTACTTGTGTCCTTTTTACTTTCAAAATATATTTGGGATTCATCAAGAACCTGATAGGATTCAGTAGGAAACAGGTTTGACTTCGCCATTGCTTCCTTAAATCGATTTGTATAATAAGAAGTACTGTCTTGTATACTATTTTTAGATTCTATAGTCTGACAAATTCCAATTTCTGTAATTAAAAAAAGAATGACGAAAATATGTAATATTCTGGTGTACAGAATCATATGCGTTTGTTAGATTGGTGAAATCAAGATATTAAATATTAAGATGATTATCGCCATAATAACTTATAATTCTAGCCTTGTATAATATTTGTAAAGTACCTTTTTGGCAATTTTTCATTTTCTATGGTTAGTTTTGAGAGGTTGGATTAAGGTTAAACAGTGGCAATTAAGAAAATCCGAATAAAGTAATATTACCATTCAATAGTATGATGAAATTTAAGATTTTCAGATATAGGTTTGCGGATAATGTCCTGATGTTTTTGTTGGTATTATTCGTGAGTAACGGATTTGCACAAGAAGGGAAACCACCCAATGTAATTTTGGTAATGACAGATGACCATGGCATAGGAGATTTAGGTTGTCATGGTAACCCTTGGATCAAGACTCCTAACATAGATAAGTTCTATAAACAAGCGGTGCGCATGACCGATTTTCACGTAAGTCCAATGTGTACGCCAACTCGTGCAGCTTTAATGACGGGGAGATATCCGGTAAATAATGGAACATGGGCAACATATAAAGGCAGGGATGCGTTGGCGGAAAATGCCAATACCATGGCAGATGTATTTAAAAAGAACGGGTATAAGACGGCCATGTTCGGTAAATGGCATTTGGGAGATAATTATCCGTCAAGACCTACGGACAGTGGTTTTGATGTAGCTATCCACCACAAGGCCGGAGGAGTAGGGGAATTATCTGATTATTGGGGTAATAGTTATAATGATGATGTGTATTATGTGAATAATGAGCCCAAGCAGTTTTCGGGGTATTGTACGGATGTATGGTTTCAAGAAGCTATGCATTTTATGGACAAAAATAAAGATGCTCCGTTTTTTCTTTATCTACCTACCAATGCACCTCATAGTCCTTTTATTGTTGCAGAAAAGTACGCGGCTCCTTATCAGCATTTAGTAGGGGATAAAATTGTTGGAGCTGAATTCTACGGAATGATAACCAATATAGATGAGAACTTTGGGAAACTAGAAGCTTATTTAAAAGAGAAAAAACTAGCGGATAACACCATACTGATTTACATGACGGACAATGGTTCTGGAGGAGGTCTTAGTGAAGATGGCAAGTTAGGTTTTAATAAAGGATTTAGAGGTAAAAAAGGGCAACGTACAGAAGGTGGTCACCGGGTTCCTTTCTTTATCCGTTGGAAAGATGGAAAAATAAAAGGAGGAAAAGACTTGAATGAATTAACGGCTCATGTGGATTTGATTCCAACCCTAGCTGGACTTTGTAATCTTGAAATTCCTGAAGACATGAAGTTAGATGGAATAGATTTTTCGCCATTATTATTTAAAAAAGGAAAGTTAGATGATAAAAGAACGGTGTTTGTTCATAATCGTCAAGATTGGCGCACACCCCATGATAAAGAAGAAACCGCGATACTAAATGAGAAATGGCGATTGGTAAATGGTAAGGAGCTTTACGATATAGAGGCAGATAAACATCAAGATACAGATGTAGCATCAGGAAATAAGGAGGTGGTAGAAGGGCTTTTGTCTCAGAACAAAGCTTTTCTAGAAATAGCAAAATCAGGTTACGAATACCAGGAATTTCCCGTGAGTACGGTCGGGAATGAGAATCAAAAGGAAATAAAGTTAACCATTCAACATGCTATTGGAGAAGATGGTGGAATCTGGAAACCTGAGCAAGTAGCATCAGGAATGAAAAATAGAAACAATACACATCCAATAAAAGTGGAGAAAGCAGGTAGGTATAAAATATCATGTATGCGCTGGCCAAAAGAATGTGCTGGACCTATTTTGGGTATTCCTGAAGAGAATCCAAAAAACCAGTACGAGTATAAAACTATGCATCCAGAAAAGGTACGTATACAAATTGCCAATCAAATTAAGGAACAAACTATAGAGGGCGATATGCAGAGTGCAGATTTTATCTTAAATCTTCAAAAAGGCAAAACTATGTTGGTAAATGACTTTATTGAAAATGGAGAAGCCTTTGGAGTGTACTACACTT
Organism: Zobellia amurskyensis; assembly: GCF_009725985.1. Taxonomy (GTDB): domain Bacteria; phylum Bacteroidota; class Bacteroidia; order Flavobacteriales; family Flavobacteriaceae; genus Zobellia; species Zobellia amurskyensis. The sequence goes on from NZ_RCNR01000003.1 coordinate 181,818, forward strand.
ATATTGAATATCTAGGTAAATAGTAAAAAAGTATTTAAAATTATAACAAGACCATATTATGAAAAACATTACCACCCTATTTCTATTACTTTTTGTGCTAAGCGTATGCCAAGCACAATCTAAAAAACAAGTAGTAGAATCTACGGAAAACCAAGAAGGTTTCCCTTTTGTGTTGCCAAAGGAAAAACCTAATAGAAAAATGAGTGCTGCTATGGAGCGTATTTATACGGATTATGAAGCCCCACAACCGCAGCACAATGAACTTTTTAGTCAGTTTAAGTACACGGAGTTAAAAGGATTTGACTATAATGGTCACGATGGTACAATTACAAGAAGAGATCCATCAAAAACACTTTTGCATAACGGGAAGTACTATGTATGGTATACGTATAGAAACACGTCTACACCGCCAAGAGGAGCAGATATGAGCAATGATACCATACCGTCTTCAGATTGGGATTTATCGGAAATTTGGTACGCTACTTCCACAGATGGTTTTACTTGGGAAGAACAAGGTGTGGCCATTAAAAGACCGAAAAAACCTCTGGTAGGCTGGCGTTCTGTTACCACTACGGATATTCTAGAATGGGAAGGAAAGTATTACCTCTATTACCAAGGCTTCATGGAAGCCAGTGGCAAAAGAGGGGATGATTGTCCTGTAGCGGTTTCTTATGCAGATTCTCCAGAAGGCCCTTGGACGCCTTATAATAAGATTGTAATCGAAAACGGAAAAGAAGGAGAGTGGGACCAATATTCCATACATGATCCCTACCCGCTAGTACATAACGGTAAGGTCTATATTTATTATAAATCTGATTTTGGTGAAAAGCCAGATAAGGTTCGTATGCAAGGGCTTGCCATTGCTGATAATCCTTTGGGACCATTTAAAAAGCACCCTTTGAATCCGGTGATTACCTCTGGGCACGAAACCTCATTGTTTCCGTTTCGAAAAGGAGTAGCGGCTTTGGTATATAAGGACGGACCGGAGCACAATACTATTCAATATGCGGAAGATTGGGTGAATTTTGAAATTGCTTCAATCACGGAGTTGATGCCCTATGCTGCCGCGCCACATGTGCCCGATGCTTTCACAAATACAACAGACGGACGTGGAATTACATGGGGTCTGGCGCATTTTATCAGTTTAGGGGGCAAAGACCAATTTCACTCCAAACTTGTTCGGTTTGACTGTGATTTAAGTTTGGACCTGGATGATCCAGAAATGAAAAACCATAGGGTAAACCATGAGCCGGATGTATATTATCGCCAAGGATTGAGTAAAAAACAAATGGAGCGTATGCAATCTGAAAGTTTGAAAAACTAATTAATATTTTAATATACTTATTTGAAAAAGAGTGTTTTACGGCGCTCTTTTTTTATGCCCTAATCTGAATAGAATAATTATTGCGACTGAAATATTATAGGTTTTAAACACGAATAGCAAGCCACTTTTCATATCCAATTTCCATTCGTCTACAGGTAATCAAGCTTCAAGTGTAGATAAACGGTATTCACCGAAAATGACAGATTTTAACTAAACCGATGCCGTAATTTTGGTGTAAGCAAATTAAAGAAATCACAATTTAGTTCATTAAAATGCGGACGATATATGTCTGATGGGAAGTTTGAAAAAGGTCAGTTACTGTTGTTTATGATAGAATGATATTAAATGTTCCCCCTTTTTGAAAAACAACAATCGACCTGGTTGAAATTATCGTTCGCATTTTTTATATTTTCTTTCCATCCGATTATATGATTGGAAATTTACTCATCCATTAAATCAAAATAATCTCCGTCTGTCCATCCTAATGGGGCTTCAACGGCATGATTACTAATTGCTTTTCCTTTAACTAAAGGTTTTGTTCCATCGGCATTTTTCCAGACTATATTTCTTACTTGAAGGGCATCTACATCATCAACTATGATGGGAAATCTAGAATCTGGTGTTTCTGTTCCAATGGTAACATTATCTAAGGATATGTTTTCTGCATGCCTAACATATAGCGTATGACTCGGAAGGTTGCCGTACGTAATTGCATGCGGATATCCTTTTTCATCTTCTTCAACGGTAGTACTAAAATCTCCCATCTTAAGTCCGCCTTTAGAGAAAAGCTGAATGTTGTTCAGTGTTATATTTTTGATTGGATGTCCTTCAAGTCCTGTAATAGAAGAACCCCAAGTACCGGCATCGTAGGCAACTACATTGCTAATTGAAATATTTTTCACTTCTCCAATATTGTTTACCACAGCACCGGGCGTATGAGGCCTTGCCCTATTTCCCAAACGAATGTAAATGGGAGATTCTGTACCATGAATAGTTAAATTATTTACGGTAAAACCTTCCAAGGTGCCACCATCCACAATCATAAGGGAAAGGCCGGATACGCCTATACGTGGTGTATCCCAAATAGGCTCTCCTTTTTCTTTTGAGGGCTTAATTACACAATTGCTTATGGAAACATTTTTAAACCCACCAGTGGTTTCTGTACCTGCTTTTATGGCATTACAAAAACTACTGACTATGCAATTGGTAATTACGATATCTTCACAGGCAGCTGCACCTGTACTTTTTAGAACAATACCATCATCGTCTGAATCAATGATACTATTCGAGAGCACAACACGGCGGCACCCATCAATATCAATACCATCGTTATTTCGGCTTCCATGACTGTAGACATAAATGTTAGAAATAAAAAGGTCTTCGCAATCTAGATAATGTTGGTTCCAAATGGAGGCATTGAGCATTCGTAATCCGTCTACTTTTATATTCTTACAGGAAATTAGAAGGATATTTCTAGGCCTTCCATCAACATCACCTGCATAGGGAGTGGGCATAGGAGTATGAAGCGGACCTTGCCCGTCTATTGTGCCACTCCCCGTTAATGCTATGTTTTCTTGTCCTTCGGCATAAATAAGAGCATTGAATCCACCAAGTTGGTCTTTGTGCGATCGGTATTTGGGCATAGGTTGTAATGGAAAATCAGCAACATTAATACTGGAAAGTAAAACCGAATTATGTTCAAAATGTAACTCAACGTTGCTTTTTAAAATAATTGTCCCCGATTTAAAAACCCCTGCAGGGATGATTACTTTACCACCACCTTTTGCAGCACAGGCGTCTATTGCTTTTTGAATGGATTTTGTGTTTAAAAATTCTCCATCACCTTTTGCACCATAATCGGTTATGATGTAGCCTTTATTTTTAATTGAATTGTCTAGTTCTGCATACGCGCTATTAGAAACTAAACTGAAAATTAAAATTAAAAAGCTAATGCGTAATACTTTCATCATTCTAAATTTTCTTTAAAATTAATTTTGAGTTTCAAAACCCTTATCCACTAGTGTTCCACTAAACTTAATAATTCTAGCTTAACAGATTATAACATAGAAAAGTGCGACGATTTTTCGTGAATTGCAAATTAAAGGTAATTCTGTTTTTAATGTTACTTTTAGATGTCCCAGCAGATTGATTAAAAACCGGAATGAAAAAAATAATAGTAAATTATAAGAATTTCCTCGTATAGACGGTACTGGTTCGTTGGGATTATAACAAATAATTGGTTGGGAAGGCTGTTAGGAAGAAAGCTGTTTTCAAACAATAATTTAATATTTTAGAATAGTAAATAAAGAAGCGCATGAAAACTAATCCACGAAGAAAATTTATAAAACAAACTTCCAAAACAGTAGCCGCAGGTATGGTCTTTAGTCACCTTCCGGTTTTTTCAAGAGCCCATGTCTTTGGACAGGAGAAAATAAAGCTAGGTTTGGTTGGTTGTGGAGGTCGTGGTACCGGTGCTATATTTCAGGCTTTAACGGCATCAAAATCTGTTCAATTAGTAGCCATGGGAGACGTTTTTCAACATGAGTTGGATAATAGTTTTCAGCGGGTTTCTAAAGATTTTCCAGAACAAGTTGATGTACCTCGAGAACGTCAGTTTTTGGGATTAGAAGCGTATAAAAATGTTATTGATGAGTGTGATGCGGTAATTCTGGCAACACCACCCGGGTTTAGGCCTGATCATTTTGAGTATGCAATAGCATCGGGCAAGCATGTTTTTTTAGAAAAACCATTGGCTGTTGATGGTCCTGGATATCGAAAGGTCATAGAAACAGGCAAATTGGCAACCGACAAGAAATTAAACGTTGTGGTTGGTCTTCAATCCCGTTATGAGATAGCACTCAATAAAATGGTGGAAAAGATACATTCAGGAGAGATAGGAGACGTTCTTTCTATGGATGTATATTACAACATTGGTTTGGCTACGGTACACCCTCGAAAAGAAGGTCAAACTGAATTAGAATATCAAATTAGCAATTGGCATTATTTTAATTGGTTATGGGGCGGTCAGCTTGCCGGTCAGGCCATTCACCAAATTGATGTAATAAATTGGGTTAAAAAAGATTATCCCATCAGAGCAAGTGGAATGGGAGGTAGGGCAATGCTTAAAGGACCGGACCATGGAGAAATATTTGACCATCATTATGTGGAATATGAGTATGCCGATGGTACTAAATTACATGTACAGTGTAGACAAATGGATAATTGCGCCAATAGATTGGGCTTTAATATTCAAGGTTCAAAAGGTAGAGTCAATGAACGTTTCCAGATGGTTGATTTAAAAGGAAATTCACTTTGGAGATATAGAGATAAAGAAGACCCTTCATCTTCTCAGATTGAACAAGATGTTTTTGTAGGAGCTATTTTAGGCGATAAACCTTATGTTAATAATACAGAGTATGGAGCTGAAAGTACCATGACCACAATAATGGGTAGAATGGCAATTGAATCTGGTGAAATTATTGATTTGGAAAAAGCTAAAGCATCTAACCTAAGCATAGTGCCTTCTGAATTTGCTTGGAATATGAAAATGCCCAATGCACCATTAGAAGATGGTAATTATGTAATTCCAAAACCTGGAATACCTGTTTTATAATTGAATTGATATAAGAATGAGAAAATTAGTAGGTTATATATTTTTAGTCCTATTTCTGGTAAGTTGTTCTAAATTAGAGAATCTGCCTACTATTGTTGTTTCAGAAACTGAGGGGTTAAATCGTCCGTTGGCCTACATAAATACAAAACTTAGTTTGGGAAGGGAATTATTAGCGAATGAGATGTTAGTTGCTATTGATCCGAAAGATGGTTCAACAATTTTAATGGACGTTAAAAGATCTGTAGAGAGCAAAAATCCGTTTGAATATGCTGTTATTTTTCCAGTTCAGATGGAGGCAAATCAGACTAAAAAAATTAAGCTTCAGATCAATAAAAAAGAATCAACATCATTTCCTGTGGATACAGTACTATCAGAGGATAATCTTGAAGTAGAGAATAGCTATTATAAGGCGACTTTCAGTTCTGAGGATGATCAGCGCGGTGGACAAATAAATGGTATTTATCTAAAGAACTTTAAAAATCAAGTTTTAAAAAGAAGCCACATTGCCATGCATTGGGCTCCTAATTTTTCTAAGAGTAGTTCAGAGTTGTATTTTAATTTAGAAGATTTACAAACGGATTCTAAACACCACATAGAAATAGAGAAATACCGTGTAGTTAAGGAGCGTTCGGGTATTACGGATAGTGTGCCTGAAATTTTAATTGAAGGACGTTACGAATTTTATGACAAGCTGCCCTATTTTTTGTTTGAGTCTAGTATGACAGTCCAAAGAGAAGTAGAGTTAAATCTGTTGCGGAATGATGAAATGACTATGGATAGTCTTTTTACCCACCTTGCCTACACTAAGGAAGACGGTACCATAACCCATCTTAACTTGTATTCGGATGAGTTGGATGTTTTAGAGGAAAACCATGTAAGCGATGATGCGGAGTGGTTGGCATTTTATAACTTGGATAAAGGTTATGGTTTTGGGTCTATCCGTTTAGAGTATAATAATACCAATGTAAATGGAGAGCCATCTCCCACGCATAATCCATATACCAAAATCACCAAATCTTCAAATAATGGTAGGTATTGGAATCGGGTTTTATCTGATACTATTCAGCGTTTCCCCGTGGGGAGTCGGTATTATGAGAAAAATGCGTACTTGATTTTCTCAGTAAATGAAGAAAATCCTGATAAGGAAATTAGGGAGTTTGCCCAGCGTTTAAAGCATCCTTTACTAGTTGACGTTGTTAAGGATTGATTTTGGTTTAAATTTTTGTTTTAGAAAGGCTCATTGTAGACGGATAAAGCAACTTTGGAAAGTGTTATTTCTTAGCTATTTTAATGTTCTAAAAATTTAGAACATTGGCCCATTTTAAAACACAAAGTACAAGAAGGGTAACTCCTGTACTAGTGTAAATAGCACCTTGCCAAAAATAGAGCCTTGTTCCCCATTGTTTCCAAAGTCTTTCTCCATATTCGTTTTTGAAATGTGCGCTCAGAAGCTTCCAAAAAAGAAAAGTGGTCAGAAAAAGTACTGCTAATGCAAAAATCCAGTTCGTTGCCATTTTTTGCGGATTAATGTTTGGTCGTCAGGTATTTATCAAAATAAGGTACAAAAAAAAACTTAACTGTGGTAGTACAACTTTTTCTAATACCAAGATTATTGGGTAACAGTTATTTTTAATCTGTCTTCAGTAGAGTTTAAAGCTTTATCGGTTGCCGTAAAAATCAGTTCAAATTCTCCGTCTAGGGTAGGGCGTCCGGACAATGTCATGGTTTCATTATCAAAATTTAGCCAATTCAATTTACTCTTCGTGGTGTTCAAAACCAGTTGCGTATCATCTATGTCTTTAAAATAATCCGGGGGAAGCTGTAGTTCAAAATTTTCTCCTTTTCGTATGGTAATGGCGTCAAGCGGATGGTAAACGAAAGGAGAGAAGACCTTTGAAGTGTTTGACCAATAAATGTCGGATTCGTCTAAACCGTTTGAGGAAACTTGTAAACGTGTAAAGAATAGATACTTGTTATCTGCACTTACAAAAGGTCTCCGGTCCCAATTTTTGGAATTTATAGTGGGATTAAGGATTTGTGGTGATGTCCAATTTCCATTGTAGTCACGATAACTAATATATAAATCTACATATGTGCTATTATCAGTATACCTACAAAACAAGAGGTACTCTTCTTTTGGTGAAATGAATACACTTTCTTCATCATTAGAAGAATTCAATTCTGTTATTTCTTTTACAGATTTATACTGGTTATCCACCAATTTTGAATGGAACATATCTGCTGTGGAACAGTTTTCTTTTCCTTGGCAATTTCTGTTTGATGAAAAATAGATGGTTCCATCAGAGGTCATACTAGCATTGGCTTCCCTGCTGGCAGAAGTTATCGGAAATTCTAGTTTTTCGGGAACACTCCAATCATTATCAACCTTTTTAATTCGCCAAATATCAGTAATATAGAGCATGTTCGTATCAGGAATGCTTTGAGCGTAGAGCAACGCTTGTCCGTCTGGCGTAAAATAGGGTAGAAACACGCTCCTATTTTCTAGTGGCTTAAAAGTCTGCGGATCGGACCATGTGTCATTATCTTTTTTTGAATAATAGATTTCTCCCCTAACACCATTTTTATCTAAAACCCCAAATGCCAATTCATTGGTATTAGGTGTAAATGAAATGCCATGCTCAAATCTGTCTTTAACAGAAATAACGTTTGGAGCAAATATTTCAGGAATGGCTCCAGGGTATTTTTGTCCAAAATAGCTAGTTAGTTCAGTAGATGATTTACAGCTCACTAACGCAACAATGAAAAGAAATGGTAGTATGGTCTTAATCATTAGGTTTTAAGTTGGTTAGGAATTGATAAAGTTATGAGCAAACGAATTCACTAAATATGAGCTGTCCTTTTTCTACAAACCTAAAATAAATTTAGAAGATAGAACAGTTCATCTACAGATATGTAAGATTGGAGTACGGATAAACGGCATTCATCTAAAATGTAGGGTAATAACTACGTCTGTGTTGTAATTTTGAAGTAAGCAAAGCAAAGAATTCATTATTACGATTAGAATTTAGTTCATTAAAATGCGGACGATACATGTTGGATCGGATGTTTAGGAAGGCCCATTGTTACTGTTTATGATAGAAATGATGATGAAGTTACCCCCGTTTGAAAAAACAGTAATAAGGCCTAGTTGAAATTATCGTTCGCATTTTTTATTTTTTCTTCAAACCCAACCGGAACTATTGGGTATTTGCATACTCATTTAGGTGTTTTTAAGGTTAAATAGAAGCTTTTGTAATTTCTTTAAGCTACAAACCTTATTACTATTTCGTAGATGTACTCTATGGTTTCTTATTTTGAATAAATTTCTGGAGATATCCTAGTCCTCAAAGGGCACCGTGTTTTTAAATTCAACACTTTTAAGCTTTAAATATTCCCACACCTTTTCTGTATTTTCTGCTTTTGATAATTTAAGAAAGACTGTTTATAACATACAATACGTAAGAAAACCGTCAACGTTGGTTTCTGGTATATCCAAAAATCAGCTATGGTTTTCTTTGGAAATACGCGCTGTTGATAGCAATTTATCTACTACCCATGTTGTACGAGCGATTAAGTAATTAGTAGTGTATTTGGTATGATAACAATACCTTTATTACTTAGACTGCTAGCAGTAGGACATTCTTTATTCCGAAAATTTATTCAAAAGCTCCATTGTTTTTACGGTGTCTTTTTTATCAACAAAAATATGGTCATGATAATAAGCTGCAACAACGTTACAGCTTATTCCATTGTCCGATAGTGCTTTTGAAAATGCGGCTGTTAGACCAACTGATTCTAATGAAGAGTGAACCGTTAGCGTAACCCAAGAAGCTATAAAAGAGTATTTTAAATTTAGTCTGTCCGCAGTTTCTCTTTCAGTAATAATGGTAATATTTTCTTCTTCCCTGAAAGTCATAATAATTTGGCTCAAATTTATTTGTTCCAAACTATCTGTTTCACAAAATACAAATTCGCCTAAGTTGAGTTTAGGTTTCATTGTTTTTAAAAGTGTTTCTAAATTTTTTTCTCCACTCATTTCTGTAGGTGTTTTATTTTTAGCTCTTAGTAAGTCTCTGTAGCTCTTTTAAAGTAGCTTTTCCAACACTTTCTGCCGATTGTGGATTTTGACCGGTTATTAATCTTTGGTCAACTACCACGTGTTTATTAAAAGGGGTTGTCTTTTCAAATATAGCACCGCGCTCCTTTAATTTATCTTCCAGTAAAAAAGGAACTACATCTTCTAATTCTACTTTAACTTCTTCTTCATTGGTAAAAGAGTTTAGTTTTTTGCCATCTACCAGGTATGCTCCGTTGCTTAATTTAATGTTTACAAGGCCAGCAGGTCCATGGCATACAGCACTTACTACACCGTTGTTTTCATAAATCTTCTTTGCAATTTCTGCAATCTCCGTATTTTCTGCAAAATCCCACATAGCTCCATGCCCCCCTGCATAATGAATAGCTATATATTCAGCTGGATTAACTTCCGAAGGCTTTTTTGTGTTTTCAATTTTGTTACGATATATATCATTGTCCCAAAATTTCTTATTGATAGGGTCATCCATATCAAACGCATCTACAGGTGCTTTTCCACCTTTAGGGCTAACAAAATCTATTTCATAACCAGCGGAATGTAATACTTCCCAAGGATGGGAGACTTCTCCTAGATAATAACCTGTTTTTTTACCGGTATCTCCTTTTTGATTATGACTGGTAACTACAAATAATATCTTTTTTAAGCTTTTGGTTTCTTTATTTTCTGTTTGCGCAGTTGTTTTCTTTGAGTTGGTTTTATCATTGCAACTCATAAAAAGAACAGTAGATGAGAAAAGAAAAAGTAGCGCTGTAATTCTTAGGGTATTGGACATATTTAATTAGATTTTTAGAGTAATAATATTCAGTAGTTCATTTTTGGATGAACTAGTTTGTTAAATGATGAAACGACCATTTTTCTATTCTTAAAGAAAATAGTACAGGACAAAAGTCATGAACATTTAGGAGAAAATATTTAACAAATGATAAATAGGTAAATTAATCTATCTCTAATTGGTGTTGTTTGTTTTTGAAAAGGTCAACCCTATTGTTATATGTAGGTTCTCTTTTGTTTACGCGTTCTTTTTAGCCTTATTAATCTATATCTCAGATCATCATAAAACAAACTTGAAATTAAAATTAAAGCGGCAAAAATTAGAGTGTTTAACTCTAGGTTAAATCTTGAATAAAAAAGACCGCCAACTATACCACCCGCAAAAAAGAATAAAATAATGTAAACCCGAAGTTTAATATTTGATTTCAGCTTAGCTCTTTGTGGGTGTGATTTGGGAAAGAATAATTGAGAAATGTCAATCCCTAAATCTGTAAAAAGCCCGGTAAGGTGAGTTGTTCTTACTATGGCATTTGAGATTTTGGTAACAAAAGAGTTTTGCAGTCCCATTGCAAATAGCAATAGGCAAACAATTAAGTTGGGATATTCTATTACAATAATATTACTTAAGAGTCCTATAGTTATTAAAATAAGACATTCAATTATAGCGGGTAGTATAAAAACATTGTGTTTTTTGTTTTCTCTATACTTTTCTATCAGGAAACTGGATAAAAAGGAACCAAAAGAAACGAGAAAATGTAAAGGAAGTATATGGTTCCCTTCCAAAATTCAAAATTGGCAACATCATAAATAAATAGCGCAAAATGCCCCGTAACGTTTGTGGTTAGTTGCTTAAAAGATAAAAATCCGGTAACATTTACCATTCCTGCTACAAAAGAAAGTACAGTTGCAATTCGCAGATTATGTTTTAAAGTTCTGCTTTTGCCTTGATGTCTGAACATTCTGTTTCTATTTAATTCCGTTGTTCAAATTACGCATGTCCGTTAGCATAATAATTTTAAATGATTCTCTATACATATCTTTAATTTTTACACTTACATTCAACATGACTAGAACTATTTTATATCCCTGTCATTTGACCACTTTCCAAATATTCAGTTAGTGCTTCTAAATACAATTTATTAAATGCACTTCCAGAAAAAGGATTTTGACTGGTTACTAAATTCCTTTCTTTTATGGCAAAGTTCAATTTTGGTAAGTTACGTCTATATTTTAAGCCTAATTTACTCAATCTTTTCGCTATTTTTCGGTTTTATGGTTTTCCCTTCATTATGAATCGCTCAATTACGAATTCCTCGAATAGAGATACCCAATTAACCTTAAATCCAATATATGGGTTTTCTGTCTTAAGTATAGTTGATATAAGACTTGGTGCGTGGCATATAAGTCCTGTTGGGTTGTTTTTTTTAGCGAAGTGTTTCAGTAAAACAGATATGGTTTTATCATGTTTTGTCTGGGGTTAATGGGTTTATACAATGGTTTTTTTAGTTGTGCTTAGTGCTTTTATTAAGGTCATAGGTTAGGATTTCAAGTCCATTATCAAAAGAATCTTTTTCAACTAGATGGCAACTTAATGAAGATTTGGAATATCCAAAAAGAGGTATTCCGCCACCCAGAATTATTGGATTCAATTTTATCTTTAATATGTCAATTAATCCATTGTCTAATAGCCAAGCCGCAAATTGACCGCCACCGCACAGATAGATATCTATTTTAGATTTATCCTTGATTTCATTGATTCGTTCTATAGATTTTTTTTCAATATGAACATTATTGGCAAGTTTATCTATTTTAAGTGTCTCAGAAAAAATATGATGCTCCATATGTGGATAAGCGGGTTGTCCTGGTGCAAGTCCAAATTTTATTTTATTGATTTGAAATTTTTTGTTGAAAGCATTGGTCACCACACCTTAAATACGAGTAGCATGGTCGTAGGAAGCATTGCTGCATACACATTACCCTACGGTTGTATTAATTCTACCAAGGGCCATTCTGTGTAATGTTGAGGAATTTTCCGTTTTCTAATCGGTATGCTCCACCATAGCCAACGAACCAGAGCCTGTCTTCTTGATCTCTGTAAATTTGAAAAATTACAGGTCTTTTATGGTCTTCTGACTTTTGGTGTTCAACAATTTCTTTTCCATCGTACACATATAAATTATGCAGATTAGAAGTAAACCAAATATTTCCCACTTTATCCTCGGCAATACTACCTATGCCTTTACCAACTTCAATTTTATCTTTTGTAATATTGGTTAGTTCATTTCCTTTAAGGCGGAATAAATTCTTTTTTGTTGAAATCCACAACACACCTTTTTTATCTTCAAATACTTCGTTTATAAAATTAGTTTGAAATTCAACTTTGTCAGAGACATTAATTAGGGTGTCATTAGCGTATGAAAACAATCCGGCATTGGAGCTAAGCCATAATTTACCCTTACTATCTTCCATTATACTATGAACCATTTGGGAGCTAGATACGCCTAGGGTTGAGTCAATTTTTCCTTCCGGTAGTTTAAAATTTGTAAACTCAAGACCATTATATACGCATACACCAGCTATTGTTCCGATCCAGATACTTCCGTTAGAGTCTGCTGTAATATTCCAAACATCATTGTTTATTAAACCATTGGTCTCGTAATAATTAGTAACTAATTCTCCATCAATGCTGCTTATGCCGCCTGTATGCCCAAGCCATATTCTACCATCTTTGTCTTCCGTAATGTCTTTTATTGTAACCCCTTTTCCTGATTTGTTTATAATTTTATCCATGTGCATTAATGAATTTCCATCATATCTAAATGCTCCGTTCTGGGTTCCGAACCAAATATTTCTTTTGCTGTCCTGGAATACCGTTCTTACAACATCACTTATCTGATTGTTGAAATTTGGAAATTGAAATAAACGCTCGGTAGTTTGATGATGTAATTGATTCTCTATCAAATTTGAATCAATAGAAGTTGTTTTCGCTTCTTTAATCACGTTTGGTGAATCACTTTTATTTTCTTGTCCCTTACACGACGTTAGTATTACACAAAGAGCGAATACTAATAATGATTCTAACTTGTAAAATAGTATCCCGTGGGTCTTCATTGCTTTTCTTTTATTCTTATGCTGCGGAACAGCGAGGCTATGATTAATGCGGGAAACAGAGGAGCTATTCTAATATTGCCATAGCTCGTAGCCAAATCTTTTTCTTTTCCTCTCCAAAGCATAATTTAAGAAGAAAATGCGGAATTCATAAAAATACACAAACCCTAAGATTAAGCCCGAAGCCCCGTAAAGAGGCTTATATGAATCCGGTCCGTGGAGAATCAACGGCTTGTGTAACGGTTACTTTTGTTGTAAGCAGTTATTTATTAGTTAAAATTTTCTAAGATTTTTTTTTTGCGTTTTTGTATTTGATAATGAATTATATACCATATACAAGGCAGTAAGAGTATCCACGTTATAATATTGACATAAGCGTCAATTTGTCTTATTGAATATAGTTTGGGAAATTTTTCGGAAGTTCTTATCGATATTGCACCGTCTATAGTATTGTACCATACAGGTATTTTGTGCTTATTCTT